>JAXMBE010000146.1:0-1575 GCA_046349995.1 Isosphaeraceae bacterium | reverse complement strand
G
The DNA here is from genome assembly GCA_046349995.1 of Isosphaeraceae bacterium. Classification (GTDB taxonomy): domain Bacteria; phylum Planctomycetota; class Planctomycetia; order Isosphaerales; family Isosphaeraceae; genus Aquisphaera. The sequence goes on along the minus strand of JAXMBE010000146.1, from coordinate 1,574 downwards.
CCGGGCAGCGACAGGATCGACTCGTGCTTGCCGCGCCAGATCATGTGGCAGTACGGCTCGTCCGAGAAGACCATCAGATCCGTGCCGCGCACGACGTCGGCGATCGCCGCGAGGTCCTCGCGGGTCGCGACGCCCCCGGTCGGGTTGTGGGGCGAGTTCAGGAAGACGGCCCGAGGCTTCGCGTCCGTCGCGAGGAAGTGCTCGATGTCGGCCGCGCGGGGGCGGAAGCCGTTCTCGGGCCGGAGCGGGACAAGTGTCGTCCGCGCCCCCCGGCGCTGGAGGTTCGGCACGTACGTGGGGAAGTGCGGGCTGAAGACGAGCACGCCGTCGCCCGGGTCGAGCAGGGCCTCGGCGAAGTACTGCTCGAACGGCTTCGCGCCGGAGGCGGCCACGATGTTCTCGGGCCCTGCCTGGACGCCGAACTCCTTCTTCACGAACTCGGCCGCGGCGGCGCGGAAGGCGGGAAGCCCGATGCTCGGCCCGTAGCCCGTGTGGTTCGCCTCGATCGCGGCGATGCCGGCGGCCTTGGCGGCGGGGGTCGAGGGGAACGGGCTGTCGCCGATCTCCAGCTCGACGACGTCCTTCCCGGCCGCCTTCAGGGTGCGCGCCGCGGCGAGCACGGTGAACGCCGTCTCGGCGGTCAGGTTGCGGGCCAGGGTACTCAATCTCGGCATCGGCAGGGCTCCACTCCACGTCGCGAGGCGTGACGGCGGGTCGGTCTCGGGCTGTCAGGGGTCGAAGCACACAGGTTATCGCGAGGCGATCGCCTGGGCCAGGGGCCGGACCACCCGGGGGATCACGATCCGCTGGAGGGTTTCCTCGCCGATCCGGCTCTGCCGGCGGAACGACTCCACGAACGTCATGTCCGGGCCGTTGCCCCAGTACTGCCGCACGGTGAAGTACACGCTGATCTGGTCGTCGGGGAACTCCCCCATGCGGACCTGATACGCCTTCGTCCGCGTCTCGACCGAAACCCGCGCCTGGAGCCGGCACGACTCGTCGAGCGACAGCGTGAGCGACGGCTCGTAATTCAGCACGCGCGACCCCGGCAGGTCGAGCAGCCCTTCGAGGCCCGGGCCGACCCCCAGCGCCTCGGCGACGACCTCGTCGTGGTTCCCTTCATAGGTGAAGTCGAACCCGTACATGACGTCGAGCGCCTCGCAGTCGAGCAGGCTGATCGTCAACAGGTGCGGGGCCAGCTCCAGCACCATCTCGTGCTGGCGGTAGGCGTCCTCATAGACCTCGGGGTTCACGTGCCCCGAGCAGAGCCGGCGCGGTTCGATCGCGACCCAGCGGTACGAGTCCTGTTCCTTGTCGCCTTCGAGGACGAGGTCTCCCTCGTCCTTCGTGAAGAAGTTCCGCAGTTCGGGGAAACCCTTCTTCATCTGTTCGAAAAAGTGGAGCACCGTGTCCCGGCTGGTCGGCAGCTCCATCTCGGTGTTCAGGTTGACGTTGACGTAAAAGTCGTCGGCGTCTCGGTTAAAACGATTCATCCCCGGCGGTCCTCTCTCTCCCCGGCTCCGGAGAGGCGTGCCTCGATCATGAAACCCGGATTGTACCATTTCTCGCGCCGG
>JAXMBE010000145.1:0-2120 GCA_046349995.1 Isosphaeraceae bacterium | reverse complement strand
TCTCTGGGGGATACGACGCTTGATGTCCTCAAGTGCAATGACCTCGGACTCGGACAATACGTACTCCTCTCGAGCCTTCCGCGTGCGCGAATGAGCCCCGCGGCGAGGGACCGCCTCGGTGTCCTCCAGCGAAAGTTCGGGCCGATCAAGCCACTTCTCAAGTGCGTGCCAAAAGTGGTGGTGACCTCGGTCGGATCCGCGATTCCGGATGACCGGCTCTCGAAGCTCACGGACCGTAACTGGCTTCAGATCATTCGACGCGATTGGTCGACGCGGTCCAACTACGGGCTATAACCGGAAGTTGTGGATGAGGAGATGAGGAGGGCGGCGTACCCTTGGTGAATCGCAAGACCACCAGCCGGCCGAAGTGGCCGAGGAGTACGCCGCCGTGGATGAGTCTACTACCCTGCCGGTCACCGGGCCATCGCGGCTCGGCGACGACCCCCTGACCGACATCCTCCGCCGGGGAGCCCGCACCTTGCTCGCCCAGGCCATCGAGGCCGAGGTCGCCGCCTACCTCCAGGACCGAGCCCACCTGAAGGACCAGGCGGGCCGCCGGCAGGTCGTCCGCAACGGCTACCTGCCCGAGCGAACTGTCCTGACCGGCATCGGACCCGTCGAGGTCAAGCAGCCCCGGGTCCGGGATCGACGACCGGCCGAGCAGCGGGAGGCGTTCACCTCGGCCATCCTGCCGCCCTACCTGCGGAAGGCCCGGAGCCTGGAGGGCCTGATCCCCTGGCTGTACCTCAAGGGGGTGAGCACCGGCGACTTCACCGACGCCCTGACGGCCCTGCTCGGCCCCGATGCACCCGGGCTCTCCGCCACGACGGTGACTCGCCTCAAGGAGGGCTGGCAGGCCGAGTACGAGGCCTGGAGCAAGCGGTCGCTGGCGGGCAAGCGTTACGTCTACGTCTGGGCCGACGGCGTGCACTTCAACATCCGCCTGGAGGAGGACCGCCAGTGCATCCTGGTGCTCATGGGGGCGACCGCCGACGGCCGCAAGGAGCTGATCGCCGTGGCCGACGGCTACCGGGAGAGCGAGCAGTCGTGGAAGGAACTGCTCCTGGACGTGAAGGCCCGTGGCATGGAGGTCGAGCCGAGTCTGGCCATCGGCGACGGGGCGTTGGGCTTCTGGAAGGCGGTGCGGCAGGTCTGGCCGTCCTGCGGGGGCCAGCGGTGCTGGGTGCACAAGACGGCCAACGTCCTGGACAAGCTGCCCAGGGGCGTGCAGCCGAAGGCCAAGGCGGCGCTGCATGGGATCTACGAGGCCGAGGGCCGGGAGGCGGCGGAGCGGGCGTTCGACCTGTTCGTGGCGACCTACGAGGCGAAGTACCCCAAGGCCGTCGAGTGCCTCGTCAAGGATCGGGAGGCGTTGCTGGCCTTCTACGACTTCCCGGCGGAGCACTGGCGGCACATCCGGACGACCAACCCGATCGAGTCGACGTTCGCCACGGTGCGGCTGCGGCACGGGCGGACCAAGGGCAGCGGCAGCCGTGCGGCGTGCCTGACGATGGTCTTCAAGCTGATGGAGGCGGCATCCAAGAACTGGAGGTTGTTGAACGGATCAGGCCGCCTGAAGGACGTGATCCGGGGCGTGAAGTTCGTCGACGGGATCGAGGTGAAGGACGCCGCCTGAATCACTCCCCGTCCACAACATTTGACAATAGCCCTCCAACTACCGGAAGCCGATGGGCCCGGACCGCGTGGGAGAGGCGAGCGTAGATATGTTCGCCTGTTACCTCGGCCGCGCAACTGCGATTCATCCGGCCCGGTTCGCTCGCCTGGCGCTACGGATGCCCGTCGACTCCAATTACCGGTACGTGGTTTCAATTCTCCGCGCTTTCGCCGACTACGACCCCGCACGCAGCGGTCCCGAAACACCGACTGATGAGCTGGCCACGATTAACCAAATCGAAGCGGTCATCCGTCGGTTCGCAATCCTGGAGGAGAACCGGGAGTTCGCTTGGGCCGTCTGCCGGGCGAACGAGCAACGGAATGGCGCCGCTTGGGGCGACGACACGATCCTCATGCTGTCCAGGCTCGCGATCCGTCATCCCGATCCGGACACAGGCCGATGCTCCGACTCACATCAGATGAACACGGACGGGGATGGTGAGAGA
>JAXMBE010000144.1:0-2949 GCA_046349995.1 Isosphaeraceae bacterium | reverse complement strand
ATCAATAGTAGGAGGGGACGAATGTACAGTCAAGAGGCAACCGCACTAAGCAGGTCCGCAGAAGTTTTTTGACACGCCGTTTGCTCATCTCTTACCTTTGGTCAAGGGGAGGCCGAGATGAGCCGGTTGAAGCTGAAGCATTGGGAACGCCGTCGTCTCCGTCAGCAACTCAAGGCGGCATCGGACGCTCGCACCTACCGGAGGACCTTGGCCGTCCTGGAACTCGACCGAGGGCGGTCTGCCATCGACGTCGCCGACATGCTCGGCGTGACCCGGCAGAGCGTTCATAATTGGGCGGCCGCCTTCGCCCGCGAACCGGACCCGTCAGCACTCGCCGACGAGGACCGGAGCGGTCGCCCGCCTCTTCTGTCCCAGCGGGCCGAAGCCCACCTCTCCGTCCTGATGGCGCGGTCGCCACAGGACCTCGGTTATCCGCACACGGACTGGACCATACCGCTTCTCCAGCAGGAGTTGGAAAAGGGCCTGGGGCTAAGGCCATCGGACGAGACGGTGAGGCGTGGGCTCCGTCGGCTCGGGTTCGTCTGGAAGCGGCCGCGTTATGTCCTCGAGCCCGACCCGGAGCGCGAGAAAAAAACGGCGGATTCGGCTGCAAATCCGGGCCCTTCCCCGCCGCAGCGTCGTGCTGGCCGAGGACGAGACCGACCTGATGATGTTCCCGCCGTTGCGGGCCGTCTGGTCGCGGAAGGGCGAGCCGGCGGAGGTCCACATCAGCGGTCGGAACGCCCGGCGGGTGATCTTCGGCACGATGAACTTGATGACCGGGACGCGGCTGTTCCTGCCGCGCCCCAAGGGGAGGGCCGGCGACTTTCAGGCGTTCCTCAAGGAAATCCGAGGCCACTACCGGGGCTGGCACGTGGCCCTGCTGCTCGACAGCGACCCCAGCCATACGGCGAAGGCATCGGTGCGGGCGGCCGAGGGGATGACGTTGCTGTGGCTGCCGAAGCGGTCGCCGGAGTTGAACCCGATGGATACGCTGTGGGGTCAAGGCAAGGACGTGATCGCCGCCAATAAGCAGTACGCGACGATCGACGAACAGGTCGATCGCTTCCTCTCCCATTTGATCAGCCTGTCGTGTCCGAAGGCATTGCATACCTCGGGCGTCCTCTCGGATGACTTCTGGCTGAGACCCACTCTGTCAAAAAAGTTCTGCGGACCTGCTTAGGGGCCGTTCTGGTGGTTGGCTTCTTCGAAGACATATCGATACACGCCCCGGAGGAACGACGGGTACCGGCGGGGCGGCACCATCCCCATGCAACGCGGCAGCTCACGGCGTAGCCACCCGAGGACCTCCATCGCCTCGGGGTCGACGGCGAACTTCCCGGCGGACCGCAAGTGGGCGGGCCCCGCCGCCCGGTGGATCAGGTCGGAGAGTTCTTTCATCTTCGAGGCCTGTTCGCACCCGTCCTCGAACTCGATGAGGCGGTGGGCCGCGGACAGAAGGCCCACCGCGGCCTGCTCGTAACTGCCCCCCCGCCGCGAGCCGCGTCCCAGCAGAGTTCGCGGAAGAAGGAGGGACACGCCCCCCAGAGACGCACGGAATTCATGGCGATCACCCTTCCGATCGAAGTTCAGAGCCCGGGAACCCCTGCCGCCGTCGCCATGCGAGCCCGGCCATAGTGACCGGACGGCGCGGGGGCCGGACGGCGTCGGCGGCGAATTCACGCCACCGGACCGGGGACGGACTGAGGGGCCCCGACATGCGACGGGCCCGTCCCGGGCGTGCCGGTGGTCGCGACGTGGCGCGGCTCAACGAGGCCGAGCGGCCAGGCCGTGCCTGGAAAGTACTTTCTCAAATGCTGGCGCAGGAGCGCAAGCAGCCAGCCGTTCCGGCGGCGAGCCCTTCTCGGGGTCCCCTCGGTACTGTGGAGGGTCGGGGGAGACGCCCGGAACGCGGCCACGTCGGCAGCCGGTACCTGTCGACGTGGCCTCACCCCGCGAGGCCCGACCTCGTCGGGGCCTTCTCGTCCGCCCCGCCGCAGTCAGTCCAGGACGACGGTCCCGGTCCCGTGACAGTCCTGGCAGGGCTGATCGCCGTCCGACCCGCCGCCGTCGCAGCGGTCGCAGTCCGCCAGCTCCGACGGACCGCGGCACTCCAGCAGTCGGACCAGGGCCGAGCGTTACCCGGCCGACGCCTCCCGGGCTCGCCTCCTCGCCCACATGTCGAGCCGGTCGGGGCGGAAGCTCTCGCGGAGGATCCGCGAGGCGGACTTAGCCGCTTCTCGGAAGACGTGGAGGGGCCGGTCTCACGGCCTCCCTCCAGACCCGGCCATGGGAAGCCGTCAGGCCGGGTGGGTGTGAGAAGCTCGGGCCACGGACGGGGGGACAGTGCCGCGGGTCGCAGCCGTCTTTGTCGGCGTCCGTGTTTGCCTCGGGGACGTCTTCGGCCTCGCCCGGTCCGACGGTGGCGGCGGCCAGCCGGGTCCGCCGCGGGGGCCGGGAGCGTCGGGGGCGTGGACGCGGCCGGGCCGGGTTCGTCGGCCTCGGGCGCGAGCTTGGGCTCGGATGACGCGGGCGCTTCCGGGGGCCGGTCGGTCGAGCGGTCGGCGATGAGTTCGAGCTCGCCGCGGAAGGACAAATCTGGAACGCGTTCCAGATTCGGCCAGTCCTGCTCCAGAAGTCGGTCCCAGCGGGCGGCGAGCCGCCTGTATTTGACGCCGGGGTCGTACGAGAAGCAGCAGTGGATATGAAACCACCTCTGAAACCCGCCGTGGCCAACGGCGTCCTTGGCCAGCATAAGAATCTTGTTGGCGCGGCGGGCGTAATGGACGGCCTTCCTTGCCAGCGTGAGGCCGTCCTGATGGGTGAGGTTGACGTCGTTCGCGATTGCGTCCGTGGCCACGGCCCACGGCTCGGGCGACCTCACGGGGAGGGTCCGACCGACGGGCGACGGGGTCACGCCTTCGTCGGGAAAGTCGTCGCCTCATAAAA
>JAXMBE010000143.1:0-3817 GCA_046349995.1 Isosphaeraceae bacterium | reverse complement strand
CGCCGTCCACTGATATGACCTCGAAATCGTCTAAAGTCTTTACTGTTGAGAGGGTTGCTCTCCGTCGACCGGGTGTGTCTCGCAGTCCAAAGGCCAAGCACGACCGAATCCCTCGAATGGCTCGATTTCCGGGCTTTTTCGAAGTCGGAGAGCGATTTTGGAACACATCAGTGGACGGCGTAGGGTGCCACGCTACGCCGTTAACCATCCCGGAGCGTTTTCTGGATAAAGTCTTGATGCGACATGGTGTTGTGGCCAGAGTTTCTGTTGCCTGGCAGGAACTTGAGGCCCAACCTACCGACGGAGTCGGACATGTCGCACCAAGACACGGACGGTCTTACCCCCCTCCCGCGACAACTTCAAGACCTGAAGCGGGTCCTGGGCTGGCTCATCAAGCCGGCCGACCTCGCGGGCATCACCTTCCGCCGCGATTGCTCGTGGACTCCCGTCGCGCTGATCTTCGCGGCGCTGCTCTGGTCGTGGTCCGACGAGAAGACGCTCACCCAGCGCTTCCGCCTGGCGCGCAAGGCCGTCGCGCTGATGGCGATCCTGCCGCGCGTGCCGGCGACGACCTACCAGGCCTTCCTCAAGATGCTCCGCACCTGGACGCCCCGGCTCGCGATGGCGCTGGTCGTGGCGTTGCGCGGGCGGATGCTTGGCGACCTGGCGAGCCGGTTCAAGGTCGCTGGCTTCGCCGTCTTCGGGGCCGACGGCAGCCGCCTCGGGTTGCCGCGCACGCAGTCCAACGAGGGCCGGTTCACAGCCGCGTCGGTCACCCGCCGCCGGGCGAAGGCCCGCGCGGCGCGGCGCCGCGCCCGGACCCGGGCCCACCGCGACCGCCGGGCCCGCCAGAAGAAGGCCGACACGCCCCAGATGTGGATCACGGTCCTGTCCCACATCGGCACGGGACTCCCCTGGGACTGGCGGCTCGGGCCGTCCGACAGCAGCGAGCGGGAGCACCTGCGGCAGATGGTCGCCGGCCTGCCCGAGGGGGCCCTGGTCACGGCCGACGCCGGGTTCGTGGGGTACCAGACGTGGACGGCGATCCTCGGGGACGGCCGGGATCTCCTGGTCCGTGTCGGGGCCAACGTCCGATTGCTCAAGGGACTGGGCTACGCCCGGACCCGGGGGGATTGGGTGTACCTCTGGCCGGACCGCGAGGCCGCGCGGGGCAACCCGCCGCTGGTGCTCCGGCTGGTCGTGGCCCACAGCGGCCGACACCCCGTATACCTGGTCACGTCCGTGCTGGACCGGGACAGGCTGACGGATCGTCAGGTCGCGGAGGTGTACGCCCTGCGCTGGGGGCTGGAGCTGTTCTACCGCCACTTCAAGCAGACCTACGAGCGCCGCAAGCTGCGCAGCCAGACGGCCGAGCACGCCGAACTGGAAGCCACCTGGTCACTCCTGGGCCTGTGGGCGATGGGCCTGCACGCCCAGGTGGATCTGGCGCGGGCCGGGGTGCCGGCGTCGCGGGTGAGCGTGGCGGGGATGTTGCTGGCCTACCGCAAGTCGCTGCGCGAATACAAGAGCGACCCGGACCCCGGGGAGTCGCTGGTCGAGTTGATCGGCCGGGCGGTGATCGACGCGTACAGGCGCCGGGACAAGACGAGCCGCGACTACCCCCGGAAGAAACACGAACCCCCGACCGGAGCCCCGAAGATCGGTCGGGCGACGAAGGCTCAAATCGACTTAGCTCAACAAATTCGAGATCAGCAATTGTCAGGGTTAACGGCGTAGGGTGCCACGGGTTCCGTACCTGTCACACGACCTCGGGTTGTGCCGCGAAACCGGCGGCGGCTTTCGCCGGGGGCGGGGGCGCGGTAGAACGGGGCGGCCGGCGTTCCGAGGAGACCGCACCGATTCCAGGAGGCCCGTCCATGCCCGCCCCCGTGCCCGTGCCGATCCGTCAGGCGATCTGGGAGCTCCATCAGCGGGGGGTCCCGACGGGGGACCTGGCCGCGCGGTTCGGGCTGGCGGCCCGCACGGTGCGGGGGCTGATCCGTCGGGGGCGGGAGCGGGGGGCCGACGGGCTGGCGCCCGACCCGACCCATCCCGTCGCGGCGCCGCCCCACCCGGCGCGCGAGGCCGCCCTGCGGCTGCGCCGCGAGCACCCCACCTGGGGCGCGGGGGTGATCCGGGTCTGGCTGGAGCGGTCGGGCGTCGCCGGGCTGCCCGGGGTCCGGGAGATCCAGCGCTGGTTCGCCGCCGCGGGGCTCAACCCGGCGCCCCCGGGCCGGCGGCCCGCGGCGCCGCGGGCGCGGGCGTCGGACCCCCACGACACCTGGCAGGTCGACGCCGCGGAGCGGATGGCCCTGGCCGACGGCTCGCGGGCCTCGTGGCTGCGGGTCGCCGACGAGGCCACCGGCGCGGTCCTGCGGACCGCGGTTTTCCCCCCTCGGGCACTGGGGCCTGGTCCCCGCCGCTGAGACCCAGAAGGAGCTACGGCGGGCGTTCGCCGAGTGGGGGCTCCCCCGGCGCATCCGCGTCGACAACGGCTCCCCCTGGGGCTCGCCCCGCGGCGACCTGCCCGGCGAGCTGGCCCTGTGGCTCTTCGGGCTGGGGGTCGAGGTCACCTGGAACGAGCCCCGCAAGCCGCAGCAGAACGGGGTCGTGGAGCGGAGCCAGGGGACCGGCAAGCGGTGGGCCGAGCCCGGGGCCTGCGCCGCCGCCGCGGAGCTCCAGGAGCGGGTCGACGTGATGGACCGCATCCAGCGCGACGAGTACCCCGCGATCGCCGGCATGAGCCGCCGCCGGGCATACCCCGGGCTGGCCCACTCGGGGCGACCCTACCGCGAGGAGGACGAGCCGGCGATGTGGAGCCTGGCGACGGCGCTGGAGCACCTCGGCGGCTACACCGCCGTCCGCGAGGTCACCGCCAACGGGTCGATCTCGCTGGGCAACCGCAGCCGCTACGTCGCCGCGAAGCTCCGAGGCCGGCGCGCCTTCGTCCGCCTCGACCCCGTCGCGGTGGAATGGATGGTCTCCGACGAGCACGGCGTCTGTCACACCCGGATCAAGGCCGACGAACTCACCGCCGAGCGGATCATCGGCCTGGACGTCAACCTCCGCCGCCCCCGCCGCGAGCCCCCCCCGGCGAAAGCCGCCGCCGATTTCGCGGCACAACCCGAGGTCGTGTGACATACTCGGAACCCGTGTGATCGCCAGGGCTTGCGGAACGGATTGAGTCCAGCCCGTGGCACCCCGGCGGCTCGACTGGGCCGGAGTTGAGGCCACCCGCCCTGGGCCGCGCGCTGGACGTGGGGCCGGCGGGATGCGAAATTCGGCGTCGCATCGCGTCGGACCGGGCCCGGGGCGGTCCCGGGATTCGGCCTGACGCGCCCTGACCCTGGAGATCGGATCGACCATGAATGCAAGAGCCCTGCTCGCCGCCGTCGCGATCGGACTGGCGGCGGCCCCGGCGGCCCGGGCCGAGGAGGTCCGGCGCCTCTTCGACGGCAAGTCCCTCGACGGCTGGAAGGCGCTCGACATGAGCTACTGGTCGGTCCGCGACGGCGCGATCACCGGGGAGTCGACGCCCGCGAATCCGTGCAAGTCCAACCAGTTCCTGGTCTGGCAGGGGGGCGACCTGGGCGACTTCGACCTCCGCCTGAAGTTCCGGGTGAAGGGCAACGGCGGCAACTCGGGGGTCCAGATCCGCAGCGTCCTGCGGCCGGACGGTCTGGCGGTCGGCTACCAGGCCGACATCTTCCAGGGCGGCCCCTACCTCGGCGGCGTCTGCGACGAGCTGCACAAGCGCAAGGGGCCCGAGCTGCTCTCCGCCAACGGCATGAAGACCGTGATCGACGCGAAGGGCAAG
>JAXMBE010000142.1:0-5453 GCA_046349995.1 Isosphaeraceae bacterium | reverse complement strand
CTGCCAAGATGACCGCTTCCGTGATGATGGAGCGAAACGGGATGGGGATGGCCGGCATGGGGATGCCCGCCAGCGGAGTTTCCACCCCGGCGGCCGCGCCCGCGGGGTCGAACATGATGATGGTGCCCCGCTGCACCCTCCGCATGGAGAAGTGCGCCGGCGGGATGAAGATCCACTGCTCCAGCGACGACAAGATGGCCGTCGGCATGGTGCAGAACCTCTGCACGATGCTGGCCGGCGGCCTTTGCTCCTGCTGCTGCATGATGAACGGCATGACCGTCTGCTGCTGCAGCCTGATGATGGGCATGTGCAAGTGCGAGATGACCGAGGACGGCGTCTGCATCACCTGCACGAGCGGCGACAAGGACTGCTGTGCGATGATCCAGGCCTGCTGCGACTGCCTCTGCGGCATGATGAAGGCCGGCTGCACCTGCTGTGTGATGATGGGCAACGTCCCCGTCTGCTGCGGCTGCTGAGCCTCGACGTCCACAGGATCGGATCTCTTCGGAGGGCCGCGAACTGTCACGGACGGTCGCGGCCCTCTCCGTTTTCGGTCCGGTTGAGGCCCCTGGATGCGTTCCACGTCCATGAAACCAGTCGAAAGCCTGACCTTGCAGTGGATGCCGGGGCGGCTCGCGGTCTGTCGGCTGCCGGCGGACGTCACGCCGACCGACGTCGGCTGGGCGTTCGGAGGCACGTTCACCTCCTGGACGCGTACGCCCGACGAGGTGTCGATCGTCTGCGACGAATCGTCTGTCCCCGGGGAAGTCCGGGCGGAACGCGGGTGGGTCGCACTGCGGATCGCGGGAACGCTCGACTTCGGCCTGGTGGGGATTCTCGCCGAGCTTTCCGGCGTCCTTGCCTCGGCCGGCGTCAGCCTGTTCGCGGTCTCCACATTCGACACGGATTATCTCCTGATTCGTTCGGTCGACTCCGCTCGGGCCGTCGGGGCCCTCCGATCGGCCGGTCATTCGGTCCTCGAACCGGAGGGCCCCGCGGGCATTGACTGACGACTGGTCTTCCTCCCCCGTGGGTGCGACAATCACGTCTCGGACGCAGGCCGAGCGACGCGTGCGACGTCGCGGGCCGGGCCGTCCTGGAAAAACACGACACCCGGGGAGACGCTCATGACCAGTCCGATCCGCGGGAGCTCACCGCGCTGGACGCGCCGGGACCTGCTTCAGTCGGCCGCCCTGACGGCGGCCGGGGCCTCCGCCGTGAACCGGGCGTCGGCCGCCGGACCGAAGGCCGAGGGGCGGATCGTCACCAGGGGGCGGGTCCACCAGTCCGTCTGCCGCTGGTGCTACGGCAAGACCTCGCTCGACGAACTGTGCTCCGCCGCGCAGCGGATGGGGCTGGTGGGCATCGACCTGATGACCCCGAAGGACTTCGCCACGCTCAAGAAGTACGGCCTGGTCTGCACGATGACCAGCACGCACAACCTCGCCGTCGGCCTCTGCGACCCGAAGAACCACGAGTCCTGCCTGAAGTCGATCCACGAGGCGATCGAGGCGACCGCGAAGGAAGGCTGGAAGAACGTGATCACGTTCTCAGGCAACCGCAACGGCATGGACGACCGGGTTGGCCTGGAGAACTGCGCGAAGGCCCTGAAGCAGATCACCCCTGAGGCCGAGAAGGCCGGCGTGATCATTCAGATGGAGCTGCTCAACAGCAAGGTCAACCACAAGGACTACATGTGCGACCGCTCGGACTGGGGTGTCGAGCTGGTCAAGCGGGTCGGCTCCGACCACTTCAAGCTGCTCTACGACATCTATCACATGCAGATCATGGAAGGGGACGTGATCCGCACGATCGAGCAGAACCACAAGTACTTCGGGCACTACCACACCGGCGGCAACCCCGGCCGGCACGAGCTGGACGACACCCAGGAGCTGAACTACAAGCCGATCGAAGGCGATCGTCGACGTGGGCTTCCAGGGTTACTTCGCGCACGAGTTCATCCCGGTGCGCGACCCCTGACCAGCCTGGGCGAAGCCGTGGCTCTGTGCGACGTTTGAGCCCTGTTCGCGGGCGGCCGGTCTTCGGCCGGCCGTCCGCTACCCTTCGGCCAGTTCACGGTAGACTGGGAACGCCCCGAGTGCTGCTCTGCCTGCGCGACGTAATGCTCCCAGATCCTGAGGAGCCGCTCGCGCTCGGCGTCGTCGACCGGACCCGGACGACCTTAGCGGGCGACCCGACCACCAGCACGCCTCCGGCGGGATGACCGTCCCTTCAAGTAGCAGGGCCCCAGCCCCGACCACGAGCCCGCCCTCACCTTCACGCCGTTCAGCAGGATCGAGCCCATCCCGATCAGCAGCCGTCCTCCACGACGCAACCGTGGAGGATCGTGCGGTGGCCGACCGTGACGCGGTTCCCGATCAGACGGGGAACCCCGGGTCGGCGTGAAGCATGCACAGATCCTGAATATTGGTCTCGTCCCCGACCCGGACGGCCTCGGTGTCGCCCCGCGCGACGGTCTGGTACCACAGGCTGGACTGCCGGCCGACGTGGACGTCGCCCATGACGAGGCGGTGGGGCGATCCATGCGGTGGGGGTCGATCGTTGGTCCCGGCATGATGCTGGCGCCTCGTGAAAGAGACCTCGGCCGACGGAAGCGAACGGGCCGCGATCCGCCCCCCGGGGCGGCCGTCGCTGAGAGGAGAGTTCGGCTGGACGTCACTCGCCGCGGCGGACGGGCACGGCGGGGCCGCCGGGCGCGGCCGGCCTTGCGCGAGTTCTCGTCGGCCATCGCCGTGTTGTACACGAAGGTGGCCATGATCACGGCGGCCTGCTTCATGTCGTCGGCCTGGATCCGGTCGTACAGGTCCATGTTCGAGTGGTGGGTGCGGGTCTCGTACTCGGATCTCGTCCTGGATGAACTGGAAGCCGGGGAGGCCGATCCCGTCGAACGACAGGTGGTCGGTGCCGCTCGTGTTCGAGATCGTGAGGGTTTGCGCCCATCTCGCGGAACGAGCTGGAGCCAGCGTCGGAAGAGCGGGCGGGATCGACTTCGTTCCCCTGGAGGTACACGCCTCGGATCTTGCCGGTGCCGTTGTCGAGGTTGAAATACCCCGAGGAAGTTCTCGAAGGCACGGGTCTTGGTCCGAGTCGGGGCCTCCTTCTTCTCCGGCTCGCCGCCGAACATCGCCATGCCCTGCGAGCGCCGCAGGCTTCGTCCGTAAGCACGCGAGCCGAGCAGGCCCTGTTCCTCGCGCCCGTCCAGAGGAGGGCGACGCGGACGGTCCGCCGCGGCTTGAGGTCGAGCGTCGAGGATGCGCACGGCCTCCATCGCCACCGACACGCCGGCAGCGTTGTCGGTCGCCCGTCGCCGCTGTGCCACGAATCCATGTGCCGCCCAGCACTCACGAAGCCTGCTCCTTGAGGTCCGTGCCTGGGATCTCGGCGACCGTGTTGTAGGCCATCAGGTCGTCGTCGTGAAGCTGCACCGAGAGGTCGAGCGACATCTTGAGCTTCTCGCCCTGCTGGATCATGCGGACGAGGCGGTTGTAGTGCTCCTTGGCGACGGCGAGTTGCGGGAGGATCTTCGGGGCGTTCTTGTCCCAGCGCACGCGCCGCGCGGGGGCTGGCCGGGGGGTCGGGAACGGGGTCGAGCCGGGGACGCTCGTCCTGCGAAACGAAGAGCGTGCCGCCGTCACCCTGCGTACTCACGTCGACGAGGACCGCGGGGCGCCTTCGTCAGCCAGAACTTGGCCTTCTTCCCCTGGGCCTCGGCCCGGGCGCGGAGCTAGCCATCCGCCTTCGCGGTCGGCGTCCGAGGCGGGCGGGCCGCCCGCCCGGGCACCTTGGCGGCGTCCTTCGTATCGGCCTTCGCGGCCACCTTGGTCGAGTCTGGGCTCTCAGCCTCTCGCCACGCCATTCTTCGTTCTCGGCCTTCGCGGCCGGCGGCGCGCCCGAACATCCCGCGACGGCCCTGGCCCCGGACGGGAGGTTCGGCGCGTCGGCGAGGTCGAGTAGAGTTGCTTGTCCATCATCCGGGGCGCCGAGCGCTCGAAGTGGGCCGGGACGTCGGCCGGGGCACTCACCAGGACGATCGCCCTTGAGCTTGCCCTTGTACTTGTCGTAATCCGAGTCGTTCTTGACGTCGAGGTAAACCACGTCGGCGACGAGCGTGCCTTCGGTCCCCGGCGACCAGGCCTTCAGGTAGGCGATGAGCGGGATGCTGAGGCTCGATGATCTGGGCCGAGCAACCGCTTGAGTGTCCAGCTCTTTCCCGAACGGGCCCCAGGGTTCGAGGTGGGCGTTCTCCAGCCCCCATTTCGCCAGCGTGTCGCGGGTCCATTCGTTGGCGCGCTTCAGATTCGGCGAGCCGGTGAGCCGGGGGCCGATCACGTCGGTCAGGTAGCTCAGGGTCTCCATGACCTTCGAGTTCTTCAGGCCCTCTTCCTTGATTCGGTCGACCACCCCTTCGGGGGCCTTGGCCTTCGGCGACTCGGACGACTTCGCCCGGGCTTCCTTCGTGGCGGGGGCGGGCGGCTGGGCGCGGAGCACGTAGGCGGGGAGCACGGGCAGGGCGGCCACGCCGAGGACGACGGCCGTCTTGAGGAGTCGCGACATGATGTTGAGGTCTCCGGGTGGTCGAGGGGTGGGCTGCGGACCGCGGCGTCCGCGAGACGGACGACCCTGCCGCGCCGGCAGGCAGAAGAGGTTCGCGCCGGCGGCAAGCGTCGCCGAGGTGAGGGGCCGAGGGGAGAGGTCCCGGCCGACTCAAGGTGTCATCATAGGGAAGAAGCGATCCCCACGCACGGGGCGTCCCCGCTTTTGTCGTCGGAGTCGCGGCGAATCCCGGCTCAGGGACGCGCCCCGGCCTGGGGCTGCCGGAGGCCGGACAGGTACTCGACCACGTCTCGAAGTTCCCGGCGCGTCAGGACCTCTCCCATTTTCGGCATGGCCGAACGCGGCGGCGACCGCTCCTCCACCTCGTCCGCTCGGACGGTCGTGACGAGCCCCGCGGGGGTCTCGACGGTGATCTCGCCGTTGGCCTCCCCCTTGAGGACCCCCGCGACGACACGGCCGTCTCGCAGCGCGAGCTGGACCGTGGCGAATCCCTGGGCGATCGCGGCGTCGGGGTCGACCAGCGAACGGAGCAATCCCTGGCGGTCGTGCCGCGTCGCCACGCCGGCGAGGTCCGGGCCGGCCGATCCCCCCTGCCCGGCCGCCCGGTGGCAGCGCACGCACTGGGCCCGCGGGTGATTCGTGAAAATCACCGACCCTCGTCCCGCATCGCCTCCCTCCAGGCAGATCCGGAACGACGCGAGCGGGTCGCCCGCCGAGAGCCCGGCCTCGACGCCCTCGACCGCCTTCCGAAGCGCCGGGGTTCCCCGAGACCGTGCCGCCTCGAGGAAGTCGAGGGCCAGGCCGGGCTCGCTGCTTTTCGTTCCGACCCGGGTCACGAGCGCGGCCAGGCGTTGTTCGGCCCCGGGCGCGTCGAGCCG
>JAXMBE010000141.1:0-10860 GCA_046349995.1 Isosphaeraceae bacterium | reverse complement strand
TCATCCGCTTGCCATGACCCGCCGCCAGGATGATCGCCACCGGTCCCTGCATGTTCCGCGCCCCGTCCCAGAGTCCAACCGCCCTACCCCACCGCGCACCCCGGAGATCATAGAATGCCAGGACCGGGGGCGTCAAAGGATGGGGGGTGATGGCGGTAGGCCGACGATCGGTCGAGAACGGGTGACGCGGACCCTTTCGCACACCAACCCGCAAGCGCTCGGCCCGCCAGCACCCGGACCGTCGCAATCGACCGGGGTGTCCGTTGGGCCAAGGGATCGTGGCAGCGGACACGCAACAGTCTCAATTGTTTATTCAAACATAATATCTATAAAACTATCTCGCTTTAGTGCTCAACGAGCTATGTCCCGCCCTCTCTTCGCGGGCGTGGCACGACACCAAAGGAGTACGCGCAATGACACGCCCAGGGGTAAACCCTGGCCCGCCTCATTCAGCTCAAGAAATGAGGTCGAACCGATGGACTACCGGGCCACCAGGCAGACGACGTTGGAGACGATCGACAGGCCGAGGAGCATCGAGAGGGCGGCGATGATGGTGTTGCGGCTGTTCACGTAGCCGGCCATCTCGACCAGCTCGGCCTCGGTGGCGCCCCCCTCGGCGACTTCCTCGGCCTCGCCCTCGGACAGTTTCGCGAGCGTGTCCGGCTTCTGGCCGGCGATCATCGGGCTCTCGCCCTGGGCCAGGCACTTCAGGTCGAGGATCAGGTCGTCGGGGTTGCGGTACCGGTTCTCCCGGCTCTTCGCCATCATGGTCTCGACGACCATCCCGAGGCCGCTCGAAAGGCCCGTGTTGACGTGGTCGGGCGGGACCAGGGCGACGTTGCGGTCGACGTGCTTCCGCATCACCTCGTTGGGGGTCGTGCCGTCGTAGGGGACCCGGCCCGTCACCATGTGGTAGAGCGTCGCGCCCAGGCTGTAGATGTCGGCCCGGATGTCGACGTCGACCTGGCCGCGGACCTGCTCGGGGCTGATGTAATACGGGGTGCCGATCGCCATGCCGGCCTCGGACATCGCCCACTTCTCGTCGGCCGTGAGCCGGGCCAGGCCCAGGTCGGCGAGCTTGACGCCCCCCTCCTTGGTCAGGATCACGTTCTCGGGCTTGATGTCGCGGTGGATGAGCCCGCGCTGGTGGGCGTGCTTGAGGGCCTCGGCCACGGCCAGGACGATCTTGAGGGCGGTCTTCTCGTCGAAGACCTTGTTCTTGTCGAGCGCGTCCTTGATCGTCGAGCCCTCGACGTACTCCATCACGAAGAAGTGATGGCCGCCGACCTCGCCGGCGTCGATCGCGTTCACGATGTTGTTGTGCGAGAGCTTCGCGGCGATCTTCGCCTCGCGGTCGAACCGCTTGATGAACTCCTTGTTCTGGGCGAGGGCGTCCAGCAGGATCTTCACCGCGACGATGCGGTCGACGCTCGTCTGCTTCGCCTTGTAGACGACGCCCATCGAGCCCTTGCCCAGGCGCTCGATGATCTGATAGCCGGGGATCTCCAGCTTCTTCGACGACTCGCCGACCTCCTTGATGAGCCGTTGGCACTGGCCCTTCGTGAGGACCTTGGCGTCGACCATGATCTCGAGGAGGCCGCGGGTATCCTCGCCCTTGGACGCCAGCTTGGCCTTCATGGCCTTGCACATCTCGATCTCGGCGGACGTGGCGAGGCCCCGACTCAGGATCGACTTCTCAAGATTGAACTCATTCAAACTTGAGAGGCTCTTCGAATCCTTGATCGGAGGATTGCTCTCGGTCGAGGTCGCCATGAAGCCGACTCCCAGCGGCCGGGACGCAATCAGAGCGCTCCTCGGCCGGAACCAGAGGGGGGAGTGTTGCAACCGCCGATGGAAGCGCGGTCAAAACCGAAGACGGGGCGAATGCCGTAAACTCACGTTCTCCCTCAAATTATGGGTCGCCCGACCGGGTTGTCAACGCATTTCTTCCCTACTCGGGGAGGGGCGCGGCTCCTTGAGCGGACGGGGCCACGGGGTTATAGTAATTCCTCAACGCGACGCTCGCCCCCCGCCCTCCGAGGCGGGGTCGAGGTCGCCCCGGCAACAGTTCCTGCAAGGCGGAGGCGGTCTTGTCGATTATCGGGGTGATACCAGGGGATGGCGTGGGCCCGGAGGTCGTCTCGGTGGCGCTCGGCGTGCTCGCCGACGCCGCGGCCCGCGACGGATTTACGTACGAGTTGAAGACGTTCGACCTCGGGGGCGAGCGCTACCTGAGGACCGGCGACGTCCTCCCCGATGAGACGCTCGAAGAGTTGAAGGCCTGCGACGCCCTCTTCCTCGGGGCGGTCGGACACCCGGGCGTCCCCCCGGGCGTCCTCGAGAAAGGCGTCCTGCTCCGCCTCCGGTTCGCCTTCCACCAGTACGTCAATCTCCGGCCGGTGAAGCTCTATCCCGGGGTGGAGACCCCCATCAAGGGGAAGGGACCGGCCGAGATCGACATGGTCGTGGTCCGGGAGAACAACGAGGACCTCTACGTCGGCGCGGGGGGCTTCACCCGCAAGGGGACGCCCGAGGAGGTCGCCATCCAGACCTCCATCAACACCCGGGCCGGCGTCGAGCGTTGCCTGCGCTTCGCGTTCGATCTGGCCAGGTCGCGCGGCCAGGTCCGGCCGTTCCCCGGCCTCAGCGCCGAGGACCGCTCGAAGGGGCTGATCGGCCTGGTGACGCTCGTCGCCAAGACGAACGTGCTGACCTTCGCCCACGACCTCTGGATGCGCGCCTTCAACGAGGTGGCGCGGGACTACCCCGACATCAAGCCCGACTATCAGCACGTCGACGCCTGCTGCATGAGGATGGTCGTCAGCCCCGAACGCTTCGACGTGATCGCCACGACGAACATGTTCGGGGACATCATCACCGACCTGGGGGCGGTGCTCCAGGGGGGGATGGGCCTGGCGGCCTCGGGCAACCTGAATCCGCTCCGGACCGCGCCGAGCATGTTCGAGCCCGTGCACGGCTCGGCGCCCGACATCGCGGGCAAGGGGATCGCCAACCCGATCGCGGCGATCCTCTCGGTGGCGATGCTCCTGGAACACCTGGGGGCGTCGACGACCTCGGAACGCATTCGCAAGGCCGTGGCGGAGGTGCTCCGGCAGGGCCGCCCCAGGACACCGGACCTCGGCGGCTCGGCCACCACGGCCGAGGTCGGCCAGGCCGTCAGGGAGGCGCTGACCTGACCCGGCCTCGCGACCAGGGCGCGAGGGCTGGGTGAGGCGTCGCCCGGGGACGGTCGGAGGACGTCGGGTTCCTGTCAGGGGGCATGGATGATGCTCGCAAGACCCCTCTCAGGACGTAACCCGACCCCCTTCCCGACCTGTCCCCGCGAGGAGCGACCTCCCCATGAGCCTTGGCGCGAGTCAGGCCCTTGATGCCAGCGTCCTCGTTCTGAACAAGTTTTACATGGCGGTCCACGTCATCTCGGTCCGCCGGGCGTTCTGCCTGCTCTGCAAAGAACTCGCGGAGGTCGTCACCCTCGACGACGGCCGCTACCTGTCGTTCGACCTCGACTCCTGGCGCGAGGTCTCCCTCGCGCGCCGCCAGTTCGCCCAGCCCGAAGACGAATTCATTCGGACCGTCCAGTTCGAGATCCAGGTGCCGCGGATCATCCGCCTCCTGAGTTACGACCGGCTGCCTAGGGCGAAGGTCAAGTTCAATCGCCGCAACATCTTCGCGCGTGACGGGAATCGCTGCCAGTACTGCGGCAAGCGGCTGGCGACGAGTGAGCTGTCCCTGGATCACATCGTGCCGAGGAGCCGGGGCGGGCCGTCCAACTGGCACAACATCGTCTGCGCCTGCCTCGACTGCAACGTCCGCAAGGGCGGGCAAACCCCGGCCGAGGCGGGGATGCGATTGATCAAGGAGCCCATTCAGCCGAAGTCCAGCCCCTCCCTGCGACTCAAGCTCAGCCACCGCCGGTACCGAAGCTGGAAATCGTTTCTCGATAATGCTTATTGGACGGTGGAGCTGCGTTGACGCCGGCCGCGGCGAGTCAATCTATGGATGGAATTTCTCCGAGGAATGGGGTAGTGTACAGGGGAGAGTCCAAGGCCGGACCCCCGCCGCCACATGTCTTCCCAGAGGGAGAGTCGATGCCACCCGTCGCCAAGGTTCGTCACGTCCGATCGGGCTTCACCTTGATCGAGCTGCTGGTCGTCATCGCCATCATCGGCGTCCTCGTCGCCCTGATCATGCCCGCCGTGCAGTCGGCCCGGGAGTCGGCCAATCGGGCGAAGTGCCAGAACAACCTCAAGCAGCTCGGGCTGGCCGCCCAGGAGTATCACGACTCCTTCAACGCCTTCCCCTGCGGCTGGTACTGCATGCCGCCGGTCTACGACCAGAACAACGCCCTGGTGGCCGGCGACGCCAACTGCGCCACGCCCGGCACGCCTTATCAGACGTACATGTGGAGCGGCATCCCGGGGTTCTTCCTGAAGCTCGAGCAGAACAACCTCTGGAACGAGCTGAACTTCAGCCTGCCCCCGACGGATCGGTCGAACTGGACGGGCATCCGGCGGACCGTGGACGGGTTGATCTGCCCGTCGAACCCGAAGCCCGAGATCACGCCGCTGGGGATCTCCGTGCGGCCCGGCGCCTCGGCCTATCGCGGCAACATGGCCGCCGGCATGGTCGTGCCCGGGGCCGCCGACTGCCTCACCCTCAGCCCGACCAATCCCGCCTGCTGCATCTACGACAACGGCGTCATGTTCCAGAACACTGAGGTCAACATCGCGGACATCACGGACGGCACCTCGAACACCGTCCTGATGGGCGAGTCGATGCAGGGCAACTGGGCCGACGCGACCAGCTGCTGCGTCCGGACGAACATCGACCGCACCATCAACAAGCCGATCAACGCCGGCGGCCGGGTCTTCAACACCTACTGGATGAGCAAGCACCCGAACCTGGTGAACTTCGCCCGTTGCGACGGCAGCGTCAGCCCGATCACGAACCAGATCAACAAGCTGGTTCTGAACAAGATGATGACCCGCAACGGCGGCGAGGCGCTCTCGACCGAGGAGATGCGTTGAGGAAGGCCTCGCGGCGGCCACGAAAAAACCCCGGGGTTGACCCGGGGTTCATTTCGTTCCTGGACTTGCCGGAAGGAGCCGAGGAGATTACTCGGGGGCGGGGGTGCAGGACTCGCCCTTGAGGGCGTCCTTCTTCTCGTTGATCACGGGGCACTTCGGCGCCTCCTCGGCGTTCAGCTCCGTGAACTCCTTCCAATCCTCCGGCAGGTTGTCCTGGTGGAAGATGGCCTCGACCGGGCACTCGGGCACGCAGGCCTCGCAGTCGATGCATTCCTCGGGGTGGATGTAGAGCATCTGCGCCCCCTCGTAGAAGCAGTCGACGGGGCAAACCACCACGCAGTCCGTGTACTTGCAATCGAAGCAGGGCTCGGCAACCACGTGAGCCATTCGGCACTCCTTGAAGAAGCTCGCGACCAGCGGGATCCCGACGAGGAGAAATGGGCGGGTTCGGCAATCGCAACGCGGCGATTGCCATGACAAAGATGATAGACCCCCCCCCCGGGGTGGTCAAGGGAACAATGGACGCACGCCCGGGGGTCGGAAGGGTTCTCAGGCCTTGGCCTTCCGCCGGGCGCTCTTGATGTAGATCGGCTTGACGGGCACGTCGTCATGAGGCCCGCGACGGGTGGTCGGGACCTGGGCGATGGCGTCGACCACCTCCATGCCGCCGATCACCTTGCCGAAGACCGCGTAACCGGCCGAGCCCGGGCGCGGGTCGAGGCCCCTGGCGTTGTCGACCAGGTTGATGAAGAACTGGGACTGGGCCGAGTCGGGCCGGTTCGTCCTGGCCATGGAGATGGTCCCGCGGGCGTTGGTGAGCCCGTTGCTCGCCTCGTTCTTGATCTCGGGGAGCTGGCCCTTGATCCGCTCCTCCATGTTCTCCTCCATGCCGCCCCCCTGGATCATGAACCCGGGGATCACGCGATGGAAGATGAGGTTCTCGTAGTACTTGTTGTCGACGTACTTGAGGAAGTTCGCCACCGTGATCGGGGCCTTGGCGGGGTCGAGTTCGATCGTGATCACGCCGAGGCTGGTTTCGACCTCGACGACGGGGTTTTCGTCGGCGGGCGCCGCGTCGGCGAAGGCGCAGAGGCCGAGGAGAGCAAGGGCCCCGAGGCAGACGTAGAGCATGAGTCGTCCCTGGTGCATGGCAAGTGGGTCCGTGAAACCGGGTCAGAGGCCCCCGCCGGGGAGGGACGACGGGCGCTCCGCCCGTCGAAAGGGGCCTGAAATCGCGTTGAATCTAGCACAGTGACGCGAGGGCTGTCGAGCGACCGCCGCGCGTCGAGGAGGCCCGGCAAGAATTCGCCAGGTCCACGGCAAATGAAGTGCCCCGGCCCGCGCCGCAAGGGCACGGGCCGGGGCCTGGGTTATCTTCCGCCCGGAGGGTCGGGTCAGCGGACCTGGGCCATGAGGGCGTTGACCTCTTCGGCCATGTTCGGCGGGAGCCGATCCCGGCCGTCGAGGGCCTTCTGGAGGTAACCCCGGGCCTGGGCGGCCCGCTTCGGGTCGGCGGCGACGAGCTTGCCCATGTGGAAGTTCAGCACCGGGTGGTCGGGCGTCTTCCGAAGCCCCTTGCCGTAGGAGTCCTCGGCCTCCCTCGCCTGGCCGAGCCCCTCCTGGATCGCGCCCAGGGTGTCGAAGAACTCGCCGGGGAGGGTCGACGGGTCGACCCGGCCGAGCAGGGCGTTCGCGATCGCCAGGGCCTTCGGGCTCTCGCCCAGGTACGTGTGGAGGATCCAGGCCTTGTTGTTGATCGCCTCGACCGAGTTGGCCTGGACGGCGAGCACCTTGTCGTACTGCTCGACGGCCTGTTCGAAGAGGGGCCTGGCCTCGGAGGCGTCGCGGGTCCGCTCTCCGGCCGTCAGCAGGATGTCGCCGTAGTTGATGTGGAGCGCCGTCGTGTCGAGCTTCGTGGCGGCCTTCCGGCCCCAGTCGACCGCCAGGTTGAACTGGCCGGCCTTGTGGAACCCGATCGCGGCGGCGAGCATCAGTTCCCCGGTCTTGTCGCGGCCGGCGGCGGCCGTCGCGACCGACTCGGCCTCCTTGATCTTCCCCGGCGTCGCCGGGCGGCCGTCGGCGCCGGGCCCCGAGAGCAGCTCGACCCACTGGGCGACGGCCGTGGCATCGTCGGGGACGGCCTCGGTCGCGGCCTTGAGGACCTTCGCGGCGTCGTCGAGACGGCCCTGGGCGGCCAGGATGCGGGCTTTCTGGTGATAGCCGCCCGAGAACTTCGGCTCGTTCCGCAGGCTGGTGTCGAGCAGGGCCAGCGCCTCGGAGCGGCGGGCGTCCGTCTGCGTCCGCGAGGTCGTGGGCTGGCTGAGGGCCCTCGCCTCGATCAGGACGGCGTCGAGCCGGCCCGCGTCGTTCTGGCGGACGAGCCGGGCCTGCTGGACGGCCTCATCGAACCGTCCCAGGTCGATCTGAGTCTGGGCCAGCATGAGGCGGACGTCGGGCTGGGCCGGGTCGCGTTCAAGCGCCTCGGCGAAGGCGGCGGCGGCGTCCACGGGACGGCCCTGGGCCGCGAACAGCCGGGCGCGGAGGACCGGGCCGATCGGCGAGTTCTTCGCGATCGCGTCGATCTCCTTGGTGATCGCGGCCGCACGAGCCAGGTCGCCCCCCTTGAAGGCCAGGTCGCACTCGTACTGGAGGAAGACCGGCTCTTCGGGGAACTTCTGCCGATACGACCGGATCAGGCCGGCGGCCTTATCGCGGAGGTCCCGCTCCGCCTTGGTGTCGTTTCGGCTCGCGGCCCGGTCGGCCTGGGAAGCCACCACCCGGACCAGCGCCGAGGCGAGCCGGACGTCCTCCGGGTTCTTCGCCACGAGGGCCCGGAGCGACGACTCGGCGCCGGCCTCGTCTCCCTGCTCGCGGTAGACGTCCACGAGGAGCTGGGCGAGCGGCCCCTCGTCCTTGCCGGCGGCCTGCGACTCGACGAACGCCACAGCCTCCTTCGCCCCCTTGGACGTGGAGAGCAGGAGATACTTGGCCCGGACGAGGTCGATCGAGCCGGGCTCGGCGGCGAGCCCTTCATCCAGCGCCTTCATCGCCCGGTCGCTGGCGGTCGCGTTGGGATCCGTCGCGCTCTCCAGGCCGGCGAGCAGGAGGTAGAGGACCCCCGGGGGCTTGGCCCCGTCCTTGCGGGGCTGACTGATCGACTTCCGGAGCAGTGCGACGGCTTCCGCCGACTTCTTCTCCTCGCCGAGTGCGTACGCCTTCGAGACGACCGCGCCGGCGTGCGTGGGCTCGACCGCGAGGACGTAGTCGAACTGGGCGTGGGCGGCGGCGGTTTCCTTGTTCTGCCGGTAGAGGTTGGCGGCCCGGACGCGCTCGTCGTTCGAGGCCGGGTTCGCCTTGTCGTTGAGGAGCGCGGCCAACTCGCGGCGGGCGGCGGGCCAGTCGCCCTTGGCGGCGTAGGCGGCGGTGAGCTGCCATCGGTCGGCCCGGGCCAGGGCGCCGGGGCCTTCGGTCGACCGGAGCGACTCGAACCTTCGGATCGCGTCGCCGACCTCGCCGGTCCGCAGGGCCAGGTTGGCCAGGGCCGACTGTGCGGCGTTGGTCAGCGTCACGCCGGCGTCGAGTTGCTTGGTCGAGCCGTCCCGGGCAATCGCCTCGAGGATCCGGGTCGCGGACCGGGTATCCCCCATCCGGCCGTCGATCTGGGCCTTCCAGAACTGGACGACCTTGTTGCCCGGGTCCTTCTTGAGGGCGGCGTCGAAGAACCCGGCCGCCTGGGCGAGCTTGCCCTGGTCGAGCGCGAGCTGGGCGTCCAGCAGGTCGGCCGCGGCGGCGTCCTTCCAGCGGGCCCGGATCTTCGCGATCGACGTGGCGACCGCCGGATAGTCCTTCTGCCGCATGTCGAGGAGCGCGAGCTGGACCAGCGGGGCGGAGTTCTCCGAACGCTCGGCGACGTTGATCAGGAGCCGGCGGGCCTCCTTCACGTCGTCGAGGAGATCGGCCAGCACCGACGCCCGGAGCAGCGTCACGCTGAGGTTGTCCGGGTGCGACTCCAGGAATGCGGCCAGGATGGCGTCGGCCTCCTTGGACTTGCCGGCCTTGTTCAGCAGGGCCGACTCCAGCCCGACCAGCTCGTCGCTATCGGGGTAGGCCTTCCGGGCCGCGGCGAGCCGGGCGGTGGCCTCGTCCTTCTTGCCGACTTCCAGGAGCGTCAGCACCGCGAGGTGCTCGGCCGAGGGGCTCCCCTGCCCCTTCGCCTTGAGCTGTTCGAGCCTGGCCAGCGCCCGGTCGGGCTGACCGAGCTGGACCTCGATCTGGGCCATCCGGAGCTGCACGCCGGCCGGGGCCGACTTACCGTCGTTGGACCGCTCGTACTCGGCCAGAGCCTTCTTGAGGTCCTCCGGCGACTTCCTCGCTTGGTGGATCTCGCCGCCGAGGAGGTGGAGCGTCCCCTTCAGCTCGGGGCTCAGCCGGCCGGCCTCCGCCTCGGAGATCAGGTGCTTGACGACCGGCTCGGCCTCCTCGGGGTAGCCCCCCTGCACCATCGACCACGCCGCCCAGATCTGGAACCTGGGATCGGCGTTGCCCAGCCTCAGGGCGTTCTGGAGGTACTGCCGGCCCATCTCCCGCTCATTCGAGAGGACGAGGGCCACGCCGTAACGGGCCTGGGCCTCGACGACGTCCGGCAGCTTCTCGGCGGCGACCTTCAAGTGGTTCAGGGCGCTGGCGCGAAGCCTGGCCTGCTCCGAGGCCGAGGGAGCCTTGGTCGACCCCTCGCGGCCGACCGTCCCCGAGATCCCCGACTCCTCCAGGTCGATGGCCCCCTGGAAGAGGTGACCCAGGCCCTGGTACCGGGCCGCCGTGCTGGCGAGCAACTCCTTGATGTGGGGGGCGGCCTTCTCGTGCCGGGTGGCATCCTTCGTGTCGGCCAGGGCCGTCTCGACCGCCACGGCGTGCAGGGCCAGCACGACATCGGCCGAGGTCGGCCGGGTCGCCAGCGGCGAGTTCAGGCCGTCGGCGACGACCTCCATCGCCTTCTCCCGCTTGCCTCGGAACCGGAGGTGATCGGCGTAGGTCAGATACACGTGGAGGTCGGTCGTCCGGGCCGCCTTGAGGGCCTGCTGGAAGATCTCTTCCACGTCGGTGTCGATGGCGTCGACCAGGCCATTGAGCGCGGCCTTGCCCACGGGATCGGCCTTCCCCGCCAGGGCCGAGAGCGACTTCTGGACTCGCTCCAGGACCAGGCTCAGCCGCATGACCCGGTTCGGGGCGGCGGCGGGATGGTTCAGCAGGGTCCGGGCCTCCGCCTGGAGGGCCTTGACCCGTTCGGGGAGCTGGACGGTCTCCGTCGTCGACTCGACATCCAGGGCACGGAGCCGGAAGAGCGCGGCATGATCGATCGGGCTGGCGTCCGCCAGCAGCGTCATCGACCGGGCCTTCGCGAGCGTCTCGTCGAGCCCGCGCGTGTCCTTGGCGACCTGGGCCAGCCGGGCCTTGATCCAGGCCAGGCGGACGGGGGCCGCCTTCGCGGCTTCGAGGGCCTCCAGGTGGCGCTGGACGTCGGGGCCTCGGGGGTTGCGCTCCTCCAGCAGGCCGACCGCCAGGGCGTAATTGGCGTCGGCGTCGTCGGGCGCGACCGTCAGGACCTCCTTGGCCCAGTGGATGCCCTCGGGCATCTCATCCCGGAGCATCGCGGCGGCCAAAAGCTGCCGACGGGGAGCGACGAGCTTGCGGTCGAACTTCGCGGCCTCGGCCAGGGCGAGGAGCCGGGACATTTCCAGATCGTCCCGCTTCTCGGGAGGGGCCTTCCCGGCCCACTCCTCGTACATGGCCGCCATTTCCTCGTGGATGGCGG
>JAXMBE010000140.1:0-1879 GCA_046349995.1 Isosphaeraceae bacterium | reverse complement strand
GGCGCGAGACGACATCGCGGGCCGACTCGGAGCGCAGGGTGGTCAGGAGTCGGTTGGGGTCCACGAGCTGTCTGCAGCGGGGCGTCGCCACGGAAGCCCCGGCGGTCGTCCGCCCTGGGGGAGCGATTCCATTCCACTCGATTGACGCGGACGCCTCGTACGCCGACGTCAGCAAGAGACTCCGACTCTCACCGAAGGCGGGCAGGCTGGGCTGGGGATCTCCAATAGCCTGGACCCAGCCCTTCGCTTCAGCGCCGCGGCGCAGCCACAGGTCCTCAGCCGCCTGAAGAATCGGCGGGCCGTCAGTCGAGTAGTTCCAGAGGTCGATGGCTTCGATCTCACACACTAGGTGCTCGAGAGCTTCCGGCCGGAGTAGGCCAACATCGTAACGCCCACCGTCGGTCGCCCGAAGGATGTGGCCGTCGGGCCAAATCGCGACAACAACTCGCACCTCCGGCGTCGTGCTCATCCGACTGGCCGTTCTCAACAGCGCAAAGGGAGGGCTGCTCGGGACCGCAGTCGAAGCCAGAATGTCGTATGCAAGAACGAAGGCTGCGGTGGTCTTCACCGTCTCATCCTGCCGGTCGCCCAGCACCGGCGACAATCTGCGAGGCTTCGATATGCTCAGGGCTCGTCAACTCGCCTTGTTCCGCCGCCCTTACGCACGCCCCAGTAGTTGTTCCGCCGTTAAGCCGACGTCCTTGGCGATCTTTCGTAACAGCGTGGGAGAGATGTCGCGCCCGACATGAAAGGGCACGGTCGTGGCTCGGCCATCCGGATGCCTATACTGCTTGTGGGAGCCGCGTTGCCGGACCGCGACGAAACCCACCGCCTCGAGAAGTGCTGCGACTTCCCCGGGCTTGAGTACGGGCAGATTGCCCATCAGGCAACCTTGATGGTCTGCACTCCTACGAACTCCGACTCGAGCTTCGGCTCGCCGTCTTCAAGAAGCATGGCCATCACTTCCTGGAGATTGCGCTGAAGCTCGTCCAGGCTTTCGCCTTGGCTGTGGGCGCCAGGCCAGCCCGGGACATGGCCGACGAACAGCCCCGTGTCGGGATCACGCTCGACGACAACGTTGAAGCTTCGCATGCCGGAGTCCTCATGCCGAGAATACGCCTGCGTGTTCCGCTCGTCCACCCCGAGGTCGCCCGTCTGTCCGGCACGACAGTGTGGAGTCTCCGGCTGCCGTGACGCTGGGTCAATGAACTGTCGGCCGAGAGGTAGGGCGGCGTCTTCGAGGGAACGGCGGGAAGGGGCATGTCCGCCCAATCCCGGTCGGCGGCGGTCCGTCCCCCTCAGGCCAGGACGGCTTCGATCTGGTCGACGGCCCAGTCGAGCTCGTCCCGCGTGATCACGAGCGGCGGCGCTAGGCGGATCGTGTTGACGTGGGTGTCCTTGCAGAGGAGGCCGCGGTCCTTTAGGGCGTAGCAGTACTTCCGGGCGCCGCCGGCTTCGGGCACGAGCTCGACCCCCGCCCACAGGCCGCGGCAGCGTGTCTCCTTCACGAGGGGCGAGCGGATCGCGGCGAGGCGGGCGGCGAGATGCACGCCCAGTTCGGCCGCGCGCTCGACGAGGCGCTCGTCGACGAGGACGTCGAGAGCGGCGATCGCCACCGCGCACGCGAGGGGGTTGCCGCCGTAGGTCGAGCCGTGGATGCCCGGCGTGAACACCGCCATAACCTCCTCGCGGGCGAGGAACGCCGAGACGGGGTAGAAGCCGCCCGAGAGGGCCTTGCCGATCGTGACTCCGTCCGGCCGTATGCCCTCGTGCTCGAATGCGAAGAGCTTCCCGGTGCGGCCGAGGCCGGACTGGATCTCGTCGAGGACGAGCAGCACCCGGCTCTCGTCGCAGATCCGCCGGAGCGCGGCGAGGTAGC
>JAXMBE010000139.1:0-1913 GCA_046349995.1 Isosphaeraceae bacterium | reverse complement strand
GCGCACCAACCGACTCGCCCAGGCCATCGACGCCCTGGACCGGGCTCGGCGCCATGACCCAGAAAACGCCCTGCTGCACTACAATCTGGCGTGTTACTGGAGCCTGGCGGGACAGGCGTCCAGGGCCGTGGACGAGCTCAAGGCGGCCCTGGACCTGGAGTCCGAACTCAAGAACCTCATCGCCGACGAGCCGGACTTCCACAAGCTGCGTGGAAACCCCGACTTCGACCGCCTGCTCGCTGCGTCGGCCCCGGGGAAGTGAGAACGAGCGGGCGCGAATCGGAGACGCGAGCACCAGCCCTCCACGCCCGCCCGCCGCAAGTCAGACCTCGTCCAGCACCCGCTGGGTGATCTCCCGTTCGCAGAGTTTGCACCATTTCCAGCGCCTGGCGCCAACCTGTTCGTCCAGGTGCCGGTGCGCCACTCGGACGCTGCGGAACCAGATCTTGGTCTCGCCTTCGGAGGTCTTCTCGAGTTTCGGGCAGCGGGCGAAGTGGAGCAGATTGGTACCGGCAGGCGCCTGGCCTTTGCCTTTGGCCGGGCTCAGGTTACCGTGAAAGATGTACCCGATTGCTTCGAGGCGAGTCTCGCAGAAGTCCTCGGGCGACTCGATCGGACGGATACCTGTTTGTTCCTTGATCGGCATTTAATGGTTCCCGGGATACCGGAAGACTGGGTCACCAATAAAAAGTAGTTTAACCGAAGTGGGTCGCCGACGCAAGACGGGGTACGTCCGCGGCGGCCCACCGGCGGCGGGGCGGTGCCGTCCCGGAGACGGGGACGGCCGAACGCCGCACGGGAGGACTGGCCCTCCGGGGTCGGCATGCCCTCCAGCGGTGTTTCGATTCGGCTCCGGCCGAGAGGATCAGCTCTCTTGCTCCGAGAAACTGTCGGCCATCTCCGCGACCTCCCGCGCTACCGGCAGATCCTGACCACGCTGGTCCGCTACGGCTATCACGACGTGGTCTCGGCGCTCCACCTGGAGAGCATCATCCGGCCGATCGAGCGGGTGGCCACCGGGACCGAGTCGACCCCGAGGGACCGGCCCCGGCGCCTCCGGCTCGTGTGCGAGGACCTCGGGCCGACATTTGTGAAGCTCGGGCAGGTCCTCAGCACGCGGCCCGACATCATTCCCGAGGCCTACACCGCCGAGCTCGCTGCGCTCCGCGACGACGTCCGGCCGTTCCCCTTCACCCAGGTCGAACAGATCCTGGTCGAAGACTACCGGCGTCCCCTCGATGAGGTCTTCATGTCGATCGACCCGGAGCCGGTGGCCTCGGCCTCGATCTCGCAGGTCCACCGCGCGGTCCTCCGGGACGGCCGCGTCGTGGCGCTCAAGGTACGACGTCCGGAGATCACCCGGGTCGTCCACGCGGACCTCGAGATCCTCAAGAACCTCGCGCAGCTCGCCGAGCGGCGGCTGTCGTTCCTTGCGCCCTACAGGCCCCTGGCCCTGGCCCGCGAGTTCGAACGGAGCCTGAAGCGAGAGCTCGACTTCACGGTCGAGCTGCGGACGATGAAGCGCTGCCTGTCCCAGTTCGCAGACGACCCGACGGCGCACATCCCGTATGCCGTCGAGGCGTTCTCCACGCATCGCGTCATCGCGATGGAGTTCATCGAGGGGACGGCCGTCGACGACCTCGACGCCATCCGTGCCTTGGGAGCTGACCCCGCCCGGGTTGCCATCTGCGGGGCGCGAATCCTCCTGAAGCAGATCTTCACCTTCGGCTTCTTCCACGCGGACCCCCATCCCGGAAACCTCCGCGTCCTGCCCGGCGGCGTGGTCGCGCCGCTGGACTACGGGATGTTCGGGCAGCTCGACGGCAAGACCCGTGAGCGGATCGCGGACCTACTCTCGGGGCTGATGTCCCAGGATCCCGACCGGGTGCTCCGGGCGCTCGACGCACTGGACA
>JAXMBE010000138.1:0-2052 GCA_046349995.1 Isosphaeraceae bacterium | reverse complement strand
GAGCTCGTCCGATCGGGCTGGAGCGCGAAGGCACTGCATCGCCTCATTCTGCTCTCGGCGACCTGGCGGCAGTCGAGCGCGCCGCGGAACGATGCGGAGTCGATCGATGCCGACAACCGGCTGCTGGCGCGATACCCGCTGCGCCGGCTCGACGCGGAGGCCATCCGCGACGCCATGCTGGCCGTCTCCGGGGATCTCGACAACCGGCAAGGCGGCCCCTCCGTCCCGACCCGCCGCACCGACACCGGCGAGGTCGTGCCCGTCACCGAAGCCAGCGGCGAGCTCCGCCGCTCGGTGTACCTCCAGCAGCGAAGGACGCAACTCGCCAGCCTGCTGGAAGTGTTCGATGCGCCGTCGATCGTGGCGACCTGCACCCGGCGGCTGCCCGCGACCATCCCCCTGCAATCGCTCAGCCTGATGAACTCGGACTTCGTCGTCTCCCGGGCCGCCAGGTTCGCCGAGCGGCTCGAGCGCGAGTGCCCCGGCACGGGTGACGCCGCAACCCACACCCGGATCTCGCGGGCCTTCGTTCTGGCCGTCGGCCGTCCGCCCGACCCCCAGGAGCGGGAGGCCGCGGCGGAGTTCCTCGGGACCCAGCCGGCCCGCTATCCCGATCGGTCCGCGCCGGAGGCCGCCCATCGCGCCCTCGCCGACCTCTGCCAGATGATCCTGGCCAGCAATGCCTTCCTCTATGTCGAATAGTCGAGGACGTCCATGCAGATGGATCAATCGGGCCTGTTTCGCCTGAACCGACGCGCGTTCCTGGGCCGTCATGCCGGGGCGCTGGGGACGCTCGCGCTGGCTCACCTGCTGGACAGCGAGTCGCGTCGGAACATGGCGAACGCCGCAGGACCCGGGGCGGATCTCGACCGCCGTCCCGCGCTGCCGGCCCGCTCCCTGCCGGCCCGCGCGAAGTCGGTGATCTGCCTGTTCCAGCACGGCGGTCCGAGCCAGATGGACCTCTTCGACCCCAAGCCGGCGCTGACGAAGTTCCACGGCAAGCCCTATCCCGGCAAGCTGGAGATCCACTTCAACACGCAGGCCGGCAACGTGCTGGCCTCGCCGTTCCGGTTCGGCCCGAGGGGCAAGTCGGGGACGGTCCTCAGCGAGCTGCTGCCCCACACGGCCGGCATCGTGGACGACATCACCCTGATCCGCTCGATGACGACCGAGTCGGTGGATCACGAGGCGGCGCTGCGGCTGATCCACACCGGCAAGATCCTGGCTGGCCGGCCGACCTGGGGCTCCTGGGTGATCTACGCGCTGGGCACCGAGAATCACAACCTCCCCGCCTACGTGGTCCTCTCCGACCCCGGGGGCCTGCCGGTCGACGGCGTTCGGAACTGGGCCAGCGGCTGGCTGCCGGCCATCTATCAGGGCACGCCCTTCCGCTCCGGCGGGAATCCCGTGCTCAACCTGGAGACGCCCCGGAAGCTGACTCACGAGGCCCGCGAGGGGCAGCTCCGGCTGCTGGAGACGCTCAACCGGGCCCACCTCGGCCGCCATCCCGGCAACAGTGAGCTCGAGGCCAGGATCACCAACTTCGAGATCGCCGCCCAGATGCAGACGGCCGTCCCCGAGGCGCTGAACCTCTCCAGCGAGCCCGCCCACATCCGCCGCATGTACGGGCTGGATCGGGAGGAGACGCGCGAGTACGGCACCCGCTGCCTGATCGCGCGGCGGCTGATCGAGCGAGGCGTGCGGTTCGTCCAGCTCTTCATGAGCGGCCAGCCCTGGGACACCCACAGCAAGAACGCCGAGACCCTCAAGTCGCTGTGTGCCCGGACCGATCAGCCCTCCGCCGCGCTCGTCCGCGACCTCAAGCAACGCGGGCTGCTGGACGACACGCTGGTGATCTGGGGCGGCGAGTTCGGCCGCACGATCTACTGCCAGGGGGCCCTCTCGCACGAGAACTACGGCCGCGACCACCATCCCAAGTGCTTCCCCGTGTGGTTCGCCGGCGGCGGCATCAAGAAGGGGGTCGTCCACGGCGAGACCGACGACTTCTGCTACAACGTCGTCGAGAACCCCGTGCACATCCACGACCTGAAC
>JAXMBE010000137.1:0-2061 GCA_046349995.1 Isosphaeraceae bacterium | reverse complement strand
GCACAAGGCCGAACCCGTTTGGTTGCCGTTGACCAGGATCGCCGGATCACTACAATTTGCCTCAAGTTTCTCCGAGTCCGAGCGTTAGAACGAGCAAGGCGGGGCGATGGCGGAAGAGCCGAGGGAGAGCCTGGAGGCGGTACGCCTGGAGAAGTTACGGCGAATCGCCGAACTGGGGCTCGATCCCTGGGGGCAGCGATTTGACGGCCATCGTGCGATCGCCACAGTCCGGGAACTCCCCGTGCCCCGGCCGACCGAGGGGGCGGAGGCCGAGCCCGGGCCAGCCGTCCGCATCGCCGGGCGGATCATGCTCCGCCGGGGCCAGGGGAAGGTCGTCTTCCTCGAGATCCGCGACTGGACCGAGCGGATCCAGATTTTCGTCGGCAAGAAGCAGGTCGGAGACGCCGGCTGGAGCCTCGTCGATCTCCTGGACCTCGGCGACCTGATCGGCGTGGACGGGACCCTGGGATACACGAAGACCGGCGAGCTCACCGTCTTCGCGACCCAATTGACGTTCCTCTCCAAGAGCCTGTTGCCGCCGCCCGAGAAGTGGCACGGCCTCACCGACCAGGAACAGCGCTATCGCCGCCGGTACGTCGACCTGTTCACGAACCCCGAGTCCCTTCAGACCTTCCTGGGGCGGTCCCGGCTGATCAGCTCGTTCCGGAGCACGATGGCGAAGCGGGGCTTCGTGGAGGTCGAGACGCCGACCATGCAGGCGATCGCCGGCGGCGCGGCGGCACGTCCGTTCATCACCCATCACAACACGCTGGACATCGACCTGTTCCTGCGGATCGCGCCGGAGCTTTACCTCAAGCGGCTGCTCGTCGGCGGGATGGAGCGGGTCTTCGAGATCGGCCGGGTCTACCGCAACGAGGGGATCAGCCCGAAGCACAACCCCGAGTTCACCATGATGGAGGCCTACCAGGCCTACGGTGATTACCACGCCATGATGGACCTGACCGAGGCCCTCGTGTGCGAGGCCATCGAGGCCCTGGGCGGCGGCTTCCGGCGACCCTGGGGAGAGGCGACGATCGACTTCTCTCCCCCCTGGCCGCGGCGGGGCTACATGGACCTCCTGGCCGAGCACGCGGGCGTCGACCCGGCCGACTTCACCGCGGTCAAGCGGCGGGCGGAGGAGGCTGGCATCGCCACCGCGGGCAAGGACCACGATGTGGTCGTCAGCGACCTCTTCGAGGAGACCGTCGAGGACCGGCTGACGGGCCCGGTGTTCGTCATCGACTACCCCGCGGCGATCTGCCCGCTGACGAAGCGCAAGGCCTCCGACCCGGCGCTCGCGGAGCGTTTCGAGCTGTTCGTCCACGGGATGGAGCTGGCCAACGCCTACACCGAGCTGAACGACCCGATGCTCCAGGAGACGCTCTTCCGCAGCCAGCTCGCTGGGCTGGCGGAGGAGGACTCCATGGCGAAGATGGACGACGACTTCGTGCGGGCCCTCAAGCACGCCATGCCCCCGGCCGGCGGGCTCGGCATCGGGATCGACCGGCTCTGCATGATCGTGATGAACCGGCCCAGCATCCGCGACGTGATCCTGTTCCCGCTGATGCGGCCGCAAGGGACCGCGGCCGACCCCGAAAACTCGTAGTCCCTCTTCGCTTGATCGCTCCGGTGGGCGGTGCCCACCCTGCAGGACGAAAAGCCCCGTAGAGTCCGCAATTGCGGACCGTCCCTCGAATCCAAGGAAGGAACGGTCGAGGTGTACAAATACCTGCTTTGCTGGCGATATCTTCGGACCCGTTACATCGCGCTGGCGAGCGTCATCAGCGTGATGCTCGGGGTGGCGACGATGATCGTCGTCAACTCGGTGATGGCCGGCTTCGCGGACAAGATGCGCGACCGGCTCCACGGGGTGCTCGCCGACCTGGTGGTCGAGTCGATCTCCCTCGACGGGTTCTACAACTACGAGGACGTGATGGCGCGGATCACGGAGGCCGCGGGGGACGAAATCGTCGCGCTGGCCCCCACGATGGAGACGCCCGGCATCCTCAAGTACCGCTATGGCAGCGGCTCCTATACCCGCACGGTGCAGATCATCGGCGT
>JAXMBE010000136.1:0-2127 GCA_046349995.1 Isosphaeraceae bacterium | reverse complement strand
CCTCGTCGAGCGGCGGGACGAACTCGTGGCCGAGCCGCGTGGAGGCGAGGTAGCCGGCGCCGAGAATGCAGGCGAAGAGCCAGCAGACGAGTGTCGGCCGGTTCATCAGCCAGGAGAGCATCGGCTTGAAGATCTCGATCATCGTCCGCACCAGCCACGAGTCCTCCTCGGACTTGATCCGCCCGCGGAGGAAGATCGGGATCAACGCCGGCACCAGCGTGATGGCCAGCACGGCCACGCCCACCAGCGCGAAGGTCTTGGTCCAGGCGAGCGGGTGGAAGAGCTTGCCCGATCGCCCGGTGAGCGCGAAGACCGGCAGGAACGAGAGGATCGTGATCAGCACCGAGAAGAAGATTGGCCGGCCCACCGTGCGGCAGGCGGGGATGATCGTGTCCAGCACGTTGCCCCGCACCGGCCGGTCGCCGAACCGTCGCGTCAGGTGGTGCGCCGCGTTCTCGGTCATCACGACCGCCTGGTCCTCGAGGATGCCGACCGAGATGGCGATGCCGGCGAGGCTCATGATGTTCGAGGGGATGCCCATGAGCTTCATCAGCAGGAAGCTGAAGAGGACTGCCAGCGGGAGCGTGATCGAGACGACGAAGGCGCCGCCCAGGTGGCCCATGATCAGGAGGATCATGGTCGTCGAGATGGCGATCTCCTGCAGGACCGTGTCGGAGACGGTCGCGATCGCCTTGCGGATCAGCGGCGTGCGATCGTAGAACGGCACGATCCGCACGCCCTCTGGCAGGCCCTCGGAGAGCGCCGAGACCTTCTCCTTGATCCGCCTCGTCACCTCCAGCGGGTTCTCGCCGAACCGCATGAGCACGACGCCGCCGACGACCTCCCGGCCGTCTTTCTCGAGAACGCTCCGCTTGAAGCCCGGGCCGGTCTGGACGCTGGCGATGGTCTTCACGAAGATCGGCGTCCCGCCCCGCGCGCTGACCACCGTGTTCTCGATGTCCTTGCGGCCCTGGATCCAGCCCACGGAGCGGATCAGGTACTCGGCGTTCCCCTTGTGGATGACCCGCCCGCCGACGGCCGAGTTCGACCGCGAGACGGCGTCGTACAGCTCGCCGAGGGTCACCCCGTAGGCGCGCAGCTTGTTCGGGTCGATGTCGATCTGGTACTCGCGGGGGGAGCCGCCCACCGAGGCCACCTCGGCCACGCCCGGCACCGAGTTGAGCTGGTAGCGGACATACCAGTCCTGGATGGCGCGAAGCTCGCCCAGGTCAGTGCCCTCGCCCTCGACCGTGTACCAGTAGATCTGGCCGACGGCCGTCGCGTCGGGGGCGAGGTAGGGGACCACGCCCTGGGGCATCTCCGGCGCGATGGTGGCCAGCCGCTCGAGCACCCGCTGGCGGGCGAAGTAGTAGTCGACGCCCTCCTCGAAGATGATGCTCACCATCGAGAAGTTGAACTCGCTGGAGGAGCGGATCACCTTCACGCCGGCCAGCCCCTGGAGCCGGGAGGAGAGGGGATAGGTGACCTGGTCCTCGATCTCCTGGGGGCTGCGGCCCATCCAGTCGGCGAAGACGATCACCTGGTTCTCGGACTGGTCCGGGATGGCGTCCACCGGCATCGTCATCATGGCGCGGAAGCCCAGCACGCCCACGGCGAGCGCGGCCAGGATGACGAGGAAGCGGTTGCGGATCGACCACTCGATGATCGCTTCGATCATGGGAGCCGCGCCTTGCTCAGTGCTGATGGTCCGTCGACCCGGGTCGGGACGCCACGCGGGGATTGCCGGAGGGCGTCGTCCCTTCGCCCGGGGCGCCGGAGGTCCCCTTGAGTCGCGTCTCGGCGTCGAGCAGGAACGAGCCGGACGTCGCCACCCTCTCGCCCCGGGCGATGCCCTCGAGCACCGGGTAGACGTCGCCCGAGAGCGGCCCGAGCACGACCTCGCGGCCCTCGAAGACGCCCGGCTCGGCCTCCACGAAGACGAGCTTCCTGGCGCCCGTGTCGATGACGGCCGATTCGGGCACGGTCAGGACCGCATCCTTCGGGGGCCCGTCGAGCCGGACCAGGTACTTCGCCGGCTCGGCCTTCAACTTCGACTCGCAGCCGGCGCAGCAGATCCACACCTTCCTCCCCAGGAGGTCGACGGAGATCGGCTTGCCCATCGTGCCG
>JAXMBE010000135.1:0-2580 GCA_046349995.1 Isosphaeraceae bacterium | reverse complement strand
AGAAGGTCGAAAATAACCCCGGCGTGGAACACAGTCGCTCATCCGGCACTGCATGCCACCTTCTCCCCCTCGCCGGGGTGAGAAGGGTTCGGCTGGCCACGGCCCACCAGGTGAGACAGGAAGCGGTGCGACGATGGGACGCTGTCATCGCCCGGGGTCCCGTCAGGCCTCGGGGCGGAGCCAGGGGCGGGAGAGGTAGCGGTCCCAGGAGTCGGCCAGGACGGTGACGATCGGGCCGTCGCAGCCGCCGCGGGCCGCCAGGCGAAGGGCGGCCGCGACGGCCGTGCCCGAGGAGCCGCCGACCAGGAGTCCCTCCTCGCGGATCAGCCGGCGGGCGGCCGCGAACGACTCCTCGTCGGTCACGCGCTCGGCCGCGTCGACCACGCCGAGGTCCAGCACGGCGGGCGGGACGCTCCCGCCGATGCCCTCCACCTGGTAGGCCGCGTCGTGGTCCGGGTGCGACGGGTCCACCAGGTGCGCCAGCCGCGAGCCGACCGGGTCGGCCAGGACGATCCGCACGCCGGGGCAATGCGCCTTCAGGAACCGGCCGACACCGGTGATCGTCCCGCCGGTCCCGACCCCGCAGACGAACGCCCCGACCCGCCCGCCGCACTCGGCGAGGATCTCCGGGCCGGTGGTCGCCTCGTGGATCTGTGGGTTGGCCGGGTTCGCGAACTGGTCGGTGAGGAACCAGCCCCGCTCCGCGGCCAGGCGGCGGGCGACGTTCTGGAAGTTCTCGGGCGAGGACGGCGGTGCGTTCGCGGTCACCATGACCTCGGCCCCGACGGCCGCGAGGGCGACCCGCTTGTCGACCGACATCTTCTCGGGCAGCACGCAGACCAGCCGGTAGCCCCGGGCGGCGGCCACGAGGGCGAGGCCCAGCCCGGTGTTGCCGGCGGTGGCCTCGATGAGCGTCGCTCCGGGCGCGAGCCGTCCCGAACGCTCGGCCTCCTCGACGATCGCCAGGGCGATGCGGTCCTTGACGCTCCCCCCGGGGTTGAGGAACTCGCACTTGCCCAGGACCGGCACCGCCAGGCCGGCCGACAGCCGGTCGAGGCGGACCATCGGCGTGCGACCGATGCGATCCAGGATCGAGGTGGATATCTGCATCGGAGCATTCTCACCCGGGGCCGGCCGGTCGTCGAGGGGGGACGGCGATCCGGATCGAACACGCCGCCGAATCGTCGACGCGAACCGCGGCCGATGTGGGTCCGGGCGATCGGCAGGGACCAGGGACGACCGGCTTCGAAGCGCGAGCGGCCAGGGCCGGAGCCCTGGCCGTCGGGAATTCGGGAGTGACACCAGGCCTCAGCATGTGGCCGCGGTTCGGCTCCACATCAGCGGCCGGCCCCCCCCACCCTGGCCCTCCCCCACGAGGGGGGAGGGGAAGATATCGAATGCCCTCCCTCTGTGGGGGAGGGTTGGGTGGGGGGCACGCGAGGCGAGGCGAAATCGTGGCCCGCGTGCTTAGCGCGTCCTGGCGCGGAGCGACTCCTCGGCCCGCTTGGCGCCCTCGCGGACGTACTCGGGCAGCTTCGCCTCGCGGACCTTCTCGAGGATCTCGCCCGCCTGCTTGCGCTGGCCCTGGGTGCGGAGCACGTCGGCGGCCCGCAGCAGGCCCTCGCCGATCGACAGCCGGTTGGCGTCGCCGGCGGAGGCGAGCGCCTTCTCGAGGGCGGCGACGGCCTCCAGATTGCCGATCCGTCCGAGGGCCCGGGCGGCGGCCTGGGCGACCTCGGGGTCCGAGTCGCCGAGCTTCTGCGCGAGCGCGTCCACGGCCCTGGGGTCGCGGCGGACGCCGACGCTGCCGATGACGCCGACCAGGTGCTTGCCGTGGAGCTTGCCGAGGGCCTGGCGGAAGGCCGCGTCGACGGCCGGGTCCGGGATCGGCTCCAGGCCGTAGCGGGCCATGTGCGAGAGCTCCTCGTCATCCAGGAGCGCGGCGAGCGGGGCGACGGCCTCGTGCGTGCCGACCCGCCCCAGTTCGCGGCAGGCGTCGGCCTTGGCCTTGCGCGAGGCGTCCGACTTGTTGAGGACGCCGATCAGCCTGGCCTCGTCGTCCTTGCCCGCCCCCTGGGCCTTCTGGCCGAAGGTCGGGGGCGCGGCCGCGAACGCGAGGGCGACGAGCAGGGAGAGCGAGACGATGATGTTCTTCATATGATGATCTCCTTCGTATTAGCCTCAGATGATCCACGGCTCGCGCTGGGCCCGGCTCCGCAGCCGGTTGGCTTCCGCGTCGTTGAGGAATTCTTCCCGGACCGGGTCGTAGATCATGTCCCGCTTCAGCCACATGCAGATGTTGGCCGCGTGGACGGTGCTCATCGAGCGGTGCATCACCTCGGCGTTGGCGACCGCGAGCTTCCGCGACTTGACGCAGTCGAAGAAGTTGCGGACGTGGTTCATCGGCCGGCCGGTGCGCTCGGTGTACTCGGCGACGAGCTTCTCGCCCTCGGCGATCAGGGAGGGGGACGAGGCCTCGGGCTTCTCGTAGCCGTCGGCGATGGTCACCCAGCCGTCGGTTCCCTCGAACTTCATGCCGCAGGAGCCGTGCCAGCCCTCGCGCTGGAGGATCATCTGCAC
>JAXMBE010000134.1:0-2641 GCA_046349995.1 Isosphaeraceae bacterium | reverse complement strand
CTTCCCGCAGTCGATCCGCAAGGGCGGGATCCGGCCGTGGTCGAGCCGCTCGACGATGGCGAACGGGTCCTCGGGGCCGCCCTTGTGGTCCTTGCCGAAGATCCGCTCCAGCTCGGGCGCGAGGTCCTTCAGCCGCTCGCTGTTCAACCAGTCCTGCTGGAGCATGCCGAGGGCGCCGGAGTGGGAATTGACGCTGCCGAAGGTCTCATGGTGCTTGAGCCCGAGCTTGACCGCCCCGTAGCCGCCCATCGAGAGCCCGCCGATGGCCCGGCCGGAGCGCTCGGCGCGGACGGGGAACGTGCGTTCGATCAGCCCCATGACGTCCTTCATCAGGTCATTCTCGTAGGCGAATCCGACCTGGGCGTTGGTGTACCAGCCGCGGCCTCCGTCGGGCATCACGACCACCAGCGGCAGCCCCTCGGCATAGCGCTCGATGCTCGTCCGCCGCATCCAGATCGTGTCGTCGTCGGAGAGGCCGTGGAGCAGGTAGAAGGTCCACCACGGCTTCGGGATGCTCGGGTCGTCCGGGAAGACGACGCTGACCGACGAGGCTTTCACGAGCGAACGGCTGAAGTAGTTGATCCGGGCGAAGGCCATGGCGTGTCCTCAGGGTGTGCGGCCTTGGGC
Organism: Isosphaeraceae bacterium; assembly: GCA_046349995.1. Lineage (GTDB taxonomy): Bacteria > Planctomycetota > Planctomycetia > Isosphaerales > Isosphaeraceae > Aquisphaera. The sequence continues at coordinate 2,014 of JAXMBE010000134.1, read as the reverse complement.
CGCGGCGGCTTGCGAGAAGCGTTGTTTCAGGCGATCGATCTCGTCGGCGATCGCCGTGATCGGTTCGATCGCGGGGCCTGTCAGTTCCGCGAGGATCGAGGACGACCGGTCGATCAGCTCGGTGCGGTCCGCCCGCTTCAGGATGGCCGAGAGGTCGAGCCGCTGCAACAGTCCCTTGGTCACGTGCCGCTTGGAACCGGGGAAGCTGAGCGCGGCGACGAGTCCCAGGCAAGCGCGATGATTGCAGAGCGCGGCAAGCACGGCGGCCTCCGCGGCCGAGTCGCAGGGCAGCAGGTAGCAGGTGTCGTCGACCAAGACCGGCCGGCCCCCGACCGGCCCGACGGCCCGGAAGAGTGCAGGGCAGTGGAGCCCGGCGACGGCCACCTTCCAGGGTGCGAACGTGTACGGGCCCACCCCGAACAGAGAGAACGGCGGATGGCCCCGATAGATCGACGACTTCCGCGACGCGAAGAACCCGGCGTGTCGCTGGAGATAGGCCCAGAGTCGGGGCGCCCGAGTCGCCAGGTCCTCGGTCGGCTCGCCGAGCCGATGCTGCGTCACGATCACCGCGCGCCGCGGACGCTCCGTGGAGGGCCTCCGCAGGTCGGCCCCCTTCAGGAGCGGATAGACGTGCTCGGGCTCGACGTCCACCTCCTCGCCATGCTGATTGCGGAGTGGCCCTTCGCACGGTTCACCGCGGAGCTCCATGACGGGCGCGGCGTCGTGCTTGATCCCCTGCCGCCAGCAGAGCGGTGAGGCGCCCAGCGCGAAGGCGAACGGGCGGAGGGCCTTCGCATCGGCGATGAGCCTGCCGCGATGGAACTCCATGACCTCGCGGGGCGAGACGTCTTCCAGTCGGGCAAAGACGGGCACGCGGATCGTTGTGGCGCCGGCCCCGAGCGTCATCCGGAAGAAGCAGGCGCGGACCGAGGCGCCGAACCAGCGTGCGGCGTCGATCTCGTGGAGGCTGGCTGTTGCGACCTTCAGTCCACGCCGCTGCACTTCGTCCAGCACCGCGCGGGCAACGGCCGTCTTGCAGAGCAGGGCGATCGTGGGACGCTCGTCCGCCAAGTCCTCGATCAGCTTGAGCCAGACGGCCTCGCCGAGGTCGTAGTTCGAAGCCCCGGTCTGCGCGGCCAATCCCGGGAGCGACTTCACGTTGCGGCGGCCTGGACGATTGCCGCTCTCCAGCCGGCCCAGAGCCGCGGACGTCACCCAGGGGGGATTGCCCACGACCAGCAGCGGCCCGTCCTTCGTCCAGGGGAGGTCCCGGCCGAGGTCGAGCGCGAAGACGCTGGACTCGAGGATACGAACCGAGCAGTCCGGACAGCCAAGCAGGGCCGAGCGGGCCGCCTCGCAATGCGCCGGATCGATATCGATCCCGATCAGCTCGCGGGGGGCACGATCGGGCTGAATCGCCGCGATCAGGAAAGAGCCGGTGCCGCAGGTGGGCTCGAGGACGCGCGTCCAGCGGCGACGGATCGGGCCGAGCGTCGCCAGGGCGGCTCGCGCCAGCTCGGGCGGGGTCTGGAAATCGCCGTACTCGCGGCGCCTGCTCATCGGCCGGGTTTCCCGGTCACTTCACCTTGGAGCCCGGCTCGCACTCGGGGTCGTCGGGCGTCAGGACGATGACCTTGTCGCCCGAGGTCGCGGCCAGGAGCATGCCGTTGGAGGTCTCGCCCCGCAGCATCGCCGGCGCCAGGTTGTTGACGATCACGATCCGCTTGCCGACCAGTTGCTCGGGCGTGTAATGCTGCCGGATCCCCGCCACGATCTGCTTCTGCTGGTCGCCGACGTCGACCTGGAGGAGCAGCAGCTTGTCGGCGTTGGGGTGCGGCCGGGCCTCCAGGACCTTGGCCACGCGCAGCTCCAGCTTGGCGAAATCGTCGTAGCTGATCGTCTCGGACATCGTCGGATGGGCCTCTGGGGTTTGCGCAATCGATGAGAGCCTGGATTCTGTCCGAGTTCGTGCAGTCGTTGGGTGGGGAAAGCCCACCCCTCCGGGCCGCGGCGA
>JAXMBE010000133.1:0-3429 GCA_046349995.1 Isosphaeraceae bacterium | reverse complement strand
TTGCGTGTGGCTACTGAGTGTAGGACACGGTGCTGCGTGACGAGTCCCGGCATTGACCGTCACGCAGCAGCGTGACCTACGGCCTTGCCTATTGCCTCTTCGACAGCACTTCCGCCTCGTACTGCCGGACCTGGTCCAGCCAGGCGGGGCCGACGGGCGCGTCCCGTGCCTGGCAGTAGTGGTCCCAGATCGCGCCGAAGGGGAGCGTCTTCAGCTCCTCGAGCAGGGCCAGCCGCGCCGTGTAGTTGCCCTCGGACTCGTACTGCCGCAACATCGGCGTCGGCTCGAGCAGCGCCAGCAGCAGGGCCTTGAGCATGCACCGCGTGCCGACGACCCAGGCCGCCACCCGGTTGATGCTCGCGTCGAAGAAGTCCAGGCCGATGTGGACCCGGTCGAGGTAGTCGCCCCGCACCAGCTCCTGGGCGATGGCCTCCAGCTCGTCGCTGAGGATGACCACGTGGTCGCTGTCCCAGCGCACGCCGCGGCTGACGTGCAGGAGGACCTCGTCGAGCACGCTCAGGACCGCGGAGATCTTGTCGGAGAGGACCTCCGTCGGGTGGTAGTGGCCGGCGTCCAGGCAGAGGAGCTTCTTCCGCGAGACCGCGTAGGCGAGGTAGAACTCGTGCGAGCCGACCACGTAGCTCTCCGAGCCGAGGCCGAAGAGCTTGCCCTCCACCGCGTCGAGGTTGTGCGCGGGGTCCAGCGGCTCGGCGAACATCGCGTCGAGCGACTCGGCCAGCCGCTGCCTCGGCCCCCGGCGGTCGATCGGCGTGTCCTTCATGCCGTCGGGGATCCAGACGTTCGTCACGCAGGGGCTGCCGAGCGCCGCACCGATCGCCGCGCCGATCCGCCGGCAGACGATGCCGTGATCCACCCAGAACCGGCGGATGCCCGGGTCCGGGTGGGCCAGCGTCAGCCCGTCGGCCGCCCTGGGGTGGGCGAAGTAGGTGGGGTTGAAGTCCATGCCCATCTGCTTCGACTTCGCCCAGTCGATCCAGCGCCGGAAGTGGGCCGGCTCCAGCGCGTCGCGTTCGACCTTCTTGCCGCCGGTCTCCGCGTAGCTGGCGTGCAGGTTCAGCCGGTGGGTGCCCGGGATCAGAGAGAGCGCCCTGTCGAGGTCCGCGCGCAGCTCGTCGGGCGTGCGGGCCCGGCCGGGGTAGTTGCCGGTCACCGCGAGGCCGCCGCCGATCTCCTCGCCGGTGTTCTCGAAGCCGCCCACGTCGTCGCCCTGCCAGCAGTGCAGCGAGATCGGGATCTCCGCCAGCCGCTCCAGGGCGCGATCGACATCCACTCCGAATCCGGCGTACCGCTCCTTGGCCAGTTCGAACGCGCGCTCCACGTTCTTGTAGGGAGAGGTCATGAGGTCGTCCTCAGGGGAAAGGGGACCGCGGGTCCGCCATGTTTGCGGATTCTCGCACGGCGGAAACGGCCGATCCAGAGGCTTGCTCAGCGCACGATCACGGTTTCGCTTCAGTTCGCGGGTCGCGGCTATCACATCAGAGCCGGAAGCGTCAGCGACGGCCATCCCACCGCCACCATCTCGTCCGGGCGTCGCTGACGCTTCCGGCTCTGACCGCAAGATCCGCCCCCGCGCAAATCGGGTCTGAACGCATTGGAAAACTCGACCAACCACTGAGGCGTCGTCCCGATTCCCGCGACCGACTCGGCCCGAGGGCGCGTTTCAGGGCCCGGGCCAGGCCGGGCGCAGCTCGTGGACCACGAGCGAGCGGACCGTGGCCGGGCCCTCTCGGCTCGCGATCCCGATCGAATGGTTGCCCTCGTCGGGGATCGCGGCGACGGACATGGCCACGCGACCGTCATTCCCGAAGACCTCGATCGAGCCCCGGTCGAGGAAGACGTGGAGCCCGATCATGCCGTCGATCGGGGCCAGCGGCGCGGTGACCTTCTTGCACGAGAGCACGCGCCGGGCGGGGTCGTAGATCAGGGACGTCCCGCGCAGGTCGAGCTCCAGCGGCTTCCCGCCTGCGGTCTCGTGGAAAAGCTCGATCTCGAGCAGGTCCCCCTTCACCGAGGCAAGGGGGTTCTCGCCCGCCGCGACCTTCAGGTCCTTCCACTCGTGCCGCTTGCCGCGGAGCGCCTCGAGCTCGCGGACCGGCCGCGCGAACATCCGCACCCCGTCCTCGGCCGGGCGGAGCGACAGTTCCACGGGGACCGTCATCTGCTGGTTGAACGGCATGCCGGGGAAGGTGACGCCCTGCCCCCAGCCGATCTGGATCCGGCGGCCATGCGGGGCGTTGCTGAAGGTCTGCGCGGCGTAGAAGTTCCCGTACCAGACCTGCCGCTTCTGGTTGCCGCCGGTGGGGCGGAACGCGCGGCCGTCGAAGTCGCCCAGCAGGTACTTGCCGTCGGCCGCGTGGAGCACCCAGAGGCTCCTTTCCTTGCGGCCCTCCACCGGAAGCTCGAACAGGTCGGGACACTCGTAGAAGCCGTCGATCCTGGACTGGAACGTCCAGTGCCTCAGATCCTTCGAGGTGTGGAACGCGATGCCCTGCTTGCCCCCGGCCTCGTCGTAGACGGCCATCACCCAGTGCCGTCCCGGCGCGTACCAGACGAGCCGGGGATCGCGCCCGGGATGCCTGACCACGGGGTTTTCCGGGATCTCCTGCCAGGTCAGCCCCTGGTCGTTGCTGGAGACGATGCACTCGCCGCGGCCGGTGCTGGTGAAGGCCGCGACCAGTGGCGGCTTGGCCCCATTACGGAAGCCGCCGGTGTTGGCCGCATCGACGACCGCGCTGCCGGAGAAGACCCAGTCACCGTACTTCCGGGGATAGATCGCGGTCGGCAGCTCCTCCCAGTGCACCAGGTCAGGGCTCACCGCGTGGCCCCAGTGCATGTTCCCCCAGTTCCAGCCGAAGGGATTGTGCTGATAGAAGAGATGATACCGCCCGTCCTGCCAGACCAGGCCGTTGGGGTCGTTGTGCCAGCCCCTCCGCGACGTGAAGTGGAACTGGGGCCGCAGCCGCTCGCGATACATCGCATCAGCATCCGGCACGGCGTCGGACAGGACGAGCGCCTCGAGGCCGCGACCGCCCGGCTCCAGTTCGGCCACCTCGACCTGGAGCGTCTTGCCCCGGTCATCCGCCAGGTCGGAGAAGACCCAGAACGAGGGCTTCTCGGCGTCCAGCTCGATGTCGAACTCCCGCACGGTCTGCCCGTCGATGGAGAGCTTCATCCGCCGCATCTCGGCCCCGGTGCGGACGGGCAGGTGCAGGTAGCGATGAGAGATCGCCAGCTCGCGACGCGCGGGCCCGGACTGCCGGGGCCGGTCGCTCTGGACGATCTGGTCGACGTTGATGTGTCCCCAGCCCCCCTTGCGGCGGTCGATGACCTGGAGCATCGCTTCCTTGCCGAGCAGATCGCCCAGGTCCCAGCTCCGCCAGCGGAGCCGCTCCCAGCCGCCGGGCTCGG
>JAXMBE010000132.1:0-4007 GCA_046349995.1 Isosphaeraceae bacterium | reverse complement strand
AAGAATGACAGGCCGGGCGTCATGAGCAGGACAAGAGCGGAGGCCGTCAGCATCCAGGCCACGTCGCCCGCACTCAGTGTGTCGCCCGCCGGCAAGGGCTTGGCCGAGGGTACCACCGCCATGGCGACCACGGCGAGTGCGGCCAACAAGAGGAACGGTGTCATTGCACGTTTCATGAGCAAGTCCTTCTAACAAACAGGCAACTGGAGAGGATCCCCTGTGCAGTCCTTTTGCCCGGCCGTCTTCTCGGAACCGAATGTCGAGCCACAACTAGCTAGTTTATTAGCATTTAGGAACAGTCGCCGGGCGGCGGGGCATACAATTCGGAAGGCAGGGGTCGCACGTCGTATCACCCCTGGGCAAGTCATGTGCCGTCGGTCATTTTCGCATATACCGATATCGATCTCCTCCACTCGGGCCCTTCGCATCCCGGGCCGAGCTGCCCGGTCGGCACCGAGAGCCTTGTGAACCTCTGGTCGGAAGGAACCCATGAAGAGCCGATTCCGGGAACGATTGCTGGACCGGGGCCCGCATCCCTTACTCGTGGCGCACAGGGGCGATTCGTTTCGAGCGCCCGAGAATACATTGGAAGCTGCCAGCAGAGGTTTCGAGGCGGGTGCCGAGGCGTGGGAGTTGGACGTCCAGCTCACTCGTGACGGCGTGGCCGTGGTCCTCCACGACGAGTCGCTCATTCGCACGACCGACGTCGCCAATCGGTTCCCAGATGATCCCCGCCGCCTCGACGGCTATCGGGTCTCCGACTTTGAATGGAGCGAGGTCGAGGGCCTTGATGCCGGGTCATGGTTCCTCGGCCCTCCGAGCGTCGCACGCACCGCGGCCGACTTCGGAACGCTGGCGCTCCTCCAACCGGCGGACCGACAGCTCTATGACTCGGGACGGGTTCGCGTGCCCACTCTCGAGCGGGCCTTGCTTCTGACCCGCGAGCTGGACTGGCTCGTCAACGTGGAACTCAAGGCAATGCCCGAGGCACCGCCCGGCCTGCTCGACGTGGTGCTCGACACGATCGCATCCACAGGTACAGCCGATCGCGTTCTGCTATCCAGCTTCGATCACCGGCAGATCGCGGGGATTACAGGACCCGATTCAGCATGGAAAGCCACGCGCGAGGCCATACCACGCGGCATCCTCGTGGATACCCCGCTCCATCGCCCTTATCGCTATCTCACTCGCAGTGTGATGGCCGACACCTACCACGTGTCCTATGAGGCGCTCGGAGGCGGGTCCATCGCCTACCGTCGCGACGGATCGAGAGGGTCGCTCTGGGGTGCAGACCTCGTGGAGCTGATCGAGCATCAGATCCCAATCCTGGTCTACACCGTGAACGACGACCGCCTCGCCCGCGACCTCGCCGCGATCGGAGCGAACGGCCTCTTTACGGACGACCCGGGCGGGCTGCGTGCCGCTTTCGGCTCAGGTCCTCGGTGAGAGCTGCTGTCTCGCCTGGCGGATCGTCTCGTCCACGTCCCGTTGAAGAGCCTCGATCACTCTGGCCTTCTCCCTGGCGACGCGTCGGCCCGCATCCGCGAGCTGCGCCCGAACTCGCTCAACGTTCCGGAGCGCCTGAGAGACGCTCGCGGGAGACTCACGTCCCAGGAGGGCTTGGCGGAGCAGGTACAGCCGATGTCGCACGAAGCGCGTATCGCTCAGGAGGAGCCGCTCGTCCAGCGAGCGTTCGGTGCCCTGCGCACCCTCCAGGATTCGATCGGCTTCTCCTGTTGCCTTGTCGATCTGTCCAAGAAGTCGCGGATTGTCGGGAGTCGCGGCGGACAGGGGAGGGACAATCTCGCGCGGCAGTTGCAGTCGGTTGGACAGGGCGTCGATCCTTTGCTCGATCGCGCGCCATTCATCACCCCTGGCGAGCGTGCCGAGACCGACGGCCTGGAGCTCGAGGTCCAGCCTCTGGAGCTGCCCGCGGAGCGGACGCAACGAGGCGATCAGGTCCAGCCGGCTGGCCGGGCCCTCGGCGATCAGCTGGAGCCCCTGGAGCAAGCGACCGAGGTTCTGCAACTCCTTGTCTAGCCTGTCACGGGGTCGGCCCGGCTGGAGGCTCGCGTCGATCCGTCTCCTGAACGCGCCGATCGCCCTCAGCGCATCGGCCGCCTGCCCGCGGACCATCGGCCCGAGGGCGACCCGGGCTCGAGGTGCGGCCGGCGGCAAGGTCTCTCCCTCGCGAAGGAGCGGCCCGATTACAGCCACAACTCTCCCCATATTGACCAGGTTCTGCCCCGCCAGGGGTGCTCCGCCCGGCATCGCGGCGAATGTGCCTCGCAACTGATTGTACGCCGCCTCGAGGTCCGCGAAGCTGAGCCGTCCCGCATCGAGCGAGAGCCCGGGGTCTGGTCCGTCGGCGACGGTCGCGGTGAACCCGTCGGCGGCGCTCCACACTGAGCGGATGGCCTCCAGCAGGCGGAACCCATTGGGGCTGCTCGAGAGCTCGGACCGGGCATGGACGAACATCGAGGTCGCTTCGAGCACAACGAGCCGCCCCAGATTGGGCAGATCCGCCTGCGTCAGCCGGTCCAACTGGGGAGAATCTCGAAAGAGATCCTGATACTCCGCCGGCGTCAGTTGGGCCCAGGCATGCGGCGGAGACCGCCAGACCACCAACCCGACGCACACGACCAGCGACACATCGAGGAGCCGTCGGGTGATCACGGTCTTCGCTCCCCTTCGGCAATTGGCCGCGACCGAGAAGAACCGCGCGAGTGCGAGCCCGGGACGGTTGTCCTTCCCGCCTCGACTCCAAATCCCCGGCGAGCGACTTCTTCAGAATTGTAACACCCGACCGCGAAAACTGTCGTTCTAATGCGTTCTAAATCCACGGCCTCAGGCCGTGCGACCCGTAGAGCTTCGAGCGATCTGAGGTGCAACGACGTAGGCTCCATCATCCGGGAAGGCCCCGAGTGCCTGCAAGGAGGAGCCAATGCACGAATGACAGTGCCTATGTCATGTGCGGTATGAGTGCAGGTACTCCGTCGTGATTCGACCCAAGTACCGCCGGAAAGTCAATTCCAGGAGGCTCCGGCATCAGCTCGGCCGGATCCCTCGAGAGTTGTGCCGATAGCGTAGGTTTGAACTTCTGGAAGGGCACGCGATGGCCGACCACATCCACCTGTGCCTGTGCATCCTGAACAAGTACAGCGTGGTGAACACGATCGGCTTCCTGGATGGAGGGCAAGAACGCCGTCCGGATCAAGCGTGAACTGTTGAAGGAGCACCGGATGATGGGTCTGCAGCTCTGGGCGACGGGGTACTGCGTGAGCACGGTGGGCCTGCCCGAAGCCCTGGTGCGGCGGTACATCCGCGAGCAGGATGAGCTGGACCGTCGGCAGGGCGAGTTGAACCTCAAGTAACGCCGACGGCCCCAACGGGCCCTTACCGGCCACACGCCCTAGCCGGGGTTTCCACAAGCGGCAGGCCCCCTCCGGGGGCTTCCTGATTCCTCGGCCTTGGCCGAGGTGATTCATCCGACGGGGATCGCGAAGAGTCACACGCCGGGCTCGGATCCGAGCCCGGCGACGATGATCGTCTCAGGCAAACGGTCGCAGTTCATTGCCGTGTTCCAGCGGCTTCGGGAGTTCGGAAGATCCCATCAGGAACTCGTCGATGGATCGCGCGGCGTGGCGGCCCTCGGCGATGGCCCAGACGATGAGGCTCTGGCCACGGGTCATGTCGCCGGCTGTGAAGACCTTCGGGATGCTCGTCCGCTTTTCGGCGTCGGCCTTCACATTGCCCATGCGGTCCAGCTCGACGCCGAACTGCTCGAGCATCGCCTTCTTTTCGGGCCCGACGAATCCCATGGCCAGCAGGACCAGGTCCGCCTGGAAGACGGCCTGGGTGCCGGGGATCTCGACGAACTGGAGTCGGCCGTTCTCGACCTTCATCTCCACCCGAACCGTCTCGAGCGCACGGACATGCCCGTCCTCGCCCACGAAGCGCCGGGTGTTGATGGCGTACTCGCGGACACCCCCCTCCTCGTGTGCCGA
>JAXMBE010000131.1:0-4106 GCA_046349995.1 Isosphaeraceae bacterium | reverse complement strand
GGCGGCATCGCGTGGTCCTGGCGAACGTGGACGATCGCCTGACGCTCTCGATCGACGGGGCACTGCCGTTCGGCGATGGCCTCGTTTACGACTCGTCCGACGACAATCGGCCGAGTCTCCCGACCGGTGAGGACCTCCAGCCCGCCCGGATCGCGGCGCGGGACGCCGACGTCGAGGTCTCGGACCTGGTCCTCAAGCGGGACATCCACTACACGCTCGACCCCGGGGAGCCCGACCTGCGGGGCCTCGAGGCGTTCGCGTTTCGTCCACCGTCGGCGCTCTTCGACCTGCTGGCCGACCCGCGGCGATATGCCGAGCTGGGTCCGCCCTCATCTCACGATTATCCGCTCGGGCCTGGGCGATACCTGATGCTCGGGGACAACAGCCCATGGAGCCGCGACGGCCGCGCATGGGGAACAACCGATCAGATCAACCCCTTGATTCCTGGTCGAGGCTGGGATGATTCTGGGCGGGAAAGCTGGGAGGTTCCTGAGAACCTCATCATTGGCAAGGCGTTCTGCGTCTACTGGCCCCATCTGAAGCCCGTCTGGCCCGCGCTGGCACTGGGCCAGGACTTCCGCCTGCCGGCGCGACCTTACCTGGAGCGGGTACGGTGGATCCGCTGATGCGGCCGCGCGGCTAGGCCCTCGCCACCAGCTCGGGCGGGTGCCGGGCACCCGTGTCGCCGGCCTTGACTCGCCGGAAGATCGCCATAGACTTTTTGTTACGATTTCTCTCCCGGTTCGGGCCGGCGACCGTCCCCGGCGGCGACCCCTTTGTCCCCCCGGTCTGAACTTTCGGCGACGGCGGTGCGTACCATGGTTAAGGTCATCGGGTCCGATCAGGCACACGACCTCGGGCGGGCAACCGACGAGGAGCTGATGAGCCGCTACCGGGACGATGGCCGGGAGTTCGAGTTCAACGAACTGGTCCACCGCTACGAGCGTGAGCTCTATCGCTACCTCGCCCGCTATCTCGGCGACCCGACGCTTGCCGAGGATGTGTTCCAGAACACGTTCCTCCAGGTTCACCTGAAGCGCGGGCTCTATGAGACGGGGCGGCCGTTCCGTCCCTGGCTCTACGCCATCGCGACGCATCAGGCCGTCGATTCGCTCCGCAAGGCGGGGAGACACCCCACGATCAGCCTGGACCAGCAAGTCACCCCCACCCAGCGCGAGTCGGAGGCCGGATCGCTGCTCGACCTGCTCGTGAACGAAGGGGTCGGGCCGCTCTCCGAGCTCCAGGAGCAGGAGCGTCAGCAATGGGTCCGCGACAGCATCGCGAAGCTCCCCGACTCGCTCCGACAGACGCTGATCCTTGCCTACCACCAGGATTTGAAGTACCGCGAGATCGCCGATATCCTCAAGATTCCTGTGGGGACGGTCAAGTCGCGGCTGCACGCCGCGATGGCCAAGCTCCAGGAGATGGCGCGCTCCGCGAACCGGGACGGGAATGATTGACGCCATGAACCCCGACCAGATGCTCGATTACGTGCTGGGACGTCTCGATGACCTCGACCGGGAAGGCCTTGAGCGCATGCTCCAGGGCAATCCGGCCGCGGAGCATCGAGCCCGACATCTCGGCCAGTGCGTCTCCCTCTTGCTCGACGACGGGTGTCACACGCTGACACCACCGCCCGGGCTGGCGAGGCGTACACTGACGCTCGTGGCGGAGGCCAGATCCAGGCCGCGGTCGATCCTCGATTACGTGCCGACCCGCGTGCCCTTCCGCTGGGCGGATTTCGCGGTCGCGGCCAGCATCTTCCTGGCGGGATTCCTCACCCTGGTGCCGGCCATCCAGCACTCGCGAGGGAGGATGAACCAGGCGGGCTGCGTCTTCAACCTCCAGCAGATCGGCCACAGCCTCGCCCAGTACGCCACGATGCACCCGTTCTATCCCTATCCGCCGGGCAACCAGCCCGACGCGCCGGCCGGCACGTTCGCCGCCGTGCTCCACGACGCCGGCCTGCTCCGGGACCTCTCGGTGCTGCATTGCCCCTGCAACGGTCCCTGCTCTGGCCATGTGCGGGAGCTGCCCGCCTGCGAGCAGCTCGTGGAGCTGCGACGGTCCGAGCCGGACCGGTTCGCCAAGCTCCTCCGCTGGGACTATGCCTACAACGTCGGCTATCGCCATCCATCGGGGAAGCCCGGCCCCGTCGAGTCGCGGCTGCCCATGGCGATCCCGGTCGTGGCGGACGCCCCGGCTCACGTGAACTACACGCAGATCCTCGACGGCAATAGCCCCAACCACGGCCGTCGGGGACAGAACGTCCTCTACAGCGACGGCAGCGTCCACTGGCTGCGGACCCGCCGGGTCAGCCCGCACGACGCGGACCTCTTCCTCAACAAGCTCCGCGAGGTCGGGCCCGGCATGGACGAGCTCGACGCCGCCCTCCTGCCGAGCTACACACCCTTCAACGGCCCCGGGGGACATTAAGAGGTAGCGGAAGGAATGAGGCAACTCCGCAGGGGACTTTACTGGAGTAGCCGCATGCAGATGAGGGCGCATCCCAGCGATACGAGCCCCTCGTGCATGGCCAGCGTTCGGTCCAGCCGCCGTCGCAGCCGGCCGAACCCGTGGAGCCACGACAGCGTCCGCTCGACGAACCAGCGGGTCACCCCCAGCCCGCTGCCGTGCTCCGTGTTCCGCCTCGCCAAGACGGGGATGATCCCCCGCTCCCGCAGCCAGAGCCGGTCCGGCTCCGAGTCGTACGCCCGGTCCCCCTGGGCGGCCTTGGGCCGTCTCCGCGGCCGGCCCCGGCGGCCCCGCACCGGCGGGATCGCCTCCACCAGCGGGCGCAGCTGGGTGGAGTCGTGGCGGTTGGCCCCGGTCGTCGTGGCCGCCAGCGGCACGCCGCCGGCGTCGGTCGCGACGTGGTGCTTGGTCCCCTTCTTCCTGCGGTCGACGGGGCTCGGCCCGGTCGCCTCGCCCCCGCGCGGCGCCCGCGCCGAGGCGCTGTCCAGCAGCGCCCTCGACCAGTCGATCAGTCCCGCGGCGTTGAGCTCGGCCAGGACCGACTCGTGCAGCCGCCGCCACACCCCGGCCCGGTGCCAGCGCGCGAAGGCCTCGCGGCAGGTCCGGCCGCATCCCCAGCCGAGCTCGGCCGGCATGTCGTCCCAGCGGATCCCGGTCTTGAGGACGAAGAGGATCCCCGAGAGCAGTTGTCGCGGGTGGATCGGCTTGCGGCCGGGGAAGCGGGACCGGCGGGGCTTCTCCGGCGGCAGCAACGGCTCGACGCGGGACCACAACTCATCGCTGACCAGGGGCTTGGACATGGCGCGGCTCCGGGGTGACTTCTCGACCCAAGCCAAAAGCCGCAGATCCCGTGCCCCTCATCCCATTTCTTCCGCTACCTCTAAGCTGGTGGCCGCGGTTTTCCTCGGCGTTCCGCCCGGCGAGGGTTCGAACCTTCTCCCCTCGCGGGGGAGATGCCCCGGAGGGGCGGATGAGGGGAGCCCATCGGCCTGGGCTTGCGCCGGCCCTCACCCGGTCCTTCGGACCACCCTCTCCCGCTCTCGCGGGCGAGGGGCGAAAGAGGGGCCACGGAATGTCCCTTCAATTCTGTCCGTACGCTAGTGTGGGGAGTTGGAAATTCGTTTCATAAAAGATGGATGATGGGTGCCACGGGTTGTATCCAACCCGGGCGAGGTGCGCCCCCCCGGCACGGGTTGGGTACAACCCGTGGCACCCCGATCGGAGCCAACGAACTTCTGACTCAGGACACTAGCTCTGGTGGCCGTCATTCAGATCCGCCCGTCACCGATCGCCATGAATGAACCTTCATCGATGCGAAACATCCTGGCCCTGTTGCCCCTGCTGGTCCTCCACCTCCCGGCCTGCCGCGCCGACGACGAGCAGGCCGGGAACGACCCCCAGATCGGGCGGTCGTTCCGGATCCCCTACCAGCTCACCAACACGAATCACTTCCTCGTCCGGGTGCGGATCAACGGCAAGGGCCCGTTCAACTTCCTGGTCGACTCCGGGGCCCCGGCGCTGTACGTCACGAAGGAGACGGCGGCGAAGATCGGGCTGAAGCCGCCCGAGGGCGAGTTCTGGACGCCCGTCGACCGTCTGGATTTCGAGGGCGGGGCGCGGCTCTCGCGGAT
>JAXMBE010000130.1:0-5424 GCA_046349995.1 Isosphaeraceae bacterium | reverse complement strand
GCCGCGGCGGCGTACTGGAAGGGGATGTCGCGGATCGTCCGGGGGCTGATCTTCGCCTTGGCTCCCTCGAGGGCCTTCGCGTAGACCCGCGGGTCGTTGATCTCATCGAGTGCGACGTTCATCGCGTCGCCCTGGTAGATGTCCCTCGGCTCGGGGTTGTTGCGGAGCCGCTCCCGGATCTGGTCGGCGCTCGTGTTGGCCAGTTGCCGCTGCAGGACGAGCTTGCCGTGGTGGAGCCGATTGGCCTCCTTCTGCCCCTCGTAAACGTACTGGTTCCAGCGCATCACCGTGTCGGTGTTGATCGAGTTGGCAATGGCGGTCTGCTGATTGTAGTAGCCGGCGCCCATGGCATACATGCCGAGGCCGCGGGCGATGTCGCCCTGGGCGGTGCTGGCGCCCCAGCCGCCCCAGCCGTAGCCGCCGTAGCCGCCCGGATAGCCCCACTGGGCCTTCGCCTCATTGCCCTGGAACGCCGCCAGCGCCAGGAGCAAGGCGCCGGCCAGCACAGGTCGTCGAATCATGGTGATACCCCCGGAATACATCGAGAGAATCCTCGCCCCGACGGTTCTGGAGCCGGTCCGACACCTGAAGAGTGCTCTCACCGTCGATCGAAGGACCCGGTACTTCGTCGCTTCTTCCTCGCCCCCCGACGCCCGTTCGCGCCGACTGAGACGATGTTAATGTAGCTCCTTCCAAACGTTGCGACAAGCAGAAGGGATGGCCGGAGGGCCGCCTGGCGGGCTTATTCCGGATTTGACGCCCCGCGGGCCCGGCGGTACGACTCCGCTCGCGCTGCGAGCCCGATGGACCCTTCAACCCGGGACCATTCGGGGCGCAGGGGCTTCCCGATCGGGGGAACGCACGGCTAAATTACACCCGCCTTCGACTCGCGCCCTTTCGCGAACGACCTGATGATCGGGAATCCCCCCGCGGGTAGGGGAAGTCCAGTCCCCTCACTGGTGCGGAGGAGAAGTCGCGGGGAAGGACAAACGGCGCACTGAGTGGAGACCTGGTCATGCCCGTGCTGAGCCCTCGAGATCGTGTCGGCGTGGTTGGGACCGGGATGGTCGGCGCCTCGTTTGCGTTCGCCCTGATGCAGTCCGGGCTGGCCAACGAGCTCATCCTGATCGACGCCGACGCCGCCCGCGCCGAGGGGGAGGCCATGGACCTGAACCACGGCCTCCCGTTCGTCGGCCCAATGCGGATCCGATCGGGCGATTACGACCTGCTCACCGGCTGCGACCTCGTCGTGATCACGGCGGGTGCGAACCAGCGGCCTGGCCAGACCCGCCTCGATCTGCTCAGGTCCAACGCCGCGGTGATCCGCGATGTCATCCCGAAGGTCGTGGCGGCCAATCCCGGCGGGGTGATCCTGATCGCGAGCAACCCGGTCGATATCCTGACCCAGATCGCCGTCGAGGTCGCCGGCCTCCCGCCGGGGCAGGTCTTCGGATCGGGGACCATCCTCGACACGGCTCGATTCCGCTACCTCCTCGGGGAGCACTTCGGGGTGAATCCTCGGAGCGTCCACGCCTACGTGGTCGCCGAGCACGGCGACAGCGCCTTGCCGGTCTGGAGCCTGGCCAATATCGCGGGGGTGCCGCTCGGGGAGTTGCCCTGCTCCGTCCCTGGCAAGACCGACCGGGAGGCACTCGATCGCGTGTTCGAGCAGACGCGCGCCGCCGCCTACGAGATCATCCAGCGGAAGAAATCGACCTACTACGCCATCGGCCTGGGCCTGCGAACGATCGTCGAGGCGGTTCTCCGCGACCAGAAGAGCGTCCTGACCGTCAGCACCCCGCTGCGTGGCTCGTTCGGCGTCGAGGGGATGGCGCTCAGCCTACCGACCATCGTCGGCCACGGCGGGGCCGAGAAGGTTCTCGAGATCCCCATGAGCGGCGAGGAGGCCGAGGCGTTCCGCCGCTCGGGGGAGATCCTCAAGGCTCAACATCAAACGGTAGTCTAGTCTGTCAACGGGAGTCGTCCCGGCCGCCGAAGCCGAGCTTCCCGGGCGGGGATCGACTCGCGGGAAGGCGGAATGCCCCGCCTGCCCGGCACCGGCCCTCCTTCGAGCGAACACCCATGCCCATCCTGTCTCCCGAGTGTGACGCGCCGGGCCCCGGATCGGCCCCCCGGGATTGCCCCGACTTCCCCCAGGAGGAGAGCCGGTCGCGAGTCTCGCCCACTCCCGACGGGCTGTGCTGGTCCGCACTGTCGTCAGCGTGACGGTCAGGCGCGACCGGCATCGCGTTGGGCCTGGGCGGTTGCGGTCGGTCGCCGGGCGAGCCTCCGACCGGCGGGAGCAGGTCCTGCGACCGTGGTCGTCGCCCGCAAGCGGGACGTCCCGTTCATCCGGACGCCCAACGCGACGATCACGCCCTGAGCGACGTGACCATCAGGAGCCCGCGTCAAGGGGTTCCTCAAGGAGAAGCACTTCGTCGAGGGCTCGAACGTCAAGAAGGGTCAGCTCCTGCTCGTGATCGACGGAGGAGCCCTCAAGGTCAAGGCCCGCAGGCCAGGGCCGTGCTCGAGGGGGCACGGGCGGAGCACCCGCAGCGCAGGAGTCGCAGAAGGCCAGGGAGGTCGCCAAGTCGCAGGTGGCACTGATGAGACGCAGCTCCAGCTTGACCGCGTGGAGGAGCGGCGGGAGCGGATGCTCCTGAGCCGGAAGCGCTTCCCCAGGAAGATTACGACCGGGCGAAGGCCAAGGCAGAAAAGACGGTCGCCCAGGTCCAGGCGGCGACCGCGAGCCTCCAGCAGGCCATGGGCGGACCACGACATCAACATCCAGGCGGCCGAGGCGAAGGCCGAGAAGGCCGCCGCGGACCTGAGGGAAGCCGAGATCGAGCTCGGATACTGTCGGATGTTCGCCCATCGACGGTCGCCGGGGAGCCCAGGTCAAGCCCGGCAACCTGGTCGGCCTGGCCGCCGGGGGCGGCGATGACGACCCTGGTGACGAGATCCAGCCTCGACCCCATGGGGGTGGACATCCGGCCGGCCTCTTGCTACCTCCCCGACCATCACCCAGATGGTCAAGAACGGCCTGGAGGTGGCCCTTCGCGTCCAGGGACGCAGGCCACACCAGTACCGGGGCAAGATCCTGTTCGTGGACAACACCATCGATCCGACGACCTCGACGGTCCTCGTGAAGGCGTCGGTGCCGAACCCCGACGAGTCCATCCTCCCCGGCGAATACGTCAAGGTGGACCTGAACATCGGAGACTACGTCGGGGTGGTCGTCATCCCGGAGCAGGCCGTGCTTGAGGCACAGGAGGGATCGCGCGTGCTGGTGGTCGGCCCGGACAGCAAGGTCCAGGCCGTCGTCGTCCGGCCCCTCGATCAGTACCAGGGCCTCGTCGTGCTCGAATCGGGCCTGGAGGACGGCCAAAGGGTGATCGTCAAGGGACTTCAACTCGTGCGTCCGGGCCAGACGGTTCAGGCGTCGGAGGCCGACCTGGATACCTTCCTGCAGCCCGAGAACCCGGACGCGGAGGGAGATCCCTCGGAGAGCAGGCGACTGCGGATCCGCGGCGCGAGTGAGGCCCCCGAGAAGGCGGAATCGGTCGCGCCCGAGCCGGCCGCTGACCGCCGCACGAGCGATTCGGCATCGGAGGGCACTCCCGCCCCCACTCCCGCGCCGGAGAAGCGAGAGGCCCGCAAGCCCCCCGGTTGATCGCCTCGGTCGGAGCACTCCTCCAGGAACCGGCGTCCCTTGTCGTTCCCGCCACCAGGTCCCGCTTGCGGTTGGACGGAAGTCTCATGGTCAACTTCTTCATCGGCCGGCCGATCTTCGCCACGGTCCTGGCGCTGCTGATGCTCCTGATCGGCGGGATCTGCATCTTCATCCTTCCGATCTCGCTCTACCCGGACATCGTCCCGCCGCAGGTCCAGATCACGGCGACCTATACCGGGGCCGACGCGCAGACCGTGTCCGATTCGGTGACAACGCCGATTGAGCAGAAGGTCAACGGCGTCAACGGCATGATCTACATGTCCTCGGACAGCACCAGCAACGGCGTGAGCCGGATCCTGGTGACGCTGGACGTCGGCTATTCCCAGGACATCGGCGCCATCGACGTCCAGAACAAGGTCGACACCGCCAAGCCCACGCTGCCGCCGGAGGTGACGCAGATCGGGGTCGAGAGCAAGAAGACCACGACCAACATGGTCTGCGTGGTCAATCTGATTAGCCCCAGGGGAACCTACGATCCGAACTTCATCGACAACTACGTGCAGATCAACGTGGTGGACGTGCTGAAGCGGATCCGAGGCATCAGCGAGGTCAGCGTGTTCGGGCGGAAGTACGCCATGCGGATCTGGCTGGACCCGGACCGCATGGCCAACCAGCAGATCTCTCCGGACGAGGTGATCCAGGCGATCCAGTCCGAGAACCGCCAGGCCGCGGCCGGCAAGATCGGCGGCCCTCCGGTACCCCCGGGCCAGCGGCTCGAGTTCCCGGTCACGGCGAAGGGCCGCCTCTCGCTGGTCCCCGAGTTCCAGCAGATCATCGTCCGGGCCCGCCCGGACGGCTCCAAGGTCTTCCTCGACGACGTGGCTCGCATCGAGCTCGGCTCCGAGACGTACGACCAGGCGGGATACCTCTCGGGCAAGCCTGCCGCGACGATCCCCATCTATCAGTATTCCGACGCCAACGCGCTGGCCATCGTCCACCAGGTCCGCGAGGAGATGGACCGGCTCTCGAAGAACTTCCCGCCCGACCTTGAATACCGGATGGCCTTCGACACCACGCGGTACGTCGAGGAGAACATCAACGAGGTGGAGCACACCCTGGGCGAGGCCTTCGCCCTCGTGCTGATCGTGGTCTTCGTATTCCTCCAGGGCCTGCGGACCACCCTGATCCCCCTGGTTGCCATCCCGGTCTCGCTGGTGGCGACCTTCGGGCTGATGGCCGCGTTCGGTTTCTCCATCAACACGCTCACCCTGATGGGGCTGGTGCTCGCGATCGGGCTGGTCGTCGACGACGCGATCATCGTGGTGGAGAATGTGGAGAAGTACCTGGAACGGGGCCTCACGCCGCTCGAGGCGACCCGGGCCGCGATGGCCGAGATCACCACCCCGATCGTGACCATCACCCTGGTGCTCGCCGCGGTCTTCGTCCCCGTGGCGTTCATCCCGGGGCTGACCGGCCGCCTGTATAACCAGTTCGCCTTGACGATCGTCTTCTCGTTCCTGTTCTCGGCGCTGAATTCCCTGACCTTCAGCCCGGCGATGGCCCGGCTCTTCCTGAAGGCCAGGACGCACCACGGCGAGTCGCGGTTTTTCTTCTTCCGCTGGTTCAACCGCGGCATGAGATGGCTGGAGAACTCGTACGACTCCTTCCTCGAATACCCCGCGAGGCACTGGTGGTTGATCGTCGTCCCGTCGCTCGGCCTGCTGGCCCTCACCGGCTGGATGATCGTCGAG
>JAXMBE010000129.1:0-5683 GCA_046349995.1 Isosphaeraceae bacterium | reverse complement strand
GCCGGGCACGGTCAGCTCGCCCTCGTACACGCGGCCCCGGTCCGACAGAGCGAGGCAGCGCAGAGCGCCGGTCCCGGCGTGGCGGTAGAGATAGGCGTCGAGCAGGCGCGGGGGCTCTCCGTCCTTGCCCGGTGAAACCACGCGAGCGTGGACATAGTCGGCGTACGGGACCCACTCGAAGGTCGACCGGATCGGGAAGGCATCTCCGGCGTCCCCGTCACCCCGGGCCTTCCAGGTGCGGCCCAGGAGCGGTTCGAGGGCTTTCAGGCGCTCCGAGGATTTCGGGGCCGCCGCTCCGGCGTCTCGCGGGCGCGCCTCGACCCGGATGATGTCCCACTCGACGAGCGGCTCGAAGCCGCCGCCGCCGGCCGCCTCCAGGAGCGTCGCGCGGTACTTGTCGGGGCCGTCGAAGGCCCAGCGGAGGGCCATCTTGCGGAGCCCGCGCCGCTGGTGGAGGTCGATCACGGCGTCCGCGGCCTCGCCCTCCAACCGGATCGTGCCTTCGCCCACGCCGGGACCGATCCCGGGGACGTCGGGATGCAGGCTCAGCAGGCAGACCTGCTTGCGGCCCGGGTGCCAGTACACGACCAGCAGTTCACGCCAGGGCCGGCCGGCCGCGTCCAATCCCTCGGTCGTCACGCGCAGCGAGTGCCGACCCGGGCCCCAGTGCCAGGTGTCGAACATGCTCGTGCCGCTCGCAGCCATCCTCCGCCACGCGCCGGGCATCATGCGCGCGAAGCCCGCCATGGGGTCGGCGACCTCGTCGGCGGGGTTCGTGTCCTGCCCGACGGCGAAGCCCGACGGCGCGACGATGACTGACAGGGCGATCAGGGCGTGACGGAGCCTCAGCATGCGGTGCGGTCGATGGGATGACAAGGCCGGCCTCCTGACTCGGTGGTCGAACGCCCCGGACCAGCGGATGCAACGGACCGACCCCCGTTTTGTTGCACCGGCGGGAGACAGTCTACGGCGTGCCATCAGAGGACGCCAAGCGGCCGCCCAGGGTTTCAGTTCACGTCGCCTGGCGACCTGAAGCGAAACCACGACTGGGCGCTGAGCGACTCGGACCGGACGGTCGGCACAACGGCCCGAGGAGATCAGCAGGTCGCCGGCCGGAGATCGGTCCTCGCAGCGGCCCCTACAAGTCGCCGTCGCCATGCGCTTAGAATGGGGGCCATTCGGGCGTCGCCCGGCCCATCGGGCCGGCGCACGCCCCGCGAGACCAGCCCCGATCGAGGCCCTCAGCCAGAGAGGATGACACCGATGTCCGCCACGTCGACGCCGATCACCCGACGACGCCTGATCCGCTCGGCCCTCGCCGGGCTCGCCGCGCCCGCGGTCCTCCGGGTTCACGCGAGCGCCGCCCCCAGCGAGACGCTCTACCACGCCAGCATCGGGGCCGGCGGGATGGCGGGGGCCGACCTCCATTCGATCACCGCGAGCAAGTCCGTGAAGCTCGTCGCGGTGGCCGACGTGGACCTGCGCCGCACGGCCGCCATCCAGAAGGAGTTCCCCGGCGTCAAGGTCTACCAGGACTGGCGCGAGCTGCTCGACAAGGAGAAGCACCTCGACTCGATCAACGTCTCGACGCCCGATCATATGCACGCACCGGCCACCATGCGGGCGCTCCAGCGCGGGCTGCACGTCTACACCCAGAAGCCGCTCACCCAGACGATCTTCGAGGCACGGCGGCTCACCGAGGTCGCGAAGGAGAAGAAGCTCGTCACCCAGATGGGCATCCAGATCCATTCGCACGAGATCCACCGGATGGTCGTGGCCGCGATCCAGGGCAACGCGATCGGCAAGGTGAGGGAGGTCCATAGCTGGAGCGGCAAGACCTGGGGCGACCCGAACCCGAAGCCGGACCGGCAGGACCCGGTCCCCCCCGAGCTGAGCTGGGACCGCTGGCTCGGCGTGGCGGCGGATCGGCCGTTCATCGCCGGCTACTATCATCCCGGGGAATGGCGGCGGCGGCTCGATTTCGGCACCGGGACCTTCGGCGACATGGGCTGCCACATCCTCGACCCGGTGTTCACCTCGCTCGCCCTCACGGCCCCCACCACGGTCCGCTCGGAGGGCGGGGCGCCGAATGCCGACAACTGGGGCGTCGACGCCGAGGTCCGCTACACCTTCCCGAGCACGCAGTACACCACCGACACCTTGACGCTCTACTGGTACGACGGCTCCCGGCGTCCTCCCTTCACGATCAGGACCTTGCTGAATGACCGGCCGCTGTCGGACCAGGGGTCGATCTACATCGGGACCGAAGGCGTCCTCTACTCGCCCTACATCGACGTCCCTGTCCTGCTGCCCGCCGAGCGATTCAGGGACTTCAAGCTGCCGAATCCCGGCGGGACCGACCATTACCTCCAGTTCGTCGAGGCCTGCCGCGGGAACGGCCAGACGTCCACGCCGTTCAGCTATTCGGGCCCGCTCACGGAGTCCGTGCTCCTGGGCTGCCTGGCGACCCGATTCCCCGGGACGACCCTCCAGTGGGACGCCGCGGCCCTGAAGGTGACCAACGTGGCCGAGCCCAATCGCTTCGTCCGCCGCCCGTACCGCGCCGGCTGGGAAGTCGAGGGGCTGTGAGCATCCGGTCGGGGTTATCCTTGGCCCCGCGGCCTGCGGGGAGAGGATGATCGGCCCTCCCCCTCGTGGGGGAGGGGTTGGGTGGGGGCACCTGCATTCGGCCCCCTCCTCCGACTCCTTTTTGGTCGAGGGTGTGAATCACGTTCCCCCCTGCAAGGGAGGATTCAGGGGGGCTCCGGAGTTTTCGACCGAGCAAGTGACGATCTCAACGTGAGAGAACACCAGACCCGGGAGGGAGTCATGCGTCCTCGTTCGCTGGTCGGGCCGCGGCGGCAATTCCTGGCGGCCTCGACGGCCGCGATCGCCGGGGCGGCCGCGGTGCCGCGATCCGTGGCGTCCGGGCCGCTCGGCGCCAATGATCGGATCGGGATCGCGGTCATCGGGGTCGGCGGCATGGGCTCCGGCCATCTCGGCGGGCTGGTCAAGCGATCCTCGGCGGACAACGTCCAGGTCCGTGCCGTGTCGGACGTCTACCAGCGGCGGCTCGCGCGGGCCATGGCCGCCGCCCATTGCGAGGGGGACCGCGACTACCGGCGGGTCCTGGACCGGAACGACCTCGACGCCGTGCTGATCGCGACCCCGGACCACTGGCACGCGAAGATCGCCATCGACGCGATGGAGTCGGGCAAGCACGTGTACGTCGAGAAGCCGATGACGCACACGGTGGAGCAGGCCCTGGCCCTGCGGGCGGCCGTGAAGCGGACGAACAAGGTGCTCGAGGTCGGCCCCCAGGCGACCGGCGACGACGGCTACTGGCAGGCCCAGGAGGCCATCCGCGCGGGTCGCATCGGCAAGGTGACCTGGGCCCAGGGCTCGTACAACCGCAATGCCAGGACCTGCCTCTTCAATACCCACCAGAAGATCGACCCGACCGCCGGGCCCGACAGGGCGGGGGATGACTTCATCGACTGGGACCTGTGGCTCGGGCACAAGTGGGGCCTGGCCCCGAAGATCCCCTGGAATCCCGAGCACTTCTTCCGGTTCCGGAAATACTGGCCCTACAACGGGGGCGTCGCCACCGACCTGCTCTACCACAAGCTCGCCCCGCTGCTGCTCGCCATCGCGGGCCCGGACGGCCAGCAGCCGAGCCGCGTCAGCGCCGTGGGCGGGCTGTACGTGGAGAAGGACGGGCGTGATATCCCGGACACCTTCCTCCTGACGATCGACTACCCGGGCGAGTTCTCGGTCTTCCTCGTCAGCACGCTGACCAACGACACCCAGCTCCCGGATCGGATCTACGGGAAGCACGGGACGATCGACCTGGGCGGCGATCCGGTGCTCCGCGCCAACGGCGACTTCGCCGACGAATTCAAGGCGAGGAACCAGGGGATGACGGAGGCGAAGCTCACGCGGCGGGAGCGGCCCGATCAGGTGGGGAACTTCCTGCAAGTCCTCCGGGGGCAGGGGACGCTCCACTGCAACGCCGAGCTCGGGGCGGCCACGATGGTCGCCATCAAGCTGGGCGTGGAATCCTACCGCCAGCGGAAGACGATGAACTGGGATCCCGAGCGGGAGCGGCTCATCGGCTGAACGCGGGCCCGACCGAGACGGCGACGCCCGGCCGCCGGGCGCTACCGGAACAGCAGGAACTGCCCGTCCTTGCGGACGATGCCGGCGACGCCGTTTCCCGGGCTCGGCTCGGAGCCGGGCTCGCCGATCGGTCGACCGTCGCGGCCGTAGAGCTGCCAGCCCAGGGTCTCGTCCCGCTTCCAGGCGACCAGGACGCAGCCGTCGGGCGCTTCCAGCGTCAGCATGCCGGTCCGCATCCCAGCCTTGCCTGGCGTCTTGATCTCGGCGGGCCCGACGGGGCGAGCCTCCTCGTCCAGCCGGGCGAAGAAGATCTCCCCCCGGGTGGGCCAGACCGCGTTGAGGCCCCGCCGCCCCCTGGTCAGCGTGTAGTAGCTCATGGGGCACGCCTCGACCTTCCAGAGGGTCTGGCTGACCCGGGTACGGGCGACGCCGCCCCGGACCTGGTCCCAGCGGATCAGGTACAGGTCGCGCTCGTTGCGGGTCTCTTCCCGATAGAGGATCGCCAGCTTGCCCGGCTCCAGGTACGTGGCGCTCGTCGTGCAGCAATTGCACGGATTGGAGCTGCGGTCGAGCTCGATGGTCGGGGCGAACGTCTCGCCATCGTCCTGCGACACGTTGGCGTAGAGCCTCTCCGAGAGCCAGCACGCCGTGAGCCGCCCGGTGCCGTCGGCGGCCAGCGAGAAGCCCTCGCTCGGCTTGCGATTGATGTTCCGCACCGGCGCGAAGGCCTTCCCGCCGGGGTCGAGGTGGGTGTAGTAGTAGCCCCAATCCTCCTGGGGGAGCTTCAGTTTCCAGGCGTTGCTCCCCAGGGCCACGTGGACACGGCCACCCCTGCCGACGGCGAGATCCCAGGCGGAATACTCCAGGCCCGGCGCACGGGCCCCCGGCGGTACGACGGGGATGGCCGCGCTCCAGGTGAATCCCTCGTCGCGCGAGTGGGCGTGGTTCGGACTGCCGGCGGCATCGGCGAGGAGATGGACCGTGCCCTCGTGATCCACCCTGGCGGCCACGGGTCGGCCGATGGCGGCCACGGGCCGGGTCGTCACCCTCGAGTCAGGCTCGCGACCGCGAACGTCCGGGCAGCAGACGATCACGGCCGTCACGATGGCCAGCAAGCTGCGCACGCTCATGAGCCCTCCTGCTCCCGCGGACGTGAGACGGGTCGTGAGGCGAGCCGGCCGTCAGGGGGTCAGCCCGGGCTGGGGCTGCCCGGCTTCATCGGGCTGCCGGTCCTCGTGACCGCGTCGGTGCCGGAGGATTTCGCCTTCCTTCAGGTAGATGACGGCTTCCGCGATCTTGGAGGCGTGGTCGGCGATCCGCTCGAGGTTCCGGGCCGTGTTGATCAGGCGGAGCCAGGTGTTGATCCGCTCGGGATGGGCGACGATCTCCTTCTTGAGCTGCTTCAGGACCGCGCGGTACTGCCGATCGACCCGCTTCTCCGTCGCCATGACGGCGTGTGCCCGGTGGACGTTCGCCTGGGTGAGCGCGTCCAGGCTGTCGCGGACCTGGCCCAGCGAATCGAAGCCGAGGTTCTCCAGCGGCTGCGGGATCGGGAAGGCCTGCG
>JAXMBE010000128.1:0-7181 GCA_046349995.1 Isosphaeraceae bacterium | reverse complement strand
GGTTCTATCGGGGCGATCCACGGTCGAGTTGCCGATGGAACCGGCTTGCTCGGGCGAGACCCCGTACCGGATCCGGGCGTTTCCCCCGGGACTGCCTCGACGGGAACCGCCCGAGCCGGCGTGATTTCCTCGCGGGCGCTTCGTGCCGGGGTCACGCCGGTGGGGCTAGGCCGTATTGACTGAAGTTGGGCGAATTGCGATAGCGTGGCGGCCCATTCTCGCCCCCGAGGTCGCTCATGCTCAGCCGCCACGACATCCGCGACGATCACTGGGACCGCATCGCCCACCTGCTCCCCGGCCAGGCCGGCGGGCATGGCGGTGTCGGCCACGATACCCGGTTATTCGTCAATGCCATCCGCTACCTGGCCAAGACCGGCGTCGCCTGGGCCGACCTGCCGGCCTGCTTCGGCAAGCCCAACAGCCTGTGGCAGCGGTACAATCGCTGGTGCCGCAACGGCGTCTGGGCCCGCATCGCGGCCGAGTTGCGGGACGACGATACCGAGTGGCTCAGCGTCGACAGCTCGTGCGTCCGCGCCTCGGCCGCCGCCGCGGGGGCCAAAAAAAAGGCGACGGCACCGGCGGCCAGTCGGCCGAGGCGTTGGGCCGCAGCCGCGGCGGGTTCGGCAGCAAGATCCATGCGGCCGTGACCCCGTTGGGCCACCCCGTGGCCCTGGAATTGACCGGCTCCGAGGCGGCGGACAGCCCGCGCCTGCCGGGCCTGATCGCCGGGGTCGCGACCGAGTCGGTGCTGGCGGACAAGGGGTACGACTCGGACGCCAACCGGGCCGCGATCCGCGCGGCCGGGGCGGAGCCATGCATCCCGCCGCGGCGGAATCGCAAGGAGGCCGTCCCCTATGACCGGCACCTGTACCGGGAGCGGAACGTGATCGAACGGTATTTCGCCCGGGTGAAGCGATATCGTCGGGTGGCCACCCGGTATGACAAGCGGGCGGCGAACTACTTGGGCTTCGTCTGGGTCGCCTCGATCGCGATCATGCTCACGTAGTCCGCCAGGCTAACCCAGCTTCAGTCAACACGGCCTAATGCCTGGGCGACGTTGCCGGATCCGATCAAAAGGGCAATAAGAGCCCTCGTAGACGCCGCAGATGAGACAGCCAAGCAGCAGCACCGCTCCCGCAGACCCTTTGGTGAGTCGCGGTAAGCCTGCGGCCGATATATATTGACAGCTTGCGCCGAGTACGGAGCCTGGCCGATGTCGAGTTTGCCGAGGATAGCCAACTCCTGTCCCGAATTCGGCCAACAGAGTGCCCACCGACTTCAGCCCGGAAAGCGAGACCAAGTAGGTCCTCACTGAGGGGCAGGCAGGTCGGCGGTCCTGCCATAAGCTGATCTCCGAACAGGAGATCGGCGATGTCCGCTCTGACCCTGCCGACGAGGGAGCGGGCCGAGCTGGAGCGGCTCGCCTGCCGCACCGATGACGTCGACCAACTCCGCCGGGTCCATGCGCTGCGGGCCCCGGCCGACGAGATGGGGGCCTCGGCCCTAGGCCGCAAGCGGCTGGTCGGAGCCGCGATTTGGCGGCCGAACTGGGCATCGACGACCGGCTGCTGCCGACGGCCGGCCCGGAGCGGAACCTGGTCGAGGTGCTGTGCTGGCTGCTCAAGGGGAAGTGCAAGCTGGCAGCTCAAGGGGAGGGTGCTTCGCAATGAGCCGACGCCCGACCTGGACGCGTCGCTCAAGCGAGACCTGGACCGCCTCGGAGCGATGAATCCCCGTTAGCGGCTCCGGGCGGCCGGCGTGCTGTCCGAATCATTCTGGCTATCCACTCAAACAACCTCGGTAAACGGCTAGAAAGAGAAGTGTCTCCGGCAAAGCAGGTCGATGAGACCTTTTGCCAAGGAGCTTTATCCGGGCCCGCCTCGCTACCCAAAATCAGGGGCTCTCGCCTCGGGACGGCCGCCCGACCGGCACGCCACCTCCCGCCGGTGCGTGACCGACGCCCTGCCCCGGGGGTTGAAGCCGACCGGAGCCGGGAGGACGAAGCGTCCCGGCTTCGACGGTCTCCTCGACGAGCTCCAGCCCTTCAATCGCCACCTCCGCCCGCCTCAATTCCAGCAACTCCTCAAGGTACTTGACGGAGACCTGCATGTAGGCCGATCGGGAGGACTGGACGCGGGAGTAGCCCGCGTCCTCCTCTTGGAAGCTCTTGAGATAGAGGTCGAATGCCCGTCGGGCCCGTGGCAGGATCTCGTCGCGGTAGCGACGCACGTTCCTGAGGCTCGTCTGGTAGTGATTGAAGTCGCGGGCGAGCCGTTGCTGGAGGTTGAGCCGGACACGGCCCACATCGCGGCGGAGTTCCGCCAGCCCGTGGCCGGCGGTGTGGATATTGCCGCGGTTGCGATCCCAGAGTGGGACTTCGACATAGACCTGAGCATAGCCGGTGGTCTGATTGTTGGTCGGATCATGCCCCGACCCGCCGCGAATAATCAGGTCGGGGATGGGCTCGCGTCGCTCCCGCTCCAGGGTCAGCTCCTGGCGGTGGACCTGCAACTCGGCAACCCGCAGTTCGGGGCTCTCGCGGAGCAGGCGGTCGAGGGCCGCTTCCCAGGATAGGTCCCGCAAGTCACCGCTCAGGCTGCCTTCCAGCAGGGCCGGTGGCATCTCCGGGCAGCCGAGGAACGCGGCAAACTCTCGCCAGGAGTTGACGTATCGCTCGCCGAGCTGGTCGGACTCGAGTTGCACCTGGGCCGCCTCGTTCTCGGCCGTCAGCAGGTCGGGTTCGCTGGCGTGGCCCGATTCGACCTTCTTGCGGGTCGTCCGTACCACGCCCGCAGCCAATCGTGCCAGGTCAGCCCGCAGGCCGAGCATCTGCTGCTGGGCGAGGATTTGCAGGTACCGCATCCGAACGCCGTTCCGAACCAGCATCCGCTCCTGGTGGACCAACCAGCGGCTACTCTCGACGTCCACCTCATAGCGGGCCCGGTTCAAGCGGAGCTTGCCGCCGGTGACGATTGGCTGCTGGAAGTAGCCCTGCTGTTGACCCGCGGTGCCCTGGTCGCCAAGGCTTGGGGCACTCCAAATTATCAGCGGATTCGGATAGGCCCCGGCCTGCATCGCACGACCGCGGTTCTGCTCGAATCGGTCGATGGCCTGGGCAATCGTCGGGTTGTTACTGAATGCGGTCTGCTCCAGTTCCTGAAGTCCCAGGGAACGTCGGGGGCCCGGGGGCTGGGTCCCGACGCTCGAGTTCATGCCCGATGCTGCCGGGCTGGCGGTGGGGCTGGACTCGGGAAGTGGCAAGGGTAAGGTCATCGGGCCGTCGCCCGCTCGCACGGCCACGGCGGAGATGCATGACAGCAGGAAAGAAAGTCCGACTGTCCTACCCATTATTCGCTATCCCTACATTTGCCTTGCCCGAAACGCCCTGACTGCTGTCCGGCCCCTTCTTGTATCGGATGTGAGGGGGGGGCATAGTAAGACGGTTGTTGGGCCCGATGCAACCGCACATGCGTCCGCTAGTTCAGTGTCTCTCGGGGCGTCGCGTTCCCCCGCGGATTCGAGATGGAACAGGCCACATCGAGACGCCCGGAGACCTCGCAGCGATGTTCTTCGACAACTGGATTGGATTGGGCCGCGTCCTCCTCGTCGGGCCGCTGGCCTACTTCGCCCTGGTCATCCTCCTGCGGGGCTCCGGCAATCGGACCCTCTCGAAGATGAACGCCTTCGACCTCATCGTCACCGTCGCCCTTGGTTCGACCTTGGCGACGGTCCTCCTCACCGAGCAGGTGGCACTCGCCGAGGGCCTGCTCGGGTTCCTGGTGCTCATCGGCCTCCAGTTCGCGATGACCTGGCTCTCGGTCCGCTCCCGCCTCGTCTCGCGGCTCATCAAGGGCGAGCCCGTGCTCCTCGTCCACCGCGGCGAGATCCTCATCGGAGCCATGCGAGGGCAGCGTGTGATCGAGGCCGAGATTCTCCAGGCCGTACGCGAGACGGGACTGGCCTCGCTCGATGGGGTCGAGGCCGTGGTCCTGGAGACCGACGGGACCTTCTCGGTCGTCAAGAAGTCGACGGACTTGAGGGAAAGTTCCGCCCTCGCAAACGTGGCGAGGCCCTGAAGGTGCTAATCGGTCGGGGCCGGGTCGCCGCGGGGCGGCTCCTGGAATATCGCCCGATATCGCTCGCCGGCCTCCCGCCGGTCCGACTCCGACGGAAGCCCGTCCTGGCTATCTTCATGGACCAGGGCGGCGTGCCGGAGGAGCGATCCGCGGAACTTCGCATCACGGGCGAAGGGCAGGACGACCGCGATGGTTTCGAGCAGGCGGAGCATGACCGCCGCGTTTGTGCGGGCGGCCTGGCGGATTTGGTGGAAGGCGGCATCGACGAGCCCGGCCATCGAGGTCACTTCGGCGATCACCCGGAGTTGTCCCCCCTCGTCAAAGCGGTAGGCGGAGGGCGCCTCTCTACCCGCAAGGCGAGAGAGGGACGCACCGAGCCGGTCCAGGCAGGCCACCGCCGTGAAGGGGTCGTTGATGCCCGGGGAGAGGGCCCGGACAGCAACCTCCACGAGTTGGTCGACCGCGAACCTCGTGTCCTGCGTGAGGGTGCGCCTCGACCCGAAGTAGAACGCCCCCCGGATTGCTTCGGTAAGCTCGTCGTCCAGCCGGGAGGCGGGCCAGACGCGGACCAGGTCCTGGCCTTCCACCACGAATCCCCCCGGACGGTGCTCGACGCGGAGGACGAGGTCCTTCTCCGCGGCCAGCACTAGCAGCCTTTCACCGTCCACGTTCTGGAGGTAGTCGCTCTCCGTCGCCGGCACGGGGCGCGAGTCCGCGTCGAAGCCCGCGGGCAGGGTGGCCGCGGCCGGGGTCCGTCCCGCGGCCGCGGCGTCGTCCCCGAGGCTCTCGGGGAAGAGCCGGTCGATGGCCTCGCGGAGATCCTCCCCGACCGACTTGACGACCGTCTCGGCCTGGATGGAATGGGCCGTGTGGTGGATGAAATAAATGAGGACTCCGAGGCTCGCGAGCGTAAGCAGCAGGGCGATGATGACCGAGAGGTGCGGGACGAACTCGTGCTCGTCGGTGCCGTTGACCGCCCGCAGGACGAGCAGGCAGTAGGTGAAGGTGGAGATAAAGGTGCCGAGCACGACCTGATTGCCGCGGTCGCGGACGAAGCTCCTGAGCAGCCGCGGACCAAACTGGGAGGAGGCGAGCTGCAAGGTCACGATAGTTATCGAGAACGTCAGGCTGGCGATGGTGACCATCGAGCCGGCGACCGCCGAGAGGAGGGCCCTGGCCCCTTCCGGCCCTCGGCTATAAGTCAGGGCGGCGGAGGCGATTCGTCCCGTCCCGGGCCAGCGATCGAGCCAGAGGGTTGCGAAGGACAGCAGGACCGACCCGGCGACCATTAGGGACGGGACGAACCAGAAGTTGGAACGGAGGGAATCCCAACAGCGTAAGAGCCAGGTTTTCATTAGCCTCTCGATTGGGCCGTCGACTGCAAGAACGAATCCACCGAGGCGAGTTAGGATGTGCCAGTCGCATGGGCGTCTCTTCGGCCGACCCCATGCCGTCCGTACTCCAAGGGCGATTATCCTTCATCCGGCGGGCGAAGTCGCCCGACCGATGGCGAGGAATGGTTGAGGCGAACGCAGGGACGGCAGTCATCGGATGTCATCGTCTTCGTGACAATCGCGTCGCGCCTCCTCGGTCCGAGATGGGCACCGATCAACGCAATCCCCCGTCCCGGTTCAGTTCCGCCTATGGCTTCCCGTCTTGGTCATGTTCCGCTTCGGGCTGGTCGCCAAGGACGTCCTCCACGTAGAGCTTCCTCACCATCGTGACGGCCGCCGCGGTCAGGGGCGTTGCCAGGGCGAGCCCGAGGACGCCGGCCAGCAGGCCCAGGAGCAGTTGGGCGAGGATCGTGACGGCGGGCGGCAACTCGACGGCTCGTTGCTGAACGAGGGGGGTGAGGAGGTAACTCTCGACGAACTGCACGCCCAGATAGAGCAAGCCGACGTAGACCGCCTGGGCCGGGCCAATCGTGAGGGCCACGAGCATCGCCGGCACGGCAGAAGCGATCGGCCCAATGTAGGGGATGAAGTCGAGCAAAAAGGCGAGGAGCGCCAGTGCCAGGAGGAGTGGGATGCCCAGCAGCCAGAGCCCGATGGCTGTACCGATGCCGATGATAGTCATGTTGAAGAGCCGGCCCATGAGCCAGCGGCCGAGCTTCTGATCGAGCGCATCGAGGACCTCGCCCGCTCGAGGCCGGCGGCCTCGCGGCACCAGTTGGAGGAAGCCGCGACGGTACACGCCCGGGTCGACCGCGACATATAGCCCGACGAACAGGATCACGACCAGGTTGACGAACGCCCCGAGTGCCGAGGAGAAGGCGCCGGTGATCCGTCCGCTGAGGTTGAACCGCCCCGACGCGAGCTGTCGAGTCGACGTCACGTCGAGCAACAACTCGCCCCATGAGGTCTGCCGGAGCCGATCCTGCAGGCCGTGGGCGGATCGCTCCAGGCTGGTCGAGAGCTCGTCGAACTGGGCGCCTACGCTCGACGCCAGGAACCAGCACCCGAGCCCGATCGTCGAAGCCAGCAGGAGGACGACAACGGCCAGCGACCAGCCCTCCTTGAGCGAAGTCCACCGGGTCACGAGCCGCGCCACGCCCCGGAGGAAGATCGAGAGCAAGAGACCGGCGAAGCCGAGCAGGAGCACGTCGGCCGCGAACACGAGCAGCAGGGCCGCCGCCCCGAACAGGGAGCTGAGCGTTAGCACGATGAGTGCTCGCCCGACGAACTCATGGCCGGCGCTCGTGCCGGCCTCTGCCCGCCCCTCCCGGAAGGCGTCCTGCCCCGATTCGCCGTGCGTCATGACTGCCCGTCCTGTCTTGCCCGGGTCGATTCGGGGGCGATACCGGCCGGGCGATCGACCCCGCGCAGCAGGTCTTCCTGGATGCGGATCGCGGGCACGCCCACGATTTCGAATGTGGCCGAGGCGACGCCGATGCCGGCCGTATCGAGGGCCTCGATGATGTCGCGGCTCATCGCGTCCTTGACGTCGCGGATGCCGTGGTCGCGGACCACGAACCGGACGGTCAGCTCCAACCAGTTGTCCGTCAGCCGGTAGTAGACCCGGGGCGTCAGGTCGGCCGCCTTCATGACGTAACGTCGCCGCATCTCCTGAAGCGCCTCCTGGCTCATCTCGGTGGCCGGGACGGCG
>JAXMBE010000127.1:0-7801 GCA_046349995.1 Isosphaeraceae bacterium | reverse complement strand
ACTCGCAGGCCCACGTTCCGCAGCGCGTCCTTGTGCGGGGACAATCGAGTGGAGGGACGCCGCCGGGATGTCCCGGATTCGCTGCTCCCTCACGCCGGGGCCTCGACCATGGCTCGGAGCTTCAGAACGGTCGCCCAGTTCCGGGTGGTGACAGCGGTCCCGAGCAGCCGGCCGAATTCCACGAGAAGATTGCTTCCGAGGATCCCGGAGGGACACCAGAAGTAGGCCGCCCGGCTTCCGACGGCGAATCGTTCCGGGGAATGATCCCGGTCCTCGAGCCCCTTCGCTCGGGACAGGGCCGCGGCGGTGACGGGGAAGGCAACCAGACCCCGGGAGGGGTCGTCGATCAGATCCGCGAGCCTGTTCTCCCCGACGATGATCGCCAGATCGGAGGCCGTCAGGGTCGTGACCTCGGAGACGACACCGGTCCTCGCCGTCACGGCATCCCGGATCGCCATCGCGCCGGCGGATGTCAGCCTCCGCGGACTGTCGAAGACCGCGTTGCCGCTGTTCAGGAGCGTGCGGACGTTCGAGTAGCCGAGGCCCGCCAGCGCATCGCGGAGTTCGGGCATCGCGACCCGCTTGGCCTTGCCGACGTTGATGCCGCGGAAGAGTGCAATCTGGGTCGGCATTCTGCAAACCTTCGTTGTTGCCCATCCCAATCAACACTGCTGAATTTGATAAAGATCGTCTTCCCTATCCAGTCAGGCCGGCCAGCCACGATTGAACGTCCCGGAACAGGCCGTAGACGCTGTAGACCGCAACGGCGGAGATCCCGAAGAAGGCGAGCCACGTGAACATGTCGCTGAGTAGCGCGGGGCCGACGCGGCGGTCGGTGTCGCGTCCGCGGAGATAGAGCGTGGCCCCGGCGATCAGCGGGAGCATCAGTGCCTGTGCGATTCCCCCCGCCTTGATCAATCCCTGCGGCTCGCGGAACGCATAGTAGAGTCCCAGCGCCAGGACCGGGTAGATCACGCAGAAGACCTTGATGGCCCGCTCGCGAGCCGCGGTGCCCGACGGCTGCCAGATGCCAACCAGGTTCAGGAAGTCCACGGTCAGCCGGCTGTTGGCCGCGGTGGCGACGTACAGGGTCTTGAAGAGAACCGCCCAGGCCCCGAGCAGGAAACCCACCCGGGTGGGCGGACCGAGATAAGCGAGCGGCGTCCCCACGAGCGGCTGGAGGTACATCTCGGAGAGGGTGCGGATCATGTCCGACCCCTTCGGGTCCAGGCCCTGCGGGTGGAGTACGGCCGCCCCCAGCAGGTAGAACGCCAGCGTGGCGATCGTAAAGACGACCATGCTGAACCAGGCGTCGAGCTGCATCACGCGGATCCAGCCGCGTGCCCTGGTCGCCCAGGCTTCGTCCTCACCGCGGGGCCCGGCGCTGCGGGCATACCCCTTCTCGATGCACCAGTAAGGATAGGCCACAAGCTCCGACGCCCCGACCCCGGTGATCCCGAAGGCCGAGAAGGCCAGCGCGA
This sequence comes from Isosphaeraceae bacterium, assembly GCA_046349995.1. Lineage (GTDB taxonomy): Bacteria > Planctomycetota > Planctomycetia > Isosphaerales > Isosphaeraceae > Aquisphaera. The sequence goes on along the minus strand of JAXMBE010000127.1, from coordinate 6,320 downwards.
GCGCCGTGGCCGGGAACGTGAAGCTCATCCCCCGCTCCAGGTCCACCAGGCCGATCCGGAAGCTCGTCCATTGCAGCACGGCGACGCTGGCGACGGTGAAAAGCGTCACCGCCGCAACCAGCACGGTGGTGATCTTCTCGAGCCGACGATAGCCCCCCGAGAGCAGGAGCAAGATGGCCGCCAGCGTCGTGATCCCCGCCCAGATGTACTCCTCCCTCTGCGCCAGGAACGCCCCCCACTCCGGGACGAGCTTCCCGGCGGCGGCAGCCATGGCATCGGAGGCCCCGGGGAAAGCCAGGTGGGCCGCCTGGCCGACGGTCCCCTCCATGGCGGCGATCTGGGCCTGGGTGGTCAGCATCATCGCCAGCCAGAGCCAGCTAATCCAGGAGGTTCCCAGACGGGGGCCCGGCAGGGTATCGAACGCCGCGAGAGTCGTGCGGCCGTGGGTGATCGCGTAACGACCCAGCTCGACCTGCACGAAGACCTTGATCACGCAGCTCAGGACGATCAGCCAGAGGAGCGAGAATCCCGCCTTCGCACCCAAGCCGGTGGTGTTGATCAGCTCCCCCGTCCCTACGATCGACGCGGCCAGGATCAGCCCGGGTCCGATCTGTCGGAGCGCCCCCAGGATCGTCGAGGGGGGATCCTTGATCGCCTCGGCGGGGAGGGAGTATAGGTCATGGGGCTCGTGGGTCGGGTCACTCATGACAGGGCTTCATCGCAGGGCTGGGAGGGACGCCTCGTGCCGCGGCTCGCTATGGTACGGGCCGGGATCGCCGATTCAAAGGGCGGGCCGGATTTCTGCCTGCGTCCCGCCGGCATCACCCCGTTGTCGCAGGAGGACACGCGGGCCGTTCGCGGGCTCGGGCGTGGTCGCCAGGGCTAGCCTTGTAGCAGTGGGACCGCTTGACGCACCAGCCACTGCAACTCGCGGGAGCGGCCGTATGTCGGCATTGCCACGGAGTCGAATGCGCAGCCCGCTGCGCGCTGTATTACCCTCTCCCGGGCCACCCTCGCGAGCCTCAGCGCTCAGCAGCGAGTCGACTGCACTGCTCTCCGAGAAGGCCACGCAGCTCAGCCCCGGGAACAGGCCTCGACGTCGAGCAAGGGCCTCACGCAGGCCCTCGAATGAAGGGCTGGCGGGTGACTCGCCGCTTCGGGCCCGGATGTCGATCGGCCCGTTCGAGCTAATCGAACGGCTCGGGCAGGGGGCGCAGGGCGAGGTCTGGAAGGCCCATCATCGAAGTGGCGGCGGCACACCGGAGGTCGTCGCGCTGAAGGTGCTCAACCCGGACCTGATCCGATCGCCGAATCGGCTGGCCCAGTTCCGACACGAGGCCGAGCGGGGAACACGGCTGACGGGCCCCTCGCTGCTGCGGGTCACGGAGTTCGGCCAGGTCGACAGGTTCTTCTACATGGCCATGCCCCTGATCGAGGGGACCACGCTCCAACAGATCATCAGGAACCGCCGGTATCGGCTGCAGGGTCGGCCCGTCGAACTGACCCATCGCCTGATCTACCTGGACGAAGGTCGCTACCTGCGCGACGCGCTGCGGATCATGGGCCGCGCGGCCCACGCCCTCGGTCGGATCCATGCCAGTCGTGTGGTGCACCGCGACATCAAGCCGGCGAACATCCTGCTCGACGCACGCCGCGGGCTGGACGTCTATCTCTGCGACCTGGGCCTGGGGCGTGACCTGGAGTTCGCGACCCCACAGCAGATGAGGGATGGTGCCGGAACTCCCATGTACATGGCACCCGAGCGGCTCCTGAAGGCGCCGGCCGACGAGATGCTCTGCGATCTGTACTCGCTGGGCGTGACCCTCTTCGAATCCGTCACGCTCGACCGGCCATTCCAGCCGCCCGACGGCCTGCCGGTGGGATGCCTGTCGGTCTACCTCGCGTCATCGCTGCCCCGGAGGCCGGGTATCCTGAAGCCGGGAATCCCGGCCGAGCTGGAGGCGGTGATCCTGAAAGCGATGGCGCGCGCCCCCGAGCATCGCTACCGATCGGCGGACGAACTCGCGAGCACCCTGGATCGACTGGCCCATCGCCTGGACCCCTCGGCCCCGCCTCCGGTCGGCAATGCCAGTGGCTCGCAGACGCATGGGCCGCGCGTCGGACGCCTGCTGCTCAGGCCGGCGTATCCCGCCCGGTAAGTTGTCTCGTCGCGAGCCCGGCCTCCCGGACCGGATCAGGACGCCCCCTTCGACGAGTGGACCGTCGCACGGGGACCGAACCGGATGTGCAGACCAGCGTGGCCGGCGAAGCGGTCCCCGTAGATCGCCCGGACGATGGCCCAGTCGAGAACGACCGACACCACCGCCGCCGCAAGCCCCAGAAGGACAACACGCCGCAGGGAGGGCGAGCTTGCCGCGTCTTGCGCGCTGACCGTTTCCAGGGCCGGCGCCTGGCTCGTCAGCAGGAGCGTGGTGCACAGGACCGCGTTCAGATGGATCACCCCTTCCGTGATCAGCCGCTGGTCGGCGAACCCGACGAGCGCCCGCTCGAAGTTGCCGATGACCATGATGGACAGCAACACCAGAAACAGCGCCTGCCCCCTCCCGAGCGGGCTCTCAGGAACCACCGGAAGTGGCTGGCGGAGGTGCCGGACGGCGAGGACTGCCAGGCCGGCGGCGACGACCAGGAACGCGAGGTGGAACCACTCCCGGGCGGGGATACCGTACATGAGCTCGGGGACCGCGCCGGAGCGGATCCAGTCGGCGACGTTTTTCCTCAGGTTGAGGTAAGGGATCAGGAGCAGGACGAACCCCAGAGCAACCGGCTCGGCCCAGCGGCTCCGTGCGCGTGAGGTGCCGTCCGCCCCATCAAGGGGGCCCACCCGGAGCGACAGGTCCCTCATCGCCACGGCGATCGCGACCCCGTTGAAGAGGCCCGTCGTCTGCTCCAGCACGCTGTGCCAGTTGGTCTGGTAGCCGCTCGTGACCGCTACCAGCTTGAGCATCGACGCCGACGCGAACCCGATCCCGCCGATGACGCCGGTGATGATCGTGGCGCGTGCCACATCGCCCAACCCCCACCGGACGCAGTAGACCAGGGCCCCCAGAGTCATTCCCAGGCATCCCGCCCAGTTGTCGCCGCGAGGAGGCGTCATTCTCAGGCCCAGGGCCAGCACGAGGACCCCGAAGCCCACCCACCAGCCGCCCGCCAGGTACAAGACCAGACCGGTCGAGTCATCCACCCGCCGCCGCAGGAGGGCAATCAGGACCGCTGCCGCCATGGCCAGCAGCGCAGCCAGCCAGTCGGTATCATACCAGTTCAGTTCCACGCCTCGGCTGCGCAACCAGGGTTCGATCGCCACGCCCTGAAGCCACCAGAGGAGAAAGACCACCCCGATGACCGGCAGCAGAGCGATCAAGCGTCGTCGCCCGGCGACCGCCGGGAGCGTCGTCCCCGCTCCCCCGAGAGCCGCCCACAGGAAGCCGATGACGAACAGGCAAGCGAAGCCGTAAAGCTGCGACGGCGAATGACCGGAGTGGGTGAATCCGATGACCTGCATGTAAGAGATGCTGCCACCGAATGACCAGCCCAGGGCACCGAACATGGCAAAGAACGGCATCGCCTCCAGCCAGTCCCCACGGCCCGAGAGAATGACCACAGCGATCGCAGCTAGCGCCCCCGGGATCATGGCTCCGTATTCGTGGCCGAAATTACCCCGAATACCCCATCCTATCGAGAGTGCCAGAGCGATTGTGGCATGGACTAGAGGAAGTCTCAAATCCCGACCAAGCAAGGTGTGCCTCCTCCACGGTCTCCGGGACTAACTCAAGGGACATCACTGCGATCACCCTTGCGTTTGGTGTACCATCAATCAGGAAACTGGACCCCCGTAGGAGCCATATGGCCCTGTACTGCAACGCTCCCTGCTCGCGCGACCGATGACCATGAGGGACGAACGATTCTTTTTCGCATCCTCAGGAAACGTGGCGTAGGGTTGGTTGCGTGGTGGCTCCGCCGCTTCGTCAGCTTCAGAGCGGATCCGGAGTACCCGGCCGGGAGTCCTCATAATGTGGATGCTGATCGTCAAATTGATGTCACCGGCGGAATGGTGGCTCGAGCCCGCCCCGCGAGCCCGAGTCTTCGCGTCCGACACGCCCAATTGTCCGATTCCCGCCCATTCGGCAGTCAGGTCGGTCACGAGGCAAGGCAGGTCCCACCGCTTGGTCAGCCATTCCTTGCGCAACATCATCCGGCACTGAGCTGAGATGGGGAGTGCATCGACCCCCGCCTCTCCAATCTCAGCCGTCCTGCACCCCTGAACGGCCATTCACACTGAACCGTCATCGACGCGAGCGTGGACCTCCATTGTCCAATATGTCTCGAGCTGATGGCCCCTGCGACGCCCGGCTGCATCGACGCAGTGAGTCCAAGTCGCCCTCCTCATCGAGCGTCCGGCTTCGGACCGCCCCTGGACGCTCAGTCCGACTGTTTCCCCGCGCCGAAGCTGGAGTCGATCCCACGCCGGTTGCCTTCACCGCATCGTAATCCTGCGGGGGACCACTGCGATCATTGACGCCGCTTTTGCCCTCCTCTCCGCGCTCTTCATTTCCGGAAAGAGCAAGTCGAACTTCGGTCAGCATCCGTCAATTTAGTTCTATGAATTGAACTGATCGAACTTAACTTGCTCAAATCCGGAAAGCCCCAGATGATTTCCTCCGACAGGGGGACGCGGTGCCGGCCAAGAATTGTCATTGCGATCTTAATAATCTCTCATTATGCTATCTTAATCGTCGTCAGTGACTCACCGGATCTGACGACGAGCCGGCTCAGCACCGCTTTGACCCCCATGTGGCATACCTCTTCAGCAAAGTTGTGTCTTCGAATGGATGCGGTTGATGCACAGACGATGGGCAGGGATCGGTTGACGGAGGAGCGTCTCAGGAAAGTCACCGCCCTTTGCGTGGCAAGCCTAATTGTGCGTGGCGTGGACTCCGCCACAGTTCGCCTGACGGTCCTGCGGATGGCGACGACGGCGATCAGGGAATTGTCGAGCGATGCCTACCAGGAAGAGACCCATATCGCCGTCGTGCAAAGGACGATCGATCAGGTGCTCTCGCTCAAGAGCCACCCTGCCTGACCCGGGAGACGTTACGTGTCGAGCCCGCAGGTCCTCGCTGGTATCCAGGCAGGGGCGTAAAAGCCATGTCCTCGTAGAGCTGAGCCCACGCCCGCAAAGACTATCCGAGAGCCGCCGGGCAGTTTCCGCCGCATCGAACGGTCTGCGTCGGCCTCCGGGACATATGCCAAGGTCATGCAACGTGAACAAAGCGCGCCCGGTAGGATTCGAACCTACAACCTTCGGATTCGAAGTCCGCGACTCTATCCGTTGAGCTACGGGCGCAGTGTGATTCAGTATAGCGAGTCGACTCAAGAAGGCAAGTTCGTGCCCAGGGTCCGGAGGCGGAACGGCCTGCCCTGGTTTGGTCTCAAACCAACCCGGAGAGAGGTCGACGAAGGCCATCGCGTCCGCTTGACGGAGCATTAGAACGCATACTATGATCGCGAGGTGAATTTCATCCGCTTGCAGCATCCCCGGCCCTCCTGAAACCGACCTCGACGCGACCTCGTGGCCCCCTGGGGATCGCGGCGAGGGTCTCCCCTCCCAGAGTCTCCGCGCCCGCACGATCGTCGAGGTCGTATAATGGCCGTGGCAAGCGTCTCACCGCGGCTCGCTGATTCCTCGCTCAGCGGCTCAAAGTTGTGGCGCTCCGGTTCCATCCGTTCCGATTGACGTCTTCTGTCGTGTTGACAAGCCTTCAATCGGCCCCCGACACCGAGATCCTGGTCCACCGGCCGTCTCATGAGTGAAACCCACGACCCGAAAGCCACCCTCTCTTTCGTCAGCCTCGGCTGCTCAAAGAACCTCGTCGACTCCGAGCGGATGCTCGGGCTACTCGCCCAGGATGGTTTCGCCCTGGTGCCAGACGGGCAGCAGGCCGACCTGGTGGTCGTCAACACCTGCGGCTTCATCGATGCCGCGCGCCAGGAATCGTGCGCAGTGATCGACGAGATGATCGAGCGAAAACGCACCGGCACGGTGAAGGGCATCATCGTCGCCGGCTGCCTGGCGGAGCGCCAGAAGGACATGCTCCTGGAGCAGTTCCCCGAGGTCGATCAGGTCGTCGGGGTTTTCGGCCGCGAGGAGATCGCCAGAGTATCGAATCGAGTCCTGGGAGGGCTGGATGAACAGCGCACGGTCTTCCGGCCGGCGCCCGTCCAGGCCCAGGACGACCGGGCCCGGCTGCGGATCACCCCCCGGCACATGGCCTACCTGAAAGTCTCCGAGGGCTGCGATCGGC
>JAXMBE010000126.1:0-8675 GCA_046349995.1 Isosphaeraceae bacterium | reverse complement strand
AGGTTCACGGCCGAGGAGTGATGTCCGTTGCCGTTGCCGTTGCCGTTCGCGTGGGCCGGCGTCCCGACGGCCGCCTCGAGGTCGTCGAAGAGGCCGCGCTGGCCGCGCCGACGGTCATCCTGCTTGGCCTGGCCCGCCTGGATCGCCCGGGGCAGGACCGCCAGGAGCTGGGCCCGCCTCGCCCCCAGGAAATCGAACGCGCCCGCCCGGATGAGCGTCTCGGCGGCGGCACCGGCGACCTCCCTGGTCGAGACCCGCTCGAAGAACTCGTCGAGGCTGCGGAACGGCCCCCCCTGCCCTCGTGACTTGACGATCGCCTCAACGGCTTTCACCCCGACCCCCTTGATCGCCCCCAGGCCGAAGTGGACCTTGCCCTCGCCGCCCACGCGGAACTGCACCCCCCCCTCGTTCACGTTCGGGGGCAGGACCTCGATGCCCATCCGGCGGCAGTCCTCGATATGCTCGACGAAGAACTTGTCGCGCTCCGCGCCGTCCATCTCGGAGGTGAGGACGGCGGCCATGTACTCCGTCGGGTAGTGGGCCTTGAGGTAGGCCGTCTGGTACGCCACCAGGGCGTAGGCCGTGCTGTGCGACTTGTTGAAGCCGTAGCCGCCGAAGAACTCGATCAGGTCGAAGATCTTCAGCGCCCGGTCCCGGTCCAGCCCGCGCTCGACGGCCCCCTCGACGAACTGGCCCCGGCTCTCGGCGATCACGTCGGCCTTCTTCTTCGAGATCGCCTTGATCGTGGCGTACGCCTTGGAGAGCTCGATGCCCCCCAGGCGGTTGAGGATCCGCATCACCTGTTCCTGGTAAACCATCACCCCGTAGGTCTCCTCGAGGACCTCCTTGAGCACAGGGTGGATGTAGGTCGCCTGCTTCCGGCCGTTCTTCACGTCGACGTATTCGTCGACCATCCCGCCGTTGAGCGGGCCGGGGCGGTAGAGGGCGTTGGTGGCGATGATGTCCGCGAAGCGGTCGGGCTTCATCTTCACCAGCAGGTCGCGGATGCCGGCGCTCTCGAGCTGGAACACCCCCCTGGTCTCGCCCCGCTGGAGCAGCTCGAAGGCCTTGCGGTCATCCAGGGGGAGCTTGTCGAGGTCGATCGGCGCGTCGGGGTGGCGCTCGTTGATGATCCGGATCGCCGCCTCCAGGGTCGTCAGGTTGCGCAGGCCGAGGAAGTCCATCTTCAGGAGGCCGGCCTTCTCGACGTCGCCCATGTCCCACTGGGTGCAGACGATCTCCTCCTTGTCGCCCCGGCGGATCACCTGGAGGGGGACCAGCGACTCGAGCGGCTGATCGGCGATCACGACGCCCGCGGCGTGCGTGCTGGCGTTCCGGGCCGAGCCCTCCAGGCGGCGGGCGAAGTTGATCAGCTTCTCGATCTCCGCGTCCTGCTCGACCATCGTCCGCAGGGCGGGCTCCTCCTTGAGGGCCTTGTCGATGGTGATGTCCAGCCGGGTGGGGATCAGCTTGTTGATCTGCTCCACCCGGGCCAGCGGGATGTTAAGCACGCGGCCCACGTCCTTGATCGCCGCCTTCGCCTTCATCGTCCCGAAGGTGCCGATCTGCGCGACGTTCGGGTCGCCGTACTTCTTGCGGACGTACTCGATGACCTCGTAGCGGCGGTCCTGGCAGAGGTCGATGTCGATGTCGGGCGCCTCGGAGCGGTTGGGGTCGAGGAAGCGCTCGAACAGCAGGTCGTACTTCAGCGGGCAGACGTTGCTCAGGTGCAGGACGTAGCTCACCAGGGCGCCGCAGGCCGACCCGCGGGCCGACGCCGGGATGCCGCGTTCGCGGGCGTAGCGCACGAAGTCCCAGACGATCAGGAAGTAGGAGGCGAAGCCCATGCGCTCGATGATCCCGAGCTCCATGTCGAGTCGCTCGCGGGCCTCGGGCAAGGGCGGGTCGCCGTAGCGTTCCCGCAGGCCCTTCTCGCAGAGCTCCCGGAGATAACCCTCCGCCGTCTTGCCCTCCGGGGCCTGGAAGGAGGGGAACTGCCGCTTGCCGAGCCCCAGGCTGGCGTAGTTCTCCTCGACCTTCTCGGCGATCCGCCGGGACATCGCCAGCGCCTCGTCCTGGCCCGGGAAGACGGCGTACATCTCCTCCGGGCTGCGGACGTGGAACTGGTCCGAGAGCTTGCCGTCGTCGGCCACGAACCGCGGCTTATCCAGCGGCTGGTCCACCGTCTTGCCGGTGTTGATGCAGAGCAGGACGTCGTGCGCCAGGTAGTCGCCCTGCGTCAGGTAGTGGGCGTCGCTGGTGGCCACCACCGGGAACCCGAACTTGCCGGCCACGTCGAGCGCACGTTCCATGCAGTCGTGCTGGATCTGCAACCCGTTGTTCTGGACCTCGACGTAGAAGTTCCCCTCGCCGAACGTCTTGGCGTACCACCGGGCCAGGTTCTCCGCGTCGGCCCTGCGGTCGTTCAGTAGGAGCTGGGAGAATTCGGACCCGACGCAGCCGGAGAGGCAGATCAGCCCGTCGCTGTGCCGGGCGAGGATCTCCTTGTCGATTCGAGGCTTGTAGTAATAGCCCTCGAGGTAAGAGCGGGACGAGAGCCGCAGCAGGTTGCGAAACCCGGCCCCGTTGCGGGCCAGCAGGGTGAGGTGATAGGCGAACCGCTCATCCCCCCCACCGCCGGCGCTCGTTGTGCGGTCCGTCCGCTTGCCCGGCGCCACGTAGGCCTCCATGCCCACGATCGGGAGGACCCCCGCGGCCTTCGCCTCGCGCAGGAACTCGATCGCGCCGAAGAGGTTGCCGTGATCCGTCAGCGCGATCGCGGACATCCCCGTCGACTTGACCCGCTGGATCAGGTCGGGGATCTTGCTCTGCCCGTCGAGCAGGCTGTAATGGCTGTGACAATGCAGGTGGACGAACGGGGGTGCGGCCATCGCCGGGCGGCCCTCATCGCGGCGGGAGACTACGGTCCAGGTCCGGCGCGATCGAGTCGCACCAGGACCAGCGTATCAGAGCAACCCCGGCCCGCCAACACGCGAAGGCGGGGTCCCCGGCATGCCCGCCCGCGTATCCGTCACACGCCCGACATCCGCCGGGCACTCCTGACTGCACCCTCTTATGAATCGATCGAGATTCTTCGTGACTTTGATTGACACGTCACCGCGCAGGCAGTATTTTCCCCGGGCCTACCCGAGAAGCATCTCTGAAGAAATTGATTTATGTTGAAGTATCGAGCCCGGCAAGGACGTTCGCCGGGACTGATGCGAGCTCCCATGAGACCTCGCCTCTCCACCGGGGAGTCATCATGATGATCGTCACCCTGAACCGTCGTGCGTTGCTGCCCAGCATCTCCCTGGCATTCCACCTCTCCGCGTGCGGCGCGGCGGTCGCGGCCCCCCGGCTCACGTTCCCGCTGAACGACCCGCCGCGCCCGTCCAGCCTGCTGGAAGGACCCGTCGCCTCGGGTGCGCGGGCGATCGAGTCGGGCGAGAGACCGGCCCCGAGGCCGTCCCAGGACGAAGCCGTGGCCACCGATCGGCCCGCGTCGCCGGACGATCGACCGGGCCAGCCGCCCACTGCGGCACAGCCGGGACAGGGCCCCCCGGCCGCCACGGCTCGCCCGAGCCCTCCTCTCCCCGGGGCAGCGAATCCCTCGTATGGAGAGGGTCCCGTGCCGGGATCGGCGTTCACGGAGGGACCCCCGGCATCGCTCCCGTCGAACGCGACCGGAGCCGGCCAGGTGGCGGCGACATCCCCGCGTGGAGCGGTCGCGTCCGGCCCATTACGGCCGGCTGACGATGCCATCCACGTCGAGGCGGAGCGCGGTCGGCCGGGTCCGGGTGCACCCAGGAACACGCCCGGGATGACCTCGACCCCGGCCGCGACCACAGCCCCGGCGGAAGCGGCGGCCGCACGCACGATGCCGGTGACGAAGGAGCCGACCGACTCCGCGACGGCCGCCCGCCTGGCGGACGCGAAGGGCTCCGCGGAACCGGGCAACGTCGCGGCCCAGGGCCTGTCCGTGAACACCCCGGCCCAGGCGCCTGCCGACGCGAACGCGGGGACCGTTCAGGCACCGGCGGCTGCGGCCGCAGCGAGTCCGGCATCCGGCGCCGCGCCGGTGGCATCCCCCGCGCCGCAGGCAAACGAGCATCCAGCCGGTAATGGTCCGGCCGCATCGACCTCAGCATCTGCCGCAGTCCCGTCGGCAGCGGCCTCGCCGACGGTCGGCAAGACCAGCCCGACCCCGACCGGGACGGTGCAGGACGGCACGGCGGCAGCAACGCCGTCGATGCTCGACGCGGGTGCCAAGGCCGCGGGGGGAACCGGGCCCGTCGACAACCGGCTGGCCTCGCTCGCCCTCGTCTCCCTGGGCCTCCTGTCGCCGCCCCCGGCCGTGAACGGCTCGGCGGAACCGGGCGCCCAGCCAGTGGCCCCCGGCGACGGCACGTCCAGGACCGGTACGATCAGCGAGCCCACCTTGTCGGCCAGGTCGCTCGGCCCTGGCACGACAGCGACGGCCGCCACGATCGGCGAGGCAGCCCCGCCGCTCGTGGATGCGGCCGGCAGCCCGCCCCTGCCGTCGCTCCGCATCCCCGATCCGGCATCGGATCCGGGGCTCGTCGCGGGCTCGCGAGGAGAGGTCCGGACGACGGTCCTCCCCGAGAGCATCCCGGAGCCGAGCACGATGGCAGTCGGCCTGCTCGCGGTGGCCTACCTGGCCCTCCAGGTCCGGGCTCGACGACGGCATTCAGCGCGACTCATCCGCTGAGCCGGAGGGATCGCGTTTCAGGGCCACGGCGATCTCCGCGGCGACCCGCGCGTTGGCGACCAGCAGCGCACGATTCGCGCGCAGGCTCATGCCCCCGGTCGCGCCTCGCATGGCCTCAAGCAGGAAGGGGGTCAGCGCCTTTCCCGCGATCCCCCGGCGCCGCGCCTCGTCGAGCGCTTGAGTCAAGGCGGCTTCCTCGAGCTCGCGGCGGATCGCGTCGGGCGTCGGTACCGGATGCGTCAGAACGACGGCCCCTGGCAGCCCGAGTTTGCGGTGCACCCGGATCAGCCTGGCCGCCTGCGCCGGGGTATCCACGCGATGCTCCAGCTTCAGCCCGCTCGATCGGCCGGTGAACGCGGGCAGTTCGTCCGTCCGGTAGCCCACCACCGGCACGCCCCGCGTCTCCAGCGATTCCAGGGTCGCGGGCAGGTCCAGGATCGACTTGAAGCCCGAGCAGACCACGGCGCAGCCGTCGGCGCGGGCGAGTTCGTCGAGGTCCGTCGAGACATCGAAGGCCGCCCCGGCGCCGGGGTGGACACCGCCCAGCCCCCCCGTGGCCATCACGCAGGGATTCGGCCCGAACGTCCGCCCGAGCCAGAGAGTTGCAGACACCGTGGTCGCGGCGTTCCCGCCCTTGCTCAGGACGGCCGAGAGGTCCCTCCGGTTGGCCTTCGAGAAGCGGGATCCCGGCTCGGGAGCCGGGGGCTCGCCGGGGGAACGTGATGGTGCCGCCTGCCGCGCCATCGCCTCGATCTCGTCGGGTGTGAGCCCGATGCGCACGACTCCGTGCATGATGGCGATCGTCGCGGGCATCCCGCCCGCCCCGCGAACGGCTTCCTCCATCTCGAGTACCGTCTCCAGGTTGTCCGGCCAGGGAAGCCCTTGCACGATCAGGGATGATTCCAGGATGACGGACGCCGGCACGCCCGAATCGGCTCTGGTCAGGTCAAGTTCGTTTAACGCTTCTGGTTGCATGGGTGTCGCTCGCCGATGATGTCGATTTCCGACTTCCTGGTGATTCGTAACCGGTGATCGTTCGAGTTTCGGACCCACGAGTCGACTTCGTCATGAATGAACGTGACCCGGGATGTGTGGGTGTCTGTGTTGAGAAAATTGGCCGGCGGACGGTGCCTCTTTGTGCTTTGCTCGATAAACAATAAGATATGCGGGTCCGAACGCCGGAAGTCCTCGTTGCCTGAGCTTGACGATCGGGCCGATCCTCCGGATTAGGACGCGGCAGCATGTGATCCATCCATCCTTGAATCGACTATTTCTCGCGCGCCGCATCACGATGGTCTGCCTTCAGCCGTAATAGTCTTGAGCAGAAGATCGGTGACCATGCCGGGGTCCCCATAATGGCGATTGATACTCTGATTCCATGCAAGGGCTCGGGTGACGACAGACTGGCTACTCATGCCGGCGTGCAGCAGCGATGTGAATCCATGCGAGTGATACTGGAAGTCCTTCAGGGGCCGCGGAAGGGGCGCACGTTTGCGTTCGACCGGCACGATACCTTCATCGTCGGCCGATCCCGCTTCGTGCATTGCTCCATGCCCGAAGACATGGCCCTGTCCCGCGATCACTTCATGATTGAGATCAATCCTCCGCAGTGCGAACTGCGTGACCTCGGCAGCACGAACGGGACGTTCGTCAACAATCAGAAGGTCGATCGCATCCGCCTGGCATCCGGCGACGTGATCGCCGCGGGCCAGAACCTCTTTCGGGTGCGGGTGGATCTGACGCCGATCTCCAGCAGCGAGGGGGGCGGTCAACCCGGCGGCCGGGGCGACGGCTCGGTGCTGGCCTCGATCTACTGCGCGGGATGCGGCAGCGCAGCGCCGCCGAACATCACGGTCGCCGGCCTCATCGACAAGGATAGCAGGGAGGCCGTCGAGTGGTGGTGCACGCATTGCCGATCCGAGTCGACCGCGCTGCCCCAGCCGGTCCCGCATTACACGACGCTCCGCGAGATCGGCCGGGGTGCAATGGGGGTCGTCTATCAGGCCCGGCACAACCAGAACGGCCAGATGGTGGCCCTGAAGCTCATCAAGCCCGAGACCGCGACCACCCGGACGGCCATCGACCGGTTCTATCGCGAGATGTCGGTGATCAGCCAGTTGCGGCATCCCAACATCGTCGAGTGGTACGAGCAGGGGATGACGCGCGGGCAGTTCTGGTTCGCCATGGAATACGTGGCCGGCTCGAACCTGGAGGCCCTGGCGAAGGAGCACCCCGGGCGATACTCGACGACCCAGGCCTGCCGGCTGACCGCGCAGATCCTCAAGGGGCTGGAGCAGGCCCACCGCATGGGGTTTGTCCACCGCGACATCAAGCCCGAGAACATCCTGATCGCGCACGGCCCGGAGGGACTGCTCGCCAAGATCTCGGATTTCGGCCTGGCGAAGAGCTTTCGCGGGGTCGGCCTCTCGAGCATGACGTTCTCGGGCGAGATGCGCGGGACGGTGCCCTTCATGCCGCCTGAGCAGATCCTCGAATTCAAGACCGTCACCCCGCTGGCCGACCTCTACGCGACCGCGGCCACGCTCTATTACCTGCTCTCCTGCATGTACATCTACGACGAGCCGGCCGCCGGCGGCGACCTGGTCCGCATGCTCCTGGAGGAGCACCCGGTCCCGATCCGCAGGCGACGGCCGGACGTGCCCGCCCCGCTCGCCGCAGTCATCGAGAAGTGCCTCGCCCGCGACCCCAAGGAGCGCTACCCCGACGCCGCCTCGATGCGTCGGGCCCTCAAGCCGTTCTGCTGAGTCCCGGCCGCAAGGCAGACAGTCCGCACGGTCGGGCATGCCAGCTCGAGGTGGCTGATCGACCCCCGGGAACGAGCGAAGTCCCGCGGAAAACTGAAGCACTTCCCTCCCGCCGACGGCACCATTGAGCATTCGGGCGAACGAGCCGGCCGGGGGAGGGTTCGATGCCATCGGCACGAGAGACGGTCGCGGGTCATCGCAGGCAGATCGGCACCCTGTTCGCGGAGGGGGCGCTCGGCCAGGTCGCGGACCGGCAACTGCTGGACCGCTTCCTCCGCGACCCGGGGAGCCCCGGCTCCGAGGCTGCCTTCGAACTCGTCGTCCGGCGGCACGCGGCGATGGTTCGCCGCGTCTGCCAGATGACGCTGGGCGAGGCGGCTGATGTCGACGATGCGGTCCAGGCGACCTTTCTGGTGCTCGCCCGGCGTGCCGCGGCGATCCGGGATCGCGAGGCGGTGGCGAGCTGGCTCTATGGCGTCGCCTTTCGGACCGCCGCGCGGGCCCGTGTCGCGCGGGCGAAGCGCACGTCGCTCGAACGCCAGGTGGCGATTCAGCGAGCCCGGGTCGGAGCGACATCGGACGTTCCCGAGTCCCAGAGCATCCTGCCGGAATTGCTGGAGGAGGTCGAGCGGCTGCCCGTCCGCTATCGGAACCCGATCGTGCTCTGCTACCTCGAGGGGCAGAGCCACCAGCAGGCGGCCGAGACCCTCGGGTGCCCGCTACGGACGCTTCAGACGCGATTGCTCCGCGCGAAGGCCAAGCTGCGGACCCGATTGGTGCGACGGGGCCTGGCCCCGACCGCGATCCTGCTGGCCCTGGAGGGCCTTGCCGAGGACGCGGCGGCCGGCGGACTCACTTCGCCTGTCGGGCTGATCGAGAACACCACCCGCGCAGCGATCGCCTTCGCGGCGTCTAGGGCGGTTCCGCTGATCCCGAGCGTGCAGGGACCGTCCTCGCTCGCGCTCGGCGTCCTCGGCTTCATGGCCCGGAATGAATGGAAACGGTCACTGGGCCTGGTCACGGGGCTCATGGTGGGACTCGCCGTGGCGGCCGTGGTGCTGGCCGCTTCAGGCCCGGACCGGCCGCCGCCGGCGACGATCACCGGGACCGTCCGCGACCCGTCCGGCAAGCCGATCGCCGGGGCGGAGGTCTGGCTCCCCGTGCGTTTCACGTTGCAGAAT
>JAXMBE010000125.1:0-9314 GCA_046349995.1 Isosphaeraceae bacterium | reverse complement strand
GGCGCCGAGGAACGTCCAGGGGCGCGCCTTCACGTACGATTGCCAGTCGAAGGCGGTCGAGGCCCCCTCGACCACCTGGCTCATCTCGGTATGCAGTTGCGCGCGGATCTCCGCCATCCGGCGGCGGATCTCCTCGGGGGAATCCATGGGATTGGGCACGGCCGGTCTCGCCTCCTCAAGGGCTGGCGGGCGCGTCGACCACGTCGGAGACGACGCCGCCGACCTCGCGGTCGGAGACCTCAGCCGAGAGGTCCTTCCAGGAGATCACGCCCCGCAGGAGGCCCTCGTCGTCGACCACCAGCAGGCGGCGGACCGCGGCCGCCCCCATGATGGCCTTCACGTCGTCGAGCCCCGCGACGGCCGCGACGGTCACCGGGCCGGTGGACATCACCTCCTCGACGGGGACGTCGGCCAGGTCCGCCGGGTGCGACCCCAGCGCCAGGGCGACGTCGCGGTCGGTGACCACGCCGATCGGCTTCCCCTCCTCGACGACCGGGACCATCCCGCAGTCCTCGTCCTTGAAGATCATGACCGCCTCGATCACCCGGCTGAACCGGGAGCACGTCCTCGGCGCGGCGTTCATCACGTCGCCCGCGGTCGTCGGTCCGCTATTCATCGTTGCACCCCGCACTCGTCGTCGATTATCTTGTCCACCTGGAAGGCGACCAGCACGATCAGGGCCACGATCCAGAACCAGGTCGTCAGCAACAGCACGCCCGCGAGCGATCCGTAGGTATTGGCATAATTTCCCCAGTTGGCGACGTAGAGCCGCAGCAGGGAGGCCGCGGCGAGGAAGACCGCGGTGCCGAAGGCCGACCCCGGCGTGATCCAGCGCCAGCGCGGGGGGCACGCCGGGCCCAGCCTGGCCGTGACGGCGAAGCTCAGCAGGACCCCGAGCGTGACCGGGGCCCACTCCCCGAGGAGCGAGAGCACCGACGGCCCGTCCCCCCAGCCCAGCGCCCTGCGCAGGACGGGGACGACCACCAGGCTGGCGAGCGTCCCCAGCATGATCACGGCCTCCAGGAGGGTGAGGCCGGCCGCGGTCAGCCAGACCCGCCAGGGGGGGCGTGTCTCGGGCACCCCCTGGATGCGGTTCAGGGCGTCGATCAACACCCCGAACACCCCCGAGGAAAACCAGAGGGCGAGGACCAGGCCCACGGAGAGCAGCTTGACCGGCGGGGCCTCGCGGATGCGGGTCAGCTCGCGGCCGACGACCGTCACGGCCTCTTCCGGCATGAGCTGCCCCGCGAGCCGGGGGACCTCCTCAAGCACCTCCGACCACGTTGAATCCCCCGGAGTCTTCGGATCGCCCGGCCCCGGCACGAGGTTTGCGGCGAGGCTGACCAACAGGCCGAGGAACGGGACCGTGGCCGTGAGGCCATAGTAGGCGGCGGCCGCGGCCCTCGTCGCGAAGTCCTCGGCGGACGCCCTGGCCCAGACCTTCCGTCCCAGCTCGACCACGCCGAGTCCACCGAGGCAACGCCAACGCATGAGCATGGTCGCAGGTCCCTCGGCGGGTCACCAGGGCTTGAGCTTCCAGCCGAGGATGAAGCCCACCCCGAAGACCCACCCCGCGAACGCCCAGGGCTCGCGGCGGGCGTACTCCTCCAGGGAGTCGACGCCGCGTTCGAAGAACCCCTGCCGTTCGCCGACGGTCGAGGCGAACGGCGGGGTCGGCGCGCCACCGGGGGTATAGATCGAGGAAGGCCCGGAATTGGTGAGTGTCGGCATGTTCGGGAGTCCTGAAGGTCTCGGGTTCTGCGGATGCCGGAACATGGCTCCGTGATCCCGGAAACCTCCAAGCAGTTCTCATGCCAGTTTCGAGGATCGATGCGGATGCAAGCTTGCGGACGCCCTCGGAACGGCGTGACCTGGCGGCGTCGATGGCGACTCGATGGAAGGGGGATCGATGCGGATCGCGTGGGTGGACCGGGGAGGGGCCGAGGCCGAGGGGGAGCCATCCCCCTGGGCCCTGGGGTTGGAGGCGTTCCCCGACGGCGAGTCGGCGTTGCAGGCCGCCGACTGTCGCGACGAGCCGAGGCTGGACTGCGCGGTCGTTGCATGGTCGCTCCCCGACATGACCGCCGTCGAGTTCCTCAAGCGGGTCGCCGACCAGTGGGGCGCGCCGAAGCTGCCGGTCATCCTCCTGCTGGACGACCGCGCCCAGCTCCCCGAGGCGCTCGACGCCCTGGGCAAGGGCGCGCAGGACTACCTCTTCCGCGAGGGGCTCACCCCGGCCGCGCTCGAGGAGGCCGCCGGGAAGGCCGTCGCCCGGTTCAAGGGCTGCGAGGACGTCCATTCGCGGCGGGCCCTGCTGGAGTGGAAGAACCGCCGCCTCAAGTCGCTGATCGAGCAACTCCCCGACGTGGTCTCGGTCATCGACCGGGACCGCCGCTATCGGTACGTCAACGCCGCGGTCGCCAGGGCCTCCGGGCACCCTCCGGAACATTACATTGGTAAGACCAGCCTCGAATGCAGCCTCGGCGACGAGCTGGGCGCGCTCTGGGATACGAAGGTCGCCGAGGTCCTGGGTACCGGCCTGGAGACGGTCTTCGAGTTCTCCTGCCGCGGCCCCGAGGTCTCGGAGCCCATGCGCTGGTACCAGGTCCGCCTGGTCCCCGACGGGGTCAGCTCGGGCCTCCCGGAGGCCGTCCTGGCCGTCACGACCGACGTGACCCGGATCAAGGAGGCCAACGAGGCGTTGAAGCGCGGCCAGGAGCTGCTCCGCAGGGTGATCGACGGGATCCTGGCGATGGTCGGCGTCCTGACGCCCGACGGGGTCCTGGTCGAGGCGAACCGGCCGGCCCTGGTGATCGCCGGCCTCCGGCCCGAGGACGTCCTCGGCAAGCCGTTCGAGCAGACGTACTGGTGGTCCTACTCCCCCGAGATCCAGGAGCGGCTCCGGGAGACCATGCGACGGGCCCGGGCCGGCGAGACCCTGCGCTTACGACGTCGACGTCCGGATCGGCCCGAATGAATTCATGACGATCGATTTCATGATCGCCCCGCTCGTGAACGACGACGGGGTCGTGACGCACCTGATCCCCTCGGCCATCGACGTGACGCAGCGAAAGCGGGACAGGCGGGCGATCCGGGTGCTGGCGGCCCGCGAGCGCGACCGGGCGAATGAGCTTCGGACGGTCCTCCGCGCGCCCGACGGCGATCTGGATCGCCGAGGGGAAGAACTGCGCGGTGATCCGGGGCAATCCCGTCGCCGACCGCCTCCTCGGGATCGAGCCGGGGCTGAACGTCTCGGCGACGGCGCCGGAGGTCGACCCGCCCAGCCGGGGATTCATGGAGTATCGCGGGGGCCAGACGGTCGACCCGGCCGACCTGCCGCTCCAGCGTGCGGCCGCCCTCGGCGTCGACGTCGTGGGCGAGGAGCTGACCTTCCGGTTCAACGACGGCAGCGTCCGGCACGTCTACGGCAACGCGAGCCCCCTGCGCAACAGCCGTGGCGAGGTCTACGGGGCGATCTCCGCGTTTATCGACATCACGACGCTCAAGGAAGCCCAGGAGGCCCTTCGGGCCAACGAGGAGCGGTTCCAGCTCGCCTCGGAGGCGGTCAACGGCCTGATCTACGACTGGGACCGTCGGACCAGCACCGTCACGCGCTCCGCCGGCCTGTTCGACGTCGTGGGCTTCCACCCCCACGAGGTCCCCCCCGATATCCGTTGGTGGCGCGACCGCATCAATCCCGACGACCGCAAGGCCGGCCGGGGCGACTACGAGCACGTGATCGCCGCGCGGAAGCCGTTCCACGAGGACGAGTACCGGGTGAGGCATCGCGACGGGTCCTGGCGGCACGTCTGGGACCGCGCCCGGCTCGTCTACGACGAGGAGGGCCGCCCCGTCCGGATCGTCGGCTACACGCTCGACGTCACCGACCGGGTCAAGAACCAGGAGGCCCTCCGCGAGAGCGAGCGACGCTACCGAAAGCTGGCCACCTCGGACGTCATCGGGATCATCTTCGGGGACATCCACGGGGGCCTCTCGCACGTCAACGACGTCTTCCTCCGGACGCTCGGCTACACCCGCGAGGAGTTCGAGTCCAAGAGGCTGGGCTGGGTCGACATCACCCCCTCGGAGTGGCTCCAGGAGGACTGGGCCCGGATCGCCGCCGCCCAGGAGGGAACGACCTCGCCCCCATACGAGAAGGAGTATTTCCACAGGGACGGCAGCCGGGTCCCCGTGCTGATCGGGTTCACGCTCCTCTCCGAGGACGCCGACGACGTGGTGGCGTTCGTCCTCGACCTGACCGAGCGCAAGCGGGCCGAGCGGGCCCTCAAGGAGGCCGACCGCCGCAAGGACGAGTTCCTCGCGATGCTCGCCCACGAGCTGCGCAACCCCCTCGCCGCGATCGCGACCGCCGCGCACATCCTCCAGGCCAAGGGGCCTCCCGACCCCGAGCTGAAGTGGGGCCGCGACGTGATCATCCGGCAGGTGCAGCACCTCAGTCGACTCATCGAGGACCTGCTGGACGTCTCGCGGATCACCACCGGCAAGATCAAGCTGCGGACCTCGCCGCTGGACGTCCGGACGGTCATCAACCTGGCCGCCGAGTCGATCCAGCCGACGATGGCGCAGAAGCGTCACGAACTCCGGATCATCCTGCCTCCCCACCCGCTCCCCGTCCTGGGCGACGCGTCTCGGCTCGAGCAGGTCCTGAGCAACCTGCTGACCAACGCCGCGAAGTTCACCGACGAGGGGGGCTCGATCCAGGTCTCCGGCGGCAAGGAGGGGGACCACGTCGTCGTCCGGGTCCGCGACAACGGCATCGGGATCAGTCGCGAGGCCATCGCCCACGTCTTCGAGCTGTTCGCCCAGGTCGACCGGGGCTCGGACCGGACGCACGGGGGGCTCGGCATCGGCCTGGCCCTGGTGCGCTCGCTGATGAAGATGCACGGGGGCGACGTGGCGGTGGCGAGCGAGGGCCTGGGCCGCGGCACGGAGTTCACGCTCCGGCTGCCGTCGCTGTCGCCGTCCCGGGTCGTGCCCGAGACGCCGAAGCCGGACTCCGAGGTCCCGACGGTCGGCCAATCCATGGCGCGGGTGCTGGTCGTCGACGACAACCAGGACATCGCGCGGGGCCTGACGATGATGCTCGAGACCGCCGGCCACCGGGTCCTCGCGGCCTCCGACGGCCTGACCGCCCTGCGGGCGGCGCGCGACTTCCGCCCGGAGTTCGTCCTCCTGGACATCGGCCTCCCCGGCCTCGACGGCTATGAGGTCGCCAAGGCCATCCGACGCGAGTGCAAGGACCCGACGCCCGTCCTGATCGCGATCTCCGGGTACGGCCAGGAAGGGCACCGCGCCAGGGCCCGCGAGGCAGGATTCGATCACCACCTCCTCAAGCCGGTGGACGCCTCTGCGTTGCTCCCGCTACTCCAGCCCCGCGAGAAGGCCCAATGACGCCCGGACCGCTCCGGCGGGGCCACCGGAGGGCCCCCCGGATCGCGGGCGGCGCGCAAGTTGCAACTCCTCGAAGATCCGGAACGGTTGAGGAGGCCGAACCTTCACCGCCGAGGTTTGGTTGACCTGTCCCGCCCTCGGCGGCCTCGCCTAGTCATGATCCTTCATAAATCGACCCTCACTGGCCCCGCGAACATGGACGAACACAGCGGGATTCGCGTGCTCATCGTGGATGACAACCAGGACCTCGCCAGGGCCATGGCGATGGTCCTGCGTCATAACGGCTACGACACGGCCGTGGCCTTCAACGGCCACCAGGCCATCGAGGAGGCCGGGTCCTTCCGGCCGACCGTCGTCATCCTGGACATCGGGCTCCCCGACCGCAACGGTTTCGACGTCGCCCGGACGCTCCGGAAGGACGTGGGCCTCGATCGGGCGACGATCATCGCGGCGTCGGCCTGGGAGCGCGATACCATGACCTCCCCCGAGAATGCCGAGGTGATCGACGACTACATCGTCAAGCCGATCAACCTCTCGGGCCTGCTGAAGACGCTGGACCGCAGCTCGGACGACGATCAGCTGGGCAGGGGCGCCACGTCCGAGCGTTGAGCGTCGGCCGGGGCGGCGATCCGGAGGAGCCGGCTCCGCGTCTCGGTGATGCTGGAGACGATCGTCAAGGTGCCGACGTCTTCGATCCGACGGGCCGCAGCGACGGCGGCGCGGCCGTCCCCCCAGAGTCCCAGGACGATCGGCAGGCCGGGCTTCTGGGCCCGGAGCCTCCGGATCAGGTAGCGTGCCGTCGTCAGGCTCTCCGGCGGCAGGTGCGAGATCAGGAGGGCGGCCGGGGCCTGGTCGTCCAGGGCCTCGCTGATCTCCAGCGGCGAGGCGCCGGCCTCGGGGATCTCCAGCGCGACGCCCGAGCCCCGGAGGCTCGCGGCGACCATCCGGAGCGCCAGCGTGTCGGACCGGTCGGAGGCCAGGCCGACCACCTTCGCCGCCGTCCCACCCTTCTCGGCGGCGGTCGCGCCTTCGGGGCCGGCTTCCAGCTCGTCGAGCAGCTCGCCCGTCACGTCCCAGAGGAACGTCCGCTCGGTCTCGTCCAGGAGACCCCGGCCGGCATCTCGGCCCGCACGCGCCAGCGCCGGCAGCAACACCCGGTCGAAGACATCCATCCGGGAGTGCTCCGCGAGCTGCGCCCGAGCGATCCCCAGCGCCCCGGACCGATCGAGCGCCACGATGCGCTGGAAGTAGCGCAGGTGGGGCTCCAGCTCCACGTCCTCGCCCAGGAGCGTCGCGAAGAAGCCGAGGCCCGGCACGTACTTGCCGATCACGGCGAGGCAGACCGTCATCGGGGTCGAGAGGAGCAGGCCCATCGGACCCCAGAGCCACGTCCAGAACATCGCCGCGATCAGGAGCCCCAGGGCCGAGAGGCCCGTGGTCTTGCCGAAGATCCAGGGCTCCAGGAAGCTGCTGAGGACCGTCTCGACCGCGCCGAAGTAGGCCGCCACGCCGATCGCCTGCCCCCAGCCGGGGAAGTGGGCCGCGGCGAAGAGCGTCGGCAGGGCGAAGGCGACCGCCGCACCCACGTAGGGGATGAACCTCAGGACCGCCGCCAGCACCCCCCAGAGCGCCGCGAACGGCACCCCGATGGCCGCCAGGCCCAGCCCGATTACCAGCCCGAAGCTCGCGTTGACCAGCACGATCGTCACGAGATACCGGCTGATCCGGTCGCCGATCTCCTCCATCGTCCGGGTCGTGAGGCCGACGTGGCGATGGCCGAAGAGCGAGACGATCCGGTCGCGGAGGTCCTCCCGCCCGATCATCATGAAGAGTACCAGGACCAGGACGAAGCTGAAGATGCCCAGGGCCTCGACGTAAGGGCCCGCCCAGGCCCGCAGGCGTTCCTGGAACGAGGTCTCGGGGATGACCCGGACCGTCGGCGTCGGGACCGGGGCGTCGGGGTCGGCCGGCCTGGGCTTCTCCATCCTCGCGGTGACGTGGTCCACCATCTCGGTGAGCCGGTCGCTCGCGGCGGTGGCCCTGGACTGGATCACGGTGCCGAGCTTGTGCTCGATGTTGTCCTGATAGTCGGGGAGCCTGTTCGCCAGCGTGCTGAGCTGCCCCGCGACGATCCAGCCGCCCCCGCCGATGAGCCCCAGGACGCCCAGGACCGTGATCACGACGGCCAGGCTCCGGTGGAGCCCGAGGCGTTCCAGCCGACGGGCCCCCGGCGTGAGCGCGAACGCCAGCAGCACGGAGAGCGAGAGCGGCTTGAGCACTTCGCCCGCCAGGTACAAAAATGCCAGCGTCGCGAAGCCGGCCAGCGCCCGGAGCGCCGTGTTTCGCGAGGTGCCGGAAGCGGAACGCGACGCCATCTGTCGACCTCAACTTTCGGGTGCGAGATTAGGATTGGGAGCGGTCGCCGAGGTCCTCGGCGGCGGCCGGCGGCACCTGGGCGGACTCGTGGAAGACCCGGCTCATCACGATGAGCTGGTCCCCCTCGCGGAGGGGGCCCGCCTCGTGGCCGATCGGATTGAGCATCATCTCCTCGTCGCGCTGGATGCCCAGGAGCAGGCAGGACCGCTTGTCGGCCCGGTCGCGGAGGAACCGGCCGGCGATGTCGACGAAGTCCTTGCCGATGAACTCCTCGGGGGCGGGCAGGAGGTACATCTCGTTGGCGTCCCTGCCGACGGTGAGCAGCTCCTGGTAGACCCGGGTCATGCCGTGGTACAGGGCGGTCCGCGCCAGCAGGCGCAGGCCCAGCTCCGCCGAGGAGATCACCTCGTCGGCCCCGGCCTTGCGGAGGTGCCGGAGGTTGGCGGGGTTGGAGCACTCGGCGGCGACGCTCGGCTGCGACTCGCCCCGGCAGATGTTCCGGATCGCGATGCAGATCAGGATCGACTTGCCGTCGGCGTAGTGCCCCTCGCGCTCGTCGGTGAGCACGACCACGGAATGCGCCTGGGGGACCCTCGCCCGGTAGAGGGCCGTCTCCATCGTCGGGTCGCCGTTGATGATGTAAACATCGGCGAATGCGGCTTCGTCCTGGCGGTCGGGCAGCTCGATGTCGTCGGGGTTGTCGTGGATGATCACGACCGGGCGCTTCTCCTGGACGATCTTGGCGTGGACCTCGCGGATCCAGCCGACCCCCCGGGGCGACCAGTTGCACAGGACGAGGTGATTCTCCATCTCGAATGTCGGCATGCGTCCCCGGTTGAGGTAATGCTCGATGAGGATCGAGGCGAGACTCGCGGTAAAGAGGCTGGCCAGGCCCACGCCCAGCACCAGCAGGGCCATCGTCAGCAGCCGCCCTGCGACGGTCTTCGGCGGGGTGTCGAGGCCGCTGAACAGCAGCACCCAGACGTTCCAGAAGGAGTCCGTCCAGGTGGCGAAGTCCGGGTTGCTCGAGCCCTCGGCCAGGTGGATGAGCACCGCGCCCAGGACCCAGCTCGCGAACACCGACGCGACGATCCGGCTGATCTGATGTCGATTCCAACGCTTCAGCCACTGCCCGACCCTGCGCAGCCAGGGTCGGAGCCATCGGGGCGCCTTCGCCCGGTAGGGTGGATTCATTGGCCGGCCCCGGCGGCGGCCCGCCGGCCCTGGGGCCGGCGGCCCGGCCCTCGGGTCAGACGGTCCTGTCGATCGCCCCGCGCCCCAGGAGCAGCGAGACCACGAACAGGCCGATGAACAGGAACAGCAGGAACTTGGCGATCGTGGCGAAGTCGCCCGCCAGCCCGCCGAAGCCGAGGACTCCGGCGATCAGAGCGAGGATCGCAAACATCATGGCCCAACGAATCATGGTCATTCCTTTCGGATTTCGAGGGAGATGATCGGGCCGACGCGGCACCCTCGAACGCCCAGAGAGAACGTCCGGCCCGTCCACTGTGATCGCGCATATAAAC
>JAXMBE010000124.1:0-9954 GCA_046349995.1 Isosphaeraceae bacterium | reverse complement strand
CGGCCGAACGACCAGGTCAGCGACAGCTTCGAGTGCGCCTGGCGCGCCGGACGGCGGCCCGAGATTGGCGACTTCGTTGAGGCCGCGCCGGACAGCGACCGGATCGCCCTGGCGCGGGAAATGGTCCTCGTCGAGCTGGACCTCCGCCGCCAGGCCGGCGAGGAGCCGTCGGCCGCCGAGTACCTGGGACGGTTCCCGGGCATGGAGCCCTCGTGGCTGGAGCGGCAGTTCGCCCGCCGGGCCCCCGCGCCGGACGCCGTCGCCATCGGCCCGCTCGACGACGGCATGCACCGGAGCCTGGGTCGATTCCACCTCCTCGAGCGCGTCGGGGCCGGGGGCTTCGGCACGGTCTGGCGAGCCCTGGACACTCGGCTGGATCGCATCGTGGCCCTGAAGGTCCCCCATGCCCACCTGATCGGCAGCGCCGAGGAGATGGCGCGGTTCTACCGCGAGGCACGGGCGATCGCGCAGCTCCGGCACCCCGGGATCGTGACCGTCCACGAGGTGGCCGTCGTCGACGGGCTGCCGATCCTCGTGTGCGACTTCGTCACGGGACATTCGCTCAAGGAACTGGCCGCCGCCCGACGGCTCGGCGCCAGGCCCGCCGCGATGCTCCTGGCCAGGCTCGCGGACGCCCTGGCCTATGCCCACTCCATGGGGTCGATCCACCGCGACCTGAAGCCCGCCAACATCATGCTGGACCCCGCCGCCGGGGAGAGCGGCGACCCGGCGGACGCGGCCGGCGGGGGCTCGCCGGGAGAGCCCAGGATCGTCGATTTCGGGCTGGCCTACCTCGACCGCGACCTGATCCACCTGACGCATAACGGTACGATCATCGGCACGCCCGCCTACATGAGCCCGGAGCAGGCGGCGGGCCTCGACTCGGCCCATCGCGTCGACCACCGGACGGATATCTACAGCCTGGGCGTGATCCTCTACGAGCTGCTCACCGGCTCGATCCCGTTCTCGGGGACCCGCCACGAGGTGCTCGACAAGGTCATCCACTGCGAGCCGACGAGCCCCCGGCAGCTCGCACGGTCCGTCCCGCGCGACCTGGAGAGCATCTGCCTGAAGGCCATGGCCAAGGAGCCGCGGCACCGCTACGAATCGGCCCGCGAGCTGGCCGACGACCTCCGCCACTTCCTGGAATGCGAGCCGGTCCGGGCTCGGCCGATCAACCTCTGGCAGAAATGCCTGCGCCGCGCCCAGCGCCGGCCGGCCGAGGCCGGCCTGCTGATGATGGGCGCCGTGACCATCCTGGCCATGGTCGGGCTGGCGATCGGCTCGCACTACCACCTGCGGCTCCAGCGCGAGTTCGAGGCGACCGAGATGGCGCGGAACTCCGCCGACCAGGAGCGGCGCCGGGCCGAGCGCCTCCTCTACTTCAACCGGATGGCCCTGGCCGAGCGGGAGTGGACGACCAACAACATCGCCCGGGTGGAGCGCCTGCTCGACGAATGCCCGCCCCACTTGCGGGGATGGGAGTGGAGATATCTCAAGGGGCAGTGCCGCCACGAGATGCTCACCCTGGACGCGGGCGAGTCGCCCGACCACTCGTGGACGGTGACCTCGGTCCGCTTCAGCCCGGACGGCCGGCGGATCGCCAGCGCCAGCAAGGGAGGCAGCCTCCTGATCTGGGACGCCGCCAGCGGCCTGCGCGTGGGCAGGCTCGTCGAATCGGGGCGCCCGCTCTACGGGCTGGCCTTCCAGCCCGGCACCGGCCGCCTGGCCTCCGGGGGCGAGGAGGGGACGATCCGCGTCTGGGACCCCGAGGCCGGCCGCCTCGTGCGGACGATCGAGACCGGCCCCGACACGATCTACGCCCTGGCGTACAGCCCCGACGGCAAGCTCCTCGCCTCGGGCCACGGCTTCCCCGCGCTCGAGGAAGTGGACCACATGCGCGGGAAGGGCGTGATCCGGATCTGGGACGCGGAGTCCGGCAGGCTGCTGCACACGCTCCGGGGGCACACCCAGAACCTCATGGGCCTGGCCTTCAGCCCTGACGGCGCGACGATCGCCTCCGTCAGCGGGTCGTGGCTCGCGGTCGCCCAGGCGGCCAGCCGCCCCGGCGAGCTGATCCTCTGGGATGCGAGGACCGGGGCCATGCTCCGCCAGGCTCAGGGCCATGCGGGCCCGCTGACCGGCCTGGCCTACGACCCCACCGGCGCCCTGATCGCGACCTCGAGCTGGGACTGCACCGTGAAGCTCTGGGGCGCGCGGTCCTGCGAGCTGCGGAGGACCCTGAGCGGGCATCAGGACTGGGTGCTCGCCGTCGCCTTCAGCCCGGATGGGACGCGGCTCGCCTCCGCCGGCGCGGACGGGGCCATCCGGCTCTGGGATCCCCGCTCGAACGAGGAACCCTACACCCTGCGGGGGCACACGAAGAACGTGACCTGCCTGACCTTCAGCCCGGACGGGCGTCGGCTGGCGTCCGGCTCGTCCGACCAGACGGTCAAGCTCTGGGACGCGGCCACCAGGAGGGAGTCCACCAACTGGCGGAGGGCGGACGGGCCGATCGCGCGGATCGCCTTCTTCCCGGACGGGCAGCGGCTCCTGATCGCCGCGAATCGCGAGGACCTCGCCGGGCACGTGCGGCCGCATCTCGTCGTCCTGGACACGCGGACCATCCGGGAATCCTGCCTACCCCTGGACCGCGCCGACGGGGACCGCGGCAGGCCGGTCGACGGCATCGCCATCCGGGCCGACGGCCGGCTGATCGCCACGGCATGCCTGAGCGGCCACGTGGCGGCCTGGGGCGAGCCGGGCTGGTCGGCGACCTTCCGCCACGACGAGCCGACGAGCCGGTTCCAGGTCGTTGCGATCAGCCCAGACGGCCGCAGGCTCGCCGCCGCGGGGCAGGTCAACGCCTATTTCCCCAGCGGCGGGGCGGTGCCGAACCTCACCAGCGCCAACGCCCTGCTGGTGGTCTTCGACCTGGAGAGCGGCCGCGAGGTCTGGAGGGACGCCGGGGCCGAGACCGGCATCATCCGCGACCTCGCCTTCAGCCCCGACGGTGAGACGATCGCCTCGGCGGACAACGTCGGCAGCGTGACCCTGTGGGATGCCGGCGGCGGGCGCGTCCTCAACCGGCTCCGGGGGCACCACCGCGTGGTGTCGCATCTCGCCTTCAGCCCCGACGGCGAGAAGCTGGCCTCGGCGAGCTGGGACTCGACCGTGGCCGTCTGGAGCCTCTCGCTCGGGCTCCCCATCGCGCGGCTCCAGGGCCACATGCGGTCGGTGCTCTGCGTCACGTTCAGCCCCGACGGCCGCAGGCTGGCGACCTCCAGCGAGGACCGGACCGTCCGGCTCTGGGACGTCCAGACGGGGCAGGAACTGATCACCCTGCGCGGCCACTCCGACATCGTGACGAGCGTCGCGTTCAGCCCCGACGGCAACCGGCTGGCCAGCGCCGGGGCCGACGGCAGCGTCCAGATCCGCGAGGCGGTCCCCGCGTCGGCCGGCAAATGACCCGCGGCGTGCCGTCACGGCCTCGCCCTGTCCGGGACCTCAAGCGTAATGACCGCAGAGGCTCCCGTCCCACCGCCCCCCGGTGAGCGGCCGACGAACCGCCCCATCCCGCGGCGTCTCGCCGGGCGCGCGGGATCGGCGTGACCTTGCCCGCGAGTGCGCTCCCGCTCACCTTCGGCGCAGGATGAGGTGCGAGGCCAGATCAGAATCGTCGTCGGTCCAGACGCGCGCCCGGCGCCGCTCGCGAGGGGCGACCCACCGCGGATCGCGACCGACGGCGCCGAGGTCCTCCTCCGTCGCGGCGAGCACGGCCCAGATCGAGGGCTGCTTTCCCGCCTCCCGCTCCGCGTCGGTGACCTCGAAGTCATAGCGGACGCGGCAGAGCAGGCCGGCGTCCTCGGCCTGGCGCCCGATGACCGGGTCGAGGTCCAGGTAACGATTCGAGAGGTTGAACGCGAGCAGCCCGCCGGGAGCGAGCCGGGAGCGATAGAGCCGGATCGCCTCCCGCGTGAGCAGGTGGACCGGCACCGCGTCGGAGCTGAACGCGTCGAGTACGATGAACCGGAAGCGGGGCTCCTGGGCGTCCTGGAGCCGCAGCCGAGCATCCCCGAGCACGACCTCGACGCCGACTCCGACGGCGCGCGCGTCTGCCAGATACGTGAAGAGCCCGGGGTCCTCGGCGATGCGGACCACGGCCGGGTCGATCTCGTAGAAGGACCACGCCTGTCCCGGCTGCGCGTAGCAGGCCAGCGTGCCCGCCCCCAGGCCGACGATGGCGACGCCGGCCTCCGCGTCAACCAAGGGCCGTGCCTCGAGGGCCCTGAAGAGGTCGCCGATCGGCCCCGAGCGCGCGAAGTAGGTCGAGGGTTCCCTCCGGCCCTCGGGGTCCATGGACTGCTGGCCGTGCAGGGTGCTCCCGTGGAAGAACCGATGCGCGTTCTTCGTAGGGTGCCGGAGCACCCGCAGGACGCCGAAGAAGTCGCGCTCGCGGTAGATGAGGCTGCCCCCCGGGCTCGGCGCGACCCCGCCGGCGATGAGAACAGCGGCCGTCGTGAGGGCGAACCGGAGCGGGCGTCGCAGGCCCCTGACCCACGAGTGGATCGCCACCCCCGCAGCGGCCGCGATGGCCAGCATCCCCGGCGCGGTGTTGATGGCCGCCCGGGGCCGAGCGACGAGCATCGCCATCAGGCCGAGCAGGATCGCGGGCAGGGCGAGGTCGAGCAACCGTTCGCGGGCGTCTCCCGGGTCCCGGGGCGGGGCGATGGCCGGGGCCGCCAGGCACGCCAGGACCAGGGCCAGGGGATACTCGGCCAGGCGATCGAAGACCACGGGCGCCACCAGGGCGTTGAAGATGCCCCCGAGGACGCCGCCGGCGGCCAGGGCGAGGTAGTACGCGGTCAACTGCCGCACCGGCGGCCGCTCGGCCGCCAGCCGGCCGTGGCAGAGCAGGGCGCCCAGGAAGAAGACCAGGAGATGGAGCGGCACCCAGAAGAGCTGGACGAACCCCGCGCTGAGGACCAGAGCGAGCGGGACGACCAGCACGAAGAAGGCCCCCGTGATCGGCACCCTCCACGCTTCGGCCCCGCGCGAGAAGGCGAGGATGTAAGTCAGGAGGTAGAGGCCCAGAGGGATTGTCCAGATCAGCGGGATGGCCGCCAGGTCGGTCGTCACGTAGGTCGTGACCGCCAGCATCCAGCTCGACGGGATGAACGCCAGGCCCATCCACCAGGCCACGCTCCGCCAGCTCGCCCCCGCGCCGCCTGCATCCTCGGAGTCAGGCGCCGCGGCATCTCCCGCGGGCCGCGCCTGCCGGATGACCAGGAGGCCCGAGGCCGCGACCAGCGCGGCGAACGACACGAATCCGAGCGACCACAGCCGGCCCTGGCGCCCCAGCGAGAGCGTGGGCTCGATCAGGAACGGGTAGGCGAGCAGCCCGCAGAGACTGCCCGCATTGCTCGCCGCGTAGAGGAAGTAGGGATCGCCGGCATCCCGATGCCCGCTCCGCGAGAACCAGCGCTGGAGCAGGGGGGCGGTGGACGCGACGATCACCAGGGGCACGCCGGCGGTGGCGACCAGCAGCCGAACCAGCCAGAGGGCCGGCGCGATCCCATCCCAAGCCGGCGGCCTCGCCCCGGCCGGAATCACGATGGGCAGGAACAGGATTGCGAGCAGCAGGAGCGCGGCGTGGATCGCCCACTGGGCCGCGAACCTCAGCCGCGAGCCCCAGTGGGCGTACGCGTAGCCCGCCAGGAGGGCGGCCTGGTAGAAGACCATGCAGGTGTTCCAGACGCCCGGGGTCCCGCCCAGGATGGGGAGCACCATCTTGGCGACCATCGGCTGGACGGAGAACAGCAGCAGGGCCGCCAGGAACATCGCGGAGCCGAAGAGCCAGGCCAAGGTCGGTCTCCTCAACGGTGCGCGCGGAGAGCCTCCGGGGTGGGGCGTCGACGGACCTTCCCCGTTTCCGGCTCGTCGAGCAGGGCCTTTCCCCTACAATAGCACGTGGACGCCGCGATGCGATCGAGGCCGGGTGCCCGCTCGGTCCCGGCCCGGCACAGCCCGAAAGGAATCCACGTTGTCACTCCACCGCCGGATCGGCAGCCGCCTGCGATTTGAGGAGTACCTTCGGGCCTTCCGGGAGAGGCTCGCGGCCAGGGGCCGATCGCCCGATCAGGGGGCCGAGCCGGCCGCGGGCGACGGGGCAGCCGAGAAGGACGGGCCGGCGGCGGGATCCACCCACCGCTCGCTCCCGGTCCTCTATCGCGAGCTCTACGGCATCCTGAAGGGCCACCGCGCGACGATCGCGGCGGCGCTCCTGATGCTCTCGCTGGCGACGGTCCTGAAGCTGATCCCGCCGGCCGCGACGAAGGCCGCCATCGACTACGTCATGCTCGCCAGGCCGCTGCCCCCCGCCTTCCAGCAGTGGAGCCCCGTGCCGATCCCCGAGGCGCCCAAGCCGCGCCTGGTGATCCTGGTGGCGGTGGTGACGGTCATCACCATCCTGGGGACGATGGCCGGGCTGTGGAGCCGCTGGCAGGCGACGCGGACGACGAAGCGGATCCAGGTCGCCGTCCGGCGGAAGGTCTACGAGCACGCCATGCGGCTGCCGCTCCACCGCGTCTACCAGCTCAAGTCGGGCGGCGCGTCGAGCCTGATCCGGGAAGACGCCGGCGGCGTGGGCGAGCTCCTCTTCAGCATGCTCTACAATCCCTGGCGGGCGCTCGTCCAGTTCCTCGGCGGGCTATTCGTCCTGGCGTGGGTCGACTGGCGGCTGCTGCTCGGCGCGCTCTGCCTGGTGCCGGGCGTTTACTATTCGGACCTGCTCTGGAACCGCCGGATCCGGCCGCTGTTCCGGGACGTCCGCAAGGAACGCCAGGCGATCGACAGCGAGACGACCGAGGTCTTCGGCGGCATGCGCGTCGTCCGGGCGTTCGGCCGTCAGAAGAGCGAGTCCGCGCGGTTCATGGGCGAGAACCACTTCATGAGCCGGCTCGAGCTCCACGTCTGGTGGCTCTCGCGGCTGATCGAGCTGCTCTGGGAGTTCGTCCTGCCGATGGCGTCGGTCGTGCTGCTGCTCTACGGCGGCATGCAGGTGATCGACGGCCGGCTCTCGCTGGGCGACCTGACGATGTTCCTCGTCTACCTGACGATGCTCCTGGAGCCGATGGCGGTGCTGGCCACGAGCGTCACCCAGTTCCAGAACAACCTCTGGCTTCGACCGGGTGCTCGACCTGCTCGAGGAGCCTCGCGAGATGGCGGACTGCCCCGGCCACCGCACCGTCCGGAAGTCCGCGGTGAAAGGCCGGATCACGCTCGAGGACGTCGGCTTCGCCTACCCCGGACCAGCCGGCGAGTCCTCCAGGGAATCCACCTCGACGTGATGCCCGGAGAGACGATCGCCTTGGTCGGCCGGAGCGGCCGGGGCAAGACGACGCTCTGCAACCTGATCGCGCGGTTCTACGACCCGACCACGGCGTCATCCGCCTCGACGGGACTGACCTCCGCGAGATCCAGGTCGAGAGCTACCGCCGGCTGTGCTGGGGATCGTCGAACAGGACGTCTTCCTGTTCGACGGCACGATCGCCGAGAACATCGCGTATGGCGACCGCTGGGCGACACGCGAGCGGATCGTCCACGCCGCCGGGGCCGCCAACGCCGCCGAGTTCATCGACCGACTGCCTGCCGGTTACGACACCTTCATCGGCGAGCCGCGGCGTCCGGCTCAGTGGCGGTCAGCGCCAGCGGCTGGCGATCGCCCGGGCCGTCCTGGCCGACCCCCGGATCTTCATGCTCGACGAGGCCACCAGCAACCTGGACACCGAGAGTGAGCGGCTCATCCAGCAGAGCCTGGCGACCCTGCTGAAGGGGCGGACCTCGTTCGTGATCGCCCACCGGTTGAGCACCATCCGCCACGCCGACCGGATCCTCGTCCTCGACGAGGGGACGATCGTCGAGACCGGCACCCACGACGAGCTGATGGCCTCCAGCGGCCACTACCGCGACATGGTCGAGCTCCAGCGGCTCGAGACCGGCGACGGCGTCCGGCGGTGATGGCCATGTGGCCTATGTGGTAGACTGGGAACGCCCGGAGATGGCGCATCGAGCGGCCTGGTAAGCGGGAGCGAGCCTCATGTCCACGGTCACCCGACGGCTCTCCGTCGATCAGTACGAGCAGATGGTGAAGTACGGGATCCTGCCCGAGACGAATCGCCTCGAGTTGGTCGAAGGCCGGATCTTGGAGAAGGAGATGAAGGACCCCGAGCACTCGACCGTGGTGGAGATGACCCGGGAAGCGATTGCACGCGTCCTTCCGCGAGGCTGGATCACCCGACAGGAGCAACCCGTCCGCATCCCGAACCGGAAGAGCGAACCGGAGCCGGATATCTCTGTCGTACGCGGATCGCTCAGGGACTATGCGAAGCGTCACCCGGACCCAGGCGACGTTGCCCTGGTCGTCGAGGTCACCCGATCGACCGTCGCCAAGGATCGCGCGCTCGCCCGGACCTACGGCGGGGGGGGCATCCCGGCCTACTGGATCGTGAACGTCGAGAAGCAGCGGCTCGAAGTCTACGAAGGCCCGACGGATGGGAAGTATCCCGCCCCCAGGATCCTGGGCAAGGAGGACAGCGTACCTCTCCTGATCGACGGACGCGACGTAGGCCCGATCGCCGTGGCGAGCCTGTTCCCCTGAGGCGCAGGCCCCGGCAGCAATAGACCGCGGCCAACGGTTGGAATCGGAGCCGACAGATCGGGCGCGGTCAACGGCGGGATGCTCTCGGGGAACTGCCGGCGCTCGAGGACAGAACTGGCCACGCAACGATGCCCGATGATTCGATCGGTCACTGGCTGGCGATCCAGACTTTGCTTCTCTCCTACCGCCAGTCTCCCAGCGTGACAAGTCCCGGTGGAAGCTTCAGCGGGTGTCGTTCCTTGCCGTCCAG
Organism: Isosphaeraceae bacterium; assembly: GCA_046349995.1. GTDB lineage: Bacteria > Planctomycetota > Planctomycetia > Isosphaerales > Isosphaeraceae > Aquisphaera. Next base: position 1,045 of record JAXMBE010000124.1, on the reverse strand, counting down.
GCTCACGATCTCGATCCGGGGATTCGACAGGACGGGGTCGGCGGACAGTGTCAACCGTCCGGCCCTATTGCGCTGGCCGTCCCTCAGCGAAACCGCGAGCCATCGGCCGTCCGGCGACCAGCATGCCTGCACATCGACATCCTTGCCGACGTTGATCTGACGCCGGTTCCCGCCATCGACGTTCATGATCGTCAGCTCCAGTCCACCCTGCGGCGCCCGCGCGGTATAGACGAATTGCTTCCCGTCGGGGGAGAACCTGGGATTCGCGCCACCGAGGCTCATCGGGTTCGGCTCGGCTCCGTCGAGCCCCACGATGGTGACGTAATATCGACCCTCCTTCCTCCTCATCACCAGCAGGTGTCCGCTCGAGGACCAGTCCTGGACCTGATCGGTCGCCGCCAGCGGGAGTCTCGTCCGGTTCCCGCCGTCGATGTCCATCCGCCAGGTCTCGAATTCCAAATTGTCGACGTCCTTGATCATGCTGACGATGAACTGCTTCCCATCCGGCGACCAGACCGGCAGGCCGGGTGAGTCCGCGATCTTCACGGGGGCTGGTCCGCCCTGCATCGAGGTGGTCCAGATCGCCGAGTCCGTCAGCTTCCGGACCTGTTCGAGAAACGCCAGGGTTTGACCATCTGGAGAGAGGCGCGGTCGGCCGCGCCGGTCGGCGACGAGCCGCCACTTCCCGGTCTCCGGGCTGATCTCGAAGATGCCCGTCACCCCCGCCACGCGTTCCTTGCCGGCCGGTGCTCCCATCCGAAACGCTTCGGCGACGATCCGACCCGGAAGCTTCGGGCGAGCGGGCCCAACCGGCTCCTGAGCCCCAACCGAGAGGGTCTGCTCCCGGCCCTGGGGGCCGGGGGGCGTAACCTGGGATCCGATCAACAGGGCGGGGAGGAGGAACATGGCAGTCATCAAAACGAGCGTCGTGCGGGGCAGCTTCATCGGGTGGTCCTCCGGGTCAAGGATCCGACGGATTCGGTCGACGAGGTGATTCCGGGACATGGCCGCGGTCGCGGCCCGCGTGGAGGGAACGGAGTCGAAG
>JAXMBE010000123.1:0-10583 GCA_046349995.1 Isosphaeraceae bacterium | reverse complement strand
CGCCGGGAATACCTCAATCTCGTGGCCGGGGGAGTCGGAGCCGGGAGCCTCGCGGCGAAGGCCGTGGCCCGGGGGGCCAGGCCGGTCAAGGTCGTGGCGTTCGACGCCTTCCCCGTCCTCGACCCCCGCCCTGTTTTCGCCCTCGCCGAGACGCTCTTCCCCGGCCGCGGCGCTGAGCTGAGCAACGTCTGGCGGACCCGCCAGTTCGAGTACCAGTGGCTCCGGGCCCTCGCGGGCCGCTACGTGGACTTCTCGCGGGCGACCGAGGAGGCCCTCGCCTTCGCGGCGGCGGCGCTCAAGCTGGACCTGACCGCCGAGAAGCGGGAACGCCTGATGGGGTCCTACCTCGAGCTGAAGGCGTGGCCCGACGCCGAGCGGGTCCTGCGGTCGCTCAAGAGGGCCGGCCTCCGCCTGGCGTTCCTGTCCAACGCGACGCCCGAGATCCTGGAGGCGGGCATCCGGAACTCCGGGCTCGGCGGCGTCTTCGACCAGGTGCTGAGCACGGACCGGCTGCGGACCTTCAAGCCCGACCCCAGGGCCTACCAGATGGCCATCGACGCCTTCGGCGTGGGACGCGACGAGATCGCGTTCGTCGCCTTCGCCGGCTGGGACGCGGCGGGCGCGAAGTGGTTCGGCTACCGGACCTACTGGGCGAACCGCCTGGGCTCACCTCCCGAGGAACTCGGCGTGAGACCGGATGCCGAGGCCCGCGACCTCGGCGGGTTGATCGCGTTCGTGGGGAGGCGGGTTTAGCCGGTGATGGAGGGGATTTTCGTCGGCAAAACCAGGTCATGGGTGGAGCAACTCCGCACGGAGCTGGTCTGCTTCCCTTCTCGGATCATGCCGAAACCGGTAATGAGGATCCTACCACGCTGGGGAGCACCATGAGTCCGATGACCAAGCGGGAGTCGCCAATGAAGACTTAAAATCGGGCAATGATTGGGTTAGCTGTGGTTCTGTCGTTCGCCTCGCCGGTTCGGTCGGAAGGGCTCCTGGATGCGGGGGTCGCCAAGCCCAAGAGCGTGAGAATTCCGGTGGCGGTCGCTGAGGTGGCTCGAACGGGGCTCGTGAGCTTGAATCTCTTTGTTTCACCCGACCGGGGGTAGACATGGAAGCTGGTTGAAACGATAACCCGGAGCAGCAAGCCCGCCTTTCGCTTCACTCCGGCCGGGCAAGGAACCTATTGGTTGGCCTGCCAGACCGTTGGCAAGGGCGGCCGCATGGTCCCTGAGTCGCTGGACGCTCTCGGTCCTGCAATCGCCGTAACCGTCAATAGTGATGACGTCGTCGTGTCCAAGCCGTAAGCGATGCGTCGGGAGGGCATCAGGCCGGATTGTCCTCGAAGTAGCGGTCGACGTTGCAGTCCATGGCGAAGTACTCCCGCGCCGCGGGGGGGCAGGCTGCGGCGAGGCGGGCGGCGGGCCGGGGGCGACGGCCGTCAGCAGGCCGGGGTGCGGCGTTCTGGTCCGCGGCAGTTGATCCACTCCTCCGAATCGCGCTCAGCCTTCGTCGCCACCGGAGGCGGAAAGATCCCTGTCCTGGTCGAGATCCCGCTTCAGATTCCTGACCCGCTCAAGGAGGGTCTGATAAAGGCTCTCGTGCGCCCGGAAACTGGTCGCCCTCAATTTCTGGATCGTCTGCTCGATGTCGATCAGCCCGCGTTTCGCGGCCTCCTCGAGGATGCCAAGGGTGCCGACCACGTTGAGGCCGCTCCTCCTGGCTTCCCTGCTCCCGTCGCGGTCATCGATCAGGACACGGTCGGCTTACAGCTCGAGGGCCAACGAGATCGCCGCGGTCTCCCCGGGACCCAGTTTCGAGGGAGTGATCTGTTTCGGAACCCGGATTTCGAGCCACTCGGGCGGGCTGGTCGCCCAGGCTCGAACCGGCCCCGGGCTTCCCGGATGCATGACTTCTCCGATCACCGCGAAGGGGGCGTACACTCGCTAGAAGATGGAACGCAGGACATGAATCGCCCCGGTCAAGATCAGGTAGTTGAGCGGCGTCGTGTCCGAAACGACGATCATTCCGATCTCGGCTCGCGGAAAGAAGCAGCCTGAGCCTCCAGTTCCTCCGCGGTGAGTTCGAGCCAGACCTTGTGTCGCTTGAGCACACCATCGGTCTCATCGAGGCCCAGCCCCAGAGCCTCGGCGAGCTGACGATGTGTGAGTCTCTCCTGTCGGTAGAGCTCGACGAGAAACGCCTCACGAGCCTCGCCGTTGAGGTCCGCCCCATGGCCGCCGAGCGCCTGCTCGATCTCGTCGGGTATCTCAAAGCTGATGGTCATGCGCCGTCCTCCGCCGTTCCGGGGCTTCTGGTCTTTCGACTCTCACTGTATCCCGGAGACCCAGTTCGGTTCGCGATGCACAACCCGGACTCGTTGATCTCCAGTAAGTCTATCGCCTTTGCACCCGAATCCATGGCCTCCGGGTCATCTCGGCCCCACGGACATGGCCTGCTCGTAGACGTCGAGATAACGGTCGACGTTGCGGTCCATCGCGAAGTGCTCCCGCGCGACGGGCGGGCAGGCGGCGGCGAGGCGGGCGGCCAGGGCGTCGTCGCCCAGCACGCGGAGGATGCCCTCGGCCAGCGGGCCGGGGGCGACGGCCGTCAGCAGGCCGGCGCCGGAGTCGCCCAGGAGCTGCCGGTAGTCGCCGAAGTCGGTCGCGACGATCGGGCGGGCAGCGGCCAGGTAGACGGCCAGCTTGCTCTGGACCGAGTAGTTCTCGCGGCAGGCGAGCCGGGGGTGGACCAGGACATCGGCCCGGCGCGTCAGGGCGACGACCTGCTCGGGCGTCTGGCCGGTCAGGACGATGAGCCTGTCGCCGTGCGGGCCGAGCTGGGTGCGGTAGCGCTCGCCGGCCTCGGCCGGGCCGCCGACCAGGACGCACCGGGCGTCGGGACGGTTGTCGAAGATCGCGGGGAGAGCGTCGATCAGGATCGGCACGCCCTGGTTGGGGTGGACGATGCTCCCGACGTACATCACGACCTTGTGCTCGGGCCCCACGCCGGGGATCTCCGCGTGGGCGCCCGGGCGGTCGTACTCGCCGAGGTCGATGCCCGGGTAGATCACGCTCACCCGGTCGGCCGGCACCTGCTTCTCGTCCACGACCACCTGCTTGACCGGTTCGCCCAAAGCGATGATCCGGGCCGCGTGCCGGAAGACGCGGCGCTCCAGCGCCAGGTACGTGCTGAAGACCAGCCCGCGACCCAGACGGTCGCGCTCGACCTCGTCGCCGAGGAGCGAGTGGATCTCGTAGACCATCGGCCAGCCGTGGCGGCGGCAGGCGGGGTAGGCCCGCGTCGCGCCGCCGTAGTGCTGGGCGTGGACCACGTCGAATGGGAACTCCCGCGCCAGGGCCCGCAGGCCGGAGCCGCCGACCCAGCCGATCGGCGGGATGTTGTAGACCGGGGTGCCCTCGAAGTCCTCGCAGGTCGTGGTCATCCCGGTGGGCGGCCTCAGCCGCAGGTACGCCACCGCGACGCCGATCCCGCGGGACTTCAGCGCCCGCAGGATCTTGATCGGCAGCATCGCCGTGCCGTCATATTCGCCGGGGATCGGGAACGAGGTGACAATCAGCACGCGCATCGTCGGTGGCTCCATCCAACGCGATTTCCTCGAACGGCCTCCAGAGCATAGTGACTGCTCCGCCCGGTCGGAACCCCAGTTGGGGGCGGACCCGGTCTCGTCGCCGAGGCCGGGTCGCGGCGTGAGTCCTCCGCTTCGGGGGGTTGTCGATCGCGTCCGGCCGTCAGGTCGGCTATACTTGACTGTTGCACGTACCGATGCCGGTCATGGAACCGCGTCACGGGAGGCCAGGTCCCTTGGACGATCGTGCTCTCACCCAATCCGGCGAAGGTCAGTTTCCGGACACCCAGTGGAGCCTCGTCCTGCGGGCCGGCCGGGAGGAGAATCCCCGCACCCGGGAAGCCCTGAACACCCTCTGCGAGCGCTACTGGTACCCCATCTATGCGTTCATCCGGCGCAAGGGGAACGACCCCGAGCAGGCCCTCGACCTGACCCAGCAGTACTTCTTCCAGCTCCTGAACAAGGGGGCGCTCGCCCGGGTGGATCCGACACGGGGGCGATTCCGCTCGTTCCTGAGGAAGGATTGCGACAACTTCCTGCGCGACGACCATCGCCGGAAGACGGCCCGGATGCGCCACCCCGGGACGTCGATCCTCTCGATCGACGCCGCCACGGCGGAGGGCCGATACCTGGTGGAGCCGGCCCATGACGAGACCGCGGAGGTCATCTTCGAGCGGAACTGGGCCCGGACCCTGCTGGAGCGGGTGCTCGACTCGCTCCGCCAGAAATACGGGAAATCCGGCGAGAGCCTCCGATTCGAGCATCTCCGGATGGTGCTCCTGGAGCCGGGCCACGAGGTGCCGTACGCCGAGATCGCCCGGAGGCTGGACACCACCGAGCAGGCCGTGGCGACCGCCGTCCACCGCCTGCGGCGGCGATACCGGGAGGCCCTCCGCGAGGAGATCGCCGCCACCGTGGCCGACCCCTCGGAGATCGACGACGAGATCCGGGAGCTTTTCCGTGCCCTGCGGCACTGAGGGACGCCTCGGGACGGTCCGTCTCCCGGGGCGTCGATGACCGCGCCGCAGCTCTACGCGCCGTTGCCCGAGGGCGAGGGATAGACGACCCGCACTGGCTCGCGGCGGTGCCGCTGCGCGTGGCAGAGGGCCCCTCCCATGCGGCGATCGAGGGCCTCGATGGCCGCGTCAAGGATGCCCCGGGCGGTGTCCAGATGCCGGGGACGCAGGGCATAGGGGTCGCGCGGGAGCCCCGTTCGCGGGTAGGTCAGGGTCTCGGTCCCCACGCCAGGCTTCAGGGCGTGAGGGACCTGGTGGGGCTCCATCGGTCATACGTCCCGGCGGTTGGCCCGATAGTAGGCCCGGCGGGACGGAAGGGGGGCCCGGGGGTAGACCCAGGACGTCTCGAGCATGAGCAGCTCGGCGAACTGCGGCCAGGCGGACTCGGGGTCGAACGGACGGGTAGGCACACCCGGCTCGGCCACCACGGCGGGCAGCAGCTGCCAGGCTTCCGCTGGGGGCGGGAGCGCGGCTGGGGTCCGCCAGCAGGCCGCAGCTCCGGGCGTCCGAGCTCCACGGCCGCCTGCCGCACCAGGGCCTCCGCGCTGGAGATATAGAGCATCAGGGCCGCCCGGGCGAGCCTGGCTGCCCGCCCTCCGGATGCGCCAGGCGACTTTGAGTGTGGAAGTGCAGGCGTCCTGGTAGAGGCAATGGAAGGGGCTGATGATCGCCCTGATCACCCAGCCGGTTTCCGCCGATGTCCCCTGCCCGGGCCTGACGAGGAGGGATGCGCCAGGGATCGCTCCGCCGGGCCGAAGGAGACGCCGGCCCGCGAGGTCTCCACGCCGGGCCGATCGGTCCTCTGAGGATCATTCGGCATAGTCGTGTCCCTGGGGCTGTCCCGCGAGGTCCGCGGGCAGTGAGCGGCCGCCGGCCCATCGGCTCTGGATCACTCGTCGTCCGGCCCCGTTCCGCTGCCGCTTCGTTCCGGTCGATCATTCAAGATGGAGCGCCCTCACGCCACCCAGTCTAGCACGTAACACGAGTGATTCCATACCCCAAACCCAATGTCTCATGGGAATTCCGGCGATGCCCCGGAGAACTTCCGACACCTCTCCCGTCGGCCCGGCCGAGGGACTCGGGAATGTAAGCCCGCCGTGCAAATCCTACCGAATGCGAAGAATCGGTAATTAGAGGGTTTTGGGCGCTTCCGGCAGAGGATCGGGCGGACGGGCCATCGGGTCGTCCCAGACGAGGTCGCGGGCCCGGAGCAAATTCCCGTGATGCTGCATGGTCGCATCCGCCTGGGCGTACTGGGCGATCGCGGCGCGGCGATCGCCGCGGGCCTCGTAGATTCGCCCCAGGTTGGTATGGGCTCCCCAGCGGAACATGAAGAGATACGGCTGGTTCGCCCCCGGCTCGGGGAGCATCTCCAGGAGTCGCAGGAACATGTTCTCGGCCTGCTCGGGCCGGTCCCGTTCGAGGTGGGCCATGGCGAGGTAGAGTGTCGCGTAGATATCCAATCCGCGCTGGATCTCCCTGGGGATGGTCTGCTTCTTGTTGCCCACGACAGGGACATTCTCGGCCAGGCGGAACGAGACGAACTCCTGCACCGCCGCGTCCAGGTCCCCCCGCAGTTGCTTGATCCTGGCGAAGACCAGGGGGAATTCGGGCCGGAACAGGAAGAGCGTCTGCTGGGTGGACTGCACGAACTGGGAGTCGCCGAAGAGTCGGGACTCGACGTCCAGGGGCAGGCCCCAGAGCCGGACCTCGCCGCAGTGGTCCTTCAGCACCTGGGCGAAGTGGTCGCGCTGCTCCACCGGATCGCGGTGCAGGATCGTCCGGTTCTTGCCGGAGAGTTCCCGTTGCAAAAGCCTCATCCTCGGAGAGAAATACCCGGGGCTCGAGTCGATCAGCACGCCGATCCTGGTGGCGCTGGACAGCAGGGAGGCCCGGCTGGTCCCGTAGGGGGACTGACCGGGGAGGTTCATCCGCTCGAGGATCGCGGGATCGGCCATGGCCTGGTCGAGGGTGGCGACGGTCTTCCCGTCCGAAGCGTAGATCGGCCAGCCGATCCGGGGATCGAAGAGATAGGCCTTGCCCTCGATCAGCGCCGCGCAGACCCAGGGGATGGCGATCCGGGCCGGCCTGGCGGGTTTGAGGACGCCCGCGGCCGCCTCGCCCTGGGCGGGAGTGGGGGCCACCAGCGGCTCCACCACGTTGCCCTTGGTGTAGGTCAGGATCCCGACATCGATCCCGAGCTGGCGGCAGAGCGAGATGAAGAGCCAGGAACGCTCGGCCCAGTAGCCCTCGGACTCGGTGGCCACGCCCCGGAGCAGGACGTCGTAGGGCCGCGAGGGGACGTGGGGGAGTTGCCGGGTCCCGAGCGAGCCCGCCGGTACGAGCTGGATCTGCCGCGTGACCCAGTCGAAGACGCGTCCCACCCGGGTCAGGTCATCGCCGGTCCCGGCGATCCGTCCGGCGATCGCCGAGTAGAGCATGCAGTCTTCGAGGTGGCGGGCGTCGCGATTGGTCCACTTGGGGTTCTCGAGCTCGGCCGCGAGGACCCGGTTGCCCAGCGTGCCCGGGGGAACCTGGGAGTCGATGTAGGCCTTCGTCGCCGACTCGAGCTGATACTCCGAGGAGGGGATGCCTTCGAAGTACTGGTTGAGTTTCTGGGTGGCCAGGCCGAAATTGTCGCCGCCCGGCTGGAGGGCCGCCCGCTGGATCAGCTCGATCGAGCTCTTGAGGATCGCGGCCCGCTCGGCCGGATCGCGCAAGGTCTTCGTCGGCTCGGCCTTCGTCCGGACGCTGATCGCCGGCGACTGCCGAGGCTTCAGGACCGGCGTCGAAGGGAGGGCCGCATTCCGGGAACGCGAGTAATCGCACCCGATCTGCCAGGTCGTCAGCACCACGCTCAGGACAAGCCATCCGGCTCCGAATCGAATTGGGCGAATCAAGGGTGAACACTCCTGAGCGGTGGAAATCGCGTGGGATGCCTGACCGGTGGAACCGACGCCCTCCCCATCCCGTCCGGGCTGGACCCGGGGTGGCGGGTGGGCATGGGTTCGGGAGCTCGGTCGTGCGCAGCGAGTCGCGTCAGCGCGACCCGGCGACGGAGCGAAGGCAGGCAACGACAAGAACACGCCGGCGGGGACGTGGACGGCCTCCACATCCTGGCGAATCCCTATTTTGCGATTTCGATGGACGCGTCGCGAGCCCTCTCCGGCCGAAGTCCCACCAGATCGTACGATCAAGCACGGACGGAGGTTCGCCGCTGCCGGCCGCGGGGCCGACCGGCGGACGCGAGATCGCGGGGAAGTCAGTCGGATGTCAGCGCCCGGCGGATCCTCAGGCAGACCCTCAGCAGCCCCTCCAGGTCTTCCAGCCGCAAGGAGTTGGGGCCATCAGACAGGGCCCTGTCGGGGTCCGGGTGCACTTCCAGGAAGAGGGCGTCGCAGCCGGCCGCGACGGCCGCGCGGGCCAGGGTGGGGATGAGGTCCCGCTGGCCGGAGGTCGTCGTTCCCCCGGCGCCTCCGCCGGGGAGCTGCACCGAATGGGTCGCGTCGAAGACCACCGGCGCCCCGGTCCCCTGCATCTGCGGGATCGCCCGGAAGTCGTTGATCAGCCTGCCGTAGCCGAAGGTCGTGCCGCGCTCGGTGAGGATCGCCCCCGAGGCCCCGAAGGCGATCAGCTTGGTGACCACATTGCTCATGTCCCAGGGGGCCATGAACTGGCCCTTCTTCACGTTCACAGGGCGGCCCGTCGCCGCGGCGGCCTCCAGCAGGTCGGTCTGCCGCGCCAGGAAGGCGGGCACCTGGAGCAGGTCGACCACCCCCGCGATCTCCGCCGGCTGGTGGGTCTCGTGCACGTCGGTCGTGACCGGCAGGCCCGTCTCCTCCTTCACTTGCCGGAAGGTCCGCATTCCCTCGGCCAGGCCTGGCCCACGGTAGCTGGAGACCGAGGTGCGGTTCGCCTTGTCGTACGAGGCCTTGAAGATCAGCGGCACTTCCAGTGCGGCGCAGATCTCGACCAGCCGCCGGGCGATCCGCAGGGTCATGTCGCCCGGCTCCATCACGCACGGCCCGGCGATCAGGGTCAGCCGCTGTCCCTTGCCGATCTTGACCGGGCCGACCGCGACGGGATTCGGGACCGAATCGACCACGCCGGACTCCTTTCGTGCGGGGGCGGCGGCGCGCCGGTGAGATTCGGGCGCCGACGACAGGACGCTTCCGGAGGCTCGCGGAGCGGATCTTAACCCGAGAGCCGTTGCCTGGCGAGCGGAAGTGGAGCCTGGGCTGCCCCTCCCGCGGCGGCGACCAGGACCTGGATCGCGCCGGGGATCACCTCGATCGTCCAGTCTTGCCGGACAGGCCCCTCACGATGAGGGCCGAGATCCGCCCCCGGCGGGCCGAGGAACCCGGCCGGGTCGCCGTCGAGCTGGACCGGGATCACCGACTGGGAAGAGACGGTCACCCTGCGGACCCGGCGGTGTGTGACCCCCGGATGCTCGAAATGGTTTCCCATGAAGACGCGCCAGAGGTAGTAGAGCGCCTGGAACGGGCCGGGGTCGCGGAAGACGACCACGTCGAGCAGGCCGTCATCCTGCTGGGCCTGGGGCGCGAACGGGAGGCCAAGAGCGTAGCGGGGCAGATTGAAGACGAAAACGGTTGTCCCCGCAAGGACTTCGGACTGATCCTGGTCCGCGACGGCCACGCTGATCGGCGGGAATCGATAGAAGAGGCTCGCCCGCAGGATCGGCTCGACGTAGGCGGCCCGATGGGTCGGCCTGATCTTCCCGGTGGGGCTGATCCGGGACCGATGGTGCCGCGTCACGACATCGCCGTCGAACCCGAAACCGGCCATCAGCAAGAACCTGCGCCCGGCGGCGAGGCCGAGGTCGGTGCGGAGGAGCTCTCCCGTGGCGATCGTCCGGGCGAGCCAGGCGGGATTCCGCTTGAGCCCGAAATGCCGCGCCCCCAGGTTCTCGGTGCCGGCGGGGAGGACCGTGATCGGGACCCTCGGCTGCTCGTTGATCAGGGCCGAGACCGTCCCGTCTCCCCCGGCGGCGACCAGGCAGCGGCATCCGGACTGCTTGTCCGCCGCGGCGACCAGGGCCCGACGCTCCTCGGGGGTCCAGGCCATCCTGACATCGAAACCCTGGCCCTCGAGTTCGCGGGCCAGTTTGCGGACGAGCGACGAGCTTCCGCCCCTCCCCGATCCCTTGTTCGCGACGATCCCGACCCAGTTGCCTTCCGGGCCGTATGCCTCCTGGAGATCCGCCTCGGGACGCGGAGAGACGATCCGATTCGCCGAGGATGACGGGACGTGCACGGAAGACCCAGCTTGCATTCGGTCCGCAGACTCCCGGGGAGGGCGCAGGGCGCGCGGATCATCGATTCATGAAGGAACGAAGCAGGTTCGGTAAAGAACGAACTGATAGCATGCTAAGGCAGCCACGTGCCGCCGTCAATCTTGTCCGGCGCAGCCTGGGACGAACGGCCACGCGGGCCGGCACCAACGCAACGAGCCGGCCTCCCCCTCATGGAGGAAGGACCGGCTCGCGGATGCGGAGAAGTCGGCACGCGGCTCAGGCGCCCGCTCGATGTCCGACGGGCGGGCGGACGCGACCTCGGCTCAGCGAGGGCCGACCAGTTCGCGGTTCGTCTGGAGCGTCGTCTTGAATTGATTCCGGAGACCCGTCAGGCGATCGCGGAGTTCTCGGTCCTTCGCCTGGAGCTGCTCGACCTCCGCCCGGGCCTGCGCCAGGGCCGTGGTCTCGGCCTCCTTCTCGGCCTGCCGCTGCTTGCGCTCCTGCTCGGCGGCCGCGACCGTCGCCTGGACGGTGGCCAGCTCATACTGGATCCGCGAGAGGATCTCGCGGTTCGCCGAGGCGGCCCGCTGGACGTCGTTCTGACGGGAGTTGATGACCGCGAGCTCCGTGTCCATCTGCTCCTGGAGGACGGTCGTCTGGTCCTTGTTGCGGACGACTTCGACCTGCGTCTCCTTCAGCTTGTCGTCCAGATCGGTCACCTTCTTCT
>JAXMBE010000122.1:0-11348 GCA_046349995.1 Isosphaeraceae bacterium | reverse complement strand
GGTGTTCATCGGCATCGACTCGAACGCCCACGACTCCGATCCGGCGATCCGGGAGTTCGCCGAGTCCCACGGCCTTGGCTTCCCGGTGCTGAAGGACGAAAGCAACAAGGTCGCGGACCAGGCGCTGGCCGAGCGAACCCCCGAGGTGCTGGTGCTCGATGGCCGGGCGATTGTCCGCTATCGCGGGGCGATCGACGACCAGTACGGGCAGGGTACGAGCAGGCCGAGGGCCACCCGCACCTATCTCAAGGACGCACTCGAGGCGTTGACCGCCGGCAGGCCCGTCGCTCTCAAGGCCACGGAGACGCCGGGGTGCATTATCGACCGGGTCGACCCGAAGCCGTCCGTATCGTCGTCGCCCAGGGTTCGACCGGCTCCGCCGGAAGTCGTGACTGCCCGTCGCGAACTCGAAGGGAAGGGTCAAGCTGCTGTCGGCGAGGTCACCTATGCCGGGGCCGCGGCCAGGATCATCCAGGATCGATGCCAGTCCTGCCATCGGCCCGGGCAGGTGGGCCCGTTTCCCCTGGTCTCCTACGACGACGTCCGGAAGCACGCGGCGATGATCGCGGAGGTCGTGGACAATCGCCGCATGCCGCCCTGGCACGCGGACCCGCGATACGGTCGGTTCGCCAACGACCGGAGCCTCTCAGCCCGAGAGCGCGCAACACTGCTCGCCTGGGTCGAACAGGGAGCCCCGCTGGGAGATCCTGCGCAGGTCCCGCCGGCGAGGTCGTTCCCGGAGGGCTGGACGATCGGCAAGCCGGATGTCGTCATCGACACCCCCCAGTCGTACACGGTGCCGGCCCAGGGCGTGGTCGAGTACGTCCGGTTGCGCGTCCCCGCGGTCTTCAAGGAGGATCGCTGGATCCAGGCGGCCGAGGCGCGGCCGGGCGATCGTTCGGTCGTCCATCACATCATCGGATATGTGGATGATCACAGGAGCAAGAGGGGAGGGCCTGGCTCGCTCGCGCACCTATGCGGGTATGCGCCGGGGGACATGCCCTCCGTCTACTCACCGGGGACGGCCAAGCTAATACCCGCCGGCGCCGACCTGATTTTCGAGATCCACTACACGCCCATCGGGAAGGTCCGGACGGACCGCTCGAGCATCGGGCTGATCTTCGCGAAGGAGCCGGTCACCCGCGAGGCGTTCACGGTCGGCATCGCGGAGAGCGGTTTCCTCATCCCACCGCACCAGGACAACGTCCCGGTCAGTTCGAGTCTGACCTTCGATCAGGACGTTCGGCTGCTCAGTTTCATGCCTCACATGCACCTGCGCGGGAAGGACTTCAAGTACACGATCGTCCGGCCCGGGAAGGCACCCGAAGTGATCCTCTCGGTCCCCGCCTACGACTTCGGCTGGCAGAGCTACTACACCCTGGCCGAGCCGATTTCGCTCCCCAGGGGCACCCGGATCGACTGCCTCGCTCACTACGACAACTCGGACCGGAATCCCAGCAATCCGGACCCGTCCAGGACCGTTCGCTGGGGCGACCAGACGTTCGAGGAGATGATGATCGGCTACATCGACCTCGACCTGCCGCGAGGCGCTCGACTGAACCTCGGGCCGCTGGCCCGGAGCCAGTCGAGGAGCCCCGCGCGGGGCGTGCTCCAGGCGGCGGCCGCGCTGCTCGGCTTCCCAGGGGCGGCGAAGCCGGCTCCCGGAGCGATCGCCGCTAAGCCTCATTAGATGAATTTGGATCAATGGTCATGATCCGTCGGTTCTTCCGATGCCTCTCCTTCGTCGCGGCATTCTGCCTCGTGCCAGGCGCGATTGCGGCTGGCCGCGAGGAGTCGTCTCCGCGGCGTGAACTGGCGCCCTCGCTGGCTCCGCTCGAGTACCTGATCGGGCGGTGGACGGGGCAGGGCGTGCCGAAGGACGACCCCGCGCTGCGGTTCCGCGGCTGGACGGAGACTCATACCTGGGCCTGGGTCTTCGAGCAGGGACGTGCCGTCGCCCTGAGCGTCCGCGTCCAGGGGGGGAGGTCGATCCGCGAGGGCACGCTGAGCTTCGACCCGACGCGGCAGCGTTACCGCCTGGACGTGAGACCGTCGGCCGAGGCCGGCACCCGGCGAACCTACATCGGCCGACTCGAGAACGGTGGCAAGCTCCTGATGCTGGAGTCGACCGTCGGGGCCGCGACGGATCGAATCACCCTGCGGGCGAATGCCAACCACGTCCGCTATTCGCTGACCGTCGAACGCAGGGATGCTGGAGGGGTCCGGTTCGATCCGCGCATGGAAGTGGGGCTGACGCGGGAGGGCGAGTCGCTCGCCGCGGGGGCCGCCGCGACCGAGCGGCCGCGATGCGTCGTCACGGGCGGGGCCGCTTCCATGACGGTCAGCCACTGCGGGCAGGACTACCCGATCTGCTGCACGGGGTGCCGCGACGGGTTCAGTGAGAACCCGGAGAAGTATCTCAAGAAGCTGGCCTCCCGCACCCCGGCCGCAGGAGGACAACGCAAGGACCCGCCCAGGCCTACCTCGAAGGTCAATCGCTTCGAGGATGCCTTCGCCGAGGATGTCCCGGACGGCGCGCCCGGGTCCCCGGCGGCGAGTCAGCCCTCGACCGAGGCGAGGCAGGATGCCGCTGCAGGGGCTCCGCGACCACGAACGGACGGCGACGCCGGACCGACGCCCCCGAGGAGACAGGGCGGCCGAGGGACCTCGGCGCGGGCCGCGACCGCCTTGCGGCTCGCGGAGAACCTGGAGAAGAGCGGCAGCCGGTCCGCGGCGCTCAACTCGTACAGGAACCTGCTCAGGGACTTCCCCGGTTCGCCCCAGGCGCGGAAGGCCGCCGAGCTGATCAGGGCGCTGGAATCTCGCTGAGGACGTTCAGGGAAGGGGCTTCGAGCTTTTCCTCCGTGCGCCCGCTGGCTTCGGGCATGGGCTTCGGCGTGATCCGCACGTCGAGGCCGACGGATGTGGTCGTGATCTCCCAGTCGTCGCGGTTCCAGCCGACGATGATGCCCGAGGCCTCGAGCCGGTCGAACATCTGCTCGACGTAGGCGGGCACGCGGTCCTCGTACTCGCTGACGAGGTCGAGCTTGCGCCCCACGAGGTTCAGCAGCCCTCGGATCGAGCGCGGGCCCTTCTCGGCGATGGCCTTCTGGCCTTCGGGAGACGCGGGGTCGGGGCCCTCGAGGGTCAGCTCCAGCGAGCGGAGCAGCCGGCCGAACTGTCCGAACCAGGTATCCCCGTAGCCGAAGTATTCGCGGTGGACAATCCGCACGGTGCCGCGCTGGACGATCGCCGCCTGGTAGATCGACTCGAGGTAGTTCTCGCCGTAGTCGGTCTGGAAGGCGATGTTCACCGACTTGGCCAGGTGCTGGAGCGCCGCGAGGGCGCCGACCTTGCGCGGGCTGACCTCCAGCGCGATGTCCCGCAGGCCCCCGGCCTTGCGGGCCGTGACGGTGCCGCCCCTGGGCTGCCCCACGACGGCCACGCTGACGGGATCGTCCTGCGGCCGTGCGGCCGGCGACGGCTGGACCTGGTCGGCCGCAATCTGAGAGGTGTCGACCTGCTCGCTCATTCGCTTGCTCCCAGGTTCCGGGGCGACCTGATGTCACCGTGTGTCGGGCAAGAGTCAGCGATTGCAGCCCGACCGACCTCCCCGCCTCCGGTCGAAGTCAGGTCCTTCGAGGCCTCGCCGCGTTTCGCCCCGAATCCGACCGGCCGACCCTTGGCCTCGGCTCGATTCTACTGGACGGCGGGAGTCTGCCGCACCTCACAATTTCTCCGCCTCAGATCCGCTCCTCGATCAGGACGGGCATGCGGGTGGAGCGGGTCATGATCTGGTAGTAGTGGCTGGCGGGCTCGCAGATCATGTAGGCGACGGCGAGGCCCTGCTCGTCGGGGACGAGGATGCCGCGGATGCCCTGGCGGATCCGGAACCAGACGCCGTGGTCGAAGCCGAGGGACGCGGGGATGTCCACGAACACGCCGTCGAGGTTCTTCCAGTAGCCCTCCTCGATGGTCGACTGCCAGGTCCAGCCGGTCGCGGGCAGGACCCGGCTCTCGCCGCGGGCGTTGCCCCAGCGCACGACCTGGAGCCGGCCGTCGCGCCAGACGGGCAGCCGAGGCCGGCGGTCGCGGTAGTAGAACCGCACCTCACGCTCGCCTCCACGCTCGTGGACGCGACGCTGTAGCCCGTTTCGTGCGATCAGCTCCGTGGGCAACTCATTCCATGCCAAGGCAATGGCGACGCACATCTCAGGAAGTCGGCAGTGGGCAGTCCGCAGTGGGCAGTGGGAGGTTGAGAGTGGGCAGTGGGCAGTGGGCAGTCGGCGGTGGGCAGTGGAGAATGACGAGAGTGCGACGAGGATCTGGGCCCCAGCTCCGATTGATGGGAGGGGGGGAACAATGGCGAGCAGGGACGATCAGGATCTGATCGCATGGCAGAAGGCCATGGACCTGGTCATGGCGGTCTACGCGGCGACCGGCGGCTTTCCGCGAGAGGAGAACGATGGCTTGAGGGCTCAGGTGCGCAAGGCGGTGGTCTCCGTCCCGTCGAACATCGCGGAAGGGGAGGGACGCCGCACCACCAGGGAGTTTCTCCGTTTCCTCTCCATCGCCCACGGCCCTCTGCGGGAAGTCGAGACCCGGGTCCTCATCGCCGAGCGACTGGGTCACATCAACCGCGACTGCCGGTGCGAGGTCCTGGAGGCGGCGTCGGAAGTCGGCCGCCTCATCACCGGTCTCTCCAATAGGCTGCTGGACCGCCTCGGGCCATAGCATACGCCCTCTCCCTGATGCCTTGACTACCACCCGCTGCCCGCTGCCCACTCTCAACTGCCCGCTGCCCGCTGCCCGCTGCCCACTCTTAAAAACATATTTTGCCCCGAATATCACAAATATCATACTCATTGGCCACGTCCCGGTAGATGGCCGGCAGGTGGAGGGTGGCGGCGCTGCGGAGCGCGAAGCGGCCGTGACGGTCGTTGATCTGCTGCTTGATCCGGGCGACTGCCTCGGCCCGGGCCCGGGGGGCGGTGGGCTCGAAGAGGTCCGGCGCGTACTGGCCGCGGCGGGCGAGGTGCTCGGCGATCAGGTGCATGTGGGTGGCCTGCACGCCGGGCAGCCAGGCCCTGCGCAGGCAGGGGCGGGCCGCCTCGAGCAGGAGGTCGAACCGGTCGGTCGGCGCCGGCAGCGTCCGCTGGCCGACGCCGGAATGCCCGGTCCTGTAATGGAGCGCGACCGTCAGCCGGCCCGCGGCCACCTCGTGGAACTGGAGCTCCTCGATCAGCCGCTCCAGGTTGCGGACCAGCCAGGCGTAGAGGACGGCCGGCTCGGCGGTGGACTCGCCGAACGAGCCCCCGCGCGACAGGGCCTTGTGGGCGGGGCGTCGGGTGTGGATCGCCTGCACGGGGTCGCCGTTGAGCTCCCACCAGAGGGCCTCGCCGCTGGCGGTCAGCAGCGACCGCACCAGCCGGCGGTCGGCGCGGGCCAGGTCGAGGCAAGTGAGGATCCCCCAGGGGGCCAGCCGGGCCGCCCGCCGCCCGGCGATCCCGGTGATCTCGGTCACCGGCTGGCCGGCCAGCAGCCGTTCCTCGGCCTCCCGGTTGGTCACCGCCAGGGCCCCGAACGGCTTGGCCGCGTCCGAGATCAGCTTGGCCAGGGTCCGCGTCCGGGCGATGCCCACCGTCACCGGCACCTTCACCCGCTCCCAGATCCGGTCGCGCATCGATTCGGCCAGGGCCTGGAACGTCTGCCCCCGGGCCACGACCGCCTGAAAAAAGAACTCATCGATCGAGTAGTACTCGACCTTCGGCGACAGCTCGCCCATCACGTCGAGCATCAGCCGGCTGAGCACCTCGTACCAGCGGAAGTCGCGCTTGACGTAGATCCCCTCGGGACACTTCACCAGGGCCTCCCAGATCGGCTCGCCGGTCTTCACCCCGACCGCCTTCATCTCGTAGCTCTTGGCGATGACGCAGGCACCCTGGTTGCCCAGCACGCCCACCGGCTTCCCGAGCAGGAACGCGTCGCGGACCCGCTCCGCCGACACGTAGAAGCAGTCGGCGTCGAGATGCCCCACCGCCGTCTCGTGCTGCCGGGACGTCATGTACGGAAATGTAGTATGAACTTTTGGACACGTCAAGGCGGAGGAGGGGAGGGCAGCAGAAAATCCACACGTAGGTGGCTGAGAATGGCCGGGCGCGTCAGCGGGATGGGGAGCGTGGGGGAGGTGTGCCGGCTTCGAGCCGCTCGATCAGCTCGACGACGCCCCGGCCGTGGTCGCTCGGCGTGACCCAGTCGACGCGGGCCTTCACCGAATCGAGCGCGTTGGCCACCGCGACCGAGAATCCGCAGATAGGAGAGGAAAGGGAGGTCATTCTCGGCGTCGCCCACGCCGACGACGGCCCCGGGAGGCAGCCCAAGCTCGTCCAGGGCCGCCCGCAGGCCGCTCGCCTTGTTCACCCCGTGCGGCAGGATCATCACGGCACGCTTGTTGAGGATCACCTCCAGGTCCAGGCCGAGCTCATCGATCACCTCCTGAACGGCGGTCTCATGCGGCCGCCAGGTGGCCACGATCGCCCGACCGACCGAGATCGGCCCGACGCCCCGTGCCTCGAGCCGGGCGATGAACTCCCCCGGAGGCGGCGCCGCGAGGATCCGCTCTTCCTTGCACTCGGGCCGATAGAGCAACGCGCCGTTCTCCGCGACGACGCGGTCGAAGTCCACCAACCGGGGGAACACCTGGAAGAGTTCGGCCAGCTCGCGGCCGGTCGCCAGGATCAGCCGGCCTCCGGAAGTCTTCCAGCGGACCAGCGCGTCGACGACGGCGGGCTCGACACGCCCGCGTTCCGCGAGGGTCCCGTCGTAATCCGATGCGAGGGCGAGCGAGCAGATGCTTCCCATTGACATCCTGCCAATTCAGATCATCCGATTCCGATCATTCAACCACGGGCACGGACGGCCCACGGCCGTCATGAGAGGCGGTTCAGGACTTGCTCCGACTCGCCTGCGGTCCATGTTGCGCGGATCGTCGGAGCGCCTCCAGCGTCCGGCTCATGTCCTCCGGCGGCGGCGCCTCCAGCTCGATCCGCTTCCCCGTCGTCGGGTGAGTGAACTTCAGCCGGTGGGCATGGAGCGCCTGGCGATCGATGAGCACCCGATCGGGATCGAGCTCCGACGCTCCGCCCGGGTGGTCGGACGGGCGGCCGATCAGGTCAGCCAGCGTGAGCCTGTCCCGGCCCGAATACGCCTTGTCGGCGACGAGCGGGTGGCCGATGTGGGTCAGGTGGACCCTGATCTGGTGGGTCCGCCCCGTCTTCGGCTTGCAGCGGACAAGCGCGTAGCCGCGAAACCGCTCAACCACCTCGTAGAAGGTACTGGCCGGCTTGCCGCCATCCTCGGGCCGGCGAATGGCCATCTTCTCGCGGGTGAGCGGGTGGAAGCCGATCGGCTTCTCGATGAAGTCGCTGTCCCGCCCGGGGACGCCATAGACGATGGCCAGGTATTCCTTCTCGACCTCGCGCAGTTCGAACTGGAGGGCCAGCTTGCGGTGGGCCATGTCGTCCTTGACGACGACCAGGAGCCCCGTGGTGTCGCGGTCGAGCCGGTGGACGATGCCCGGCCGGTCCTCCCCGGCGACGGTCGAGAGCGAATCGAGGTGGAACTGGATCGCGTTCACGAGCGTCCCGCTCCAGTTGCCCTTGGCCGGGTGGGTGACGATGCCCGCCGGCTTGTTCACCACGGTCAGGGATTCATCCTCGTAGACCACCTCGATCGGGATGTCTTCCGCCTTGGGAGCGGTGTCGAGCAATTCGGGCAGCCAGATCTTCACGACGTCGCCCGCGCGGACCTTGTACGAGGCCCGCACCGGCCGGCCGTTCACGTGGACCGCCTCGGCGTCGATGATCCGCTGGATGACGCTCCGCGAGTAGTCCGTGAACCGGGTGGCGAGGTAGGCGTCGATCCGCCGGCCGTCGGTCCGCTGCCTGATCTCGAACTCGACCGGAGTTTCGGAGAGGGGTGTGGGCCGCATGGCAGGGCAACCGGGGATGTCTCGAAGCAACCGTCCCGCCCGGGCGAAGTCCGAGCCCCGCCTTGAATGCCCTCGGATCCTCAGGACTTCTTCTGGGCCGGGTCGGTGGGTGCAGGTTTAGGCACCTCGCCCTTTGGGGAAGGCGCCGGGGCGCCGGGATTCGTCGCGGGTGGACTGCCGTCGAACGGCAATTCCGGCAGCGCGGCTTTCGGAGAGGGCGTCAGGTCCTTGCTCGCCGCCGGCTTGTTGGAGGTCTCGGTGGTCCCCGGCCTGGACTTCTCCTCGGCCTTCTTCTCGTCGGCCTTTCCGATCGGTGTCGGGGGAGGAGGAGGACGCAGGGGGATGGTGGCCGGCATCCCCGGCGGGGTCGCCTCGGCGGGCAGGTTCGTGCCAAGCGGGGGAGGGGGCAGCAGCGGCATATCAAGGTTCTGGGAACCGGAGGGCGGGAGGGTGACCTTCGTCGGCGAGTAGGCGTAAAGCTGCTTGTAGAAGTCGGAGGCGTCGGGCCGTCGGAGCGCCGCGGCCAGCTCCTTGGCCTCGGCCGCCTCGGCCGTCCCGGGCCAGGTCTTGACGACGAGGTCGTATTGCTCGATCGCCTTGGAGAGCTCGTTGCGCGCCTCCAGCGTGCGGGCCTTACCGATCGCGGCGGCGCGGGCCTGCGGCGAATCCGGGGGGGACATCTTGGTGACGGCGTCGAAGTTGTCGAGCGCCTTCTTCAGCGTCGGCAGCGCCACGTCCCGATTGTTAGGGAGGTCGGCAAAGCCCTGATTGTAGAACTCCGTGGCTGCCTGGAGACGGGCCCACGGGGCCGCGGGGGACTGGGGATGGTCCTCGGCGAGCATCACCCGGTCGGAGGGCGACTTGGCCGTCTCGAGCTTCGTCCAGACCTCCGCGTTGCTCGAGTTGCCGACTGAGACCACGTTCGTGAGCAGCACGAGCAGGAGGATGGCCCCGGCGATCCCGGCAACCGTCCCCCAGAACCTCGTCGGGTTCTTCAGGGCGCGATGGAACCACCGCGCCAGGATCATCATGTCCTGCTCGGGGTCATGGATCTGCGTCGGGACCTGGTGCTCGAACTGATGTCGAGACGGTATCGCTTTCGACGCGGGCACTTGTGACGTTTCTTTTTTCATCCTGCTCACCCCAGCCCCGGCCCGCTCCGCAGTGTCACACCGGTCCTTTCCTCGAATCCTAAATCCAAGCGAATCATAGTGCTTGGCCGCCGCATCGGTCAAGCGAGGTCGGGCAATGCGGCTAGCCAGACGGGGCGGATCCGAAGCCCTCGAGGTTGCGGAAGGCATGGGAGGCCAAGAGCGCATCCTCGATCCGGCAAGGTGCGATCAGTTGGGCTTCGGGAAGCCCAGGACATACTCGGCCGTCCTGCCGAGGAGCCACTGGCGGTCATCCGGGCTCAGGAAGTCGAGCCGGTCGCGGACCAGGGCGATGCTATCTTCGTAACGATGGTTGTCGACCTGGAACGGGCAATCGCTCTCCCACATGCAGCGCCGGGTGCCGAACGCCTGGACGATCCGCCGGATCAGTGGTGCCAGGTCGAGGTAAGGCGGCGACTTCTTGCCCAGGGCGTAAAATGCCCCGATCTTGACGGAGACCCGGGGATGGACCGCCAGATCGCAGAGCGCGACGACATCGGCGTCGCGGACCTGGCCGTCGACGCCGATCCGGCCGATGTGGTCGATGATCACCTTGGTCTCGGGATATCGCCGACACATCCGGTCCACTTCCGGGAACCCGGACGGATCGATCAGGCAGGAGAGCGACTGCCCTAGGCGCGCGGCCGTCGCGAACATGGCCTCATAACCGGGCGGCTCCAGCCATCGGGATGGCGGTAGCTTGCTGTACTGGGGCTGGATGCGGAACGCCACGACGCCGCGGGGCTTCAGGTCCTCCATTGCCCGACCCGGGTCCGCCGCGAGGGGATCGACGATGGCCGTGCCGACGAATCGCTCCGGGTGGAGCTTGATCATGTCCAGCATGTAGCGGTTATCGAACCGATAGTAGCTCATCTGGATCAGGTTCACACGGCCGACCCCGGCGGGACGGCAATGCCCGAGGAGTTCCTCGGCCGTGAACGACCTGGGCATCATGTCGGCGACGGTGAACCCCTCGGCCAGCGGGTAGTGAGCGGTGTCGGGCGTCCAGACATGGGAGTGCGCGTCGATGTAGGGTTCCATGGCAAGCTCCTTTCGCCGGGGAGCGTACCAGGAGGATGGGCGCGAGCCAATGGGTAGCGTCCGCTATGTCATCAGTTCGGCGGGGCGGAAGCCCGGACCAGTTCATCGTCCACCCACTGAGTGGTGCAGACATCAGGAAGCACTTGTTGACCCGAGTAGCAGGATCTACCATGTGGTATCTACCACGAAATCGAGGAGGTCTTTCATGGCCATTGCCAGGGTGTTCCGGACAGGTCGTAGCCAGGCGATTCGTCTACCCAAGGAGTTTCGGGTCGACACGGAGACTGTTCGCCTCAAGCGCACCGCCGAGGGATTCCTTGTGATCACGAAAGACCCGTGGGAGATCTTCTTCGAGGGCGTCGAGCAGCTCTCTGCCAGGTTCCTGGAGTCTCCGCGGGTGCAACCCGAGCTCGAAACGCGGAGTTAATGGCCGTGCTCTATCTGCTGGACACGGATACTGTTATTTTCATGATCCGTGGTCTCAAGATCCGACACGGGCAGAAGGCCCGGCGCGACAAGGCACTCGCCCTGGTGTCTCGGTGCAGGGACGCTGAGTCCACGGGCGATGTTGTCGGTCTGTCGGCCATCACGGTCTCGGAACTAGAGTTTGGTGCCCACAAGAGCGGAGACTACGATCACAAAATCGCCGCGGTCAGGAAGATCCTGACACCCTTCGACATCTTCGACTATGACGGAACAACCTGTGCTGCTCATTACGGGCGCATTCGCCACGAACTGGAAACATCCAGTCGCGCGGTCGGTGCCATGGATCTGCTGATCGCGGCTCACGCCCTCGCTCTGGCTGCGACGCTGGTGACCAGTAATCTCTCGCATTTTCGCCGGGTTTCCGGGCTGTCGGCGATGAGTTGGCCCTGACCGATCCGTTCTCCAGGCCTCCCGAGCGGGCGGTACGCATCGGGCAATCCCGGCGTCGGCGATGTTCAGGCCAGTGCGTCGGCCAGGACTTCGGCGCCGGGGACGATCGGCATCGGCCGGCCCTGTCGGTCGTTGATGAAGTCGGCCGGGTCGATGCCGAGCAGGTGGTAGGTTGTCGCCAGGATGTCCTTCGGGGAAACCCTCCGTTCGATCGGGTCGCTCGCGATCTTGTCGGACTTGCCGATGACCTGGCCTCGGGCGATGCCTCCTCCGGCCATCACGACCGAGTA
>JAXMBE010000121.1:0-11479 GCA_046349995.1 Isosphaeraceae bacterium | reverse complement strand
GATTGACGGCCGACGGAGCCATGGTTTCGAAGAAGCCTCAGGGGAACGCCCGGATGCCGAAGCCGCTGCTGTTGCTCGTGATGACCATCGGACTGCTCGCCCCGATCGGGGCCCGGGCTCAGGTTAACCCGGGGCGGACCGGGCCCGAGCAGCACGGCCAGGGCAGCGAGTCTCCGGCCATGGAGTCGCCGCCGGGCATGGAGGCCCAAACGGGCCCCGGCCGGTTGAAGATGACCCCGGTGCAGGTCCGCCGGGCGTATCGATTGACGATCGGCTCCCGGTCGTGGACCCTGCCCGTCCCTGACTCGCTGGACCTGCCCGACCTTGGCGACCGGCTCCGGGGGTTCGTCGGCCTAGGCCTGATCCTCGGCGTCGCGGTCTTCCTCTCCGAGGATCGGCGGGCCATCTCCCGGCGCGTGGTCTTCTGGGGACTGGCCCTGCAGTGGACCTTCGCGCTCCTGGTGCTGCGAATCCCGGCCGGGGTGCGAGCGATCCAGCAGGTGGGCTCGTGGGTCGAGGCGATCCTCGGTTGCGCCCTGGCAGGATCGGAGTTCGTCTTCGGCAAGCGGCTGGTGGACCGCGACGGGCCGGCGGGCTTCGTCTTCGCCTTCCGGGTCCTGCCGACCGTGATCTTCGTCGCCGCGCTGTTCGCCGTGCTCTATCACCTCGGAGTCATGCAGCGGATCGTCCGGTTCTTCGCGGTCGTGATGGCCTGGCTCATGGGCACCAGCGGCGCCGAGTCGCTCAACGTGGCGGCCTCCCTGTTCCTGGGCCAGACCGAGGCCCCGCTGACCATTCGACCCTATTTGCCGCGATTGACGAACTCGGAGCTGCTGACGGTCATGACCTCGGGGATGGCCCACGTCTCCGGGGGTATCATGGCGGCCTATTTCTCCTACGGCGTCGAGCCGCGCCACATCATCACGGCGGTGATCATGACGGCTCCGGGGGCGATCCTGCTGTCCAAGATCCTGGTGCCGGAGACCGGAATCCCCGAGACCCTGGGCCACGTCAGCCCGTCCAGGGAGCGTCCCGACGCCAACATCCTGGACGCGGCCGCCCGGGGGACGCGCGATGGCCTGCACCTGGCCCTGAACATCGCCGCGATGCTCATCGCCTTCCTGGCCCTGATCGCGCTACTGAACCTGGGCTTGAATCGGCTGGGCAGCTCGCTGGAGTCCATCTTCGGCTGGATCCTGTCACCCGCCGCCTACCTCATGGGCGTCCCCTGGGAAGACTGCCGGGCCGTCGGCGGGCTGCTGGGCACACGCACGGTCCTGAACGAGTTGATCGCGTTCGAACAGCTCGGCAAGCTCCACGGCCAGCTGATCGAGCGATCGTTCGTGATCGCGAGCTTCGCGCTGTGCGGATTCGCCAACTTCAGCTCCATCGGCATCCAGCTCGGCGGCATCGGCGCCCTCGCTCCGGAACGCCGGCACGACCTGGCACGGCTGGGGTTCCAGGCGCTGCTCGCCGGGACGCTCGCCAACTTCCTGTCGGCCTGTATCGCGGGAATTCTCCTATGAGCAGAACAGAATCCGATCTGGCCTCGCGTGCGAACGAGGCGGCCCGGGCGATCGCCGCCTCGGTCGCGCAGGTTCCGAACATCGCGGTTGTCCTGGGCTCGGGCCTCAACTCGCTGGCCGATACCCTGGGCGATCGCGTGACGGTCCCCTACACGCAAATCCCCCATTTCCCCGTCCCCACGGTCGCCGGTCACGAGGGGAACCTGATCGTCGGACAGCTCGACGGCGCGGGCCTGCTGGTGCTCCAGGGCCGGTTCCACCACTACGAGGGCTATTCGCTCCAGCAGGTGACCTTCCCGATCCGGGTCCTCCAGTTCCTGGGCGTGAAGACGCTGATCCTCACTGCTGCCACGGGCGGGATCCGGGCAGACCTGCGGCCGGGCAATCTGGTCTGCCTCACCGATCATCTCAACTTGATCGGCGGCAACCCGCTCCGCGGACTGCACGACGAGCGGCTCGGGCCCCGTTTCCCCGACATGACCGAGGTGTACTCCAAGAGGCTCCGCGCCCTGGCGCGAGACGAGGCCAAGCGGCTGACCATCAACCTGATCCCTGGCGTCTACGCTTGCCTCCCGGGGCCGAGCTACGAGACGCCCGCCGAGATCAAGATGCTCCAGGTTCTCGGGGCCGACGTGGTCGGCATGTCCACTGTGCCGGAGGCGATCGTCGCGCGGCACGGCGGCCTGGAAGTCCTCGCCTTCGCCCTGGTGACGAACGCCGCGGCCGGCGTGGTCGGGACGCCGATCAGCCACAAGGAGGTGCTGGAGGCGGGCAAGAAGGCGACTCCCATGCTCGGCAAGCTGATCCGCCGCGTGGTCCTCCGGCTCTCCGGGATCGAGCCAGGCAAGACGGGACTGACCGGAGACTTCCCGGTGATGAACGGGGGGCTGTAGGGCCGAGGCGAGGGGAGTGCCGGCGCGGGATGCCCGGGCCCGTCAGACGACCGACGCGGCCAACCGGTCGAGCAGAGGGGCGATCGGGAAGTCCACAAGGCTCTCGACCACCTGATCCGCGCCCGCCGCAAGAAGCGCGGGGACCGGATGCGAGGTCGTCACGCCCACTGCGTGCATCCCGGCCGCCTTGGCTGCCTGGATCCCGACCGGGGCGTCCTCGAAGACCACCGTGCGCGAGGGCGAGACGCCCACCTGCTCGGCCGTGAGCAGGAAGACCTGTGGGTCGGGCTTGCCCCGGGTGATGTCCTCGAGCCCCGTAACCGTCGCGAACCGGCCCTCGAGGCCGCACTCGCGGATCGTGAGCTCGAGGTTCGGACGTACCCCGCTCGAGCCGATCGCGAGCAGGACACCGGCCTGCATGAGGGCATCGAGCGTGGAGCGGACGCCTGCCATGAGGTCGATCCTCCCCCGGGCGAGGCTCCGGTAGCATTCCTCCTTCAGGTCGGAGTAGCGGGCGATCTCGGGATCGGTGATCCGGTCGCCCAGCAGCCGCTTCAGGATCGAGGGATTGGTCATGCCGAAGGTCTCGTGGACGAACTCCGACGTGATTCCCAGGCCGGTGCGGCGTCCGAGCTCGACCCAGGCCTCCTGGTGGAACGCGAGCGAATCCACGAGGACGCCATCGTGGTCGAAGATGGCGAGCAACGACGAAGCGTGGGATGTCACGAGATCACTCCGGGGCGGACGGTGGGGCGGTGTCGTGTGGGTGGGGGTCGGGGGGCGGTCAGACACACTCGCAGAGACGGTCGATGGTGTCGACGAGTTGCCGCATGCTGATCACTCGATCTCTCGGGTCGGGTGCGAGCATCGGCCCGATCAGGTCGCGGAACGGCGGCGGGGCCTCCGCAGCCAGTCGGGACGGATCCACCGCTCGGATCTCCTCCAGGACGCGAAGCACATGCGGGGCGGCGAAGGCCATCTTGCCCGTCGCCAGTTCGTACAGCACCACGCCGAGGGCGAAGATGTCGCTGGCGAAGGTCGCCGGCTCTCCCCGGGTCTGCTCCGGGGCGAGGTAGCGAGGCGTGCCGTAGAGGCCGTCGCCCGACTCGGCGATGCCGAGATCGCCGGTGTCTTCGGTCGAGATCGGCTGCAGGCGGCGCAGCCGCCGGGCCAGGCCGAAGTCGAGGATCTTCACGACGCCGTCGTCGCTGACCATCACGTTCTCCGGCTTCAGGTCGCCGTGCACGATGCCCGCCTCATGCGCCGCGGCCATCCCGGCCGCGAGCTGCCTGCTGATCGACAGAAGTTCTTCGATGGGTAGCGAGTCTCCCCGCGGCTGCGTAGAGAGGGGCACGCCCGCGACGTATTCCATCGCGATGATCGGCACGCCGGCCGTGTCGTCCACGGCGTAGATCGTGCACACGTTCGGGTGATTCAGCGCCGCGGCCGATCGCGCCTCGGCGAGCGCCGCTCCCGGGGTCACCGGGCAATCCGGCTTGAACACCTTCAGGGCGACCGGGCGATCAAGCTGGAGGTCACGCGCCAGGTACACCCTCGCGAAGGTCCCCGAGCCGATCTCCTTGTCGACGAGGTAGTGTGAGAAGAAGTGCCCGGGCCGGAGCGCGGTGAAGGGATCGAGGAGGGTCTGATCCGGCATCCAGTCTTCGCGACAGAGCCCGCCCGACTGGAGTGCCGTAAGCACTCGCAGGACCTCCTGGCTGCGTCGGCCGACACTCAGGCTGTGGACCACCTGATACTGGACGAGCCCCTCCGGATCGATCAGGAACAGCCCGCGGACGGCCACCTTCTGCTTGACCTGATACACCCGGTAGGCCTCGGACACTGCGCCGTCCAGGTCGCTGGCCAGTGGGAAGTTGAGCCCCCCAAGACCCCCGCGGCCGGTGGGCGTCGCCATCCAGCGCTCGTGAAGGTCCACGGGGTCGCAGCTCACTCCCAGGATGTCGCAGTTCTGCTTGCCGAAATCCTCGATCCGCTGGCTCAGGCCGATCAGCTCGGTCGGGCAGATCAGCGAGAAATCGCGGGGGTAGAACAGCAGAGTGAGCCAGCGTCCCTGGTAATCCCTCAGTGCCGCCCGGGTCCGATTGGGATCCGGGAACCGGGTGCAGGGCAGGTCGAATGGAGGGGCGGGATTGCCGATGAGCGTCGAGTGCATTGCGTCTTGACTGTCCCGGGGCCAGAGTTTGCCCAGTTTGCCGGCTCGGCGGCGGCCCCCTCCGGCCTGTCGCTCGCGAGAGTCACCCACACCGCATTCGATTCTAAACTCCAGGACAACCCCCCGCGAGCCAAGTCGAGGGCCAATTCTGCGTTGATGAAAACATGAAACAGATGGCGTAGTTCTTCCGGTTGTGGCGTCCATGAGAACCAACTACACTTGTCGTAGTACGGGGGAGAGTGGCGGCCGCGCAGCGCGGGGTGATGACCGGGGGGCTGGTCGGCGGGGGATGGAAATGAAGGACGACGGAGGTGAAGCGGCGGCTGGCTCCAGCCTTCAGGATCAGTCGTCGGTCCAGAGACTCGCGAGCCTGGTCTGGCTGGCGGCCCTGGTCGGCCACGCAACGGCCTCGGCCCTGTGGTGGTGGCTCCAACCCGGGGGTTTCCCGGTCTGGCATCCTCGATTCTGGATCAACGGGGTTGTTCCCACCGTGG
Organism: Isosphaeraceae bacterium; assembly: GCA_046349995.1. Taxonomy (GTDB): domain Bacteria; phylum Planctomycetota; class Planctomycetia; order Isosphaerales; family Isosphaeraceae; genus Aquisphaera. The sequence continues at coordinate 6,393 of JAXMBE010000121.1, read as the reverse complement.
TGCTCGCCTGGTCGGTCGGATCGCTGCGCGTCCTCCACCGGCGGCGGAGTGCTGAATTCCTCTCCTGGCTGAGTCCATGGCCGGCCCTCTGGGCGGGCCTGGCCGTGGCGGGACGGGTGGCATTCCCCGTCACGCTGAAAGCGAGCTGGCTTGCTCCGGTAGCAGGCTCGTCGCTCCTTGCACTCTGCCTCGTGGCGTTGCTGGCGCGGACCAGATCGAGCATCTCGCTCGCGGGGACGGTTGCGGCGGGCGTCGGGTTCTTCATCGGTGTCATTGGAATCCTGGCCCAGCGACCGCCGGCCCCGACGGCCTCCCCTCTGCCGGCGGATGGACCAACGGCCAAAGAGGAGAGGCCGGCCGGAAACGGCCGCGGACTGGCCCTGCCCACGGGGGCGATGGTGGACGCGAGGGGCGCATCCATCCAGTTTCGCCATCCACCGCTGACGATCTTCGTGAGCCCGCTGCTCCGCTTCCTGAGCCGGTCTCCCGACGGATGCTGGACCGTGTTCGTCCCGCGGGATCTCCGCGAGGAACGTGAACCGCGGCTCCTGCCGAACGGCACGGGGGGGGAACAACCAGGATCGCACTGGTCCTATCTGCTGCCGGGACAGGGGAGGGCATGGCTGAGGGTGGATCCCCGGGAGACGACTCAGGGGGTCGATATCGAGGCGGTCACCAATCTGGAGCGGCCGGTCCACTCGCATCTGAATTCGTTCTGCGACCTGGAGGTCCGGGGACACCGCCGGCTGTTCCTCACGTTCTCGCCCCGTCCCGAGCCCGGGTCGACCGAGCCAGATTACCCTGGCGGGGCGGCTCGCCCGGTTCGCCTTCGTGACCGGGGTCGGCGGTTCCGGGTCGCGGAGGCCGTCAAGCGGCGGAGAAGGCCGGTTTTTCCAGTCCTCGCGAAGGACGGCTGGTCGGCCCGAGTGGGGATTGTCCTTCACGACCAGGATCGACTGCGGCCCGGTGACGCTGGACGACTGGGCCGCCGAGGGGCCGGATGAACTGCCATCGACCGCAGGCTGGGGCGTGCCGGTCATCATGATCGAGTTCAGCCCGAACGGATGACGTTCTGTCCTCGTCGGCCTCATCTTCGAACGTCGAGCAGCATTTTCCGGTGGGCCGCGGCTGGGACTGCGTGACCTTACCTTGCCGGCGCCTACCGGAACCGGGTCTCGGTCGAACCTGCTCGCCTTGAGAGGTCTGCTGCGCGGCGGCGTCCGACTGGGCCTTCCGGACGGCATACGATCCGCATCTCGGATCATTGAGGTCCCCTGGGTTCGTGCTGTCCGCGGATCTCGGTCGCTGGCCCGATGATGTCCTGGTGGCTCGCCGCCAGGTGATGGAAATGTCTCGGGCCGATGCCCAAAGCGAAGCCGTCCGGGGTGCGGCGGTCTCACTGGCCGCCGTTGGACTTCGGTTTCTCTTACGGAGACTTGAAGGGGGGACTTCTATCCCGAATGGCTGCCGGGCGCGGGACTGGTCTCGATTTCTACGCCGCGCTTCTGCAGGGGTGGGAGATCAACCTCACATTCTATCGTTCGGCGAGCGAGAAGACGTTGCCTGTTGAAGTAGGCCGGCACCGAGGGGTTCCGTTCACCAGAGCCAGGCGATCACGCATCGTCGGCGGCTGGAGGACTGCGGAGGAGTTTCGGGCGATGGCCGACGAGTTCGCACCACTCGGCGACCGGCTCGCGTGCATCCTCTCCAGTTGCCGCCCTCGCTCCGCCGGGATGAGACGCTGGAGGAGTTCCTCCGGCTCGCGAGGCCGTCGCTGGCGAGCCTACCGAAGACGACCGGGCTCGGCAATGGAATTCCGCCACGACCGTGGAACGCCTGAGACGCTGATCGGTTGACCGTACACGGCTGGGGCCTGGTCTTCCACGACATGGCCGGGGCAGGGGCTGGACGATCCGAAACGGTCGGCCCTGGCGGAATCCCGGTCCCACCAGCATGGCGCCGGTGGGCCGCCGATCCTCTGCCGCACTGAGTTCGAGAAGACCGGCAAGTACGCCGGGGAATACGGACCGGCGGGGCTGCGTCCCGCCGAGCTGTCAGGAAGGTGCACAGGGAGCGATTCCGGTCCAGCGGCCCATTTAACAACACCTCGCGGGTGGAGCCCCACGCGACGCGGCACTCCCCGCGAGCATGATCCAGGCTCCGTTCGCGGGCACATGTTGCCCACATCGGCCCTGAGATGGGGCCCGGAACCGTCGCGGGAGCCCCGACTTCAGTAGGCTCTCGATCACCTGCCAATCCCGCAGGACGAGGGATGGCTCCTCCTCGTTGAGGCCGTCCATTGGCGTGACTGGGGCTCAGCGTAGATTGAGTAGGGCTGATTCGGGATGATGACATCACTCGCCGGGCCCCTGGAGAGTGCTCGCGACGGCCGAGCACAGACCGATGCGCGTGATCTGGACGGCCGTGCTGGTTCTCGTCGAGGTATCGGCGTCGGCGAAGGCCGACTCCGGCTCCGCCGAGGAAACGGAGTATATGTCCGCCGGGGGCGATTACGTCTTCAAGGTCAAGGTGGCCGACCGGTCCACTCGACAACGTGGGCCATGCCGGGCAACGTTGAGCCAGTTCTGGAACGGCAAGTCTCGGACCGTCTGGGGCCAAGGTCTTGGTCAACCGGATCAGCCCCGTCCGCGCGATGGTCCACGACTCCGGGCGGTTCGTCGTGACCTTCGACGAATGGTACCAGGTGGGCACGAATCCCGTCGTGGTCTATGGCGAGAAGGGAGAGTTGATCGGCCACCCGTCCGTGGCGGAACTGCTCCCGGCGGAACATCCGCGGATCACCCGGTCTGTCTCAAGCCACTGGTGGAACCAGAACGCGATGATGTTCTTTGGTCCGCCGGCCGGGGATCATCCCACTTCTGGCGTCGCAAGCTCGAGGAAACGCTGTTCATCCGGTCTTACTGGGGGCACGTCGTCTCGGTCGACCTCAGCACCGGAAAGCCCGTAGCGGAGAACGACACTCGCGGTCTTCCGGCGGGTCAGGCCCGTTTCCTGGCCCGGGAGACGTCTGCCTTTCTCGAAGAACATTTCCGCCGGCTCGCGAAGGAGTACCTGCACGAGAGGAATTTCTTCCCCGACCCCACCTCCGAGGGTATCAAGGGAATCCTCTTAGCCATGCAATCCCGCCTCCGCGAGCCCCTCCCGCTCCTGCGCAAAGTCGCCGCCACGGATCGCTTCGCGGGTTGGGCGGCGCCATCAATCCGGGCCGGACGCACCGACCTCAAGTCGTTCGCCGAAGACGCCGTCCGCGAGATTGAGGGGGAAGCCGCGAATTGCGTGGGCAGTTTCCAGGAATAGAAGCGCTAACTACGTCAGGTGCACGTCAGTTGATCCCAACACCGCTCTTTGATGACCGCGACGCTCCGAGCGCGTCCAAGATCGGTTCAGTTGCGAGCGATCCTGCATCAGCGGCGCACGCGTTGGGGAATGGCAAGGCCCTGTTCATCAGACGAGGGGTGTCCGGCTTATCACGCGAGGGATCTCCGGGGGCTTGCCTTCGAGAATCGAAAGTCTCCTCCCCTTGACGGGCGTGGAGGCCCGCCGGTTCCTATCCTCGCCGGCGGCAGCGAAGGAATGGACGAGATTCCTGGAAAACGGATGGCGTGTGCTCCAGACCAGGCTTCGCAGTGCGGGAGCCCCGGTCGGTTCGGCGAGCGTCCGTGAGAACGCACCGAGTATGCCGGCGACGACAGTCATGATCCCTCACCTTGCTCCCGAGCGAAGTCCCCTCAGTTACGTCCGCGTCCCTGCTAGAAAACTCGACTCTCTTTACGAATTCTTCGTATATTCTCTATACTACCTCGACACCGATTCTCTCAAAGAGACGGAACTATGGCCAATTCCGGACTGAGCCAATGGAATAATGCCAGTTCCCTCGCGGCCACGCATGTTGCCGAAATTGGAGTTACGTCATCGGGGGACGCGTTCAAGCCTCTACTGCCTTCAGGAAGGTCCGTTGAGGTCCCGACGAGTGAGGGGAATCAGGCGAAGGGGAATTCTCGGTGAGGAGTCGGTGCCCTACCAGTCCTTCAGCTTCTGGAGAGCGAATTCATGAGACGCGAGTTTTGCCGGCGAAGTTGCCGACCTGCGTGCGAGCCGCTTGAGTCGCGAGCGCTGATGGCAACCTTCCAGGTGGTCAACACGCTTGGCTCCGGGCCCGGGACGCTGCACCGGGCCATAAATCTGGCTAATGACAGCCCGGGCGCAGACACCATCACCTTCAACATCCCCGGTGACGGCAACCACCAGATCCCGGTGATCGGCTTCTATGGAACGATTATCAAGGGGAAGGTCACGATCGACGGCTACACGCAGCCGGGCTCCGCGCGCAACACATCCGCGGACCCTGCCGTCAACAACGCCAGGATCACGGTGAGCCTCAAGAATACCGCCCCCCCCGGCCCCGGCCTGGTCGTCTGGGGCAGGCGCGCGAGCGGCTCCCAGCTTCGCGGGCTCAGCTTCGTGAACGCGGACCCGTATGGCTCCCAGTCGGGAATCGAGGTGAGGAACGCGGACTATGTCACCATCGACGGCTGCGCCTTCACATCGACGGGGCGGGCCCGGCTGTCGCAGGCGGTCATCATCAGGAACGCCGACCACAACACGATCGGCGGCAACGTGGACTGGACGCCGGCCCTGCAGAACGTGATGAGCAGGTACGACGTCGGCGTGGAACTGATCGGTTCCTCTCAGCACAACGCGATCGTCAGCAACCTCATCGGCGGCGAGCCCGAGCAGTCGGAGAACCCCATCCAGAAGGTCGGCGTGCTGATCCAGCGGTCCTCCCGCAACAACACGATCGCCCGGAACATACTGTTCAAGAACATCACGCCGCTGAGGATCGAGTCCACCAACGTGATCGAGGACAACACGATCGTCCCGCGCTGATGTGGGCGAGTGTCCGAGGCGGGCTCGGGACGAATCGAGTTTCTTGTTCACGCTCCTCGCCGGTGTCAGCCATTTCCTCTCATCCCGCAGCAGGATCGGCTGACACCGCGTTCCTCCAAAGATCGCGGAGAAGCCAAATGAGTCAGGACCCAGTTCCCTCTTGAGGCCAAAGCCATCGCACCCGAACGGGACAGGGCTCGATCCCGTGTCAGAGCCAGACCAGGTTTGCCTGACAGTGCAAGTAGCCCTTCTGGCGGGTGGGGACCAGCCTATCCGTCGCGGCGGCATTGACCACGGAGAAGTGGAGCGCCCAGCCGGTCTTGCAGTCGGTCGCCTGATAGACCTTGAGCCGGCTGCCGAGCTTCTCGTGGTAGTTCCTGGATTTCACGCCGTCGCAGATGGCCGCCCACACCTGCGTGGTCGATCGTTTGAGCTGCTCGCCGTCGGGTATGAAACCGTCGAGCGAGACGAGCACGAGTTTGCTCTTGTCCTTGAGGCCGTTGTCCACGGCATTGGCGATCGCGCAGCCGCTCGAGTGACCGACGATGTAGATCCTGTCCGCGTTATCCGCCTGGATCGCGTCGAGTGCGGACTTGAACTGGCCGTCCTTCCTGGATCCCTTCACGACCTTGTCGGCCGGGGTGCTCGGCGTACTCTCGGGCCAGCGGAAGCCGAAGAACGCGATGTTCGGCTTTTGCTGCCTTGCGCTGCGTAGCCACAGGTCGATGTCGGCCTGAGTGGCCTCGTAACCTCCGAAGAAATAGACAGATGTGCTCATTCGGTAAGCTCCTCCGTCAGAAGGGCCCAGGCCCCTGCTGGCTGCTCAACGGAATCATGGATGAGTCAACCTGCTCCCCAGGGGCCCCGTTAGAATGCCGCCCGGGCCGCTCTGCCGCCCTCGGGGTGACGCCCCGGGGAACCGTTGTGGAGCGTCGAAGTCGGCATTCCTCGGGGACCATGGGGACGATGTCGCACGGCCGCCTCGTGGAGTGAGGCGAGGACTCACGCGATTCCCGGCGACGGTCATGGCGTGATGGTGCCGGAGACGTCGCTGTCGGCGGTGGTGGCCGTGTTGCCGGTGATCGTGGTGTCGCTCACGGCGGCGGTGCCGCCTGGGAACAGGTTCAGCCCGCCGCCGATTCCGACGCCGTTGGGGCCGGTGGATCCGGCCGTGCCGGGGAAGGCCGTGCCGGCCGCGCCGCCGGGGGTCCCGCCGCCGCCGACCTGGAGGTTGCCCGCGAGTCCGCCGGCGCCCGGGAGCCCTCGATTGGCCTGATTGCCCGTGATCAGGTTCGTGGCGCGGGACTGGGGTGAGTTCCTCTTCGCACCCAGCCGGGGCCGGATGGTCAGCACTCCGCCGTTGACGTTCAGGATGGCGCCGCCGAGGGCCGAGCCGCCGGCGCCGCCGTTGCCGCCGTTGCCGCTACGGGCGGCCCCGCCGGGGCCACCGAGGCCGCCGTCGCCGCCCCGGCCGCTCTGGGCGAA
>JAXMBE010000120.1:0-11775 GCA_046349995.1 Isosphaeraceae bacterium | reverse complement strand
TCCTTTCGGTGAGAACCCGGGTGCCCCCGCGATGGCCACCGCGCGTGGCCTGCGGGGAGAGTGGGGCAGGAAAGATCTCACTTCATTCTTTATACGCAACGGACTCCCGCAGTTCCAGTCTGGCCTGGTGCGGAGTCAGCGTCGGGGGCCGGTCCCTCGGCTCGGGTCAGTGCGAACCCGAGATGCCCCTGACGACGGGCAGGAGCGGCGTGAGGCCCCGCGCCGCCCGGGCGTTCTGGCAGGGCTCGCTGCCGGCGGCGAATTCCCTGCACACCTCGGGTCGCGTCTCGTAGATGGTGCACCGCCGGTCCGCGTCGAGGAAGCAGCACGACTCGTGGAACGGCAGGGGATTGATGCGGAAGGCCCAGCGCTCGGTCTCCAGCCAGGGAGCGAGTTCCTGCCCTTCGCTGGCGATCCGGGGCTCGCGAACCGCGTCCGGGCGGGACGCGAAGATCATGTAATAGCCGCAGCAGGCCCCGCAGCCGTCGCACTCGAACTCTTCTGCGGCCGTCGCCATCGATGAAGGACCACCGGGGAGCTGGATCGGGCGGGATTCGTCAGCGGCCCGGCGAGGGGCCGAGCGTGTTGAAGACTAGCAGCCGGTTCCCGCGGCTGGCAAGATGGTTTGATCGACGTTGACGGCCCCGGTACGACGTTTGAGAGGAGAGGGTCGAGATGAGCTTCGCATCGCGCCTGAGCATCCCCGCGCTGTCGGCCCTGGCGTTCGTCCTCGCCGCCATCGGCGATCCGACGGCCCCCCTGTTCGCCCAGGAGAAGCCCCCGGAGAAGGCGGCGGCCAGGCCCAGGGACGAGCCGGCCGGCGGCCCGGCGAAGCCCGGGACGGTCGCCGTCGAGCAGGGCCCGTTCAGGGTGGAGGTCTCGCTCCCGGGCGTCTTCGAGGCGACGAAGCTCGTCGAGGTCTCGGTCAAGCCGAAGGCCTGGACGATGCCGCTGGCCGTCGAGTCGGCGCTCGAGCTGGGCAGCCCGGTGAAGAAGGGCGATCTCCTCGTCGAGTTCGACCGCAGCAAGATCGACAAGGCCATCCAGGACGCCGAGGTCGAGCTGAAGCTGGGCGAGCTGGCGCTCAAGCAGGCCATGGAAGAGCTGCCGGTCCTCGAGAAGAACCTGCCCATCGACCTGGCCGCGGCCGAGCGGTCCAGGGCGCAGGCCGACGAGGACCTCGCCCGGTTCCTCGAGATCGATCGGCCGAACGCCGAGAAGCAGGCCGAGTTCTCGCTCAAGTCGGCCACCGAGTATCTGGCCTACGCCCGCGAGGAGCTGCGGCAGCTCGAGAAGATGTATCGCTCCAAGGACCTCACCGAGGAGACCGAGGAGATCATCCTCCGCCGCAATCGGTTCCAGGTCGAGTCGAGCGAGTTCCGGCTCAAGGAGGCCGAACTCGCCCGCGATGCGACCCTGAAGGTGGAGCTGCCGCGTCGGGAGATCAAGGCGCGAGAGAACGCCGCGCGGCAGGCGCTGGAGCTCCAGAAGGCCCGCGCGGTGCTGCCGCTGGCCGTGAACCAGAAGCGGCTCGCCCTCGCCAAGCTCGAACACGACCATGCCCGGGCCCGGGAGAAGCTCGCGGACCTGGGTCACGACCGCGACGCGATGACGGTCCACGCCGCCGCGGACGGCCTGGTCTACTACGGCCGGCACGACGGCGGCGCCTGGCCGCAGGCGGCGAGCATGGCCTCCCGGCTACGCAAGGGGGGCGTGATCCAGGCGGACGAGGTCTTCATCACCGTGGTCTCGCCCCGCCCGCTCGTGGTGCGAGCCTCGGTGGACGAGAAGGACCTCCGTCATCTCTCCGGCCGGGACGAGCTGAAGGGCCGGGCGGTCCCCGCGGCCGATCCCGGACTGAGCCTGCCGGCCAGGCTGTCGCGCGTGGTGCCCGTCCCGCGCGAGGCGGGCAAGTTCGGGGTGGTCGCCGAGGTGGACCTGGACCCCGCCGCCGCGCTGGTCAGGCCCGGGATGGCCTGCACCCTCAGGTTCACGCCCTACCGGGCGGCCTCCGCGCTGACGCTCCCCGCGTCGGCCGTCTTCGAGGAAGAGTCCGGGGACGGGTCGGTCGAGCACGTCGTCTACCTGACGACCGGGGAAGAGAAGCCGCACCGACACGTGGTGAAGGTGGGCAGGACGTCCGGCGGCAGGACCGAAATCCTCGGGGGATTGAAGGCGGGCGATCGGGTCCTGAGCAGCAAGCCGTGAGCGGACGGGGGGAATCAATCCGATGAGGCCAGTTTCCGGCGGACTGTTCGTCCTGTTGAGCCCCCTGCTCGTCTCCGGCGTGCTCGCCCAGGAGGCCAGTCCCGCGGCGCGGGCGCCCCATCTGCACCCCGGGCCGCCTGCCCCGGTCGCCGCGGCCTCGCTGGCCGGCGCCATCGATCGGGGCGTCGAGTTCCTGCTGAAGGACCAGCGTGCCGACGGGTCCTGGGGCTCGCCGGAGCGGACGAAGGAGCTGAACATCATCGCGGGCATCGGCTCGCACCACGCCTTCCGCGTCGCCACCACCGCGCTGTGCGTCTCGGCCCTGATCGAGCTGAGCCAGGCCGGAGGCGTCCCGTTCTCCCGGCCCGGGGCCGTCGGCCGCGCCATCGAGCGCGGCGAGGACTTCCTGTTCCGCGAGCTGCCCCGGGTGCGGCGCAACGACTCGATGCTGATCTACAACGTCTGGGCGCACGGCTACGGGATCTCGGCCCTCGTCCGCATGCACGGCCGGCTCCCCGGCGACCGCGCCCGCCAGGCGAGGATCGAGGGGCTGATCCGCGACCAGTACGATCGGCTGACGCGGTACGAGTCCGCCGAGGGCGGCTGGGGCTACTACGACTTCGGCGCCGGCACCCAGCGTCCGAATACCGACTCCGCCAGCTTCGTGAACGCCGCGGTGCTCGTCGCGTTTCACGAGGCGAGGGCCATCGGCGTCGTCCCCCCGGAGAAGCTCGCCAGGCGGGCCCTCGATGGGCTGATCGCGCACCGCAAGCCCGACTTCAGCTACCTCTACGGGCTCTACCTCCGCTACCAGCCGATGATGGGGATCAATCGCCCTGGCGGCAGCCTGGGACGCTCCCAGGCCTGCAACCTCGCGGCGCGGCTCTGGGGCGACGCGAAGGTCACCGACCAGGTGCTCCGCGACTGGCTGGACCGGCTGATCACGCGCAACGGCTGGCTCGACATTGGCCGCAAGCGGCCCATCCCCCACGAGTCTCACTTCCAGGTCGCCGGCTACTTCTACTACTTCGGCCACTACTACGCCACGCTCTGCGCCGAGCTGCTGCCGACCGCGGAACGCGAGTTCTACCAGGATCATCTCGCGCACATCCTGCTCTCCCACCAGGAGAAGGACGGCTCCTGGTGGGATTATCCGTTCTACAACTACCACCAGCCCTACGGCACGGCCTTCGCGCTGCTGTCGCTCCAGCATTGCCGGCATCACGGGAAGCGCGCCGAGCTCGGCCTGAGCTCGCCGTGAGGATGTCAACCCACGCCGGGCAGTGAGGGAAGTGGAGGAATTCCCGTGCCGATTCATGACTGGACGAGAGTGGACGCGGGGCTGTTCCACGCGTTCCATCAGAGTTGGATTATTAGCCTGAGCAACGCGCTGAACGCAGGAGGACTGCCGCCAGATTATTTCGCTCTGCCCGAACAGTCCATTCGAGGCCCGGTGCCCGACGTCCTGACCCTGCGGCTCTCGTCGAGCCCTGGGGACGTTCCCGAGGGAGCCTCTCCCGGCGTTGCCGTTGCGGAGGCACCTCCTCGAACGCACTTGATCCGACGCTCCGATCGCAGCGTTTACGCGCACAAGGCCGATCGGATCACGGTGAGGCATCGCCATGGCGAGGTCGTCGCGGTGATCGAGATTCTCTCGCCCGGGAACAAGGCGAGCATCAGCGAGCTTCGGGCCTTCGTCCAGAAGGCATCGAGCCTGATCCAGCAGGGGGTCCACTTGCTGGTCGTCGACCTGTTTCCCCCGACCGCCCGCGATCCCCAGGGGATCCACAAGGCGATCTGGGACGAGCTGGACGAGGAGACGGCCGAACTCCCCGCCGAGAGGCCGCTGGTCGTGGCGAGCTACGACGCGGGTCCGCCACAGACGGCGTACGTGGAGAACCTCGCGGTGGGGGACACGCTCCCGGAGATGCCGCTGTTCCTGCGACCGGAGTTTTACGTCCCCGTGCCGCTGGAGCTGACCTACGCGACGAGCTGGGACGCCTTCCCCGGCGTCCTCAAGCGACTGCTCCTGCCGAACGCGGGGGAATCTTCTCCGGGATCCTGATCGGCTGGCCCGCTCGCCATCGCGCCCCCATCCGTCGAGACGGTGTCCATCCCGTCCCGGACTCCGCCCGAGGATTCCTGCACGAGCCCGGTCCCATCGACCGATACGGTTCTAAAGTAGGGGTAGGATCGCGTCGTCGCGACCGCGCCGGCGGGGGACGCTCCCGCCTGCCCCTCCTCGCACAGGAGTTCCAGGGAGGCCTGCCATGGCGACCGAGGATTCGGGCCCGTCGCCGTCCGGATGCGGCAAGCAGCCGCACGAATCGATCGCCGAGGCGCAACGACACCTCCAGGCGATGAAGGCGCACGCCCGGGTGACCGGGCGGCCGCATTTCGGCCGCGGGCCGTTCGTGTACCGCTGCACGAGCTGCGGATTCCTCCACGTCGGCACCCGGGCCGGGCTCACGACCGGCGAGTGACCGACCCACCGGACGGCCGGGCGGGTCACGCGGATGCGTCAACAGTCCGCGGGATGGTGTGCCGCCACGATCTCCAGCACGGCGTCGTGGAGCCGGCCGTTGCTCGCCAGCAGGCTCGTCCGGGCGAGCGGTAAAGGGTTGCCCCGTCCGTCGGTCACCTTGCCGCCGGCCTCCTCCACGAACAGTCGGCCCGCGGCGAAGTCCCAGGGGGCGAGCTCGTACTCGAAGAAGGCGCCGAAGGACCCGAGGCCCACGAGGGAGAGGTCCATGGTGGCCGCCCCCATCCGCCGCACGCCGTGGATGTTCCGGCGGAGCAGGTCGCTCACCGCGGCCAGGGTGGCCTCCATCATCGCGCCCCGGTCGTAGTAGTAGCCGAAGCCGATGAGCACCTGGTCGAGCCGGCGGTCCGCGGTCACCCGGGCCGGGCGGCCGTTGTGGTAGGCCCCCGCCCCGCGGACGGCCGTGAACCAGTCGTCGCGCACCGGGTTGCCCATCACCCCGCACGCCGGCTCGCCGCCCCGGTAATAGGCGACCGAGACCCCGAAATGCGGGATGCCGTGGACGAAGTTGCTCGTCCCGTCGATCGGGTCGACGATCCAGAGGTGCTCGCTGCGCAGGACGTCCGGGGAGACGCCGTCGCCGCCGTGCAGCTCCTCGCCGAGGACCGCGTGGCCCGGGAAGGACTTGCGGATCACCGCGACGATCGCCCGCTCGGCCTCCAGGTCGGCCTCGGAGACCATGTTGTAACTCGCCGCCTTGCCGGCGGGGCCTTCCTTGGTGAAGACGGCGACACCGCTCTGGAAGTGACCGGCCGCGATGGCCCCGCCGACGCGCGCGGCCTCCTCGGCCACCTGGAACTCGCGACTCATCATGCCAGGAACCTCGGTCGCCGGGTGAGGCGAGGGGACGTCCCTCGCGCTCCACCCGCGACAGGTCCGCACATTATACGCCGCCCAGACGTTCAGGGCTTACGGGGTCCGTCGAAGGCCGGCGGCAGGAGGTCGTGGACGGCCCGGATGATCCGGTCCTCGGCCTCCGGCGCGAACCGGGCGGGGCGGCCGTAGAAGACCATCGAATGATCGGCCTCGTAACCCCCCTCGTCGAGCACCCGCTTCGACGGGATGTAGCAGGGCACGTCGTTGCTGTAGGCCGTGACCCAGAGGCGAGATGCGTCGATCTCCCACTTCAGCCGCAGGGCGTAATCGACGACCACCTCGCCCCCCAGGAAGACCATCGCCAGGTCGTCGCCGAAGCACCAGGTCTGCACCGGGTAGGGGACCGTGGACGGCAGCGTCTCGCCCCGGTCCAGCCGCTCCAGCAGGCTGCGGGCGAAGAGGCCCTCGGCGCCGGCGAGCCTGGCGCGCCGCTCCAGCTCGGGGCGGTCGGGCCGTGGGGCGAGGGGCAGCTCGATCTGCTGGAACTTCGCCGAGAGGCGGCCCGGCAGGGGCTTCATCGCCGAGCCCAGGAGCCGGCGGGCCTCGGCGGCCAGGGCGGCCGCGTGCCGCCTGGCGTCGTCGAGGTTCCGCCTCGGCTCGGGATTGGCGTCGGCCCCGCAGCCGATGACCACCAGCGCGGTGGCCCCGGGGAAGCTCCGCTCGAGCTCGTCGCAGGCGTAGCCGGCCCACTCGGCGCAGATCTTGTTGAACTCGCCCCCGAGCGTCGTGCAGTGGCAGGCGTAGTTCACGAGGACGGCCCTGACCTTGCCGTCCGGGTCGGTCACCCGGAGGACCGGGAGGCTATGGTCCACCGGCCCGTTCGGGTTGACCCCGAAGCCGGCCCACTTGCCCTCCTTGAGGACCCTCCGGTTGGCGGCGAAGGTGACGGTCCCCTGGTCCCACGAGAGCCGGCCCGGGGCCCGGGCCGAAAGTGCCTGGAGGGCGGCCTTCTCCATCGCGTCGATCAGCTCCCGCGTGTAGCGCTCGATCCGGGCCTTCTGGTCGGGCGGGATGGGCGTCCCGAAGATGAAGTCGATCCCGCTGGCCAGGGCCGGAGCACAGTGCGTGTGGGTGGCGCAGGTGACCAGCCGCTCGGGCCGGATCTTCGCCTTCTTCAGGCGGCGGATGATCTCGTCGGTCATGAACGAACCGACGTGGCAGTTGTCCACCGCGATCAGGACGGCCGGGCCCTCGGCCTTCTCGTCGGCCGCGTCGGCGCCGATCGCCAGGGCCCGGACCTTCAGCGGGCTGGCGACCCCCTCCGACTCGGTCTTCCGGTTGCCGTAGCCCATGAGGCGGATCGGATACGACGGCGTGACGTCCACGACGGCCGTCCCCACCGGGACGGTCTCGCCCGGCTCAGCCGCGGTCGCACGGGCGGCAAACGCCGGGGCCGCCAGGAGAAAGGCCGCGATCAGGTGTCGTTTCATGGTCTCGAATCCTCCTCGTTGGCCGGTCGTGGGTGGCTCAGTATCGCCAGCTCGTGACGTCCGCCCCCGCCGGCGCGGTCCTGAGCAAACGCTCGACGATCTTCGGCGCGTACAACTGGTGGTAGCGGAGGCGGGAGAAGGCGTTGGGGCGGGTCGGGTCGCCGTTCCAGCAGTGCTCCGCCCGGTCGCCGTACTTCACCTCGCCGCCGTAGTAGGGGTCCCTGGTCTTCTCCAGGAACTCCTCCATGAGGTAGACGGCGTTGTTCAGGTAGTAATTGTCCATGTCGCCGACGTAGATGTGGATCTTCCCCTCGAGCTGCCTGCCGATCTTCGGCCAGTCGCGTTCGAGGATGGCGCGGAGATCGTAGTGCGCTCGCCAGTACTTCGCGACCTCCGGGTCGATCGCCCCGGTCGTCTTGTCCCAGATCCGCCTCGGATAGCCGTCGGCCCCGACGGGGGAGTAGACCGCCTCCCAGATGTCCCACTGCTGGCCGGACCGGCCCCGCGTGCCGAGCGCCAGCTCCAGGCGGTTGATGTCCTCGAGCGTCGTGCTGATGTGGCCGAGGTGGTCCCGCATCCCGGGCCGCTTGATCCGCCGCCACGGGCCCTCGCGGTGGTAGGCGTTCCGATCCTCGTAGATGTTGACGACGGTGAAGGCGCGGAAGTCGATGGGGTCCGGGCAGGCGGCCCAGCAGCCGTTGTACTCGGTGGGGTAGAAGATCTGGGCGGCCAGGGCCTCCCAGCCGCCGGTCGAGCCCCCGTACATGAACCGGGCCCAGCCGCCCCCCAGGCAGCGATACTTCTTCTCAATGAAGGGGATCAGCTCGTGGGTGATGGCGTCGCCGTAGGGACCCAGGTTCGCCGAGTTGACCGCGTACGAGTCGTCGTAATACGGGTTGGCGTGCTGGATCTCGATGAGGATCATCCGGGGGTAATCCGGGCCGGTCCAGTCCTTGTAGAACTGGTGGGCGTACTCCTGCTGGATCCGGTTGTACGCCGGCAGGTGGAAGCGTTCGCTGTATTCGGGCTTGAGGTTCGGGTCCGGCGGCTCCTCGCGGAAGCCGGAGATCGTCTGCGGGAAGTGGCCGTGGACGATCACCAGGGGATAGCGCGCCTCGGGGTGCGAGTCGTAGCCCTCCGGCAGAAGGACGTGGGCCCCCAGGTGCATCGGCCGTCCCCAGAACGTCGTCAGCCGCTCGCTCCGGATCGTCTCGTGCTTGACGTACTTCGTGGTCGCCGGCGGGGGGATCGGCGGGATCACCCGGTCGAGCGTGATCCGCAGCGGCTCGGGCCTCGCAGGGTCGACCGCGACGTCGCGGGGGGTGCTGTAGAGGTTCCCCGGCGCCTTGTTCCACTGCTGGCCCTCGCCCCGGTCCATCGGCAGCTTGACCGTGTGCCCGTCGGCCCGGCGGAAGGTCTCGTATCGGTGGAGCACCGCCTGGACGCGGAACGTGCCGGCCGGAATGTGTGATAAGCTTTCCAACGGGTAGCCGAGCGCCTGGCCGTCGATCACGGCCTCCTCACCGGGCTTCAGGCCCTCCACGTCGACGCCGAAGATCTGCTGGGTCTCCGGGCTGTCGCTGACCTGGAACCGGGGTTCCTCGGCCGGGTCCCTGGAGAAGATCACCAGGATCCGGCCGTCGAGCGGGGCCGCATGCTGCTCGGGCGCGAAGCGCACCCGGACCTGGAATCGCGGTTCGGCCCCCCCGGCGGGCGGCGTCGCGCCCGGCGCGGGGCTCGCCGCCGCCAGGCAGAGGACCGCGGCGAGCAGGGGGACGCCATCGTTCCGTTTCATGAGTGATCCCCTCGGCGCAGGGTGGCCAGGCGGGTGATGTCCCGGATGGACGGCCATTGTGCCGCCGGTCCCGGGCCGGGTCCAGAGCCCGGCGCGCGAGTGGGACGGCTTCCTCGGGCCTCACCCCCGCCGCCGACGGCGTCGGGCCGTGACACCCCCGGCCATCGAAGGATGCATCAAGCCAACACGACGGTGCTTCTTGGAGACTGAAGCGTCACCCTGAGGGTCCATCGGCCTAACATATTAAGAGCAGATCACGCTCGAGAAGGCCGGGTCGGAGTTCGGCCACCGCCGGCGAATCACGGACGCGGGGCGGAGGCATTCCTGTTGCGCCTCGAGCGGCCCGGAACGGTCCAACGTCGCGAGTCCCGAAGGCACCGAATGCGCAGAATCCTCGGCCCAGTCCTGATCCCCTTGCTCGTCTCGGCCTGGCTCCCGTTGCCTGTCCGGGCCGGCTCGATCGTCGTCGGCCACCGGATCTCGGAGGCGGCCCGCCAGCGCGAGATCGCCCGCAATGAGCAGTTCTTCAAGCAGCTCTCGTCCCTGCGGGAGAGCCAGCCGGCCCGGTTCGACCGCCTCCATCCGTTCTACGGGCAGCTCCTGACCAGCTCGACGTTCTTCGACCGGTACTTCCAGAGGTGGCAGGCCAACCCCGCGCGGTTCGAGTTCTATCATCCCTGCGCCTGGAAGGTGCTGGACGGAGGCGCCCATCTCCATCCCCCGGGCCAGGGCGAGACACCCGTCCCGCCGCCGCTGCCGGAGGGATCGAACCCTCCCGTGACGCCGCCGTTGCCGCCCATCAATCCCCCCGAGCCCGGCCCACTGCCGCCGCTCACGCCGAGCGTGGTCCCCGAGCCCTCGTCGCTGATCCTGGCGGCCTCGGGCATGGGCCTGCTGCTCCTGGCCGGCGCCGCGAGGAGGCGATCCCGGTGAGGGTGCGCCCCGGCTGATCCGGGTGACATCCTTCGCGTCAAGCCGCCCGATCAGGGCGCCAGCGATTCCGCCCATCGCCGGTCGTCGGGGCCGAGTGGGATGCCCTCCGGCAACGGCGTGCCATGCCGCACGAGGCGGCCGAATCGCCCCAGGCGATACGTCATCTCGAAGGCCTCGCCCAGGGGAAGCATGACGTCGGCGTCGGGTGCGCGCAGCGGGATCGGCAGGGCGGGCAGATGGTGCCGGATCGTCCACGCGTCGACCTGGGCGTCCGGCCGGCGGTCCGCGCGAGCGATCATCGCGCGGTAGTGATGCGGCGGGAGCGGCCGGCCCAGGGGCGTCGGGTGGCCACCCAGCAGCAGGTTGATCTCGACCACGTGGACCGGCCGCGCGATCAGGGAGGCCAGCTTGTCGAGATAGTCATCCCGGCCCGCGCCGCTCTTGTTGGTCGGTGAGAGGAACTCGATCACCGTCACCAGTTCCAGGTCGGGCAGCCGCTTGATCTCGATCCAGCGCTCGCGGACCTCGATCTCGCCCGCGGCCAGCGGCACCGTGATTGGCTCGATCGTGGCCACCGCACCGCCCGACGACCGGCCGAGGAACGCCGGCGCATCGGGCTCCCGTCCGATCAGCACGTCGGGCACACGTTCCTGAGCGGGGTACTCGATGGCCAGCGTCTTGACCCGGGTCTCGATCTGGGAAACATAGCCATCGGGAAGATGCTGATTCAGGACCTGTGAGCAATATGTGATCAGAGGGGCGTGGAATCCCTCCCACAGGCCCATCGCCTCGATGTAAGGGTCCATCCCTGGGAATGGGCAGGTCATCGATCGTCTCCGGTGGGGCCAAGGAGCTCGACGCCTCGATTGTACCTGCCACCGAGTTCGGCTCCCAGGCAAGCCCCACGGCCGCTCACGGCGAGAATGGCTCCGGGGGGAAGTCCAGGTCCAGCAGCATGAGCTGGAAGTCGGGCCGGGGGCGGATGAATGTCAGGTCCCCGTCGGTCCGTAAGCTCGACGTGCTCTGGAAGCCCAGGGAGACGGCCGTTCGGAGCGAGGCCATCGCCCGGTCGGACACCGCCTGAACCTCAGGGGTTCCGGTCGGGTCGGAGCGACTCAGAACGTACGCCAGCATGGATCGCCCGCAGGCCAGATTGTAGTGGGTCTCGAGGTAGCGCGCAGACGGGGGAATCTCCTCGTAGGCCGAGATCCCCTCGCGGAACGCGGCCGCCGCATCGATCCAGTTCTTGCGCTCTTGCTCGATTCGACCGACGGCCATGAGAGCCATGGCCAGGACTTCATGAGACCTCGGCCTCTCCGGATTCGAGGCAACCAGATCGCGCGCGACCGAGGTTGATTGACGAGCCGTTTCCATCGCTTCTGACAGCTGTCCCAGCTTCGCCTGGGTCTCACTGAGGGTGTTACAAGCGAGAGCCAGGTAATACTTGTGATCGAAGACGGCAGGGTTGGCATCGGCGAGCTTGCGGAATTTCTCCACCGCGAGATGTTCCGGCTCGAGCGCCTCCCTCAGTCGGCCGTCGGAAGAGTAGGCCTGCGCAATTCGCACATAGGCAAAGCCCAGTCCCGACTGGAAGGCAGAGACGCTGGGGTTCGTTCGGACCACGAGCAGGAAGTTGCTGATCGCGTCAGAGAGAGACTCGATGGCCGCGTCTGGGTGCTCACTGAGCAGGAGAAGGAGCCCGATCTCGCTCTGGCAGCTGGCGAGATTGTAACGGAACGCCGCCTCCTCGATGTCCCTGGTGACGAGCCGTTGCCAGATTGCCAGTGCCTCGCGATCTGATTCCAGGGCCTCGGCCGTGCGCCCCGTCCTCCAGAGAAGATTGGCGATACTCTGATGACTCGTCGCCAGATCACTCCAGCGCGCGGAGGTGGAAGAATCGCTTTCCGCCGTGAGTTCGGCCCGCACGTCGCGAGACTTGCTCAACCAGAACAATCCTTCAGCCTGATTGCCCGCCCATTGCAGTAGAGAAC
>JAXMBE010000119.1:0-11991 GCA_046349995.1 Isosphaeraceae bacterium | reverse complement strand
ACCCCCCGCTCGAAATCCGCCGGCTCGTTGAGCGCGGTGACCATCAGGATCAGAAGGTCCTTCGTCTGCGGGTTGGCGCGGAGCATCCGGCAGACCTCGAACCCGGAGAGGCGCGGCATCATGATGTCGAGGAGGAGCAGGTCGGGCCTGAACTCCTGGACCAGCCTGAGCGTCTCCTCGCCGTCCTGCGCCGTGCGGATCTCGCACTCGAAGCCGCCGAGGTAGGCCTCGAGCAGTTCCACGTTCTGGACGTTGTCGTCCGCGATCAGGATTCTCGGGATCGATTGCAGTTCGTTCTGGTTCAAAGGCCACCCTCCTCGTGGGAGCCATCGCCGACCCGTTGTTCCCCGGGGGAGGGAAAGCCGTTCAACCGGGGAGGGCGAGATGCAGGCGCGAGCCGGTCGGGTTGTTGCAAGCATGTCCCGGCTGGTCGCCGCCGGCTCAAGAACCTCCCGACCAGGTTCAACATGGCCACGAGTCCGTGTCGAAGCTAGTCCACCGATTTCGACGAATCGACAGGAGAGGTATCGGCTGACTCACGCGCCGGATTGTAACCCGAAGCGGGCGGAGGAGGAATGCACGTTGTCCGGGCGGACGATGGGTGAAATGGTCTCCCCGGCTCGTTCATCGGGCTTGTTCGGGCATTGCCGATCGGCCGAGGAAAGCCGTTGCCCAGATTGCCGAGCCCAGCCTTCGTGGTAGAATTATGGCAATTCGTCAGATCAGCCCTTGATCGATGTCTTCCCGTCTCCTGTTCCCCCGGCTTCCCCGAGAGGAGGCATCATCGTGCCCCTGAGCGACATTGATCGGCAACTCATCGACCGCTGTCTGGGGAGGGAACCCGGGGCCTGGAACGATTTCGTCGAGCGTTACCTGGGCCTGATCTATCACGTCATCCAGCATGTGGCCCATGCGCGCAGCAGGGTCGTCTCCCAGGCCGACACGGAGGACATCGCGGCCGAAATCCTCCTGCGGATCGTCGATGACGATTATGCCATCCTCCGCAGATATCGGGGAGTTAGCTCCCTCCCGACGTACCTCACCGTGATCGCACGGCGCATCTGCGTGAAGGAGATGGTCAAGCGGCAGCGTGAGGCCGAGCTGGGGCATGCCAGCGCCCACCGCTCCACGATCAGCGAGGCATCCGGCGAGGTCGAGGCCATGGCGACCGCCGAGGAGGTCGAGAGGATGCTCGAGGACCTCCCCGAGCGGGAGGCCGAGGTCGTCCGCCTCTATCACCTGAAGTATCTGAATTACCGGGAGATCGGCAAACGGCTGGGGATCCCGGAAGCGTCCGTGGGCCCGATCCTCACCAAGGCGAGGAAGCGGCTGCGGGGTACGGCCGAACACCGGACGGCTTCCTGAACCGTCGTCCGGTCTGGCCGCCGGATTGATCACCGCTCCAGCGACATCGCGGGCGTGCCGGCCAGGCCGGCGAAGTTGCCGCCCTGGGATGCTCCCGGTGCGGTCGGCACGGGTGCGCCGACCACCTCGAGGTCGAGGACGGGAAGGAGGAGCTCTCCGCCCGGCGCGCTCGCCGGCTTCGACGGCCGACCCTGGGTCGCAGCGGCCTTGGGCTCCCGGATCTGGAGGGCGGGATTCGCCCGCGCTCTCCGGCCGGGCTCGGGGGGTGGCATGGTCTCTCGGATTGCCGTCTGTCCCTGAGATTCCTGCAGCCGGGCGATCTCCGCGCCGTTGACCCGAGCGTACCCATCCGGAGACGGCTCGACGAACAGGGCCGTCCGCCGCGCCGGGTCGAACTCGTTCACGTGCACGTCCCGCAGGGCGACATTCAGCGTCAGACGTTCGCGAGTCCATTCGAGCGTCACGCTTTGCGGCAGGTAGCAGACGTCCGGGCGTTCCTCGGTCGATTTTTCCCCGGGGGTCACCGGGTATTCCTGGTACCTGGGGATATTCGCCTGCGCGAGCTGTGTCTTCCCGTCCGGGGCGAACACGCGGAATTCGCTCACCTTGCGGTTCTGGTCGGAGACGATCATCAGCCGGGAATAGCCCTGTCCGCCCGCCCGGGTGGCGGGGAACGAAAGGGCGGTGGTGCCCGGCAACGGTCCCGGCCTGACCTTCACCTGGGCGGCCTCATCCGGCGTGATCTGCCGAAGCCCGAGCGCCTCGCCGATCCAGTCGGGTTGATAGGTCGCCGCCAGGGTCGTCGCGCCCAGATCCTCGTAGTTGCAGACGTAGACGGACCTGTCCTTCTTGTTCGAGAACCAGAACCAGAAACGCTCGTCGTTCGACCCGATGTCCGCCACGGTGGATCCGTAGGACGAGAGGTCGAGCTTGAAATTCCGGGGCTGCTCCAGCGCGAGCCGCCCATCGACCTTCCCCTCGCGAGCCCGCTCGCCGGGAGGGCTGATCTTCACCACGATCGACGGCCTGGCCTCCACGCTGCGGATCAGCGATGCATTCGCATTGTGCTCGGCGACGAAGGCGTCGAGATCGAATGCGCTGCGGGGCTGGAGTTGCGGCGGGCGACTGTGCGCGATGGAGTTTGTCCCGGCCGTCCGGCATCCCGCCGTGCCGAGGATCGCCAGCATCGCGAGCAGCAGACGGGGCGCGAGTTTCATCGGATTTGCCCTACAGCCCGTGCCGTCCGACAGCCCGAATACAGTCGGTCTCGCGGGACGATGGCGGCGGAGCCGCACGCGTGCCCGTCGTCCCCGACCCACATGCTGGCCCGGATGAGAAGCCGTCACAGGGACTGATACTGGAGATGGATTCACGAAGGGACGCTCACCTTAACGGAAGTCCGGTCGCTCGACAAGAACGATCTCGCGACCGAATCTCCCGTTTCTCTTATCGGCCGTCCCCGGGCTCAACTTGCCAGGAATCGTCCGAGGGCGTCGAAACCCTTCTCGATGGTGGCGAGGTCGGTCGCGAAGGACATTCGGGCATAACCTTCCGCGCCGAAGGCCGAGCCCATGACCAGGGCGACGCGAGCCGAGGCGAGGGCCGCCATGCAGAACGACGTGGAATCGACGACCTTCCGGTCGCCAAGGGTCCGCCCGAAATGCTTGCTCACATTCATGAACGCGTAAAAGGCCCCCCCGGGCGGGATGCAGGTGACGTCCGGGAGGGTCTTGATCCGCTCCAGAACATAGTCGCGGCGCCGGGCGAACTGGACCTTCATCGCCGTGACCGAGTCCTGGGGGCCGGTGATCGCTTCGATCGCCGCCCACTGGCTGACGGAGCAGGGGTTGCTCGTCTCCTGGCTCTGGAGGTCGCCCATGAACTTGGACACGGACGCGGGGGCGACGCTCCAGCCGATTCGCCATCCGGTCATTGCGTATGTCTTGCTCACGCCGGAGATCGTGATGGTCCGCTCGTGCAGACCGGGGCGGAGCGTCGCGAAGCAGGTGGGTTGAGTATCCCCGTAGGTGAGCTGCTCGTAGATCTCGTCGGAGAGGACCCCGACCCTGGTTTGCAGGACGGCGTCTGCGAGCGCCTCCAGCTCGTCGCGACGATAGACGACGCCCGTCGGGTTGGACGGGCTATTGATCATCAGGAGCCTGGATCGCGGAGTGACGGCGTTCCGGAACTGCTCGGGAGTCAGCTTGAAGCCCGTCTCCTCCCCGGTGGGGACGACGACCGGCGTCGCGCCGGTCAGCTTCACCAGGTCAGAGTAGCTCACCCAGTAGGGTGCCGGGATGATCACCTCATCGCCCGGCCCGCACACCGCCATCAGGGCGTTGTGGATCGAATGCTTCGCCCCGTTGGATACGATCACCTCGCTCATCTGCGTCGGCAGTCCGTGATGGCGAGTGTAGTGGTCCGCGATCGCCTGCCTCAACTCATTGATGCCGGCTGCAGGTGTGTAGTGCGTCTTGCCCGACTTGATGGCTCGAACGGCGGCCTCCTGGACATTCGCCGGGGTATCGAAGTCCGGCTCACCCAGCGCAAAGTCAAGAATATCAAGACCTTGGGACTTGAGCCGCTTTGCTTCAGCGGCCATGGCCAGGGTGGCTGAAGGTTCGATCAATCCGGCACGATCCGCCAGTTCAAGAGGCATGATACGTCCTTTCCGACAACGACCCCTATTTGCTTAGGGAGACACACCCGGATGTCGATGTTATCACGGCGCGGGAGCCTCGCCTGCTGCCGTCGACCCCACTTTACAGGACGGCTCGGAGCCCGTCTCTCCCTCTTGACGGGTTGAGGAAACATCATCAACCGGCCCCGATGCCACGAGGATGATGCAAGCCAGGGAATCGTCCCAGGCCATCGATTGCGTCCATTCCGTGGATTCGATTTCCTTGGTCCATCATGACTTAATCTTTGCCGAACCACATCAAACTACCCAGATCCCGCAAACGATTTGCACGCTTACACAAGGCATGATAAGTTATGCTGGTGGGGCAATCCCTGCTGGTTTCGATTCTCGACGAGAGACAGCGGTTCGGGCAACGATCATCTGTTGCTGCAGATGCAAAACGGGAAGCCTGGCAAGCTGCGTGTTTCCGGTCGATCGTCAGTCCTCACTTTTCGGGTGACTGTCGTAGAATTGACGTCAGCGGGGAAGCAGGGATGGCACACGGGCGAGCCTCCAGGACCGGGAAAGGACAGGATCACGGATCGGGAATCCCACTGAGCAGGCACGAGCAAGCTTCGATTGAGAGTGGGAGAGGATCATGCACCGCGTCGTCGTGACCGGGATTGGCGTCGTGGCGCCAAACGGGATAGGCCGTCGCGAATTCTGCGAGGCGATCCTCGAGGGTCGATCGGGCGTCAGCCACATCCGGAGTTTCGATACGTCCGGGATGCCGATCAAGATCGCCGGGGAGATCCGCGATTTCGACGTGGTTCCGTTCCTGGGCGAGCACCGCAAGAGCGCGAAGTTGATGAGCCGTGCGGTCCGATTCGCCGTCGGGGCCGCGGCGATGGCGGTCGACGACGCCGGCATCGACGCGAATCGCCTCGACCCCGAGCGGTTCGGCGTCTGCATGGGGACGGGGATCACGCCCGTCGACGTGAATGAGCTGGTGCCGCCGATCCTCCAGAGCGTGAATGCCGACGGGAGCTTCGACCTGGCGAAGTTTGCCCAGGCGAGGTCGGAGTCGATCTTCCCCCTCTGGCTGCTCCAGCACCTGCCGAACATGGCGGCCGCCCACATCTCGATCTTGCATCACGCGATGGGGCCCAACAACACGATCGTCACCGCCTGCGCCGCGGGCACCCAGGCGATCGGAGACGCGTTCCGCCTGATCTCGCGCGGCGATGCCGACTTCATGCTCGCCGGAGGCTGCGACAGCCGGCTGGACCCGCAGTTGCTCGTGGCCTACTCGGCCATGAAGGCGGTCAGCTCATCGCACCGCCCGCCGAGCGAGGTCTCGCGGCCGTTCGACGCCGAGCGCGACGGCTTCGTCCTCGGTGAGGGGGCCGCGGTGCTCATGCTGGAGAGCTACCGGAAGGCCAGGCGCCGGGGCGCACGGATTTACGCCGAGGTCACCGGCTATGGCTCGTCCTTCGACGCGTTCGGCATCACGCGTCCCGAGCCCGAGGGCAAGGGGGCGGCCCTCTCGATGACCTCGGCGCTCCGCGAGGCCCGGGTGGATCCCGCGGAAGTGGATTACATCAACGCCCACGGGACCAGCACCAGGCTCAACGACCTGATGGAGACGGTCGCGATCAAGCGGGTCTTCGGCGAGCGGGCCCGGTCCATCCCCATCAGCTCCCAGAAATCGATGATCGGCCACCTCATCGGGGCCTCGGGGGCCGTCGAGGCCGCGGCCACCGCGCTGTCGCTCGAGCGTGGCGCGATCCCGCCGACCATCAACCTCGCCACCCCCGATCCCGAGTGCGACCTGGACTATGTCCCCAACATCGCCCGGGAGATGCCGCTCCGGACCGCCATCTCCAACAGCTTCGGATTCGGCGGCCAGAACGCCTCGCTCGTGATGTGCCGCGTCTGATCGCCGCCCCGCGGCCCCGATCACGCGGGATGCCCCGCGGCCGGTCGGGCCGGTGGTCCCGGCCGCGAGCCCGATTCATCCCACCTGCCGGTTCGAGAAGACCACCGGGGTGAATCGCTCCGGCTGATGCGTGTCGTACACGCCGTGGGGCGTCCAGCACCATGCGGCCTGGACGGTCTTCCCGCCGACCCTCAGGTTCTGGAATCTCCCGAGGAAGAGCTTCCAGACGTCACCCTCCTGGGGGGGGATGGTTCTGCCGCCGGCCAGGTGGGCCATGCCCTTCCAGGGGAAGGCGACCTCGACCGTCCAGCCCTTGCTCCGGTGCGCCGGGTCATTGAGCCGGCCGTCGATGTGCACGGCCCAGCGGAGGCCGGGGAAGTCCCAATCGAGGAACGCCCAGCGAGGGCCGCGGGGATGGGTGCCCCACCAGAAATGGTCGGGCGTCCGGTCAAAGTCCCCCGCGAAGGAGAACGCGGATCGGTCGATCAGGTCAAACTCCGGGATGTCGAAGCGGGATCCGCGGCGATAGGCGTCGCGCCAGATGAAGAAGATCTCGTAGATCGTGCCCAGGGCGTTGATCTCGAATTCGTAATAGCAGTCCCCCCCGTCGATGAAGAGCTCGACGTCGTTCTCCCGGAAGATGATCGAGTCTCGCTCGGTCTGCTCGGCCTGGGGATACGGCTCCTCGACCCAGAAGCCCGCGTACAGGCAGTCGTCATCCCAGAGCAGCGAGGCACGGGTCTCCAGCGGGGCGGGCTCTCCGGTCGCCATGTCGCCGAAGGGCGGCGACTTCGGGGCGAGCCGCCAGGACGGATGCTCCAGCTTCCCGTCCAGCGGGGGGGGAGTCGCGACGCGATGCACCAGGTACATGGACAAGCTCCGGACGGCCCGTGTCCTCGCCGATCCGACTCTCCGCGGATCGATCAGCGTGCGGAGGAACGCTGCTCGATCAGGAAGACGCCCTTCTTGTTCGAGGTCACGATGTCGAGCAGCCCGTCGCCGTTGAAGTCGAGCACGGAGAACTGGGTCCCGACCCCGCTCTGATCGTCAATCTCGCGGGGGACGAACTCGATCTTGCCGCCCTCTCCCTGCCGGGCCTCGAACCAGTAGAGCCTGGCGGGCTGATCCGAGCCCGGCTCATTCTTCCCGTGCGACCAGAATCGCTTGCCCGTGATCAGGTCCTTGAGCCCGTCGCCATTCAGGTCGACCGCGATCATCGCGTGCGTCTCGGAGACGAGCCTCGGGAAGAGGTCGTGCTGATGGAACTGCGGCGACCCGTCCTTCACCTCGCCCTGCCGGAACCACCAGATCCCGAACTGATGGGCGGAGCTGGCGATCACGTCGGACTTGCCGTCATGGTCCACGTCGTAGGCGATCATGTCGGCCACGGCGGTGCCGAGCGTCGCGGGGTGGAATGTCCACGCCTTCGATGCGGCGCGACCGGACGGGGGCTGTTCCCACCAGCCGCCGGTGCAGATCACGTCGGGACGGCCGTCGCCGTTGAGGTCGCCGACGCCCAGGCCGTGTGAGAACCGGAAGGTCCCCGGGACCGGATGGCCCGGCGTGCTCGGCTCGCTGATCGGGTGCATCTCCCAGGGTTGATCGGGGCTGCTGCCGGGCGTGAACCAGGCCATCTGGCCCTCGTTGTCCTTGCCCGGCGGCTGCCAGCCCATGACCAGGACCCTCCGGCCGTCGCCGAACAGGTCGGCGTAGAGGGGCGTCTCGTTGCAGGCACTCGGCCAGATCGGGTGCGCGGGCCAGTGCCCGGGCCTGCCTTTCGGGTTCTCATACCAGATCGCGGGCGAGCCCGGGAAACCGATGACGATCTGATCGACCCAGCCGTCGGCATTCACGTCATCGGCCCAGCAGGTCATGCAATCGCTGTAGCCATGCAGGCCGTCACCGTAGTCCCCTGGCTTGCGGATCTCGTGCCTCGTCCAGTTCGGTGCCTCGTACCAGAAATCCGCGACGAGCACGTCATTCCTGCCGTCCTTGTTGACGTCGGCCGCCGCCACGCCCTCCGAGCGGAATCTCCCCTCGATCACCGTCTTCCGCCAGGAGACGGCCGGCCGTCCCTCCTCCGCCGAGGCGACCGACGCGAGCGTGGCCAGCGCGCACAAGGCGGTCAACCGACCCTTGCACAGTCTCAGATTCATCATGCCACGCCTCGGCTGGTTCCCGATGGTGTGTGGGGCGCCCTCCTCACGACGGCGGGCGCGACGGACTGAGGTTACGCGGCACCATCAGCAATTGCCAGATGGAGGCGGCCCCGAGTCTCGGCCCCATCTCATCTGGCGAGTGGCCCCCGGGCATCTCGACTGTCTCTCCGTCACATCGCCAGCACGATGATCAGCAACACGAGCGCCCCGGCCAGGTAGCTGATCCGATCGCCGAGAGCGAAGACGATCGGGTCGTCATGGAGTTGCTGACGTCGGGCGAGCAGCCAGACCCGGAGGACCCAGTAGAGCAGGATCGGGCAGATCATCCAGAGGAGCTGGGGATGGCGATAGAGCTTGAGGACATCGGGGCTGTTGATGTAGAGGCACATCACGAGCACCGAGATGGCCCCCATCGAGGGGCCCATGCTCTGGATCAGCTCGAGGTCGATCGGGGTATAGCCCCGTCCTTCGATCGTCGTCGTCGCGGGCGTGCTCGACTTCACGATCAGCTCTGAGTACCGCTTGACGAACGCCAGGCTGAGGAAGAAGAACATCGAGAAGGCCAGCAGCCAGGGAGAGATTGTGATGCTCGCGGCCGCGCCGCCCGCGATGATCCGGAGCGTGTAGAGCCCGGCGAGGCAGACCACGTCGAGGATGACTTTACGCTTGATATGGAACGAGTACCCGGTCGTCAGGGCGATGTAGACGATGAGGCATCCGGCGAACGCCCTCGGCAGGAGGAGCGTCGCGAAGGACGCCAGCAGGAAGAGCCCCGCGGCGATGACGAAGGCGCGCGGGATCGGGACTTCCCCCGCGGCCAGCGGGCGGAGCCGCTTGGATCGATGCCGCCGGTCCGCCGAGAGGTCCAGCAGGTCGTTGACCACGTAGACCGCCGACGCGGTCAGGCAGAAGATCGCCATCGCCAGGGCGATGCGCGAGAGCGCGCCCGGGTCGGCCCACAGGTGGGCCGTGATCAGCGGCACGAAGAGGAGCAGGTTCTTGGTCCACTGATGGGGACGGATCAAACGGAAATGGCTCTTCAGCGCACCCCCGGGGCGCTCGAAGACCCGCGGCTCCTTCCCCGCGCGGACCACCTCGGCGACGACGGAACGGCTAGGCCCGACCAGGAGCGCCCGCCTTGCTTCCCTCCAGACGGGAAGATCGGCCCTCGAGTCCCCGACGTAATCGAACGGCGCATCGCCGAACGCCTGGCGGATCGCGTCGAGCTTCGCCCTGCCTTTGAGATTCTCCCGGTGGTCGCTGGCGATCACCTCGTCGAAGAGTCCGAGGTGATCGGCGACCGCCTCCGCGTGCCGCCTGTGCGAGGCCGTGACCAGGGCCGTCCTGGCCCCCGAGGCGCGGGCCTGCTTGAGATAGGCCAGGACCTCCGGGACGTAGGGGAGACTGGCCGGCTCGGGGAGGACCCGCTCGGCGAGCTTCGCCTTCAGATGGGCCCGCCCCCGACGGAGCCAGAAGGGTAGCCTGAGGATCGCGCCGGGTCGCTCCCGCAGCAGCAGGCAGACGGATTCGTGAAGGAGGTCGGTCGAGACCAACGTTCCATCGAGGTCAACGCAGAGGATCGAGGGGCCACCGCCTTCGATCAGCCGATCGGGCCGGGGGGAATCGGTGCGGATGACGGATGCGGGCATCGCGGGCTCCTCCATGAGCGACTTTTGGGGGGGCGCGGACTCCGTCCGCTCTGTGGCGTGGCGTCGATTCGCGACTCGCCCGGGGTCAGAGTCCAGGGCGAAGCCGGGTGCACACAGTACCGAAATGCTCCGGGAGAAGGAACGCAAGTCCTCGCTTACCCGATCCCGGGTCGTCCAGCCCGTAGCCGGAATGCCCGGCCGCGGGCCCACCGGGTCGGGTGCTCCGGAAGACATCAACGTCAGCACCCACGAACGCAAGGTAGGTCTCTTCCTCGACCCTCTCCCAGCGGCCCGAGGCCAGGAGCGCCCGCACCACCGGGCCGTCTCCCAGGGGGACGATGCCCCGGCGGAGTTGCTCCGCGATGTCCTTGGCGTTCCGCTGCTCGGGGCGAATGACGATCAGGACGTCGAAGCGGAGATCGGACAGCTCCAGCCGGGCCTCGGACGGCGGGTAGGTCGTCAGCCGGACGCGCTGCGGCTCACTCGCGTCCGGGAGGTAACCGAACTGTGGCGGCGAGGTGCCGAATTCGTAGCGGACCGGCGAGAAGATGCCCCAGGCGCCGGCCGTGTCGCCGTCATGGATCAGCGCCACCTTGCCCGGCCCATAGCGATGGATCAACCCGGCGATGTGCCGGTGGGGCGTGTGAGCGAAGGCGTCCCCGCGGACGGCGAGTTGCCCGGCGGCGTAGAGGTTCGCGATCAACGCCAGCATGATCCCCAGGAACGACGCCGCCCGAAGTGTGCGCGCCCTGGCTGCCAGCCCGGACGCCATCAGCAAGGCCAGGGCCGGGAGCATCCAGACATTGTAGCTCGGCCGCGCCGCCTCGAATGAGCGCTGGGCCAGTTGGGCCAGCGCCACCACCGCCGTGCCCGAAGCGAGGGCAAGGGCGAGGCCCATCGCGCCCTCGGCCGAGTCCTTCCTGGGGACCAGCGCGCTCCCGAGCCCCACGGCCCACCCGACCAGCACCAGCCCGACGGCGACCGGGCTCAGGGACATCGCCGGGTGTGAGAAGAGCCGGTAGCCCATCCGGACCAGCCCGACCACCTTGCCTTCCGTCGGCCCGGCACCGCTTTCCGACAGGTGGGCCGAGGCGACGACGAACGGCCAGAGGCCAACTGCGGCGACCGCGGCCACGCAGGCCAGCGTGATCACCGGCCAGACACTTTCGCCTCGAGCCCTGGCCACGGCAAACGCCGCGACGAGAGCCCCGCCGAGCGCGACCAGGCCGAAGAAATGCGTGTACATCGCGGCGAGCCCGCAGGCCAGTATCCCGATGAGCCAACGACGACGCGCCTCTTTCGACCCGGAGCTGTAACCGATCAGGCAGGCGAAGAGCCCGGCCGACTCCAGGATGAGCAGCGGATAGGCCCGGATCTCGACCGCCTGCAC
The DNA here is from genome assembly GCA_046349995.1 of Isosphaeraceae bacterium. GTDB lineage: Bacteria > Planctomycetota > Planctomycetia > Isosphaerales > Isosphaeraceae > Aquisphaera. Next base: position 869 of record JAXMBE010000119.1, on the reverse strand, counting down.
GATGACGTTCGGCGAGGTCGCCAGCAGCAGTGCGGCGGCGCTGCCGGCGGCGAGCCCCCAGGCCGACCGCGCGGACGCGAACAGGATGCCTGTCGCGGCGGCGACGCAGGTCACGCCGAACCACCGCATCGATCGCTCGCCGAGGCCGAAGAGCTCCGACCAGGCCCATCCTGCCCAGTAGCTCAGCGGGGGCATCCGATCCTCCCCGACGCCGAAGTCGTGGTGGACTTTCCCCGCCAGCCACCCCGTGACCTCGGCCGGGTTCAGGGACAGCCCCGACATCTGGACGGCCTCATCGTGCCAGAGCGACTGGTGCGGCAGATACAGGGCGTCGGCCACACTGCCGACCGCGACGCAGGCCATGCCCAGCACCATCGTCTGCACGGCGAGCCCCCTGGAGGCTCCATTCGCTGCCCGGAGTTGTCCCATGAGCGTGCATTACCCCTTGCGAGAGCGTGATTCACAGGAGCCGCGACGCGTTCCGGCTCGTCGCCGTGCCAGTGATCTCACATCCAGACGCTGCGGTCGAGGGAGCGGTAGCCGACGGCCTCGGCGATGTGCTGGGGCCTGATCTCGTCGGAGGACTCCAGGTCGGCGATCGTGCGGGCCACCCGCAGGACCTTGTCGTGGGCCCGGGCCGAGAGGCCCAGCTCCTCCATCGCCGCCTTGAGGATGCTCAGCGCCTCGGGCTTAAGCCTGCAGAACTTGCGGAGCTGGCGCGGCGTCATCCGGCCGTTGACCAGCGGGCCGTCCTGGCCGAACCGCTCGGCCTGGCGGGCCCGCGCCGCGAGCACCTGGGAGCGGATCTCCGAGGAGGGCGGCCCGGGGGGCATCTCGCTGAGCTGCGTGAACGGCACCGCCGGCACCTC
>JAXMBE010000118.1:0-12229 GCA_046349995.1 Isosphaeraceae bacterium | reverse complement strand
GCCCCCGCCTCGCAGACGATCCGGGGCGGCAAGGCGGCCAACGTGGTGACCCGGGATGGGTCCGTCTATCGCATCCAGCTCGCCTACATCACGAATACCCTGGGGACCTCCGCGACCGAAGGGACCGCCGGGAGCTACAGCCAGGGGGCGCCGACGACGGAGTTGCAGACCATCCAGCCGACGAACTATCCCCAGCCCCCCGGCACCGTCCGCGTGTACGCCATGCCGCAGGGGAAGATCGGGATCATCGTGGATGGCTCCACCGAGAACACCCAGTTGACGATCAACCCCCTGCCCCACCCCATCCGCAAGGGCTATGCGCATAGCTACGCCTACGGCATGTCCGGGCAGGACCAACTGGTGAACGTCGGCCAGATCACGGTCAACAGCGGCCGGATCGGGTCGATCGAGGGATTCCACACCGCCAATCTGTCGGGCCCCATCGTCGTCGCCGGTACGACGACCATCGATCGGATCGCGTTCAACGCCATCCTGCCCGGCGCGTCGATCGTGACGGGAGGCTCGCTGAACACACTGGACGTGCTCGAGGGTATCACCCTGAACACCGGCAGCAGCATCCAGATCGGCCGTGACCTGAACCTCCTGAACACCGGGGGCAACATCGAGCTGACCAACGGCTCGCAGTTCAAGATCGGGCGCGACCTCGGCGCGGTGCTCCAGCCGCCCAAGGGCACCGGGACCGGCAGCAATGTCCTATCCCTGAATCAGCCCATCATCGGGACCCAGACGACGGCCCAGCAACCGTCGGTCTCCACCTACATCCAGGGCAACCTCTCCGTCGGCCCGGGAAGCGCGTTCGTGATCGGGCGGAATATCGACCAGGCCTTCTACATCATTGGGGACATCGTCGGCTTGACCCGGATCGTGATTCCCAACTCGACCGTGGTCCCCTCGACCAACACGCTGATCAACCTCGGCTCGGTCACGCCCTGAGCGAGGGGCCGCCAACGCGAGGTACGCGGACAAGGCGCGCCGGGAGGACGCCCCCGGCGTGCCTTGTTTTCCATCGCGGACTCGCAGGACCGGAAATCTCGGAGGCCGGTCGGTTCAATCGGCCGGTCGGGGTCCCGGGGCCACGCCCTGGGCCGAGCTCCGATTGAGGACGGCCACCCAGAGGTCGGAGTTGACGCGCATCTGGCAAGAGAGGCGGATGTTCGGAGCGAGATCGCCTTCCCGGGCGAGCCGCTCCCGCTCCGGCTCCTCGGGGGCCCCCACGTCCCCGCCGAGGACCTCGACCCGGCAGGTGGTGCACCGGGCGTTCCCGCCGCAGCGATGCATGATGTCGATCCCGGCGTCCTCGATAGCCAGGACCAGCTTCTTCCCCGGCTCGACCTCGATTGACTTCTCTCCATCCACGGTCACGGTCGGCATCGGCAAGGCCTCCGGTTGCAGCAGGTCGTCGCAGGTTCCGCCCAGTTGAGGGGTGCCCCGCCGCTCAACGGGCACAGGTCGTCGACTCGGTACGCGCCGCGTCGACCCGGGACGGGGACCGCAGAATCAAGGTATTCCCGGCAGGGCCTCCTTGCAAGGGTCGCGGAGGCCGCGACTTCCGGGAAGTCGGTCGTCGGTCGAACCCAATCGGCGTCGGGGCGGCGTTCAGGGGGCCCCCGTGATCCGCCCGAGGCTCGACTCCGCCCACTTCCGGACCTCGGGGTCATCGGCGGCGAGGGCGGAATTGAGGATCGACCTCACCAACTCGGGGGAGCCGATCTGCAACAAGGTCTGGAGCGCCTCGTCGCGCCGCCGGCCATCCTTGACGCGGATCTCCGGGGCCAGCATGGCGACGATGGGGATCGGGTCGTTCGCGTCGCGCATGATCTGCCGAGACCAGGCGCGGAGATGCTGATCGACCCCGCTGTAGGCCGAGACGAGGACCCCGGCCGCTCTCGGGGCCTCGCCCACCTTGACCAGTGCCCCCGCGGCCGACAGGCGGACGTCGGGATCCTTGTCGTTCAGGGCGCGAGCGAGCGCCTCGACGGCCTCGCCCCGCCGCGCCGACCCGGCCGCGACCACGTAGCCGAGCGTACCGGCGGCGGCGGAGCGAACGAAACGATCCTCCTCGCCCAGGGCGGTGATGAGCTTCGGGATCGCCCTGTCGGCGCGCGGCCCGAGATTGGCCAGGCCGCCGCCGGCGTATTCGCGGACGCGAGGGCTCGGGTCGTCGAACGCCCCGATCAGCAGGCTGACAGCCTGGTCCACTTCCCAGGGCGGGATCCCCCACCCCAGGGAGGAGGCGGCCTCCCGGCGGACGAAGGCCGGCTGATCGGCCCTCAGGAGGCGGCCCAGGCGGCGAGTGGGGCTCCAGATGCTCAGCCCTGCCCAAAGGGACACCGCCAGGACCGCAATCAGAGCGACCAGCGTCCGCAACCGCAGGCGAAATCTGGGCAGCTTGAGTCGCATGAGACCGCCCCGGAGTACCCCGCGAAGACGATCGCCGGAGGAGCTTTGTATCGTACAACTGTAATAGAGACGGTGTCGACGATCAAGGCCGCGGGAGGCTGGGATTGGTGAGCCCGACGGCGCCGGGGGCCCCACGACGCAGAGGAGGCTCATGTCGCTGCGATGTACGGGTGATCCGGTCGCAAGGCCGCCGCCCCGGCCGACCGGGCGTTATCTCCGGGAAAGACCCCACCCGTGGCCGATCGGAAATCCGGCGGTCCGTGGGGGATGGCGCGGGGTCGGCAGGGTCTTGCAAAGGTCTCCAGGCTGTGACATATTTCACGATCTCCCCGCGCGCCCAAGATCTGGTCGCACTCGCGGACGGGTCGCGACTTCGCCGTGCGACTGCTGCCGAGGCAGGCCTCCTGATCGGGCCCTAACAGTCGGTGGGCGAGCACCCCGGATGACGCTCCGAACTGATCGAGGGATTTGACGTTATGAGCTGGCAGGTGGGTCTGTACGTGGCCGCCGTCTTGATTCCGCTGGCCGCGTTCGCCGTCGAGGCGGTCTTCATCCGCCAGTTGAAGCGCTGGAACGCCTACCTGGCGACCGGGGCCATCGCGCTCTCCTTCCTGCTGAGCCTCGTCGGCTTCATCGATTACTACTTCCTGGAGGCCGAGGGGGTCTTCGCCGAGCACCACGCGGCCGCGGCCGCCGAGCCGGGACACGCCGGCGAGCACGCCGCCCCCGCCGCCCACGAATCCCACGGGCCGCTCGTCTGGCAGGCCAGCACCGACTGGGTCCTCCTGAACGGGGGGAGGCCCCTCTCCTCGGCGGTCGATCCCTTGGCGTCGAAGCCGCTGAGCTTCCCCCTGGGGGTCTACATCGACAATCTCTCGGTGATCATGTTCCTGATGGTCACCTTCATCGCCACCCTGATCCACCTCTACTCGATCGGCTACATGCACGACGACCCGCGGTTCCCGCGGTTCTTCACGTATCTCTCGCTCTTCTGCTTCTCGATGCTCGGGCTGGTGGCCTCGTCGAACGTGTTCATGATCTTCATCTTCTGGGAGCTGGTCGGCGTCTGCTCCTACCTGCTGATCGGCTTCTGGTACGAGGAGAAGGTCAACAGCGACGCGGCGAACAAGGCCTTCATCGTCAACCGGATCGGCGACGTCGGCATGCTGATCGGGCTGGGCATCCTCTGGACCAGCTTCGGGACGTTCAGCTTCGGCGAGATCAGCCAGGGCCTGCGGGCGCCGGACGGCAAGCTGAACGTGGTCGCACAGGCCGGAGGCGACCTCGTGGAGTACCGCCCCCACACGGAGGGCCCCGGGCAGCACGAGTCGCCGGTGCAGATCCCCTACGGGCTGCTGACGGTCGCCGGGCTGGGCATTTTCGCGGGCTGCGTGGGCAAGAGCGCCCAGTTCCCGCTCCACGTCTGGCTCCCGGACGCCATGGCCGGCCCGACGCCCGTCTCGGCCCTGATCCACGCGGCGACGATGGTCGCGGCGGGCGTCTACCTGGTCGGCCGGTTCTTCCCGGTCTTCACCGAGCCCGCCCTGCTCTACATCGCCTACACGGGGGGCATCACGCTGTTCATCGCGGCCACCATCGCGATGGTGCAGATCGACTACAAGAAGGTCCTCGCCTATTCGACGGTCAGCCAGCTCGGGTTCATGATGCTCGCCCTCGGTGTCGGAGGCAGGGCGGCGGGGCTCTTCCACCTGCTCACCCATGCCTTCTTCAAGGCCCTGCTCTTCCTCGGCGCGGGGAGCGTCTACCACAGCGTGCACACCTACGAGATGCCGGCCCTGGGCGGCCTCTGGAAGAAGATGCCGACCACGGCCCTGACGATGCTGGTGGGGACGCTGGCGATCTCCGGCGTGCCGTTCTTCAGCGGCTTCTACTCGAAGGACGCGATCCTGGCGGCCTCGCTCGCTCGGGTCGCGCAGGAGCCCGGTCACTTCCTGCTCTTCCTGCTGCCGGCCGTCGGCGCCACGATCACGGCGTTCTACATGTTCCGCATGTGGCTGCTGACGTTCGCCGGCGAGCCGCGGGGGTTCCGCACGGCGCACGCCTCGAAGGTCTCCCACGACGTGGACCAGGAGCACGCCCACCTGGATCACGAGGTGTCCCACGGCCACGGCCCGGACCATCACGACCTGAACCCGGCCGCCCATGCCCACGAGAGCGAGCCCGTCATGACCTGGCCGCTGGTCATCCTGGCGGCCTGCAGCATCTTCGTGGGCTGGAACTGGTTCCTCGGCATCCCCTTGGCCGGGACCCCGGTGCTCGAGAAGATGCTGGAGTACGGGCAGCCCGCGGGGGTCATCGATTCCCACTGGGCCCACGGCTACGCGTTCCTCGCCTCGCTGGTGATCGCCGGGCTCGGCATCGTCCTGGGCCTGCTGTACTACGCCCCCGCGAACCTGCCGTATTTCGTCCCCACCCGGCTCAGCCCGGCCCGGGCGGCGCACCAGTTCCGCGGCCTGTACCGGCTGTTCAAGAACAAGTGGTACTTCGACGAGATCTACGACGCCCTCTTCGTCCGGCCCACGCTGGGGTTCGCCCGGCTCTGCGGCCAGATCGACAAGGTCCTGGTCGACGGCGTGGTCAACGGCGCGGCGACGCTCACCGAGCGGCTCAGCAGGCTGGACGGCCTCTTCGACAAGTTCGGGGTCGACGGGCTGGTCAACGTCCTCGCCCAGATGGTGTACGTCGCGGGGGACCGCAGCCGGGCGATCCAGACCGGCAAGCTGCGCAATTACCTGATGTTCCTGGCCGTGGCGGTGGTGGGGCTGTTCGCCGGCGTCTTCGCCTGGATCAGCGGCTGATCGATCGGGACGGGGATCGCGGCGGGCGCCCTGGCGGGCCGTCGCGGTCCGGAAGATTCAGTATCCTCGAGATTCACGGATCAGAGCGGGCCGGGCCTGGCTGCCCCTCGAACCCTTGACAACGAAATCGGTGACCGCGCCATGAGCGACTACGTGCTGCTGAGTTCCCTCTGGATGCTCCCGCTGATCGGCATGGCGATCATACTCGCCCTCCCGAAGCGCTCGGAGTCGGCGATCCGGCTGATATCCCTCGGGTTCACGACGGCCGCGTTCCTGGTCTCGTTGGTGGCGCTGGGGCTCTATGTCGGCGACGGCCCCTCCAGCGCCCCGTTGCAGGATCGGGTCATCCAGAACACGCTCCAGCGGGACGGCACGGGCTCCTGGTCGATCCCGGATGAGTCGGCGGGGCAGAACGACCTGGTCGTCCGCAGGGCCTGGATCCCCTATTTCAACATCCAGTATTTCCTGGGCCTCGACGGCATCAGTCTCAGCCTGGTCGTGCTGACGGGCCTGATCAGCGTGCTGGCCTGCCTCGCCTCGTGGAACATCGACAAGCAGGTGAAGGGCTATCACGCCCTGTTCCTGCTTCTGGTCGCGAGCATGATGGGCGTGTTCCTGTCGCTGGACCTCTTCCTCTTCTACGTCTTTTTCGAGGTCATGCTCCTGCCGATGTACTTCCTGATCGCCATCTGGGGCGGCGGCAACCGGGAGTACTCGGCGATCAAGTTCCTGCTGTTCACCCTGTTCGGCTCGGTGTTCATCCTGGTGGCCGTGCTGATCCTCTACTTCTGGCCGGGCGACGCCGCCGCCACGAGCATCTACGCGGGGATCGGCCAGTTCACGGGGCATTCCTTCGACATCGTCGAGCTGACGAACGCCGCCACGAAGTCCGGCTTCTACGGCCGCGCGATCCAGTCGTGGGTGTTCATCCTCTTCTTCACCGGCTTCATCGTCAAACTCCCCTCGTTCCCGTTCCACACCTGGCTCCCCGACGCCCACGTCGACGCCCCGACGCCGATCAGCATGATCCTGGCCGGCGTGCTGCTGAAGATCGGCGGCTACGGCCTGGTGCGGCTCGCCTGGCCGCTGGCGCCGGCGGGGGCGTATGACTGGTCGTACCTGGCCGCGGGGCTCGGGGTCTTCAGCATCATCTACGGCGCCCTGGTCGCCATGGCCCAGACCGACTTCAAGAAGCTGGTCGCCTACAGCTCCGTCAGCCACATGGGTTATGTGACGCTCGGCATGGCCGTGATGAACCTTGGCACCAGCCCGCAGTACTACTCCTATGGCGTCAACGGCGCGATGTTCATGATGCTGGCCCACGGCATCACCTCGGCCGGCATGTTCTTCCTCGTCGGCGTGATCTACGACCGCGCCCACACCCGCGACCTGAACAAGCTGGGCGGGCTGAACAACATCATGCCCATGTACGGGGCGATCTCGTACGTGATCTTCTTCGGCTCGATGGGCCTGCCCGGGCTCTGCGGCTTCGTGGCCGAGGTCTTCGTGGTGCTGGCCTCGTTTAACTACAGCAAGATCCTGGCGGCGCTCGCCGCCGCGGCGGTGATCCTCACGGCGGGGTACATCCTCTGGACCCTCCAGCGCGTCTTCCTCGGCCGGAGCGAGGCCTGGAAGGGCCTCCCGGATCTCGACCTCCGCGAGATCGCCATCGCCGTGCCGCTGGTGGTCCTGACGATCGCCATGGGCGTGCTGCCCAATACCCTGATCTTCAGCTGGATGAGCCCCTCGGTGAACCAGATGGTCAATTCCGTGGTGACCGCCAGGGAGCTCAACACGCTGCCCCGGGCGGCGGTCCGCAACGAGCCGCCGGCGGCTCCCGCGCCGGCCCCGGTCCCCGCGCCCGCCCGCGTGGCGGCCCGCGGCTGATCGCCTGATCGAATCTCGAATCCGCTGCCCGCCCCGGTCTCCTGGGATCCGGTCGTCCGGACTCCACCGAGATCCGGGGCGCCCTCCCCTCGACGTCGAGCGAACTACCGGCCGGGCGATCCGGCGCCGTGGCGAACTCCCGCGCGGGGACGCGGCCGGCCCGCTCATCTGACCTTGCAGGATCAGGCGAGGGGCTGTAAGTTGCGGCCCACCTCAGGAGCCTTTCGCGACCGGCGGCTTGGATCGGTCCGCGGCCGATCGCGGTCCGGATGGCCTGCCGGCCCGATCCATCGTCGCCTCCCCCGTCGCGTCGGCCGAACGATCGGCCGGCTCAGAAACCTGCACGACGGGAGCGAGGGCCCGACGGGCATCCCGCGAGGATGGTCATCTCGGGACGTCCCAGGAAGGGGCGCCCCCTCAAAGAAGGGAGTCGAGCCGCGATGGAACTCAGGTCATGGACGGCCACGCTCGCGTTCGCCGCGGGACTGTTGCTCGTGCCACACGCGAGAGCCACGTCGCAGGGCCCCGCGCAGAACCCCGAGGCTCCGAAGGTCGCGGCCAAGGCGGAAGCACCCGAAGCAAGCCGGGACCCTCAGCCCGACGCGCCCGCCGGCCAGTCTGTGAAGCTGAACGTGATGATCGCCGGGCTGGGGCGCGACGGCTGCGACGTCGAGGTCAAGCCCGGGAACCGGAGCTGCCGATTCAAGCCCCAGGTCAAGCACGTCGGATCTCGGGGCGAGCTGAGTTTCCAGTTCAAGGACATCGAGGTCCTGGGCGTGGACCGCAACTGCAGCTTCGCGATCACCGTCCGGGAGGCGGGGCGGGACCCCAAGACCATCTACCGAGGCTTCCGCCTGCCGGCCCGCGCCGCCGGAACACCGGCGGCCAGCCAGACCTACACCTGCTACATGAACTCGCCGTCCAAGCTCGCCGACCTCCAGCGGACCGACCGGATCCGGCAGTGATCCCGCCGGGCCGCTCGCGGCTCGTTCCGTGATTCGAGCTCGCGCGATGCCGATCAGGGGCGATGCCTCCCGATCGGCATCGCGGCCGCGCTCAATCGAAGAGCGTCGCCGAATCGACCATGCTGACCTTCTCGCCGTCCGCGACAACGAGGCCCGCGGGCCCGTGGATGTTCGCGGCGGCGTACTTGCCGTCCTTGGTGAGGCAGTAGAAGACGACGTCGAAGGTCGGCCGTCCGCGATCGTCCCGGAACCTCGGGTCTCGGGTCGTGGTCTCGACCAGCTGCTTCGTGGTCGCCACCAGCGCGTCCTTGGGGACCATGCCCCGCCGCAGGTTCTCCACCACGAGGAACGAGGCGCAGTTCAGCAGGTTCACCTCGCCCAGGCCGACCGAGCCGCACGAGCCGACCTTGTTGTCCAGCCAGAGCCCGGCGCCCAGGATCGGCGAGTCGCCCACGCGCCCGGGGACCTTGTAGCCGAGGCCCGAGGTGGTCGTGACCGCCCCGAAGTCGCCGTGGGTGTCGAGCACCGAGCAGTGGATCGTGCCGTGAGTCGGCCGCTCCACCAGCTCGCGCACCGTCGGGTCGAGCTGGGCGGTCACCGCGGGGATCCGCGAGTCCCGCAGCCGCGACTCCTTCCAGGCGATCCAGGCCTGGCGGGTCGCGTCGGTGAGCAGGTCCTGCTCGGGGAAGCCGTGCTCCTTGGCGAACTTCAGGGCGTTGTCGCCGACGAGCAGGACGTGCTTGGTGCGCTTCAGAATGCACCGGGCCACGGCCGCGGGATGGACGATGTTCCGCAGCCCCGCGACGCCCGCACCGCCGTGGGTCGGGCCGTGCATGACCGAGGCGTCGAGCTCGACGACGCCCTCCTCGTTCGGCGTGCCGCCGAGCCCGACCGAGTGGTCGTTCGGGTCGGCCTCCACGATCGCCACGCCCGCGATCGCCGCGTCGAGCGGATCGGCCCCCTGGCGGACCAGGTCCATGGCGATCTCGACGGTCTTCTGACTACCGCTGGCGATCACCACGGGCTTGCGGTTCCCCGTCTTCTTCGGGGGGGCGGCGGCGATCGAGAGCGAGGCGAGGCTGGCTGTGCCGAGGGAGACGAACTGGCGACGATTGAGCGGGGGAGTCATCACTGTTGAATCCACTCCAGGGTCCAATGAGGCGGAAGACTCGTGGGGGCGTCCGCGAGGGATCCCGGGACCGAAGCCGCGGGAGTCGATCGGGACGGACCGACCGCGGAGCCCTATCCTAGAACAACCCGCCGGCCAAGGCTACGAGGTGAATCCGGGGCCTCGGAAAACAGAAACGCCCGGAAGTCTGCCTTTCGACAGACGTCCGGGCGAGTCCTCACGATCCGCGGGACGACCTCAGAAGGTGTCGTCGTCCGCCATCCCTTTCCCTTTTGGACCCCTGGTGCGGTCGACCTTCAACTTCGCCTTGCCTTCCGCCGCGACCTTGGCCGATTCCTGCAGTCCGCCCAGGAAATCCTTGGCGTTCTGAGAGCCGCAACCCGCGAAACCGAACGCAACCAGGGCGGCCAGGAGGAATGGCATCGTCAGACTGCGCATGCCTCTGAAAGACTCAACCATGACTCTGATGTCCTCAGGGTTCCGAAAGCGGGAGAGCAGTGGCCGGGATCGATCCCTCCGGGCCATGCATCCGGCAAGCCGCCGGATGCATGGGGTTGCCTGTGCCCTCCTCGAAGATCCGAATATGCATCTCCGGAGAGAGAGACATGTGTGAACCCTCGCCCGGGGATTCGTGGATCTCAGTACTGGTCGGCGGAGATGACTTCACCCTCGTTCTTGGTGATCAGGGCTCGCTGGACGTTGCCCGCGATCGTTTCCTTGATGAAGCGGACGGAGCCGTCCATGAACAGGACATTCGCGCCGCCGGGATGGAAGCTGAAGATCTCGTTGTTTGGCCCGCAGTCGTGGGCATTCCAGGGGCAGGAGCCCGGAGCGGGCTGCTGGCCGAGGACGTAGCCAGCTTGCCTGTTGTTGTTGATCAGCTTGGAGACGCCCGAGGCGCTGTCGGGCTCGGCCCAGCGCCAGTGGCAGCGGGCTTCACCGGTCACCGGGTCAAGGTATCCGCCCGTGGAGGCAGCCAGATTCTGGCCGACGTTCTCCCACATCCTCGGGCTCCGGCCAGTGTCCTCGTACACGGCCATGCTATTCGAGGTGCCATCGGTGATCGAGGAGATCTTGGAGCCGTTCCAGTAAGGATCGATCTTGCCCTTCGTCGGGTCGAGGTGGACGGTCTTGCTCGGCGAGACGTAAGTCAAGCTCCCGGACGGAGTGAACTTCTCGTAAAGCGAAACCGGGTAGGAGTTGCTCGTCAGGGAGGCGAGGCTGAGTTTCTTCAAGCCCGGTTCCTGCCCGTACGCAGGGTTGTCGGAAGGCCGACCGAGCGTGTCCATCTCGGTGTAAGGGCAGATCGCGTAGTCGGTGCAGCCGTAGCCGAAGCTGTCCCTCCCCGCCGAGCCACCGCGGTCGCCTTCGAGGGGATTGGTCGGGCAGAGGAATGAGCTGATCGCCGCGGACGACGCGGTGAAGTTCTCGGGTAGGTTGTAGCGGAGGTCGAGGTTGAAGGCATTGAATGCCGCGGACTGTTCCATGTAGTTCAGGATCAGCGTGAAGGCGCTGTGGTAATCCTGGGTCTTGTAGGTCTTCCCGTCGGTCCAGGTGACCGGATGCTCGCCGCTCCGCGGGAAGGCACTCTGGGCCGACTCGAAGTTATGCAGGCCGAGCCCAATCTGCTTGAGGTTGTTTGTGCACTGGGCGCGGCGGGCGGCCTCGCGGGCGGACTGGACCGCGGGCAGCAGCAGTGAGATGAGCACCGCGATGATCGCGATCACGACGAGCAGCTCGATCAGCGTGAAGCCGGCCCGTCGTCGCGTGGTAACCTTGCTCAATTGCATCGAACGTTCTCCTGGGGAATCACTCGAGAGAGGGAAACGGGAGCGCCATCCCCGATCGTGATCCGATCGGCGGAAGTCGATGGAACGCGTCCGGCGTCCTCAATATTGATCATCCGAGCATCACTCTAGATGTACGCAACGACGCTGCAATTTCAAATTCACATTGTGTGAGCATAGTTTTAAAAGTAAACACTAACTCCGATGATAATGCAGGGATATAGTCTGGGCGGGGCCGAGGCTCGCCCGGAGGGGACGCGATCGACATCATCGGTGGAGGGACGATGCCCGCATGGCTCGCCGTCGCGGACTCCCACGCAGAGATGAGAGTCTACTCGACGCGGCCGTTGTTTTCGTGAAGAGATGAGGAAGCTCTGGGGAGATCGCCGTGAAACATGCCGGGCCGACGCGGCCCCTCAGTCCTCGTCGGACTCGGCAGTCGCATCCTCGTCGAGTTCGAGGTCGGCGACGCCGACGGTGAGCGGCTGCTCAGGCTGCGGCGCCTGCGATGCCGCCTCGTATCTGACCGTGGCCCCCCTCTGCCCGAGCAGCCGCACGTTGCCCGGGCCGACCACGTCCTCGAGCTCCGCCATCAGCCGCTCGTCGTAGCGGATCCGCAGCGACGCGCCCGCCTTGTAGATGGCGCGCCTCACGTGCTCGATGCCGAGCACCTCGAGGTAGAGGTCGAGGTGACCGGGCCGGACGCGGACGAAGCGGAGGAGCCGCTCCAGGTCCTGCTCCTGGTGGACGCCCTTGTGGATCCGGACCACCAGGCCGCGGGCGAGGTCCGCGGCCGCCGTCTCGATCGGCATGATCCTGGAGATGATCAACTCCGGGGGCTCGCGGCGGTGATCCAGCGTCCCCTTCACGAAGCCGATGAGGTCGTTCCGCACCAGCTCGTTCAGCTTGGCGAACTCCTCCGGCCAGAGCATCGCCGGGGTGGAGCCGGACAGGTCCTCGAAGGTGAGCTTGGCCATCCGCGTCAGCCCGGAGCGGCTCTTCTGCACGTTCCTGACCTGGACGTTGCAGATCATCCCGCCGAGCACGACGTCGGTCTTGTCCGGCAGCCCGGCCAGGTCGGCGGCGCGGTGGGTGGCCAGCGCCTGGAGGAGTCCGGCGTGCCGGGTGAGCGGGTGGCTGGACATGTAAAAGCCCAGGGCCTTCTTCTCCCCGCCCAGAAGCTCGGCGTCGGGCAGCTCGGGGACGTCCGGCAAGTTCACG
>JAXMBE010000117.1:0-12463 GCA_046349995.1 Isosphaeraceae bacterium | reverse complement strand
GCACAGCCCGCTCGGTAGCCCTTCCTGGCCGGCATCCCGCGGGCCATCGGAATACCCACTTTCGCCGGGCGTTGCATTCGGCCCCGGGCTCCCTCGCTGTGCTCAGGGTCATTCGCTCGGATTCGCGGCACCTGGCCGCCTATTCGGGGCGGCATCACCGGCCGATGGCTTGCCCGGCCCAGGCTTGCGGCCCCCGCCAAATCCGGGGCCGCCCCGGGCCCGGCGATCCCATCGTTGCTCCCACTCGGCCGTCATCAGGCCGCTCAGATCCCCGAGGTCGATCCGCTGGGACGTGGCCAGTTCGGCGAGCACGGCGATCTCTTCGACGGGTGCGGATGCCGGGCTGAGCAATGGGCCTATTTCGATCACGGCCAGGCTGGCGTTCACGAATCCCACCATGGCCCGCCGACCGTCGGGGCTGAGGGAGAGTGTATCGCACCAGCCCGAGTCGCCGGCCTCGATCGGCAAGGGCGGGGCAATCTGTCGCCCCGTCGCCAACTCCCACGCGCGGATGGGAGGGTTGCCGCTGCTCACGGTGATGGCGAACCGGCCGTCGGGCGTGATGGACGAATCATGGATCTCGTGGTCGTGATACATCGGGGGGCATGCCAGCTTGCCGGCTTGCCAGTCCCAGTATCGGGCCAGGCCGTCCTTGTGGAATGTGAGGAGTCGGCGGCCGTCGGGGCTGAAGCGGGCGCCGAACAGGCCCCAGTAGTCGCCGGGATGGGGCAGGTGTTCGGACGCGGGCCGGCCCGTTTCCATGTCCCAGACGCGGGCCGTGTTCTTCACGAGCGTGATCGTCGCGAGGTAGCGGCCGTCGGGCGACAGGGCAATGCTGTGGGTATTCACCCCCTTCAACCCGCTTCGGATCGGTTCGAATCGCAGGAGGCCCGTGTCGGCGTCGCGGACATTGACCGTGCCGTCCGCGCCGCCCAGTGATACCAGGGCCTTGCCGTCGCCCGTATAGAGGGCCCGGATCGACCGTTCATCGCAGGTCCAGGCCTCATGCCGCAGGGCGTGGAGCGGTTCGCCCGCCTTGCCGTCGAACACGAGCAAGTCGCCGGTGCCGCACAGCACGGCGATGTCACCCCGCCCCGGCCTGGCGGCGATGGAGCGGGGCCGCCCCGGGAGCCGGATCGGCCCGAACCGGGGCCGGCCGGTGGCCACGTCCCAGGCCCCTACATAGCCTGCGCCGTCCCGGGACCAGATGGCCGCGGCGGAATGGTTGTCGCCGCCGATGCAGGAATCGATCAGTGTTCCCGGGAGGAGGATGGCGGGCCCCGCGGCCCGGGCGTCGTCGGTGTGGACGACCTGGAGGCGCTCGGTCGCCAGGTCGTCGATGCCCATGGCCGACTCGTGCCAGAAGCCGGGGGCAGCCAGCTTGCCGTCGTCGCCCATGCGGGGGCGCCAGCCCCATCGGGCTTGCACCGCGATCACGGGATCCTCGGCAGGCCGCCGCCATGCCCGGATCAGGCCGTCGTTCTGGCCGGTCGCCAGGCAGGACGAATCGTCCGACCAGGCGCATGCGTTGGCGCTGGCCATGTGCCTCAGCGGCGCGAACAGCGGCCGGCCCTCCGGGATCGACCAGAGCCTGGCCGTCTGATCCATCCCCACGGTGAGCAGGGCCGAACCGTCGGGGCTGAAAGCGTAATCCATCACCTGGTTGGTGTGACCCAGGTGGATCGAGGGCACATCGGGGGCGGCCGAGAACAGTTCCGGCCCGTAATAGCCGCCCGCCGCGAACCAGCGGCCATCCGCCGAGGCGACCACTTTCTGCAGGGAGATCGGCCTGGTCCGGATCGGGGGCATGGACGGCCGGCCCGACTCCAGGTCCCAGCGGGTTAGCTGGGAATCGCCCGTGATCGTCACCAGGCCGCGATCGCCGTCGATCAAGGCCGGCGGCGCCGTTTCTTTATGGGGGATCGGGTCGTACAGCGGGCCCGGCCCCCCGCCGGCGTCGAACACGCGGACTTTCCGGTCCGTGCAGGCGGTGATCAGGCGATCGCCCGAGCGATTGAACTGGACGGAGGCGACCTGCTCGGGATGTTCCCAGGCCGGCCCGCGGAAGGCTTGGGCATCGGTGTCCCAGATGCGGAGGACCCGGTCCGCGATCGCCAGGGAACGGCCGTCGCGGCTGAAGGCGACCGCCTGGACCGGGCCGGCCAGGGGGAGTTCGGCGAGCACCCGGCCGTCGGCCACCTGCCGGATCTGCCCGCCGCCCCCGAGGAAGCCGATGGCGATCGAGCGGCCATCCGGGTGGAAGCAGGCCGCCTCGACCTGGCCCAGCCCCTCGGCCCACGCGAGTTGCCCGTTATCCCGGAGCGAGACGAGCCGGAGCTTGCCATTCCCCATCCGGGCCAGGAAATGGTCGCCGCCGGGCTGGAAGGCGATCTTGGTCGGGCAATCCTCGGCCAGGGTCGCGGCCAGCGGGGTGATCGCGGTGCGGAGCCAGTTCCTCGCCCGCATCCGGTTGCTGGCCTGCCGGGCCGCATCCCCGGCGATCGCCGATTGCTCGGCGGCCGAGGCGAACCAGAGCGCGGCCTCGGCCGGGGCACCCCGCTCGCCCGCCAGCAAGCCCCTCGACGTGAACATGTCGGCCAGCATCGCGTCGGCCCGCTTGCGTTCCCGGACCGCCTCGCGCTCGTGCCGGAGGGCCCTCTCCTCCTCGGCCCGGGCCGATTCCTCGGCGAGTTCCGCCGCCCTTCGGGCCCGCTCGGCATCCTGCCTGGCCGACCGCTGCGAGGCCGCCGAGGTCGATTCGCGATCGGCCAGCCTCGCGAACCGGTTCGCGGCCAGCATCGAGGCGACCGTGACGGCCGCCAGCAGGATCGCGATCGCCCCGCCCATCGACGCGACCGTCGGGTTGCGCCGGGCCCAACGCCACGACCGTTCGGAAGTCCCGATCGGCCTCGCCTTGATCGGCTCGTCCTCCAGGAATCTCCGGAGATCCTCGGCCATCGCCTCGGCCGTCGAGTACCGCCGGGGGAGTTCCTTGTCGATCGCCTTCAGGACGATGGTTTCCAGGTCGCGCGGGATCCGGTGATCCAAGGCCCGCGGCGGCCGCGGCTCCTGGGATCGGATCTGCTCGATCAGCCTCGGGCGATCGGGCGAGTCGTAGGCGGGGCGGAGCGTGATCAGTTCGTACAAAGTGAGGCCGAGGGCATAGATATCGGCCCGCGCGTCCCCCTCGCCCCGGAATCGTTCGGGTGCCATGTAGCGGAGCGTGCCGAGGAGGTCGCCGGTGGCCGTCAGGCCGTCCTCCTGGGCCTTGGCGAGGCCGAAGTCGGCGATCCAAACGACCCCCGATGTGTCCAGCAGCAGGTTCGACGGCTTGACGTCCCGGTGGATAACCCCGCGGGCATGGGCATGGGCGAGCCCCTGGGCCGCCTGCAGGCCGATCTGGGCCACGCTTCGGAAGTAGGGCAGGCGACGCCCCGAGGAATCGACCGACGAGATGGCCGTTCCGCGGCAAGACCGCGGCGCCGGATGCGATGGCATCCCCGTCGGTAACCGGCGGCTCATCCGTCAGGGAGGCCGGGACCGCCCCGGGGCCGGCCGGCAAGCCCTCGGTGTCGAGCCGGCCGGTCATGAGCGAGCCGGCAACCCGCTCGATACCCGGCCTGCTCCGGCCCAGGGCCTTCGGGCTCGCGGGGCTCACGCCCGCCGAGCAGCACGGTCCTTCCCGCGGATCAAGGCCGACGCCTTGCTGCCTGGCCAGCTCGTGGATGACGTGATCGAGCCCCTGGCCCTGGATGAACTGCATGGCATAGAAGGCGACCTCGCCGTCGACGCCGACCTCGAAGACCGGGACGATATTCGTATGATGCAGCCGGCCCGCGGCCTTGGCCTCGCGACGGAACCGTTCCAGGGCCCTGGAATCTTGCGCCATCTGGCGGGGCAGGACCTTCAGGGCCACCCGCCGGCACAGGCTGACCTGCTCGGCCTCGTAGACGACCCCCATCCCGCCCCGCCCGATTTCCCGGATGATCCGGTAATCGCCCAGCCGCCAGGGCCGGCGTTCGGCCGCCATCGGGCCGTACGAATTCGTACCGGCGTCGACCGAGAGGTCCCGCTCGATCAGGACCATGGCGGGCAGCAGCCGGCGGATCTGGTCGGCGAGCTCCGGGTGCCGCTCGGCGTACTCGGCGACGCTGGGCCGCTCCCCGGCGCGATACCTCGCCAGGAACGACTCGGCTACCCCCTCGAACGGGTCGCGATCGCCCGGGGATTCGCTCATGGGCCGACGCCCGATGCGCCGCCCGGGAGTTCCGCCAGGATCATCTCGAGCCGATCCAGGGCCCGGGTGTACCGCTTGCTCGCCGCCTTGAACGACAGGCCCAGGGCCGCGGCGGCGTCGGCGTTCGTCATCTGCTCGTAGTGGCGGAGGACGAGGACCTCGCGGTCGAGCGGTTCCATGCGGTTGAGGGCCTCCTGGAGGCGGACCTTCCGCTCGGCCCGCAACGCCGCCTGGAGGGGGCTGGTCAACTTGCCCAGGAGCCGCGCGGCGAGGGCGCCCGTGCTGGCACCGGGCATGGCGCCCCGGTAGATCGAGACCTCCCGGCCGACATCCCGGCCGGGCGTATCGAGGTGCCTCCGATGCTGCTCCTGGACCCTCTGGCCGACCAGGAATCGGAGCCAGATATAGAACGGGACCGAGGGCTCCCGGATGAACTCCTCGAGCCGCCGGATCGCGTCGAGATAGCCTTCCTGGATCACGTCCGAGGCATCGACCCGGCCCCGCAGCCTCGGGTCGAGCCGCAGGGCCACCATCCGCCGGAGCCTGGGTCGATAATGTTCCAGCAATTCGACGATCGCCGCGCGGTCGCCGGCGGCGGCGCGGCCGACAAGGTCGGAAACCAGGCCAGGTGGGGGGGACATGTTGTTCACGGTACCCCTTAATACTGCGAGCTTCAATTCCCGGCGACCGTACGCGCCACGATTTTCGGGCCCCGCGGAGCATGGCGGACCCGGCGGGATGGAATGGGCCGCGATCCGCCCGAATCCACCGGATTCCGCGCGGTTTCGAAGGCCCCGGATTTCCCGGGCGAACATCGGGGCCGCCCGCAGTACAGGGTTCAGGCCCGGGGATGGTCCCGGCGAGTCCGGTGTCGTGCCGGCCGAGAACCCGGGTGGGTCGCCCGGTCGCCGCGCGGGCAACGGGCGGAATCACATGGTCGCTGCCGCACGGCCGCCCGGCAATCGGGGGGCCTGGGGCAATCCCCGCCCCGGGCTTCTCCGGGCCGGTCGAAGGCGACCCGATGGGCCCTCAGCGTGCGAGCGGCTACACGGCCGGCGCGGCCCACCAACACGAACGAGCGCTGACAAGGACGACCGAGATGCACCCAGATTCCCCCGCACCCTCCTTCCCCGGGCGCCGCCCCACACGGGCCCTGGGGGCCTGCCTCGCCGGCATCCTCGCGATCCTGTCGTCGGGGAAGCCCGCCATCGCGGATGTGATGATTTACGCGAGCACCGACATCCCCCGGATGATCCCCGACAACAATTCCACCGGCATCACCAGCACGCTGTTCGTGCCCGACAGCGTCGTCGTCACCGACCTCGACCTGATCCTCAACCAGCTCCTCCACGCATCGGTCTCCGACCTGAGGATCGAGCTGACCTCGCCCCATGGCACGACGGCGGTCGTGGTGAAGGCGGCACCCGAAGGCGGGATCCTGTCCGGCCTCGGGACCCGGGGTAACTTCATCGGCACGACCTTCGACGACCAGGCGCCGACGAACCTGCGCGATGCCGTCTTCGACAACCATACCGGCACCTACAACATCAACCACGCCTCCGTGGGCAATAGCCCGTTGGCCATCTTCAACGGCGAGGACGCGAAGGGGACCTGGACGTTGCGGGTCTCCGACCGGGCCCGGCTCGACACGGGCGAACTCGATGCCTGGAGCCTGCGCCTCTCGTTCAGCCCGGTCCCGGAACCGTCCAGCCTGATCCTCCTCGCCCTGGGGCTGGCCGGCGCGGGGGCCTTCGCCCGGGCCCGGCGGCGGGGCTAATCGGCCGGCCGGCGGCCATCGTGCGGGCAGGAACAGGAACACGCAACGACCCGAGGAGGTCGCCGCGACCCGCTGCGCGCCTCATCCCCGATTTCTCGGGCTTTGATCCACCACGAATCCCCATCCACGCGACGAAAGGATCCCCCCATGAATCGCAGACCCGCACCCCGCCGGTTGATGTTCGAAGGCCTCGAGGGAAGGGCCCTGATGGCCTCGGGCCTCGCAGGGATCGCCGGGCAGCAGGCGCGGCTCGAGGCTCAATTGGCCTGGCTCCGCAACGGGGTAACCACCTCGGCCGTCGTGGGCCCGAAACAGCTCGCGATCTCGGATGCGGACATGCTGAAGCAAGTCCAGCAGGTTCAGCAGCAGTTGAGTCGCCTGCAACTCCAGCAATTGAGGGCCCAGGGTAAGATCCTGTCGGCCACCTCGCTCAACAGCACCACAATCCAACTCAAGCTCAAAGAGAAGCTCGCCAAGCCACTGTCCAACGTGCGGATGTACGAGATCCCGGGCCTGCAGCTGCAGAAGGCGGCCGTCTCGCGGAACGGCAAGACCGTGACGCTCACGACATCGCCCCAGGCGGCCGTCAAGTATACGCTGACCTTGTACGCCTCCCCCGCCAGGAGGGGGGCGAGCACGCCGACATCGGCGCAGGCCGCGCCGGCCGCCACGACGCTCGGGACCATCACCCTGCTCGGCACGGCGCCGCCCCTCTCGCCCAGCACGGGGGACGCGCCCCGCGTCGCCTCGGCCATATCCACCTCGAACACCGAGGTCGTCGTCCAGTTCAGCGAGCCGATGAGCGACCGGGCGCTGGTCGCGCAGTATTACGCGATCACCCCGAACACGGTCAACCCGGAATCGGGCCGTCTGGTCGTCAAGAACGCCCGGTTCCAGGAGTTCGGGACCGTCGACGGCAAGCTCGTCAACCGCTCGACCGTGATCCTCACCACCGAGTCGCAGAACGAGCTCGCCTACACGGTCCGCGTGGCGAACCTGGTCGATATCGACGGCTCCCCGATCGCCCCCCCCTATGTCGCCGGCGGCGTGAGGATCGACCCGGCCGCGGCCACCTTCCAGGGCACCCCGCCGTCCGCCTCCCAGAAGAACGGCGATGCGACCCTGATCGACAGCGACGGCGACGGCCTCAGCGACAACGAAGAGATGCGCGGCTGGAAGGTCTCGGTCACCCAACTCGACGGCACCGTCGTGACCCGGACCGTGACCAGCGATATCCACCTCAGGGACAGCGACGGGGACGGCCTGACCGACATCGAGGAGGCCAAGCTCGGCATCGACCCCCGGAGCGTCGATACCGACTCCGACCAGCTCACCGACTGGCAGGAATACAACGAGGTCTTCACCAACCCCCTGGCCGTGGACACCGACGGCGACACCCTCGACGACGCGCTGGAGTTCAACTTCTTCAAGACTTCGCCGATCCTGGCCGACACCGACGGCGACCAGCTCCGCGACGATTACGAGGTCGCCGGCAACCGCAATCCCCGGGTTTCCGACCTGCCCCGGCCCGAGATCGAGGTCGGCGGCGTCAACCTCCAGCTCGACGTCCGGTTCACCGAGTCGAATAGCAAGCAGACCCGCAACCTCGACGCCAAATCGGTCACGACATCGCTGACGCAGAGCGATTCGCGGAGCCTCTCCCGGCAATATACGGGGAGCATCGAGGCCAAGCTCGAGCATAGCCACGAGGATGGCGGGGAGATCGAAGGGGGGAAGGTCTCTTACGTCTCCAAGGACACGACCACGGGCGGACTCACCGCCGGCTTCACGTTCCAGCAGACCGAGGAATCGGCGACCGAATCGACGCGGAGTTACGAGGACTCGCTCAGCACCGAGAAGGAGGTGACCGACGGATACACCGAGGACCGGCAGGTCGTCGGGGCCCAGATGCAGGCGACCGTGAGCCTCCGCAACGTCAGCAGCGTGTCCTACCGGCTCAAGAACCTGCAGGTCACGGCATTCATCCAGGATCCGCTCGATCGCACCAGGCTGACGCCCGTCGCGACCCTCCTGCCCGATGCGGAGCCGGCGGAGGGCTACACCCTGGGGCCGCTCGTGACCGATAAGGGTCCGCTGATCTTCTCGAACACCACGATCGTGCCGACGCTGGTCGAAAGCTTGATGGCCAACCCGACCGGCCTGGTCTTCCGGATCTCGAACTACGACATCATCAACGAGGACGGCCGCAACTTCAGCTTCACCAGCCAGGAAGTCGTCGAGCGGACCGGCCAGGTGGTCTTCGACTTCGGCGGTGCCCGCAGCCTTCGCGCCCGGGTCACCGGCGAATCGATCGACGACAACCAGCCGGGCGACGAGACCGAGATCCACCGCGTCTCCACCAGCGCCGGCCGGGTCATCGACACCAATTTCGACGGCCGGATCGACGACACCGACCGCCGGGCCAGCTTCGACGCGGTCGGCAAGGAGGTGGGCATCCCGCTGTTCGAGGCCCTTTCCGCCATCGGCCTGGCCCGCTTCGAGGCCGTCTACGACGAGGCGACCGGGCAATACGTCGAGTACGATCCCGCGACCTCCCTGCCCGTGGATACCTCGACGCCGAAGGAGCAGGACCGGATCCTCAACAGCTATGCGACCTACCAGGATTCCTCGGGACGCGAGAAGATCTTCCGGATCCGCGGCGTCACGAACGACTTCGTCATCCAGAAGTTCTGGGAGATCATGACACCGCTCGGCATCGACCGGCTGACCGACCTGGATGACGTGGTCCTGAAAACGTCCTCGCCGATCAGCCTCAATTTCGTCCAGGACCTGGACAGGGACGGCTTGCCGGCGGACGTCGAATACCTGCTGCGGACGTCGGATAGCCCCGTCCCGATCGGCGTCTATCAGCCGGATGGCACCGATTCGGCCGGCGCCGAATCGGTCACCTTCAACGCCGACCCGAAGTTCGCGACGGGGACGCTCGCGAATGCGACCGCGAACAGCGGCGGCCTCGCGGCGGGGACCGATTATTACCTGAGGGCCCTCGGCGGCGGATCGTACAGCTTCTACACGACCTATGCGGCGGCCATCGCCGGGGGGGCGACGGGCCGGGTCGACCTCCAGGGCAACGTCTCCGCCGGGATCTTCGGGGTGAACCGGGCCACCGGGTCGGGCACCTCGATCACGTTCCCGAGGGAATCCGACTTCACCAGCAACCACCTCGCCGACGGCACCCCGGTCCAGTTCACCGACACCGGCTCCGGGGTCGTCGCCGGCGTCGACTACTACTCGCGGTACGTGACCACCACCGGCACCTCGTCCATCTATTCGTTCTACACGACGGCCGCGTACGCGAAGGCGGGCGGGGCGACCGGCCGCGTCGCGTTCACCGCCGCCCCGAAGGGCCGCGCCTTCGCCTCGACCGCACGCGGGCGGGATACCGACCGCGACGGGCTCGACGACCGCTTCGAGGCCTTGATCGGCTGGACCGTCTCGACCCCGCTCAAGACTTACACGGCCTTCTCCTCCCCCTCGCGTGCCGACTCCAATTTCGATACGCCCAAGCCCGGCGTCGATAGCGACAGCGACGGCGTGGAAGACCGCCAGGAATACGACGGTTCCGACGCCGCCGCGGCGCCGGCCGGCTGGAACGACAAGAACAACAACGGGCTCCGCGACCTGTTCGAAGCGTACCAGCTCAACGCCGCCGATCGCGTCCTCGACCCGGTCCGCAAGGACACCGACGGCGACGGCATCAGCGACGCGACCGAATTGATCGGCTTCCGGATCACCCGGATCGAGACCCGCAAGCGACAGCTCATCGCCCAGACCGATCCCAACACCCCGTTTACGGACAGCGACGCGTTCCCGGACGGGTTCGAGAAGGCCGTCGGCCTCGACCCGACGAACGGCAACGACACCGACGAGGACGGCGACGGCCTGCCCGACATCGTCGAGCGGACCGGCTGGGAAGTCGGCAAGTTCGACCACGACGAGGTCATCAACGAGTTGCAGAACTTCACGGTCCCCCGGACCGCCGCGTTCACCGTGCAGTACGGGACCGGGGCGAGTTCGTCGTACAACACGGCCTCGATCCCGGCCAACTCGGCCGCGACCGTCGTGCAGGCCGCCCTCAACGCCCTGGGCATCTTCTCGCTCCTGGGCGGCTCGGTCGCGGTCGCCAGGACGAGCCCGACCGCGACGACCTACCAGTACCAGGTCACCTTCTCGGGAGGCAACTTCCAGGGGCAGGACCAATCGCCCCTCAACGTCAAGGCCCCCTCGGCCGTCGCGGTGACGACCGCCACCGAGGGCGACACCATCAAGCATTACAGCCTCGAAGGGGTGAGCACCTCCCCGCTGGCTGCCGGGGCCCGGACCACGAAGACCCGCCAGTCCTCGACCAGCGCCGTTGATACCGATGGGGATGGCCTGACCGACTACGAGGAGTTCTTCCTCCGGACCGACCCGAGCGTCGCGGACTCCGACAACGACGGGATCGATGACCGGACCGAGTCGCTCGGCTATTCCCTGGGCCACAAGGTCGGCACGCTGGACATCGGCATCATCAAGACCGACCCGCTCGACGCCGACACCGATAACGACCTGAGGTCCGACGGCGCGGAGGCCGAGCTCCAGAACCTCGAGAGCAAGCAGTGGGTCGTCCGCGCGACCGGTTCGGTCAAGTCGGGCGAAGTCTCCAGCGCCAGCGCCTACCGGGTCTATAGCAACCCGATCGTGGCCGACGCCGACTTCGACGGCCTCGTCGATGGCCAGGAGTTCGCCGACCTCAACAACGACGGGCAGGTCGATGACGGCATGTACCGCACCGACCCCAACAACGCCAACACCGACGGCGACCGGCGCGATGACGGCGTGGAGGTCCGGGGCGGCCTCAATCCCCTCCTCGAAGACTACCGGGTCACCGTCCTGGCCGATTCGGTCGAGACCTTCAGCGACGGCACCGAGCAGAACGGCTACGGCGACTACCAGCTCCTCCTGGGCGTGAGGAAGCCCGATTCCTCGGGAGTGGCCGGCCTCAGCTCGACCGTCACCTACGTCATGGACAACCCGTTCCAGGACTTCCGGCTGGACGATCGGGGCTTCGACGGCCGCAACGACGACCGGTATTACTTCGCCAATTCCTACCCGGGTGGGTTCGTGAGCCGATCGCTCGATGCCCGGTCGCTCGTCTTCTCGGTCTCGCCCAATCAGCGATTCTCGATCGAGTTGACCGTGAAGGAATCGGCCACGACCTCGTTCTCGGGCTCCGCAACCTACGTGCAGATGGACCTCGGCGGCCTGGGAGGGATCCAGCCGTACAAGAATTACGCGTACAACATCCAGCACCTCGGCGAGCTGTCCAATCCCGTCATGTCGGTCTACTCCGCGAAGGATGCGATCTCGCTCAACCCCTCGATCCAGGAGCTCTACTTCTACTGGAATTCGGATTCGCAACCCTCCCAGGTGTTCAACGGCTACGGCTCGAAGATCGAGGGGATCATGCACGTCTACTTCGTCATCGAGTAGCCGGGGGGTGGGATGGAGGAACAGAGATGGGTTCTCCCCCAAGGATGCATGGTCGATCGCGGAACATTCCCTGATCAATGAAATTTCTTGCGAAGATGGGCCTGTGGCCGTGTCCCGAGATCGGCGGCATCTCGGCGAATTCCTGGTCTCAGCACAGGCCCACTTCGTTCCCCTGGCCGACACATCGTAGGATGCCGCCGGGCGACCACCGGCTCCCCGGCGGAGCATCCCCTGATCGACGACACCCTGAAACAGGTCGCTGGCGATCTCTCCGACGCCCGGGAGCAGATCCAGGCCGCCCGGGAAGAGCCGGAACGGGCCCTCGGTATCGCCGAAAGTGATGAAGTCAGGGCCGCACTCGCCAGGCTGAAACGGATGGAGGCCGAACTGGCGAGGATCGAGGGGGCCTGTACCGGCGGATGGTTCAGGCAGCAGGATCGAGACGGGTGGGCTCCCCCAAAAACCGAGGGGCCGAACGGGTCGGCCTTTCCGCGCCATGGCCTATCGCGTGGCCGCAGACGACCCTGAACCACTACGCCAAGGTCAGCGTCCGCGACCTCCGGGGCGCGGTGGAGTCGCTCCCGACGCCTTCGCCGGTTTGGCTCCCCGAAGCGATCGCCGCGACGGGGACACAAGGCGGACCGATCAACAATCGCCTTGCCCTACGCGGGGACGGATCGGGCCGGCCCTTGGCGGACGATGGCGGCAAGCCCCATGCCGGACTCTCGCCCGGTCCCGAGACGGAAGTCCTTGAGGGCATCGGGTTTGGGCGGTCAGTGTCGGTAACTGACGGCCCTTTAGCGGAGAGGGGGGGATTCGAACCTCCCTCAAAAACCCGCAAAAAACAGAGGATTCCAGGGGAGGTGGCGCAAAAAGCGGCGCGCCTACCGTGAGCAGCGCGGAAATCGCCCCGGACTTGGCCCGGATCGTTAGGCCGTATTGACTGAAGTTGGGCG
>JAXMBE010000116.1:0-12471 GCA_046349995.1 Isosphaeraceae bacterium | reverse complement strand
CAGCGGGAGTGGGAACCTGGTCTACCAGTGGCAACGGAACGGACGGGACATCCAGGGGGCCGTGCTGCCCACGCTCACCCTGCCCGGCGTGAGGGCGAGCGACAACGGGGCGACCTTCAGCGTGCTGGTCTCGAATGCCTGGGGCAGTACCTCCAGCGCGGGGGCCACCCTGACGGTCGTCGCGGCGCAGCCGCCGGTCCCGACGATCACGTCGCCCACCGCCGGGTCTCTTTACGCGGGCGGCCAGACCATCGGCTTCGGCGGCGGCGCGCTCGATCCTCAGGACGGGACCATCCCGGATTCGGGCCTGAGCTGGAAGGTTGAGCGGTCCGATTCCCGGGGCGTGCGCACGGTGGTCGCGACGGGCACCGGATCGTCCGGCTCGTTCGCCGTGCCGCAGTCCGGCGACCTCGGCCTGAACGTCTTCTACCGGATCGCCCTCACGGCGACGGATTCCTCGGGGCTCAGCGCCACCACGTTCGTCGACGTGAACCCCCGGATCGTCAACCTGACGCTCGGCTCGCAGCCCGGCGGCCTTCCGATCGTCATCGACGGCCAGACGCTGACCACGCCGACGTCGATCCGGGCCGTCGCCGGCATGATCCGGCAGCTCCAGGCCCCCGCGGGCTCGATCGCGGGCGGGGTGATCTACGCCTTTAGGGGATGGTCCGACGGGGCGACCGAGTCCGCCCGCAGCATTGTCGTGCCCGCGGCCGACAGCGGCCTTTCGTCGGTCTACGACGCCGTGGGCATCGTCCCCTACGTGACGGTCCGCTCCACCGCTCTGGCGGTCGGCCGGGGGGCGGTGCGCAACGTCTCGTTGAGCTTCGACGGGCCCATCGACGCGGCCGCCGCGAGGAGCCGGAACTCCTACTGGATGGTCATGCCCGGCCGCGACCGGAGGCTCGGGACCCGGGACGATCGGCGCAGTCGCTTCCGGGCCGTCGGCTACAACGTCGCGACGAACACGGCCACCCTCACGCCGGCGAGTCGGATCACGGCCCGACAGGCCTTCGCCGTGATCGCGTCGGGCTCGGGCAGCCGGGGGATACTCGTCGACATCTACAATCGGCCGATCGACGGCGATCGCGACGGCCAGCCCGGCGGCGACTCCTTCGTCAGCTTCGGGCCGGGAAGCCCGAGCCGCCGCATCGCCCCACGGAGAATCAGGTCACCGTGGTCCGGGAGGAGTTGAACGCCCGCCAGGCCCCCGTGCGCCGGATCTCCGCGATGGCCGAGATTGCGTCGGCCAGCTCGTCGTCCCGTGTGTAGAAGTGGGGCGACAGGCGGATCCCCGCACCCGGCCGGAAGTCGCAGAGGATCTCCAACGACTTCAGGCCGCGGGAGATCTCGTAGCCGTGGTCCACGTCGATCGCGACGGTGCCCGCCCGGCGGTCGGGCTCGCTCGGCGTGGTGCAGGAGAATCCGTGGGCCTCTGCCAGCTCCATCAACCGGGCCGTCTGGCGCATCGATTTCTCGCGGATGGCGTCCACCCCAACCCGCGCGACGATCTCGATGCCCGGGCGGGCGGAGTAGAATGCCGGGATGTTCGGCGTCCCGTGGAGGAATCGCCATGCGTCAGGCCGGCGGTCGAGCCTGGGCTCGAAGGCGAACGGCCGCTCGTGGGCCATCCAGCCGGTCAGCCCGGGCCGGAGCCGCCTGACGAGATCGGGATCGACCCAGAGGAACGCCGCTCCGGGGCCTCCGCACAACCACTTGAGGCAACCCCCGATGTAGACGTCGACGCCCAGCGCCTGCACGTCGACCGGGATGGACCCCACCGCCTGGTAGCCATCGACGATCATCCGCGCGCCGACCTGCCTCGCCCGTTCCGAGATGGCCGCGATCTCGTGAATGTACGAAGACTTGAACAGGACGTGGGAGAGGCTGACGAACGCCGTCCGCTCGTCGATCGCCTCCACCAGCCGGGCCGTGTCGACCCGCACGCCGTCGGAGGGGACCACGGTCAGCCTTGCCCCGCGGGCTTGCTGCTCGTTCAGCAGGTAGAGGATCGACGGGAAGTGCATGTCATCGGTGATGACCTTCGGCCGCCGGTCGCCGAACTCGAACGCGCTGAAGATCACGGCATGGGCCAGCGTGACGTTCGGCTGGAAGACGATCTCCCCGGCCCTGGCCCCGATCAGCGGGGCGATCCGGTCGCCGAGCTCGGCGACCATCGTCCACCAGATCTCCTCCCAGGCACGCACCCCGCGCGACGCCCACGTCTCGTAATAGTCGCGGAGAGCGACCTCGGCATCGACGGGCACCGCGCCGAGCGAGTTGCTGATCAGGTAATTGGTCGTTTTCAGGATCGGGAAGCGGTCGCGCCAGGTCAGGAGCGGATCCGCAGGCCGGGCAGTCCCGGCCAGGCCGTCGGTCAATCGGTTCATGGCAGGGTCCTGAGGATGGCGCGGACCGGGCTGGCGTCGAAGCCGACCAGCCTCAGCGGGAGGGCGATCAGTTCGTAATGGCCGTCGGGCACGTCGGCCAGGACGAGTCCCTCGAGGATCGCCATGCCATGGGCCAGGAAGCGGTGATGGGCCGGAAGTTCCTTCGAGTCGAACAGGTCCACGCTCGGCGTGTCGATCCCGATCAGACGCACGCCCAGGCCGTGCAGCTCGTCCACGAGGCCTGGCTCCAGCGCCGCGAAGTCCTCGTTGAAGCGGTTCGGATCCGGGAAGGTATCGGTGCGGATCAGGACTCGTGGGGCCGAGATCGGGGCCGCCAGCATCCGCGAGGAGACACGGGACCCCGGTGCCGCGGCGACGCGAACGACCTGGCAGGGCCCGAGGAAGTCCTCCAGCGGCCGGGCCTCGATGCCGGGCGACTTCTCCCCGAAATGGTTGGCCCCGTCGGCATGGGCCCCGAGGTGGACGGTCGCGTGCAGGGTCGAGAGCGTCAGGGAGTCGCCGCGGGCCATCTCGAGCAGGACCTCGCGCCGGGGCGGCGTGTCGCCGGGCCAGACGGCCAGCGCCTCGGTGATGGGCGGCGAGATGTCGTGGATCCGACGGATCATCCGGGCCCCGCTTTCCAGCTCGCCGCCTCCTCGCCGTCGATCCGCAGGGTCAGGCACTTGGCGCTGCCCCCGGACTTGATGAACTCGGAGAAGCCCAGGGGGCGGACCTCGAAGCCGCGATCGCGGAGCGCGGTGGCGAGCTTCGGCGCCCCCTCGTTCAACACCACCGTGCGGCCGACGACGACGGCGTTGCAACTGAACGAGATCGCCTCCTCGGGAGAGACCTCCAGCAGGTTCGGGATGCGGTCCCGGAGCACCGAGCGGCCGTACTCGTCGAATGCCCCAGGGTAGTGGATGGCCGTCTCGGGGTCGAGCGGGCAGAAGCAGGTATCGAGGTGGTAGAAGCGGGGATCCACCAATTCCAGGGGGAGCACCGGAACACCCAATTGCTCGCCGATCCACTGGTGGCTCCGAACGTCGCTACGGAAGCGATAGCCGGCGAACAGGTTCTCTCCGCAGAAGAGGGCGTCCCCGGCCCCCTCGAAATTCATGTTGCCGGGCAGGGGCGTGATGTCGAAGCCGCCGGCCCGGGCCCAGGCCGCGAAGTGGACGCTCTCACGCTGGCGGACCCCGAAGCGGAATCGGGACGGGAAGAAGCGGCCGCGGTAGACGAACCCCGCGTTGGCCGTGAAGACGAGGTCCGGCAATCCCGGCGTCGCGGCCAGCAAGTCCACCTCCACGCCCAGGTCCAGGAGCGTCCGATGGAGCCCCTCCCACTGTTCCCGGGCCAGGGCGGTGTCGCTGGCGACTCCCACGTTCATCCAGGGATTGATCTCGTACTCGATCCCGAAGTGGTCCGGCGGGCACATCAGGATTCGCGCCGATGTCGATGAAGCCATGGTCCGGGTCCGTTGATTCCTCGCACGCGCGACCTCGACGCTCGGCGGGCTCACGCCCCCTGCGGGGCGGCGAGTTCGCCCGCCAGCGATCGGAGGAACGGCTCGACGTCGGTCACCAGCCCGATGGTCTGGAACGTGCCCCGATCGCTCAGCTTGGTGACCGTCGCCGGGTTGATGTCCACGCAGACGACCTTGACCCAGGCCGGCAGGAGGTTGCCCGTCGCGATCGAGTGCAGCGCGGTGGCGATCAGCAGCGCGAAGCCCACGTCGCGGATCGCCGCGCGCATCCGGTCCTGCGCCTCCATGGTGTCGGTGATGACCTCGGGCAGGGGCCCGTCGTCCCGGATCGAGCCGGCGAGGATCAGCTCGACGCCGTTCCTCACGCACTCGTAGACAATCCCCGACCGCAGCAGGCCCGTGCCGACGGCGCCGGAGATCCCGCCGGCCCGCCGGATGGTATTGATCGCCCGGAGGTGGTGCTCGTGGCCGTGCTCGATCGCCTCGCCATGCTCGATGGAAACCCCGAGGCTCGTCCCGTAGGGCCTGCTCGATATCGTGCGTGGCCAGGGCGTTCCCGGCGAAGACGGTCTGGATCCAGCCCTCGCGGATGAGCTGGGCGACGTGGGGCACCGAGCCGGTGTGGACGATCGCGGGCCCCCCCACGAGCAGCACCTTCTTGCCGGCCGCCCGGGTGCCGCGGATGGCCTCGGCCACGCTCCGGATGCTCACCGACTTGGGCTTCTCGCTGGACACCGCAGAGCTCATGAAGCCGAAGGGCGTCGATTCGCGGGGCCGCTCCGTCGGGAGCACGCGGACCCCCGCATGGCCGACCACGATCGGTATGCCGACCTTCACGGCGATCATCGGCACGCAAGCGCCGTGCCGGCCTCGGGGTCGATGGCGATCCCGCAGTCCATCTCCTGGTCCTCGACCACGATCCAGCGCCCCTTGTGGCGGACCTCCGTACGCTGGTTGGTCGTGCTGTAGAAGTCGTCCGGGAATGCCCCGGGGATGTCGGCCGCCACCACCCGCGCGTCCTCCGGGTGGACGGGAGTGGCGCCGTGCTCCACCAGGTCGCCGAGGATCGCGTCGATCTGCTCCGCGGTCCCGGCGCGGACCACGATCCGCGCATAGCTGGGATCGGCACGGCGCATCCCGATCCGACACTCGCGGATCTCGAAACTCCCCCCCATCTGGAGGATGCGATCCAGGATCTTGGGCAGGAGGAGCGAATCGACGATGTGCCCCCGCACCTCGATTTCGTCGGTCGCTCCGGGGGCCGCCCCGGCGGCGGGGGCCTCCGGCGTCGTCTCCCTGTCCCGCGCGTGAGCCGGTTCAGTCATGCGTCTGACCCGTTCGGATGTGTGGTGTCCGGGCGGAAACCGAGACCCTACTCCTCCTCCATTATGCCGGGGCGGGCGCGAATCGACGAGTCGAGCCGCGGGGAACCCCCATTACCGGCTCGCGTTGTCGGCCTCGGGCCGAGGGAAGACGTCTGCCCGGTCAAGTGAACCGTGTTCACGAAAGCCCACAGAGCCGGCCTGGGCCGATGCCCAGGTTCGACAGCTGACCGAAGTCCCAGAGCCGTCCTACCAATTCGGCGTCCTCCGGGACCGAAAATGGAGGAAACCTGCCGTCAGTCACGAAATGGAGTCGTGCCACGAGGTGTTCGGCCCCAAAGTTGCTCTGAACGATCCCGGCAGCCTGTGCCCTCGCACGAGACCGATGGCTAGCCTCTCACGCTCGCGCCCCGGGGATCGCCGGTCGACCGCGGCCCGCGGATCCCGAAGGGTCCGGACGCCTCGACTCGGGCGTCCTCGCGTGATGGGCGAGACGCCGATCCCGGTCGCCGGCCCCTCCCGCGACGGGCACCCGGCGGGCCGCCCGGCGCGATCAGTCCTCCCGGAGCCCCGTTCATGATCACGGAACCCGCACCCGGCCTGAAGGAGCGCCTGGCCGACTTCATCGAGCAGCACGGCGAGTGGACCGCCATGAGCATCGATCTCGGAGGAGGCGTCTACACGATCGCCAACCCGGGCGTCGACACTCGCCTCAAGCGCATCGTGCAACTCGCCCAGGACCTGGGTCGCAAGCCACTCTCCGAATCGCGCGTGCTGGATCTGGCGTGCCTGGAAGGCCACTACGCCCTCGAGCTCGCGATGCACGGCGCCGAGGCCCTGGGGACCGAGGGACGCGAGGCGAACCTGGCGAAGGCCAACTTCGCCCGCGATACGCTCGGCCTGTCCTCGCTCCGGTTCGTCCAGGATGACGTGCGGAATCTCAGCCGCGAGAAGTACGGGACCTTCGACATCGTCATCTGCTCGGGCATCCTGTATCACATCGACGCCCCGGACGTCTTCCGGTTCATCGAGCGGATCGGCGAGGTTTGCACCGGCCTTGCCATCATCGACACCCACATCAGCCTGGCCGACGATGTGACGCTCGAGTACAACGGCAAGCGTTACAGCGGCCGCTACTACACCGAGCGCCCGGACACCGTGACCGAGGAGCAGCACGAGGCCGATCTCTGGGCCTCGATCGGGAACGTCCGGAGCTTCTGGCTGACCCGCCCGTCGTTGTACAACATCCTCCGCGACTCGGGCTTCACGTCCGTCCTGGAGTGCCACCTGCCGCCCATGCCCGGGATGCTCATCGACCGCGTCACGTTCGTGGCGGTCAAGGGCGAGCCGGCCCGCGTCCTCTCCTCGCCGATCACCGACGCCCATACCCCGGGCCCGTGCCAGGAACGGCCTCCACAGATCGTCCACACCTGCCAGGATCCCTGGGAGATCCGCAAGAAGAAGATCAAGCAGTACGTGCCGAAGCCCATCTGGTCGGCACTCCACTCGGTCCGCCAGTCGATCCGCGAGCGGCGGGGAGGGAGTCATCCCTGGGAGTGGGACGTCCCCTGGAAGAAGCGGAAGGCCTGACCGGCGACGCGGGGCGTCCGCCGGGCCGGGGAGGCCACGAGGACCCGTGGACACCCCGGCCGAGGTCGTTCGGCGGGGAATTTGATTCCGACCCGATCAACCGATTGATTGGGTCCGGTCCGATCCGACTCGGTGTTCGATCACGTCGCTCCGCTTGCCCAGGAACCGGCCCGCCCAGTAGCGAACGAGGCCGACGGCCTGGGGGAACTTCGCGAGCACGATCCAGGCCGCGTAGAGCGAGGCGTCGCCCCGCGGCCAGGCTCGTTGCCGCTCGTAGTAGCGCCGAGTCTTCAGGTAAAGCACGAGGTAGCCGCCGGCCAGCAGCAGGCTGAGTCCGCGCGTCGGCCATGCCAGGCCGAGCGCGAGGACCGGGAGCACGAGCCCCCAGAAGATGGTGCTCCGGGTTTGCCGCACGAAGTGCCGTTCCGGCGAGCGGCCGTGAAGCGAAGACCCCTCGGCGTAGGCGTGGCCCGTCCGGACCGACCGCCTCCACCACTGGCGGAACCTCGTCATGGCCATGTCGTGCGTGCCCATCACCTCGTCCAGCCGGAGGACCTTCCAGCCCCCGGACCGGATCCTCAGGCAGAGCTCGTCGTCCTCGGCGGCGATGATGGTCGGGTCGAAGCCGCCCGCGGCCTGGAACGCCCGGGCGCGGATCATCGCCACGCCTCCGCAGGCCGAGACCTCGCCGGTCGGGAGGTTCCACTCGAGGTCGGCGAGCCGGTTGTACACGGAACGTTCCGGGAACCGCTCGCGGAGCCGGCCGCAGACCACCGCCACCTCGGGCCGGGTCTCGAGCACCTCGGCCGCACGGTCGAGCCAGTCGCCCGCCAGCTCGCAGTCCCCGTCCAGGAACTGGACCGCCTCGAGCTGAGGAGCAATCTCCCTCGCCTTCTCGAAACCCAGATTGCGCGCGCGGGCGGCCGACGGTCGTTGCGTCGGTTCGAGCTCGACGACGACGGCACCCATTGAGCGTGCAAGGGGCACGCTCCCGTCGGTCGATTGGGAGTCCACGTAGACGATCAGCGAGCCGCAATCGGCCACGGAGTCCAGGGCGCGTCGAAGCCGGTCCCCCTCATTGCGGCCGATGATCACCACGGACAGGTTGCTGCGGTCAGCCGCACTTGGCAAGGTCCACCTCACTCCACCGATCCCACGGACGAGGTCAGGTGCGGTCTCTCTCCGGGATCCAACAACCTGACCGCGAGACTCAGCAAAATCTGATCCGTCAAGCTCTTGCGAACGAGCAATCGCCGGGCCGAGACACCTCGGAAGAGGATTCCCGGACGTCCGCGCTCGGGACCATCCAGGGTGAATTCCGCCAGACGATCCCGGAGACGGGATTCTGCCTGGCTTGCCCGGTCGGCACGGTGAAGTATTATGGCCTCTCCAGGGACGCTCGGCGAGCCGAGGTCGGCACAGGGGCCTGTGGGTCGCGGGCGATGCGGAGACAGGCCCGGCGCACCGGGATCATGGCGTCGCCGTCACGGGGCTCGCCGCATCAGGCCCGGAACCACGCCTGACGATGCGACCACGCCTGACTCAGGAGCTGCGGGAGGTTCGTCCCGTGGGGGTCCGCGGGAGGGGTGTCGGCCGCCACGCGGTCGACGATGAAGGGCAGTTCGCGCCTCAGGCTCTGGGTATCGAAGATCATCCCCAGGAACGGATGACGTTCCCGGATCTCGCCGAGGAGGCGGCGATCGATGCCCTCGCCGGAATACGGGAACGCGAAGGGGACGGTCGACTGTCCCGAGACCTCACGCACGAACTCGCAGGAGCGGACGATCTCCTGCTCGATCTCGGTGGGATGCATTTGCTGAAGAGGCCGATGAGCCAGGCCATGCCCGCCGATCGTGAAGCCGTCCGCGGCCAGTTGACGGATCTGCTCGCAGGTCAGGTAGAGTCGCCGTCCGCGAGCATAGGCGTCGATGTCGACTCCGAGCCCCTCGCAGGCTCGTTCGATCTCGGCCTCCTCGGTCTGATCGAACGCCAGGAGCCCGAGGATCAGCTCCCGGTGTGCCATGCTCAGCGGAGTCCGGATGGTGGCGTTGCTCAGCCGTCGTTCGGCCGTGGCCCGACGGATCGGATCGAGCCGGCCGAGCAATCCCAGCCTCTCGGCAGCTTCCCCGTCGGTCAGCTGCTCGACCGCCGCCACGGCGAGCGAGACCTTCGTCTCGAAGAAGAGCGAGCGATCGTTCACGAAGCTGGATGTGATGAAGAAGGTCCCCTTCACACCGTGTTCCAGGAGGATCGGACGGATCACGTCGAAACACTCCGCGAAACCGTCGTCGAACGTGAACAGCACGGCGCGGGGTGGCAACTTCCCGTGCCCGAGTCGTCTGTGCTCGACCTCGGGGTAGCTCACCGGGCGCAGTCGCTCCGCGGCGAAGGCGACGTCCGCCTCGAACTGTGACCGGTTCTTGAAGGGATAGTACTTCTGGTGGAGCAGGCGGTCGTCGCTGACGACGTGGTACCCGAGGGCGATCACGTCCTTCGGGAAGACGTTCTGCCAGACGCCGAGGGGGATGGCCGAGAGCGGGGCGCGCGCGAGGGACCGGGCGGTCCGGAGGAGTGAGGCGGCGGGCATGGGCGGAAGGCTCCCACGGGGGACATTCGTCGTCGCTCAGGCGAACCCGACGTCTCCGTCGGCGAGGTCGAGCGTGATCCGGTCGAGGTTACGACTCAGCTCCGCGTCGGGACGGGTCAGGCGGAGCCGGTAAGGCCGCT
The DNA here is from genome assembly GCA_046349995.1 of Isosphaeraceae bacterium. GTDB lineage: Bacteria > Planctomycetota > Planctomycetia > Isosphaerales > Isosphaeraceae > Aquisphaera. The sequence continues at coordinate 2,959 of JAXMBE010000116.1, read as the reverse complement.
CCCCCACGCGGAAGAACCGCCGCAATCGGGGCGAGGCTTCCAGCGTGGAGAGGCAATCGATCGGCAGCAGCATGCGGTCGGCCCGGAAGGCCCGCGCATGCGAGAGGGCCAGGGGAAGCACGCAGGACTCGTCCGCGGGGTCGGGGAAACAGCGGTCGAGGACCGTCACCGTCCGCCGACCATGCAACGAGTCCTTGCGCAGGACGAGGAACCCGGCGCGTCGGCCGCTCGCCCGCTCCGTCACCTCGAGGGCCGCGAAGTCGAAGTGACGATCGCAGTCCTTGAAGAAATAGCCGGGGGCGGCCTCGCTCGGGTCTCCGACGACCCATCGGTCGGCGAGCATCCAGTTGATCACCGCCGGGTCGCGATCGAACCGGACCGGGGCGCGGCGGTCGAGGGCGGAGGCGAACTCGCCGGGATCCGTCTCAATCCGGTCGATCGAGCGGGCGGTGTAGCGGCGGCCGTCGGCGGCCGGTGCGGTCGAGAGCCAGGCGTGGATCAGGGCCAGCGACGGTCCGGCCACGGCGCGGGCCGCCCGGTCGAGCGAGCCGGCCCAGCCCGGCCTCGACTTGCGGAGCAGCTTGGCGAGCACCTTGAACGGCAGGCCGATGGCGTTCAGACGCGAGAGGTCGGCCACGACGTAGCGGAGCGGGCCGAGGACCTTGAACCGCATCGCGTCGTACAGCTTCAGCGACTGCTCCGACGAATCGCTCGCGGCGATCATCCTCCCGGACTCGAACGCCGCCGTGAGGCAGGCCGTACCCCGCGCCGGAGTTCCGATGCTCAGGAGGGACGTACCATGCCGAGAGCCAATCGACGGCCTCGATCCGGTCGTCGATCCGCAGCCGGCCGGGCACGAGGCCGAGCATGCCCACGCAGCGGTCGCCCTGATACGCCAGGAGCAGCCCGGTGTCATCCGGCGATGCGTGCGGGTTACGCGTCTGAGCGAGGGCTCGGCTCAGTGAGATCGGGACCACTTCGTCGGAGGCCTGCGTCCCGAGCACCGATTCGGCGAAAGTCCCCAGGTCGCGGACCTTGATCCGGCGGATCACCAACGGAGCCGGACGTTGCGACGGCTCGGGAGTCGTCCCGGCCGTCTCCGCCATGGGGCTCATCGACCGAAGGCCTCCACGTAATGGTATGCCAATGCGGCTTGCCGGTTTCGCCGCATCGCGGCACGCACACACGAACGAGCGAAGAGCGGGTTGACCTGATAGCCCCGCTTAATGAAGGAATTGTAGTCCTCTGGTTTCGCTCGTGAAAGGCCTCTTCCGTTCGGTGTTGCCGGTTCGCATCTCGGGTCGAAGTTTTCTGCCGGATTGGCGGATTGTTCCGCCGAACACGCCCCGGAACGGGGCGGGTTCCGGGATCGGTTGTTGATTCGCTACCGCGGGGGTCCGGGACCCGGTTCATGAATCTGCCTCGGTCGAGTAGACTATTTGCGGGGATGAGCACCCGGAATTCGTCCCGGGGGACGAGACAGACGTAGATGATGCGGAGTCGCTGGCGGGTCCACGAGACATGAAGCTGGTCGAAGCACTGAAGACCCTCAGAGGCGCCCCCACCGATTCCCCAGGCTTCTCCGTGTCGCTCGCCTGCGGCTTCACTCCGCTGCACCTTCAGACCTTCCTGGCCGCCCACCTTCAGCAGCGACTCGGTCGATCTCGGAAGGTCGTCGTCCAGGCCGGTCTCTACGGCGACTTCCTGGGGAATCTCGAACGACCTCACTCCGAGGGGACCAACCTGGCCGTCGTCGTCCTGGAGTGGCCCGATCTCGACCCCCGCCTGGGCCTCCGCCAGCTCAGCGGGTGGAAGCCGGAGGATTGCCGCGACGTGGTCGCCACGGTCGCGTTGGGCATCGAGCGCTGTGAGCGGGCGATCACCCGCCTCGGTGAGGACCTGCCGGTCGTCGCCGCGATGCCGAGCCTGCCGATCCCGCCCTTTTCGTACTTCCCGGGCGAGGTGATGGGACCATTCGAGGCGGAGCTCCGGGCCTCCGTCGCGCTCATGGCCGCCCGCCTCTCGCGGCTGTCCCGGGTGAAGCTGATCAGCCCTCAGCGTCTCGATTCCCTGTCGCCCCTCCCCCAGCGGCACGACGTGACGTCAGACCTGACGGCAGGCTTCCCATATTCGATCGCCCACGCCTCTGCCGTCGCGTCGCTGATCGCCCTCGCTGCGATCCCGCCAACCCCCAAGAAGGGGCTGATCACCGATCTCGACGATACCCTCTGGCGCGGGATCCTCGGAGAAGTGGGTGCCTCGGGGATCTCCTGGCACCTCGACCAGCAGAGTCACTCGCACGGACTGTACCAGCAGATGCTCCGCTCGCTCTCCGAGGCCGGCGCGCTGACCGCCGTGGCAAGCAAGAACGAGCCGGCCAATGTCGCGGAGGCCTTTCGTCGCGAGGACCTGGCGGTGCCCGGCGAGCGACTCTTCCCGGTGGAAGTGTCCTGGGGCCCCAAGTCGGAGGCGGTTCGGCGGATCATCGAGACGTGGAACATCGGCGAGGACAGCGTTGTCTTCGTCGACGACAGCCCGATGGAGCTCGCGGAGGTCAAGGCGGCCCACCCCGGCGTGGAATGCCTGCTCTTCCCCCGGGGAGACGACCAGAAGGTCTACGAGCTCGTCGTGCGGCTCCGCGACCTGTTCGGCAAGACGGCGATCAGCGAGGACGACGGCATCCGTCTGGAGAGCCTGCGCCGGGCCCAGGAGTTCCGGTCCGGCGTCGAGGCCGCAGGCGGCGCGACGACGCCGGACGATTTCCTCGCCCAGGTCGAGGCCGAGTTGACGCTCGAATTCCCGACCGAACCCCGTGCGGGTCGGGCGCTGGAACTGGTGAACAAGACCAATCAATTCAACCTCAACGGCAGGCGTTACGCGGAAGGCGACTGGCTCGCCTACCTTCGCCGGCCGGGCGTCTTCCTCGTCCTGGTCGGCTACAAGGACAAGTATGGCCCGC
>JAXMBE010000115.1:0-13324 GCA_046349995.1 Isosphaeraceae bacterium | reverse complement strand
ACCCCCTCATCCGCCGGCCGTTCCCCCGCAACCGCCGATCGATGTGATGGTCGTGGACGACAGCGCCGTGGTCCGCCAGCGGCTCAAGGCGATCATCGAGTCCGACCCGCTCTTCCGGGTCCTGCTCGCGGCCGACCCCTACGAGGCGGTCGCCATGCTCAGCAAGTCGGTCCCGGGCGTCATCGTACTGGACGTCGAGATGCCGAGGATGGACGGGCTGACCTTCCTGCGCAAGCTGATGCGGCAGCACCCCATGCCGGTGGTCCTCTGCACGGCCCAGGCCGAGCGTGCGGTGACCGCCCTGGAGATGGGTGCCATCGAGGTGATCGCCAAGCCGGACTGGCAGGACGCCCGCCGCCTCTCGGAGTGGTCGCACAACCTGCTTGAGAGCATCCACAACGCCGCCAGGGCGGGCCGGCTGCCGATGCGCGAGGAGCGCGTCTCCACCTCCGACTCACGCCACACCGCGGACGTCATCCTCCCCCGAGCCCCGTACTCGCCGCGTGCCGGGACCAGCGAGCGGATCATCTCCGTGGGGGTGAGCACCGGGGGCGTCCAGGCGATCCAGCAGCTCCTCCGGGGATTCCCCTCAGGCTGCCCGGGCCTGGTGATCGTCCAGCACATGCCGGCCGACTTCACCGCGGCCTTCGCCCAGCGGCTGAACGACGACCCCCGGATCGAGGTCGAGGTCGCCGAGGCCCGCCATCACGACCCGATCCGCCCCGGCCGTGCCCTGGTCATCCCGGGCGATACCCACGGGCTGGTCCGACGATCCGGCACCGGCTACCGCGTGGAATTGATCGACGGCCCCCCGGTCTGCCGCCATCGGCCCAGCGTGGAGGTCCTCTTCCGCTCCACCGCCCAGGCCGCCGGCCCCCACGGGGCCGGGGTCATCATGACCGGCATGGGCGACGACGGCGCCGGCGGCCTGCTGGAAATGCGCGAGGCCGGCGCCCTGACCATCGCCCAGAACGAGGCCACCTGCGTCGTCTTCGGCATGCCCCGCGAGGCCATCCGCCGCGGCGCCGCCAAGTACGTCGTCCCCCTCGATTCGATCGCCACGACCCTCATGGCCTGGCATTCCAACCCCGAAGCGGGGACGTGGTATTGAGCTCGGAGTTGGCAGTCGGCAGCAGGCAGTAGGCAGTGCGCCTGGCCGTCGATTCAGGCTCTGCGCCTGCAACTGCATCCCGTCGGCGCATAACCTCTCCCGTCTGTCTCTGATAGTCTTCACTGCCTACTGCCTGCTGCCGACTGCCGACTGCCCACTACTGCCACGCATCCGCGCTGATCACCTCGCCGCCGGCGATCGTGTTCAGGCCCAGCCAGATCGGCGGGCTGATGCTGTTCTTGAGGAACCGGACGGATCCGTCGCCGAGCAGGATGTTGATGCCGCCCGGGTGCCGGCTCCGCGCGCCGGCGTAGGCCCGCTGGTCGCCCGCGTTCCCTTGGCAGGGGAGTCCTTGCACGGGCTCGCTGACGCAGAAGATCGGCTGGTTGAGCTGGTCGCCGATGTTCCCGGTCTGGTAGTAGTCGACCGGGTTGTTGGGCGTCAGCCGCGAGAAGAACGAGCCGCCCCCGGGGATGCTCGACCAGAGCAGTCCCCGCACGTCGTAGGTGTCACCCTGGAGGACCTCGGCCATGAGGATCGTGTTGCTCGTCCCGTCGGTGAGGGCCTGGAGCCCGTTGGTGTAGAAGCCGAACGCCGATTTCGTGAACCGGGGCACCTGACCGGTGGTCGGATCGAGCATCGGCGCCGACGTGGCGGGGATGTCCTGTGCCCAGTAGGTGTTGCCCCAGCTCACGCCGTAATTCCCCTTCGTCCCGATCGGCCCGCTCAATGCCCCTCCGGCGTACGCGGGGATGATCTGAAACTTGTTGTCGCGGTCGCTCGGGCACTGGAAGAGGGCGACCTTCGTGCCGAACACGGTGCTGTTCGAGAAGAACCCGACCGGCAGCGGCATGAACGGGCCCTCCATCCCGACGGCGAAGTTGAACGCGTTGTAGAGACCCGTCTGCTCCACCTGGGGCAGCATTAGGCAGAACCACGGCGTGTTCTGGCAGCCGGCGAAGATGTACCGCGAGCACCCCGTGGCCGGATCGCCCTCCTTCGAGATGTTCCCCGGAGGAAGGACGTTGTGGACGTCGTGATAGTTGTGCATCGCCAGGCCAAGCTGCTTCATGTTGTTGACGCACTGGGCCCGCCGCGCGGCCTCCCGCGCCGACTGCACCGCGGGCAAGAGCAGCGAGATCAGCACCGCGATGATCGCGATCACCACGAGGAGTTCAATGAGCGTGAAGCCGCGAGCGCGTCGTGGAGAGCACATGGACGGAGAGACTCCAGCCTGTTGTGTGGAAACGACGTTGACCCGAGAAGAAAGGGATCCTCGCTCGAAGCAGGATCGTTCGCGAGAATATCACGCGGATTTGGTGAACGCGAGCAAGAAGGTGATGGCCCCCGGAAAGTTCTCGCGCAACCGGTCCTCTAGGCCGGCACCGCCGTCGGACAGGTCAATCCAGCGGCCGCCGATCGCTTCGAGAAGGGGGCCGGCACGCGGGACTATCGAGATCCGGGATTGCGGCCGACCTCGGCCCACTCGCGGCGCGCGGCCTCCTGGAGGGGGTTCGAGTCGTCGGGCATGCGGTCGCCGTTGACCTGCCAGAAGAAGACGCCGCGGAAGCCCTGCTCGGTCGCCCACCGGCACTTGAGCGCGACGGACTCGGCGTCGTCGTAGCCGATGACGGCGGTTTGGTCCGGGGAGATCAGCCAGGGGTTCTTCGTCTCGTCGTCCCAGGTCCGCTTCCAACCCTGCTTGCGGAGCGTTTCGAGGCGGCGGAAGTCGCCACCGGGAGGGCGAGCATTGCTCTTCTTCACGTCCTTCGTCGAGGCGTAGGGCGCGGAGACCGCGAATCCGCGGCCGTACAGCGGGATCCCCACCGCCAGCCGGTCCGGCGGCAGGCCGCGATCCTGGACCAGGTGGGCCATCGTGGCGGCCGTCGAGCGGCCCTTGCCTCCGGGCGGCTTCGACGAGGCGAAGAGCGGCGAGTGGTGACCGGCGTGGTCGGTCCAGGGGCCCGCATAGTCATACGTCATCACGTTGATCCAGTCCATCGTCTCCAGGAGCACCTCCTTGCTCAGCCAGCGGAGGGTGCCGAAGTTGGACGAGGCGGCCATCGTCTGGAACATCGGCCGGCCCTTCCGCTTGCCGATCTCGTCGATGCCTTTCCGGAACCGCCGGACCAGGCGGTTGAAGCCCTCGACCTCCGCGGCGGTGTCGGGATACTCCCAGTCCAGGTCGATGCCGTCGTAGTCGGAGGTGTCGACGAGGGCGAGGACGGCCTTGACGTAGCGATCCTCCGACTCGGGACGGGACACGATCGCGGCGAACTGCCGATCCCAGCCCCAGCCGCCCAGCGAGATCAGGACCTTCACCCCCGCGCGATGGGCCTCGTCGGTGAGCGTCCGGCTCGGGACGTTCCGGCTCGTCCTCGGCGTGCCGTCCTCATCGGCGACGAGAAACGCGTGGCAGAGATGGGTGTAGAGCCTGTAATTGATCTTCGGCGAGGGCCCGTAGAGATACCCCACGAAGACCCGGCCCTTGTCGGCCCCCAGGCCCTCACCGGCCGCTCCGAGCCAGAGCGTCAGGATCCCCACGCAACCGACCAGCCGTCTTCTCATGGCCCGCGTTAACATGGTCGCTTCCCCGGTGGTTGCCCCGGGTGGCCCCTCGGCGTCGCCGCTCGATGTGACGCCCGCTTCGGGTGTCTTACCCGCCCTGGGTCGTTTGGATTCTATCGGCTTTGAATCGACCTTGCAGGTATCACCGGTGTCCGGGGAATACGTCATCGCCGATTCCGCGACCCGGCCAGGAAGCCGCTACTCATCCCGGCCATGATGGGAGCCCGCCCACCGGCCGTATGCACTGGCTGGTCCGAGGCATCCAGGTAGGCACGATTGATCTTGCAATGATCCCCGTCATGTTCCCGGGGATGGGGAGGCTCGGTTCACCGCGGGCCGCCCCTCACCGGAGGCCGGCTGTCGAGGCCACGTGCCGGCCGCCCGAGCGAAGCCGTTCACCGCCCGGAACGGGAAGTCGCTCGGGCTCCAGTCCGGGACGAAGCTGAGCCCGGCCGCCGCCAGGATGAACGAGGCCGGCGCCAGCAGGGCGAAGTACCCGATTGCCTGGGTCAACGGGACCGCCAGGCCCGCCCCGACCATGAACGCCACCACCTTGCCGCCGCGAAGCGCGGCCCCCCGCAGGGCCGACCGCCGCTCGGGCCCGCTCGCCAGGCAGGCCACCCCGAGATGGATGCCGAGGTCGGTCGTCGGCCCGCTCAGGTGCGTCGTCCGCACGGCCAGCCCGGTGGTTGAGGCGACGGCCGCGTTCTGCAGCCCCATCGCGAACGCCAGCAGTGAGAGCAGGACGACCGGTGGCGGGTCGGCGGCGTGCATCCCGCCGAATCGCCCGAACACCCCGGCCCGCCCGGCGACGCTGACCCCGAGCAGGATGGTCGCGACGAGCAGCAGCGGGGACCCCCATCGGGGCCGCTTCCCCAGCCGGGCCCGGGCCTGGATCGCGATCACCGACGCGACCGCCCCGGCCAGGAAGCTGACGACGACGACGACGTACTCGGCCGCCAGCCCGACGTGCGGCCACTCCAGCCCGGCGCGCGTGACCGTCCCGGTCACGTGGGTGACGAACTGCTCGCACTCCAGAAACGCGAACCCGTTGACGAACCCGGCCGCCCCCGCCAGCAGGAACCAGCTGGGGAGGTGCCGGGGGGAGTAGATCGTCTCGGGGGTGTGGAGGGTGATCTCCATGGGTCGATAGTAGTCGCTCGTCTCAAGGGGTCGATGGATGGTCACTCGCCTCAGGGCCTTTCGTCCGGGAGGCGAAGGAGCGGAAGTGCTCCGGTGGGTCTTCAACACCGATGCCGCGACGACGTCGCTTCGGGACGGGCCGTGTATTCAGTCCTCAACCATGCGTTCGGGTTCGGGTCCATCTCCGTGGACGTCGAGGCGACCAGAATTCCACGGGCATCGTTCGATCCCGTCCCATCCCTCCGGTGCGCCGACTCGTCACCGCACGATAGGCGTGATCAATTCGGCCCGGACATGTACGATTGCAGAGTGCAAATGACGCGCCCGTCTGGAGGCTAACCTCAACTCCTGTTTCCCGGTCGTTCGACCCGGCGGCGAGACTCGTCGATGGCCCACGACGATCTCGAAAGGTCGCCGGAGGGGCAGCCATTATTTCAGGGCAAGTAGGGTGCCAGAACGCCCGACGTGGAGTGAGGTCGAGGCGAAAAGGCAGTATGAACGAACGGGTTTACGAGAAAATGTCGCCGCCGCACGGCGGCCCATGCTGCTCTGGCCGCCCGACTCGAGCGCGGGGTCGTTGTGCAACTCCTGATCACCTTGGTTAATCTCCGAGTTCTCGGGCGCAAAAGTGCGGACGTCCTCCCGCTCGACGAGATGAACCAGCGTCGCGTCGGCGAATCGCAGCCCGGCGTCCTGGGATCGCCGCATAACGGCTTCGATGGCGGGGAGGTCGCTTGTGGCGGTCGGTGGCAGGGCGAACAGCCCGTGCTTGAACCTTTCGCACATCTGGTTCAGGATTGTCGGACACGTCCGCAGGCGCCAGGCCGCCTCGGTGACGACAGCGCATTGACGCCCAGGTGAGTCGGCGGGTGCTTCCCAGTCTGCGTGGGATCAGGTGGCTGTCCCCTCCAGCCTTTCCCGATCCCCGGGCGAATTTTTCGGCGCTGGCGTCGTCTCACGTAAAGGATTGATGTACCGCCCCGTTGCCGAGGGAGCCGATGACAGCACCAACCCAGACACCGCCCGTTCCTGCGATGGCCTGCATGGAGATCCGTGGCGGGAGTCAAGCCGTCCAGGAAGCGTTCCGCACGCCGGGGCTGGACGCCTGGCTCTACAGTCGGCCCTACGGCGACGCCGAGTGCGGAGGCGACGTCCACTATGTCTCGCTCTGCGGCGGCGGGGTGATCACGCGGCTGGTGGTCGCCGACGTCTCCGGCCACGGGTCGGAAGTCGCGTCGTTCTCGGAGACGCTCCGGGGGCTGATGCGGAAGAACATCAACAGCAAGAGCCAGACGCGGCTCGTGCAGTCACTGAACCGTCAGTTCGGCGAGTCGGCACAGCTCCGGAGATTTGCGACCGCCGTGGTGGCCACGTACCTTGCCCACCGGAGGACCCTCACGGTCTGCAACGCGGGCCACCCGCGCCCGCTCTGGTACCGCGCCGCGGAGGGCGTCTGGGAGATCCTGGACCGGGATGTCCTGGTCCGGGGCAACCTGCCGCTCGGGCTCGACGATGAGTCGCCTTACGGCCAGTTCACGGTCCCGCTCGGCCCCGGCGACCTCATCGTGTTCTACACCGACGCCCTGACCGAGGCCGCGGACCCGACGGGCCGCCTCCTCGGCGAGGACGGCCTGCTGGCGATCGCGCGTGGGTTGGACGCGAGCGAGCCCCACCGCCTCCTCCCCTCATTACTCGGGGCGATCGTCACCCACCGCGACGGCCAGCCCGCGGGCGACGACATGACCGTGCTGGCCCTCCACCACAACGCCTCCGGGCCGCGACGATTGACGATCGGCGAGAAACTCGACGTCTACGGGAAGGTCTTCGGATTGAGAGCCTACTGACCGTCATTCCGGGGTCGGAGTCATAAGAAATCGGAACGATATTCCAGAGAATTCTGACCCCTGAACTAGCCCGAGATGAAGGTAATCACAGGTGATCAATCCTACAATGTTTCGATGCCTTTACGACAGGAGTCAGCGGCCGGACCGGAGACGTGGCGATCTCCCCTTCCGCGTCGTCGTGGCGCCCTGGACCACGATCTTGCGGTGACCGGATGCTCCCTTCTCGATCGTGACGCCCTGGAGGCTGATCGGGGGGAGCCCGACGCTCCGGCAGACGGTCTCGGGGTGCTGGCTGTAGATCTGGATCAGTCGGCGGGATGCGTGCGAAGGGGTTCGGAGACCCTGCTCCCAGCTTTGCACGGTCTTCGTCGAGACGTTCAGCAACCGGGCGAAGACCGCCTGCGACATCCTCGACTGGTCACGGATGGCCAGCAGGGTCGGAGCGTCGATCTCGGGCGGCTCATCGGGCAGTTCGACGACCGTGGCCCTGAGCGTGATCTCGCCTCGTGCGTGCCGGATCGCTTCCTCCAGACCCGTCTTGAGACGCTCGGCGAGGGGCTTGCGTACCCTGGGTGTGGTCATGGCGTCCCTTTCGTCCTGGCGAGGCGGACGGCCTCTCGTTTGTACTGATCGGCGAGCGACCTGAGCACCTTCTTGTCGGCGACCGAGAGGTCTTCCTGCTCGCCCTTGCCGTAGATGTCCATCAGGAAGATGACGCCGGCTTCCGGCACGTGGAGATAGATGACCCTGACGCCCCCCCGCTTGCCCTTGCCACGCCGGGGATCGGCGATGCGGAGCTTCCGCACACCGCCGCAGCTCGGCATCACGGCGCCGATCTCCGGGTCATTCACGAGTTCACGTTGCAGAGCTGAGCGCCTCGTCGGTCAGGTACACATTGACCCACTCCGTGAACTCGCTCGACTCGACGAAGACGACTTTCATCAGGGTGGATCCTATCCCACTGTGTAGGATAGTTCAGCACCGGGTTGATGATCAATGTCAGTTCATCAATCAAGACGAGCGGCTGACTGGCCTCGTAAGCTCCCTGCCTCCTCGAGTTGCTCAGCCAGGATCTGGATTGGGTGCAGCACTTCGATACCCGCCAAGCCGTGCACCTGGCTGCGGCAGGAGAAGCCGGGGGCAACGAGGCGGGCGGAGGGGTCGGCCTTGGCGGCGGGGAGGAGGACGCGGTTGGCGAGGGCCTCGCTGACCTCGTAGTGGCCGTGCTCGTAGCCGAAGGAGCCGGCCATGCCGCAGCAGCCGGAGTCAAGCTCGCGGACGTCCAGGCCGGGGATGCGTTTGAGCGCGGCAAGCGTCCCGGCGGTGCCGACCACCGCCTTCTGCTGGCAATGGCCGTGGAGCAGGGCTTTCTCCGTGGAGGGCCGGAACTTCAGGTCGGGGGCATTCGCGGGAGAGGCGATGAAGGACTCGACCAGCGAGGCGGCGCGTGCGACCTCGTCGGCCTCGGGGCCGAGGCGGAAGTCGCGGTACTCGTCGATCAGGGTCACCAGGCAGCTCGGCTCGCAGCCGAGGATCGGTAGTCCCTGGCGCACGAGCGGCAGGAGTTTGTCGACGTTCTCGCGGGCGAGTTCCCGCCCCAGGGTCAGGAGCCCCTTGGAGATGGCCGGGCGGCCGCAGCAGCGGAGGCCGGCGAGCTGCACCTGGTAGCCGGCGGCCTCCAGCACCTTGACCGCCGCGATCCCGACCTCGGGGTTGTTGTACGTCGTGAAGCAGTCGTCGAGCAGGACGACGGTCCCTCGCGTCCCGGCACGGGGGCGGGCCTCGTGGCGGGCGAACCAGCGACGGAAGTGGTCGCGGGCGAACAGGGGGAGGATTCGCCGGCGGTCGATGCCGGCGAGCTTCTCCATCAGCCAGCGGAAGGCGGGGTTCTTCAGCGTCGCGTTGGCCAGCGGGGCGAGTGCCGAGCCGATCGGATTGAGCCGGTAGATCTGCCCCATCAGCAGGTGCGAGAGCGGCCGCGCCCGGCCACCATAATACTGGTGCAGGAACTCGGCCTTGAGCTTGGCCATGTCCACCTGCGAGGGACACTCGCTCTTGCACGCCTTGCACTGGAGGCAGAAGTCGAGGGCTTCGAACAGCGTGGCATTGGCCAGGCCGTCGCCGTTGGAGGGAAGCTCCCCGTCCATGACCAGGCGCAGGGCGTTGGCCCGGCCCCGGGTCGAGTGCATCTCGTCGCGGGTGACCATGTAGCTCGGGCACATCGTGCCGGTGCCCGTCTTGCGGCAGGCCCCGACGCCGGAGCACATCTCCACGGCGCGGGCAAACCCGCCCTGGCCGGAGAAGTCGAGCACGGTCGCCGCCGGCTCGTGCGGGTGATAGTCCGGCCCGATCCGGAGCTGCTCTCCCGGGTCGGCGTCGCCGATGACCTTGTCGGGATTCAGCCGGTTCTCGGGGTCGAACGCCCGCTTGACGCGCACGAGCGCCTCGTAGACCTCGGGCCCGAAGAGCTTCCGGTTCCAGAGGCTGCGGGCCAGGCCGTCGCCGTGCTCGCCGCTCATGGAGCCGCCGTACTCGATCACCAGATCCGAGACCTCGCGCGCGATCGACCGGAGCGTCTCCACCCCTTCCTTCGTCTTCACGTTGATGATCGGCCGGATGTGCAGGCAGCCGACGTCGGCATGGCCGTAGCAGGCCGCGCGGACGCCGTGCCGCCGGACGATCGCGTCGAACCGGTCGTAGAACTCGGGCAGCCGGTCGGGGCTGACGGCCGTGTCCTCCACGAAGGCGATCGGCTTGGCGTCGCCGACCATCGCCATCAGGAGCGAGAACCCGGCCTTCCGGACCTTCCAGAAGTCGTCCTTCGCGGCGTTGGTTAAACTCTTGCGGATCCCCAGCACGCCCGGCCGGCCCTCGAAGAGGCGGACGAGGTCCTCCGCCCGGGCTGCGAGCTCGTCCTGCGAGTCGGCGTAGTACTGCGCGGCGAGGACCACCTCCGGGCGGCCCTCGGCGAAGTTCAGGTAGCTCGAGTAGAGGGGGTTCTCGGCCGCGAGGTCGAGGATCATCCGGTCGAGCATCTCGACGGCCACCGGGCCGGTCGCGACGATCTCGGCGAGCCGATCCAGGGCCCCGGGGATCGAGTCGAACGAGAGGACGACGAGCCCCTGTGCCGGGGGGATCGGCATCACCTTCAGGTCGGCCGCCGTGACCACGGCGAGCGAGCCCTCGGCGCCGACGATCAGCCGGGCGAGGTTGAACGTCCAGGGCTCGTCCGTCCAGCCGTCGGGCCGGACCGGCAGGCCGGGCACGAACTCGTCCAGGTTGTAGCCGCTGACCCGCCGGAGGATGTGCGGGAACCGCTCGACGATCGCCCGGCGATGGGCGTCCACGGTGTCGCGCACCTCGCGATGGACCCGGCCGACGAGGTCTTCCCGCCGGCAGATCGCGCCGAGTTCCTCCGCGCTCAGCGGCCCCAGCTTCGTGGCCGTGCCGTCTGACAGGACGACCTCCACGGCGCGGACGTGATCCACGGTCTTGCCGTAGCGCAGCGACCGCGCCCCGGCCGAGTTGTTGCCGATCATCCCGCCGATCGTGGCCCGGTCGCTGGTCGAGACGTCCGGGCCGAACATCAGCCCGAGCGGCCTCAGGTGGGCGTTGAGCTGGTCGAGCACGACGCCCGGCTCGACCCGCACCGTCATCGCGTCGCGGTCGACGACCCCGATCCGGTTCAGGTACTTGGAAAAGTCGATCACCAGCGCGGCGCCGATCGTCTGCCCCGAGAGGCTCGTCGCGCCGCCGCGGGGGACGATGGCGACGTTCTCCTCGGCGGCGATCCGCACGGCGGCCACCACGTCCTCGGCCGTTCGGGGGACGAGGACGCCAACGGGCTCGATCTGGTAAAGGCTGGCGTCCGTCGCATAGAGCCAGCGCCTTCCCCGATCGAAGTGGACCTCGGCCCTTGTCTCCTGGGTCAACCTGTCACGCAGGTGGGCAAGGGCAGGGTAGGCGGGAGCACTTGCGGTAGACATCGTGGGCTGCTCGGATCCTGAACGGTGGGGTCGCGCGGCCGGCGTCCGTGCTGCGACGATGCAGGCGTGGCTGGGGACGTGGCGTTCCGCCCGGGCTCGCCGCGAAGGAGGACCCTGGGCTCGTCTCGATCCTCCGAGACGCCCACTCCACTTCCGACCGACCGGAAAGTCATTGTATCATCGCCGCGACCGGGGCCGAAGGGGACCGCCGCCATCGGCGGGTTTCCGTCCAGTCGCTCGCGAGGACGAAATATTCGGCCCCGACTCACGAATCTCTGGTATCCGGCCGCGCGGATCGCCCGCGGAGGGTGCTTTCGGGACAGGCCGCGGGAGTCCTCATTCCATGGCACTCTACTACCGGACGGAATACCGGATTGGCCGTCGCACCGGGCAGGTCTGCCGGACGTACAATGGGCTCGCCGCCTTCCTCGCGATCGCCCTGGACCTGATCTTCGTCTTTACGTTCGACTTCCTCTTCTCCGTGCTCTTCCTGGTGCTGCGGCTGACGGTCCGGCTGCTCTGGTTCGTCGCCTACGCGCTCTCGCTTCCGTTCCGGGCGGCACGCTGGATGGCGTCTCGCCTGGAAGCCGTGGCCACCCGTCGCGGCGGCGGCCCCGCCATGGCCAAGCCCGCCTGGGCCGGATTCGACGAGGTCTGACGGGACGGGGCGTCCCGGATTCGGATCACCGCACGATGGACTCGCCGGGGACGACCGGGGATCATGAGATCAGGCCGGATCTCATCGTCCGGCCGCCTGTCGTCCCGCGGAGCTCGTGCCGGTGGATCTCGCAGTCAGGCTTGGCCGGTTGGCGCTCAAGAATCCCGTGCTGGTCGCCTCGGGGACGTTCGGCTACATCCGCGAGATGGCCGATTTCGTACGACTCGAGCGGCTGGGGGGCGTGATCCCCAAGACGGTCACGTTCCGCCCGAGGGCGGGGAATCCCACCCCCCGGACGGTTGAGACGGCCTCCGGGATGCTCAACGCCATCGGCCTGGACAACGACGGCATCGCGCATTTCCGGGCCCACCATCTGCCCTATCTGCGGACCGTCGGCACCGCGGTGATCGCGAACATCGCCGGCGAGGACGAGGACCAGTTCGTGACGATGGCCGAGATGCTGGGTGCCGAGCCTGGACTGGCGGCCGTCGAGCTCAACATCTCGTGTCCCAACGTGAGCCACGGGCTGGACCTGGGAGTCCACCCGGAGACGGTCCGCCGCCTCGTCCGCCGGACTCGGGACGCCTGCCCGCTGCCGATCATCGCCAAGCTCACCCCCAATGTGACCGACATCGTGCCGATCGCCGCGGCCGCCATGGAGGGCGGGGCCGACGCCGTGAGCCTGATCAACACGGTGAAGGGGATGGCCGTCGACTGGAAGCGCAGGCGGCCGATCCTGGCCAACGACATCGGGGGCCTGAGCGGGCCCGCCATCAAGCCGATCGCCCTCCGCATGGTCTGGGAGGTCTCGCGCGCCCTGCCCGGATTCCCGATCATCGGAATCGGCGGCATCGCCCGGGCCGCCGACGCGCTGGAGTTCCTGGCGGCGGGGGCCTCGGCCGTCCAGGTCGGCACCGCAACCTTCTATGCACCATCGGCTTCCGAAGTCCTGCTGGACACACTGGAGCGGGAGCTGACGCTCCAGGGGCTTTCCTCGGTGCGCGAATTGATCGGCAGCCTGCGGTCTAACAAGGACCGACCTTGACGGTCCGCCCGAGACCGCGGCGCGAGACCTCGAAATCAGGATCGTGAGTTTCTGGAAGACGTTGCCATGCGAAATCGAACAAAATCGATCTTCGCGTGACGAATGGCTGCTCAAGATGCGGTCTGGCTGATCGATCGTCACGTTCGCCCTGACATGGCCCAGGACTCGGCGCGATCGCCTGGAAGTGATATTTTGCCCATTTTACTTTGCTTCCCAGACCTAGTATATTAATTTGGCTCCATGAGCGATTTTGCTCCCGGATCGCAGGTTCACGAGACGATGTCGTAATCTTTCTGTGAGGCCGCCGGCCGAGTCGAGGTTATCTCTGACCGGGGTGCCTGGTGGTCCTGGAAGTGCGTCCGCTGACCATGAATCTCATCCGCTTTCGCGCAGAGGGATAGGGATATGTCCGACAACGCACCCGCGGATTCCCAGGGCGGTGATCCGCTGAAAACCGTGGCCGACGCGATGGAGAACGCGATCCAGGCCGCCAGGGACGGCGCGGCTGACGCCAGGGCTCGCGTCGACCAGGCGATCCCCGCCGTGAACCGGTTCATGTCTCGCTTCATCTACACGACCTGCTACACCGTCTCGTACGGCGTCGTCTTCCCGTCCGTCCTGCTGGCGCGATCGATCCCCAAGAACAACCCCATCGTCCACGGCTTCGTGGATGGTGCGCACGCCGCCATCGACATGGTCGACGAGATGAAGCGGAAGAAGCTGGAGGCGGCGGCCACCGACCCGGGTCCCGCTCTGGCCCATCCCTGAGATGAGTTCTCCCCGCCGGCACGCCGGACCCATCCGCCCGGGATCCGGCTCGTCACCGGGACGCTCCGGCTCGACGGGTACCCTCGACGGGGCCGTCGGCGTTGAGATACGATTCAACGACGGGATCCTGTGAGCGGATCCTGATCCAGACGAGCCGGAGGTCGACCCGCGATGCCGATAACCAGATCTGAGGCCATGTTC
>JAXMBE010000114.1:0-13455 GCA_046349995.1 Isosphaeraceae bacterium | reverse complement strand
CCAGGAGGAACTCCGAGTAGGCGTCCTTCACTGGCAGTTCCAGATTGCGGAGGGTTCGCCTGCGCCGGGTCACGACCTTCTCGGACGTGACGGGATTGTCCCCGACCCGCTCGTACTCCTCCCAGGTCAGTCCCGAGCCCCGCCTCTGCCAAGCCGGGAGGTCGTTGTAGTTGACCCCGGCGCGATAGAGCAGTTCGTTCTTCTCGGCGACGGTGAGCCCCCGCAGCGACTCGGTGGCCTCGCCGATGCTACGGCCCTGCTTGCGCAGCAGCCAGTAGCAATGGGCGTTGAGGGCGTTGCGGTGGGCGTCCTCGCTGCGCCAGCGGAAGTAATCGACGACGAATTCCGCCGAAGGGAGCGGGGAGATCCGGCAGTCGAAGACCGCCATCGACCCGAGCAGCAACGAGAACCGGGCGCTCGCCTCGCCCGAGAGGACCGAGACCATCTTGCGGAGCCGACGCCCGAAGCTCATCTCGTCCCGCCCGAGGAGCAGGGAGATCTCGTCGCTCTGCGTGTAGGCGTAGAGCACGCCGAGGCCGCTCCCGGCCATCAGGTGCTCGGTCGTCTGGAGCATCATGTCGTGGAAGCGGAAGTCGAAGGGCGTCTCGAAGGGGTGGACCTCCTTGGTGAGCCGGGTGAAGTTCCGCCCGTCCAGGCGCGCCACCATGTACACGCCCGGCAAGACCCCCGGATCGAGCGCCGCCTCGAACCCCCGCATCCGTTCGTCCAGGTCATCCATCCGCATCGCGCCAGCCCTCGACCACGAAACCACCGCCGTCGCCGACCCTCACGTAATGGAGTTCGTCGAAGCCCTCATCCGCGGAAGGCAATTCCATCCGTCCCGCAGTCCCGAGGATGCCCCGCAACGGCACCTGCCGTGCTGCGGGCCGCTCCTCGTTCCGCCGTTTGCAGTCCTCGACCCTTGACTGGAAGTAGTAGCCGACCACCCGGAACCCCGCCGCCTTCGCCTGCTCGATGTAGACCTGTCGCTCGGCTCGGGTGGGGTTGGTGTTGTCCACGACGAACCGCAGGCCGCTCTCGATGCACGTTCTCAGCAGCAGCCTCTCCCGGTGCCGGGTCTTCAGGATGTCGAGGCTGATCCGCTGATGCGTGTCGAAGAACCGCTCCTTGAAGAACGTGGACTTGCCCGCACCTTGAAGCCCCACGAAGATCACGGCTTCCAAATCAAGCCCCTCCTCGGGGGCAGTCAATGGCTGTCCCGAACAACGTGGCCAGGGTTCGTTGGTAATCCCAGGAAGAGGACACGTAATCTCTGGAACAAGTTCCAGAGGCCGAGGCTCCGACCATCGATCCGCGACTGTCGTGTTGGATTTTGCCGAAGCCCCTCATGAAGATCCGGCTCGACCTGCCCACATGATGAGCCCGTGCGACTCGGCGAAAGTCGGCGGCTCGGTCTTCTCGGCGAGGTGGCGGATGACGCGATCCGGCACCGGGTTCGCCCTGCGTGCGTTCCGCTCCAGGATCATCGGCAGGGGCGACTCGATGTACACCACGTCGATTCGGGCCTGGTAGTCGGCGAAAAGGTCGATCCACTGCCTTCGTGTCTGACGCAACACGTTCGTGGCGTTGAAGACGAACGAGCGCCCCGCACGCAGATGCTCCCGGCTCCGCTCTCGCGCCGCCTGGATCACCTGGCCCTGGTTCTCCTCCGCATCCACCCCGAGATCACCCCGGATGTCGTCGAGCGAGACGACAGGCAGGTCGGGCAGGTTCGCGGCGATCCACGTGTCCTTGCCGACTCCCGGCAAGCCCGAGAGCATGGTCACCGTGCAGCGGAATTCTTCGTGGGGCACGTAGTGCAGGTTGGGTCTCTCCTGTCGGTAGAACAGGAACCGGGCATGGTCGTTGGCGAACGGGAAGGGTCGATCGAGACAGCCGCTCTCCTCGGCGACCAGCCGCCAAAGGTGGACGTTTTCCTCGGGACGCCCCATCTCGCTCGTGGCCCGGCCTCGGGTGTCGGCGAGGGCGAACAGCCACAGCAGCCGGTTGCTGAGTTGCCAGGAGAGCGCGACGACCTCGTTGGCGGGCTCGGGCTTGTCGAGCAGGAACGCCGGGCGACCGTGGTAGCGGACCAGTCGGGCGATCTCCTCCCGTGTCGCCAGGTCGCACCCGAGGTCGCGGAGGACCGCCCGTGCCAGGTGCTCGCCCTTCACGGCGTGCTTCGGCGACGTGACGCGACCCGTGTCAGGATCGACATGGGACGTGAGCGGCTTGGCCGCGTCATGGAGGAGGGCCGTAAAGATGAGCACGGTCTGTTCATGGCGCGTCAGGTTTGGCCACTCGTCCAGGAGCGGCAGTTGGGCGCAGACCATCTTCGTGTGGGTCCAGACATCCCCCTCGGAATGCCAGCCCTCGTCTTGCTGGCAGGCCGACATCGCCCGCGCCCAGGGCTGCTCCCCGGCCCACGCCACGATCTCGACCGCCGTCGAACTGCGAAGTTGCTCCCACGTCATGACCAGATGTCCGCTCCAGCCTTCAGGCGATTCGCCGTCATCGCCTGGTGCTGCCAGTGCTCGCTCTGCATGACCTTCTCCACGAACTCGGGACGGACGATCTTGGCCCGCCCCGTGACCACGCCCCCCGCCTCCGTCCGCAGGTACAGCCCTTCCATCAGGTGATCGACCTGGGCGGTGACGGGGTTCTCGAACAGGCTGTCGAACCGTGACGGGCCGATCAGCGAGGCGAGCCGCTCCCGGTCAATCGCACCAGTGTGGATCACCGGCACGGTGTGCAAGCCGGTTCCTTCCAGCAGGGTGAGCCGCCGCTCCAGGCCGAGGAAGTCGCGGATCTGCTTGTCGTAGATGTCGAACTCGTAGAAGTAGTGCGAAAGACCCCGGTAGTGGACCGAATGGCGGGCGTAGAGCCACTCGCCGAAGAGGATGTAGCGGTCCTCCAAGCGTTCTTCGAGTGCGAGCCGCTTCACGGCCACCCACTGCTTGAACAGGTCGTACTGAGGGTGCATCCCCTCGGTGATGAGGTGCCCCCGACACTGGAGCACCACCTCCCCGTCTCCGGTGAAGTGGACGCCGACGTTGGTGCCGTCGAGCTTCTCCTCGACGATCAGCGACAGGTCGGCCACGAACCGGGCCGACTCGGCGTCCCCGAGGTGCTTGTCGTCGTCGGTCCCCCTGGAGCCGAAGAGGTGCGGCGTCCGGGGGTACTTCACGAACTCGCCGTGCGAGCTACCCATCGGCCACCCCCTCCCGTCCGAAGACCGCCATCTGGGTCGGTGGCCCGAGCGCCTCGTCCACCGGCCCGACCGCCAGGAATCGCACCGTATACCCGTGCCGCCCGGCGACCGCTTCTGCCCAGGCACGGAATTCATCCCGCGTCCACTCGAACCGGTGGTCGGAGTGCCGCAGCTTGTCGGCCCCGACGTTCTCCCACGTGACGTTGTACTCCCGGTTGGGCGTGGTCAGGACCACCGTGCCGGGGAGGGCGAACTCGAAGACGGCACGCTCGAACGCCTGAAGCCTTGGCGGGTCGAGGTGCTCGACGACTTCCACGACGGCGGCGGCGTCGAACCCTTCCAGTCGCCTGTCCCGGTAGATCAGCGAGCCGTGGAGCAGCTTGATGCGAGCGGCCTGACGCTCGGGGAGGCGGTCGAGCTTGAGCCGGTCGCGGGCCGTCTCCAGCGAGCGGATCGACACGTCCATGCCGACGATCTCGTCGAACTGCTTGTCCTTGAGCAGTTCGCGGAGCAGCTTGCCCTCGCCGCAGCCCAGGTCGAGCACCCGCTTCGCGCCGCAGCCCCGGATCGCCGCCAGGACGGCCCCGATCCGCTGGTCGTGCAGGCTCAGCGGCCTCTCCAGCACCTCCTCGGCGCGGTCGCCGGGGCTCTTCCCGTCGCCTTCCGCCTCGTTAGGCTGCTCCTCCCGCACGAGCCTGGCGAGCGCCTGGCGGAAAAGGCTCGGCTGGAACTTCAGGTAGCGGCGGGTGATTTCCTCACGCTCGGGGTGACTGGCCAGCCAGCCGCCCCCCTTCGCCAGCAGTTTCTCAAGCTCGTCGTCGCCGACGAAGTAGTGCTTGGCGTTGTCAAAGACCGGCACGAGGACGTAGAGGTGGGTGAGCAGTTCCGAGAGCCGGGTTTCCTTGCGGATCGTGACGGAGAAGTAAGGGCTCTCGCCCCAGGCCGGGAACCGCTCGTCCAGCGGGTGTCGCACCGCCTCAACTTCATAGCCCAACGGCTCGAAGACCGCCCGCAGGAACCGCTCGCCGCCCCGCACCGGCAGGACATCCAGCCGTGCCTCCAGCGGCAGAGGGGTATCGGCAACCTCGGGGCGATCCTTGCACCGGCCCTGGAGGGCCGAGCCGAAGACCTGAGAGATCGCCACGCTCAGGAACGACGAGGCGACGTACGGGCGGTCGTTGACGTACTGATCGAGCAGCCCCTCTGCGTGGCCCTTACCCCGGACCATGCCCACGGAGTCCACGTCGAGCAGCAAGCAGGCCCGGCATCGGTCGTCCGACGACTCCGGGTAGAAGACGTGCCCGCGACCGAAGCTCAGGTCATAGCTCTGGAACCGCTCGGGATGCTTGTGCAGCAGGTAGCCGAGGTCGGTGGCGGGGCGGTGCGTGGTTGTGATCGTCAGCAGCATGGTCCCACCCCGTTCCCGGCCCTATCGTCGCCACTCTCGCGTGACCAGACCTGTCAGCCGGTGCGACCTCGATCATTCCCTGGCGCAAGGGAGGAATCTATGGGCTCAACCCGATCCAGGCAAAGACACCGGGATGTGGCCGGTGGTTCGGCCTTTGGAAACGGCGGCGGTGTCACCGAAACCAGCGGTCAGCGGTTGTCGGCACCGAGCCTCAACCGCACCAGGAGGTCATTCAGCGCCGGTCGTGCGGATGGAGCTTCGGGCAGATGGCTCTCACTGGACGCCGCCTCAAGCTCGGCCCGGAGACGCTCGTACTCCCGCTGGTGGAACACGAAGTCCGCATCGTCTAATGTGGACTGCTCGGGACCGGCCAGCTTGCGGGCGATCAGACCCGCCACGTGGGAAAGCCCGGCATCTTCATGGAGCCGCACGAGGTTCGCCTCGACCTCGCCCGTCCGCATCAGGTGGATGCCCGTCAGCAGCACCCGGTAGACGTAGAGCAATGGCTTCACTCGCCGAGGCCGCTCCTCCTCGAACAGCTTCCACTGCGTCTCCGCGAAGCCGAAGTAGTGGTGGCTGTGGTGCTTCGTGACGCAGCCACGGGCGACTGCCTTCAACTCCTCGTGCTCGGGCGTCGTGTGGACGACCAGCGGCGAGTACACCTGTTCCAGCACGTAGCCGTTCTTCTTCAGGAGCAACCCGAAGAACTTCTTCGCGTCATGCGTGACCAGATCCAACTCGAAGTCGTCGTCCTTCGATGCCGTCTCGATCGTCTCCCGGCCTGGATCGAGGCCGACCACCTCCTGCACGGGGAGGACGTGGCAGCCCCGCAGGTCGTAGTCTGAGTCGGACGACGGGAAGCCGTAGAGGTGCGCCCCGCTGATCGTGGCGAAGAGCAACGGGTAAGGGTGGCGACCGACCACCCCTCTCAACCGCTGCATCGCTTCCGTCGCCACGAGTTCGCTCATATCAGATCCTTCACCCGCTCCAGTTCCGCCTGGATATTCCGCAGGGCTTCACCGGCCCGGTCGGGGTTCACGATGCAGCCTTCGAGTGAGCCGTAGTGGTCTTCGAGGCAGTTCAGCAAGAGCGACCGGATCTTCGGCTCGTCTGGGGTCGCCCGCAGCGTGCTCTCGGCGTAGGCCCGCTCCAAGTGCGATTCCTTCTCGGCGCACCAGGCCCGCAGCCGCTCCTCCGTCCACTCGCCACGCCGGATCGCCTTGAGTTGGTCGTTGTTCCGCTGGAGGTCGATGTCCTGCTCGATGAGGATCATCTCGACCTCCGTCAGCAGACGCACCACGTGGTAAGCGAACTTTACGTCGTAGCCGTGCCGCTCGACGAGTTCCGCCCGCTTTCCCTGGGGCTGCTTGATCGAGATCTTGTGCAACTGCGAGTAGGCGTAGCCCTTGAATTTGGGCCACGCCCCTTTGTGAAGGAACAGCCTGCGGTTCTCACGCACGAAGTTTCCGACCCTGGTGCTGTGCAAGATGCAGTTGGCCGGTGTGAACAGGCTGTCGATGACGTTGGGGTTGTTCTCCATCGCCAGGTTGAAGAACTTGACGACCCCGTAGATCGTCAGGTCGTACATCCGACCGTGCCCGGCCAAGGCGTCCCGGTCTTCGACGTGGTGCTCCTGATATTGCTCGAAACGTGGCCGCGGCATGCCGAAGCCGGGCACCTCGCCGCGGAGGTGGGGGAACAGGTCGTCCTTCGGCGGGATGGCCCAGCCGTACACGTCCACGTCGCTGGTGTCCGAGGAGACGCCGTAGGCGACCGAGCCCATGATCGTCTCGTACTGGACGTTCCCCGGCAGCCAGCGGGGCGGCTTAACGAGCCCTCGGTCTGTCAGGCGTTGCAGCGTGCTCACGGTCTACCCCCCACGAGTATCTCTGACCTCCAGGATACAGGTAGGTGGGGCAGAGTTCGCTCCCGATGTCGAGTCGGATGCCGACGAGTAGCCTATCCGGGCCTGGGGCTTGCCGTCCGAGAATCGGCATTCGCCTGCCGGGGTCGCCACCTCCAGTGCCAGATGACTTCCGACGAGTCCTGGCCGACGCCCAACGGGCCTTCAGGAACTACGCCCACTGAGGAAGGCGACAGGGCGGATGCGGCCCGAGGAGACAGGTCGTCAGGTTGGGTTCTGCTGGCAGAAAGGCTATCAGGTCCGACATCTGGGAGGGTTGGCACGTAGCGTGGGGCCGGATGCCCGGTATAGCCACGTGCCTGGGCCGGGAATAGGTGCAAAATCTGTTGCGTGATCTGTTGCGCAACCTCACGAGAACCCACTCCGGCTCACTCCTCCGATCGACCCCTGGAAAGGGTGGTCGGGGAGCGTCACGACAGCCGCCAGGTTCGTCATAAAGCCTTATTTTCAGGCTGTTTGTGACATGAAACGAAAAAACCCGCCTCGTTCTGAGGCGGGGTCTTAATAGTGCCCCCCGTAGGACTCGAACCTACAACCCGCTGATTAAGAGTCAGCTGCTCTGCCAATTGAGCTAGGAGGGCCGCTGTCTTTGCGATTGGTCGCAAACAGGATTCTTATCCTAGTTCGGCTAGGCCGAAAATTCAAGGCTCCTCCCGACCTCTCTACCTGCATCCAGACGCATCTCTCCGCAGGCAAAGCTCTTAGAAGGTCGGCTTTGACGAATACGAGCCAAAGGTGGTGGCCGAGGATGCCCGCTTTCCGGCAAACGGTGATGACAAGTCGAGGGCCATCGAGGGTAGTGGATGGGACCTCTGTGTAACCAAAACGAAGCTCGCTTCATGCATCCGGTGTTTTGATCGTCTGGGATCCATATCAGCCGATCCAGCCATGTCGTTGCCCCGCGAATCCGGTCGATGTTCGCGCCGCCTTCATGGATCACCGGAGGAAGTCGCCATTGAAGGCCCGCTATAGTGAGGCCCGACTCCGGCAGGAATCCAGGCCCCGTTTGACGAGGCATCGATGGACACCCTCGAACGCATTCACGAAGCCACCAGGCGTTGTAAGGTCGCCGATCGCCGCTTCTTCTTCGCGCAGGCCGCGGCGCTGGCCACCCTACCCTGGCTCGGCTCCAGGGTCGAGGGGCGTATTATCCGTCGCCCGACCTTCGATGGAGACCCATTTAGCCTCGGGGTGGCCTCCGGCGAACCGGCGCCCGACGGCTTCGTCCTCTGGACCCGGTTGGCCCCCTCCCCGTTGGACCCGGGTGGCGGCATGCGCCCCGAGAATTTCGAGGTCCGATGGGAGTTGGCCCGTGACGAGGCGATGGCCGATGTGGTTCGCAAAGGGACGGAGATCGCCACGCCGCAACTTGGTCATTCGGTCCATGTCGAGTTGGGCGGGTTGGAACCCGACCGATGGTACTGGTATCGATTCCGGTCGGGCGACGCGACCAGCCCGATCGGCCGGGCCCGGACCGCGCCGGCCTCGGCGTCCTCGCCCGATCGCCTGAAATTCGCATTCGCCTCATGTCAGCATTACGAGACCGGCCTGTATACCGCCTACGAGCACATGCTGAAGGACGACCCGGACCTGGTCGTCCACCTCGGCGACTACATCTACGAGGGGCCGGGGCGGGCCAACCTGGTCCGCCGCCATCACGGGCCTGAGATCAAGGGCCTGGAAGACTACCGGGCCCGATACGCCCAGTATCGGGGCGATGCCCACCTCCGGGCGATGCATGCGCATTGCCCCTGGATCGTCACCTGGGACGATCACGAGGTCGATAACAACTACGCGAATGACATCTCGGAGGAGAAGGGCGTCGCGCCGGCGGATTTCCTGGAACGGCGGGCGAACGCCTACCAGGCCTACTACGAGAATATGCCTCTCCGACGCCGATGCCTGCCGTCGGGGCCGGACATGCGGCTATATCGGACCTTGCACTTCGGCCGCCTGGCGGCCTTCCAGGTGCTCGACACGCGGCAGTACCGGACCGACCAGCCCAACGACGACCGCCGATCGGCCCTGAACGAGGCGGCCCTCGACCCGAGCAACACCATCCTCGGTGCCCGGCAGTCTCGCTGGCTGAAGGCCCGCCTCCTCGAATCGACGGCGACGTGGAACGTGCTGGCGCAGCAGGTGATGATGGGGATGGCCGGGTTCCGATCGTCCGACTCGGGCGCGATGCTCTATTCGATGGACCAATGGCCCGGCTACGCACACGAGCGAATGGAACTCGTCCGGTTCCTGGAGGAACGCCGGGTCCCGAACCCGGTGGTGATCACCGGGGATATCCACTCCAACTGGGTCAATGAGCTGCGCGTCGATGACCGACAGCCTGACCGGCCCGTGGTCGCGGCCGAGTTCGTGGGCACTTCGATCAGCAGTGGCGGGAACGGCTCGGCCACCACCCCCGGCCTGGAACGACGCCTGGCCGACAACCCCGGAGTGCGGTTCTTCAACGCCCAGCGTGGCTATGTCCGATGTACATTGACGCCAACCTCCTGGCGGAGCGATTATCGCGTCGTCGAGGAAGTCACCCGCCCTGGCGCCCCGGCCGTTGATCGCGCCTCGTTCGTCGTCGAGGCGGGCGAACCCGGTATCAAGCCCGCCTGATCCCCCCCACAATCGAGGATCTTGCACCCATGAGAATCCGCCACTTCTTGCTCGGAATTGCGCTTGGCCTGGCCGCCGCTGCCACCCCGGCGCATGCCGAGGATCCGCACGTCGTCGTGATCTCGATCGACGGCCTGCCCGGCTTCTACATCGACGATCCCAAGGCCGAATTGCCGAACCTCCGCGGACTCATCGCCCGGGGCGCGGTCGCCAAGGGGGGGATGGCCGTGTCGAACCCGTCCGTCACCTGGCCCAACCATACGACGATGATGACGGGCCTCCACCCCGCGTCGCACGGCGTGATCTACAACGGCGTCATCGAGCGGGGCGGCGTGGACCTGCCGACGAAGACGGATGCGGCGAAGTCCCAGAAGGAGTTGACCCCCGTCCCGCTCCTGTTCGACATCCTGAAGGAAGCGGGCAAGACGTCCGCCGCGATCAACTGGCCCTGTACACGCGACTCGAAATCGATCGATGATAACATGCCCGACGTGCCGGGGATGCTCGAAAGCACCACGCCCCGGCTCAAGCAGGACCTCGAGTTGGCCGGCCTCCTGGAGGGCTTCTCCAGGGCGAATGCGAGGAGCCACGACCAGGTCTGGGCCGAGGCGACTTGCCGGGTGCTCCGCGAACGCAAACCGGCCCTGACCGTTCTCCACGTCCTGAACCTGGACAGCACGCACCACGCCAACGGCCCGAGCACGGAGGCCGGTTACGACGCGGCCAGGTTCGCCGACGGGCTCGTCGGCCGCGTGCTGGAGTCGATCGAAGCGGCCGGCCTGGGCGATTCGACGACCGTCTTCGTCGTCTCGGACCATGGCTTCATCGGCGTCACCGCATCGCTCCGGCCCAACGTGGCGCTCCGCAGGGCGGGCCTGCTGGAGGTCGACGACAAGGGGAGCATCACCAAGGCGCGGGCCCAGGTCATCCCCGAAGGAGGGATCGGCCTGGTCTATCTCTCCAATCCGGAGACTGCCCGGGAAGACGCCGCGGCCGTCCGCAAGCTATTCGAAGGGGCAACCGGGATCGCTGCGGTCGTCGGTCCGGAGGAATTCGGCCGCTACAACCTGCCCGACCCGGCCGGATACGGGCCGATGGCCGACATGATCCTCGCCTGCAAGCCGGGGTTCTCCATCGCCGGCGCATCCGCGGGGGAGGACGACCTGATTCCCCAGGCCAAGATGACCGGCTCGCACGGCTACCTCTCGACCGAGCCCGCCATGAATGCCACGTTCATCGCCGCCGGCCCCGCGATCAAGCCCGGCCGGGCCATCGAGGGGATTCGAAACGTCGACCTGGCCCCAACCGTCATGAAGATCCTGGGAGTCCCCCTCTCCAGGGCCGACGGCCGAGTTCTCGACGAGATCCTGGCTAAGCCGTAAGGCCGGCGCCGACGCGGGCATCCCGGAGCGCCAGGGCCAGGCCGGCCCCGGCGCTCAAGCCCCTCGGCGTGAATCCGAGCGACCTGGCCGCGACGTCGCCGAATAGGCATTCCACGGTCGTTCGCAGGTCGTCGGCTTCGAGGTCAGGGGCGATGACCTTGCGTGTGTAGTCGATGTCATCGTCATCGAGCATCGGCCCTGTACAGCCCGAGGCCATCAGGACGCGGCCCTCCTGGGCCAACCGTTCGGCGAGCGAATGGGCGCGGCCGTGCCGATAGGCATAGGCCGCGCGATGGGCCGCGGTGAGGATCGCTTCGCGTACGGCCCGTTCCGAGGCGCCCTCGCTGCTCCAAAGCACGCCGGTCAGCCAGGGGAACCGCGACCATTTCGGCTGGTCGGGGCCGATCGGCAGGCCCGCCCCGAATCGGATGCTGAACTCGCAAGCGTATCGATTGGTCCACCCCCCCATGAGGTCGTCGGCGATCACGAGGCCGACCTTGCACTCCGCGGGAAAGTCGGACAATTGCCGGGCGACCTCGGCCGTGGCGTGGGCCGCGATGCCGTCGGCGTCGATCGCCAGCAGGTCGTCGAGCAAGGCCGTGACATGCTTCCCGGCCATCGGATTCGCGGCGATCAGCGGGATCCGTTCGCCATCGGCCCCTCCGCGGTTCCAGATCACATCCAGGTAGCGCCGGAACCGGGCACGGCCGCGCGGTATTTCATAGAGTTCCCGCAGGGTCCGCAGGAGAGGGACGTAATCGCTCTTCATGGGTGGAGTACCCGGCGGGTTCGTGGCTCGAACCGATGCGGATCCGGCCGGTCTCGTCGGGCGATCAGGAAACCCAGAGGAGCCTCGATCGAAGCACCCGGCAACTCGATCCATCCCAGAAATAGAGGGCCCGGCGGCCCGAAGCTGCGCGAGGGCCGATATAAGTCGAGTACTCGCAGGAGATGACGCCGGGAAAAACGACCCGGCAGGACTCGAATCGTGCCCCCGGGAAGTTGGGGGCGACGGCCCCGGGTACCCGGGCCCTCAGCGCCTGATACTCTGAGATCGCCTCGCCCTGGATGGTTCGCTTTACGGCAGGAATACCCCAGGATGCGGTCACCACGTAGCCGGCGATGAGCAGGCCGATCAAACCTGCGAGTGCCCGGAACGCCAGGCGAAAAGACGTCGGATTCGTCCCGGGGCCGTTGCCGGCGATCTCCGCCCCGAATCCATCGGGGGCCTTCGCCGCGTGGTTCGCCCCGGGGACGACTTTCCAGCAGAACATGGGGTGCCCCCAATGCCACGGCGATTCGGGTTAAGGAAGCCGCGCCGATCGTCGCCAATCAATCCCCCGAGACGACCAAATCATCGAAGTCGGAGACGGCATCGGCCTTGGACCAGAGGCCGATTCGGCCGGCTTCAGGGAACGTGGAATCTTCGGCGATGAGCAGCTTCTTGCCGTCGAGATAACCGACGATCGCCCTGTCCTTCATGGTGATCCGCAGGGTGTGCCACTCGCGATCCCCGGCGGCCTCGGCGTGATCGAGTTGGGTCCTCTTGCCGCCCTCGACCTTGTAAACCCGCAGGTTGTCCTCCAGCGGGTTGTAGCGGGCCACGTAGTAATTGTCCTTGTCCTTCGCTCGCCACACCAGGCCGCCGCCCTGATCGAGCTTCCCGTTGACCGCCCTGAGGCGGACGCTCAGGTCCAGATCCTTGTATCGGCTACCTTCGACCAGGGCCACGTTAAAGACATGGTTCTCGTTCCGGGCCTTCTGCGACAGCACCCGATTCTGGCCGTCGGCGGCGACCTCCCATCGGCCGACTTCCTGGGCGATCCCGGGTGCGGCTTTGCCCACGGCGGCCGCTTCGAAATCCCATGTCCGGTGATCCTCCCACATGGGGGCCATCCCCAACAGGATCAAGGTCAGGATCCCTGCGGCCCGCCGACGCCAACTCGTGCCCATCGCGCCAACCCTCCCCTGCCGTTCGATCGTGAACGATCCTAATTCGGCCGAAGACCTCGACGCAACCGACGTCCGAAGGAAATCGGGGCTCTTCGCCGACGGCGGGATTTATGGGCCGTGGCATCCGATGTGCCAGTTCAAACTCCCCGGATGATCTCGAAGCATGTCTTGAGGAAAGGAGACCGGGGATGTCGAGCAAGAGCAGGCGGGGTGGCGGCGATGTCGCCGGCGTGGGATTCTCCTCGGGGCCGTCTCCCCTCTTGCCCCGCCTGTCGGCTATGATCGGCGACGTCAATCCCTCGACTTTCCCATCCGGGCCCGAGGTTGCCAGTACAGGTGACCCTGACGGCCACTCGCAATCGGCCTGGATAGCAGGCTCGCAGCCGCAGAAGCTCAACCCTCTGGGCGAAGACCTGCTCGTCGATGTCTGCGTCATCGGCGCCGGGATCGCCGGCCTGTCGACGGCCTACCTCCTCGCCCGCGAGGGGAAATCGGTCGCCTTGCTCTCCGATGGGCCGATCGGCGGCGGTCAGACCGAACGGACCACGGCCCACCTCAGCAATGCCCTCGACGATCGCTTCGTAAATATCGAACGCTTCCACGGCGAGGAAGGCTCGCGCCTGGCGGCGGAGAGCCATGGCCGGGCCATCCGCCGGATCGAGGAGATCGTCGGCGAGGAGTTCATCTCCTGCCAGTTCGAGCGGCTCGACGGCTACCTCTTCGCCCCCGATGGCGGGTCCGAGGACCTGATCGATGAGGAGTGGAAGGCCGCCCATCGGGCCGGCCTGGTGGATGTGGAGCGGTTGCCCCGGGCGCCCCTGGCCGGCTTCTCGACAGGCCCTTGCCTGCGGTTCCCGAACCAGGCCCAGTTCCACCCGCTCCGCTACCTTCACGGGTTGGCCCAGGGATTTCGCCGGCTCGGCGGCAGGCTCCATACCGGCACCCGGGTCGAGTCGATCGA
>JAXMBE010000113.1:0-14255 GCA_046349995.1 Isosphaeraceae bacterium | reverse complement strand
TCGGGAGGGTCGTGACGATCAAGCCGAGTCTCTGGCACCGTTGCTGCAACGACCGACTCCGTTGAACGAATTTCTGAGCCGGCACGTATTCTGATCCAAGCCGTTCGACCCCACCGGAAGAGCCTCGCACCTGAATCTCGCCTGCCCGCGGTCGGAGTTCCGCCCCGATGTCTGCGCGTCCGCCCAGGCGAATCAACCCCAGGCTGAGGAGCTGACCGCCATGTGTCTGCACCGAACTGAGAGCCCGAGCCGCTGGGCGGTAGCCCTGCTGAGCCTGCTCATCCCCGCGGCCGCCGACGGGGCGGCCCCGGACGGGACGAAGGACGCAGCGAAACCGGCCGCGGCGGCGAGGATCAGTTACGACAAGCAGGTGCGGCCGATCCTCCAGGCCCATTGCCAGGGCTGCCATCAGCCGGCCAAGGCCGGCGGCGGCTACGTGATGACGGCCTTCGAGCGGCTGTCCAAGGGGGGAGATTCGGGGGAGCCGGCGATCGTTCCGGGCAAGCCGGAGGAGAGCCACCTCGTCGAGCTCATCACGCCGCACGCCGGCAAGGCGGAGATGCCCCAGAACAAGCCCCCGCTGGCGGACTCCGAGGTCGCGCTCATCAGCCAGTGGATCGCCCAGGGCGCCGGCGACGACTCGCCCAGGAACCTGGGCCGCCGCTATGACATGGAGCACCCGCCCGAGTACACGCGTCTCCCCGTGATCCCGGCGGTCGCCTTCTCGCCCGACGGCTCGCTCCTGGCCGTCGCCGGCTTCCACGAGGTCCTGCTCTGGAAGGCCGACGGCTCCGAACCGGTCGGCCGCCTCGTGGGCCTCTCCGAGCGGGTCGAGTCGCTGGCGTTCTCGCCCGACGGCAAGCGGCTGGCGGTCACCGGCGGGCACCCCTCGCGGATGGGCGAGGTGCAGGTGTGGGACGTCGCGAAGCGGAAGCTCCTGCTCTCCACCTCGATCACCTTCGACACGACCTACGGCGTGAGCTGGTCGCCCGACGGCTCCAAGATCGCCTTCGGCTGCACCGACAACACCGTGCGGGCCATCGACGCGAAGACCGGCGCCCAGGTCCTCTTCCTGGGGGCCCACTCCGACTGGGCCCAGGACACCGTCTTCTCGGCCGACGGTTCGCACCTGATCTCGGTCGGCCGCGACATGACGGCCAAGCTCACCGAGGTGGCGACCCAGCGGTTCGTCGACAACATCACCTCCATCACCCCCGGCGCCCTCAAGGGGGGCCTGGCCGCGGTCGCCCGGCATCCCAAGCGGGATGAGGTCGTGATCGGCGGCTCGGACGGCGAGCCCAGGCTCTATCGCGTGTTCCGGCAGACGACCCGGGTGATCGGCGACGACTCGAACCTGGTCCGCGAGTTCCCCCCCCTGCCCGGCCGCATCAACAGCGTGACGGTGAGCGCCGACGGCAAGCGGATCGCCGCCGCCAGCAGCCTCGACGGGTCCTCGGGCGAGGTCGCCGTCTACTCGTACGAGTTCGACACCTCGTACCCGGACAACATCAAGGCCATCCAGAGCAAGGTGGTCACCAGCCGCTCGCCGCAGGAGAACGCCGCCGTCGCGGCGTACCACAAGGCGGGCGTCAAGGAGATCGCCCGCGTCAAGGTGTCGCAGGGGGGCGTCTACACGGTGGCCTTCCGCCCCGACGGCAAGATCCTGGCCGCGGCCGGCGGCGACGGCATCGTCCGGCTGATCAACCCCGAATCCGGCTCGATCGTCAAGGAATTCGCCCCGGTGGTGGTCAAGACCACGTCGGTGGCCCAGAACGCGGCGGTGACCGCGGTGGCCCCGAAGCAGGAGGAGGCCGTCGAGACCGAGGCGCCGCCGAAGGGGTCCGTCCTCGAATCGCTCGCGGTCGAGCCGCGTGAGATCCGCCTCTCGAATCACTTCGCCTACGTGCAGCTCCTGGTCACCGGCAAGCTCGCCTCGGGCGAGACGATCGACGCGACGCGGATGGTCGAGCCCCGGCTCTCCGCCGACGTGGCCCAGGTCTCGCGGTCCGGGCTGGTGCGGCCCAGGGCCGACGGCAAGGCCGTGCTCACGCTCGGCCTGAACGGCAAGAAGGTCGAGGTCCCGGTGACGGTCCTCGGCCTGAACAGCCCGGCGACCGTGGACTTCATCCACGACGTCAACCCGATCCTCTCGCGGCTGGGCTGCAACCAGGGCACCTGCCACGGCTCGGCGCGAGAAGGCCGGCTTCAAGCTCTCGCTCCGGGGTTACGACCCGCTGTTCGACGTCCGTGCGGCAATTCGACGACAACGCCTCGCGGCACGTCAACGTGGCCTCGCCAGCCGGCAACGTGATCCTGCTCGCCAAGCCGACGAACGCCCGATGCCGCACGTCGGCGGCGTGCTGATGCAGCCGGGCGAGCCCTACTACGAGGCGATCCGCTCCTGGGTCGCCGACGGGGCGAGGCTGGACCTGACCACGCCCCGGGTGACGCGGATCGAGGTCTTCCCGGTCGGCCGATCGTCCGGTGGTGGGGGGCCGGCAGCAGCTCCGCGTGCTGGCGACGGCCGCGGCGGCGAGGTCCGCGACGTCACCCGCGAGGCGTTCCTCGAGACCGGGAACCAGGAGGTCGCCGTCGCCAACAAGTCGGGCCTGATGACGGCCCTCCGCCGCGGCGAGGCCCCCGTGCTGGCGCGCTTCGAGGGGGCGTACGCCTCCACCACACTGACGGTCATGGGCGACCGCGGCGCGGGTTCGTCTGGAAGGAGCCGCCATGACCTACGGAGCGGATCGACGAGCTGGTCGCGGCCAAGTGGCGGCGGATGAAGATCCTGCCGTCGGGCCTCTGCACCGACGCCGAGTTCATCCGGCGGGTCTCGCTCGACCTGACCGGGCTGCCGCCCTCCGCCGACGAGGTCCGCTCCTTCCTGGCCGACGCCCGCGACTCGAAGTCGAAGCGCGAG
The DNA here is from genome assembly GCA_046349995.1 of Isosphaeraceae bacterium. GTDB lineage: Bacteria > Planctomycetota > Planctomycetia > Isosphaerales > Isosphaeraceae > Aquisphaera. The sequence continues at coordinate 11,335 of JAXMBE010000113.1, read as the reverse complement.
GCGCTCGTCGATCGCCTGATCGGCTCGCCGGATTACGTGGACTACTGGACCAACAAGTGGGCCGACCTGCTCCAGGTCAACCGCAAGTTCCTGGACGTCGAGGGGGCCGCCGCGGCGCGGCTGGATCAGGGCCAGCTCGCGGCCAACACCCCGTACGACGCCTTCGTGAAATCCATCGTCACGGCGACCGGCTCAACAAGACCGATCCGCGGCGTCTACTTCAAGGTGCTGCGCGGCCGGCCTCGATCATGGAGAACACGACGCAGCTCTTCCTCGCCGTGCGGTTCCGTTGCAACGGTACGACCACCCGTTCGAACGCTGGACCCAGGACCAGTACTACCAGACCGCCGCGTACTTCGCGCCAGGTGGGGCTGAAGGCCGACCCCAAGAGCGGCGGCCGGATGGTCGGCAGGACCGAGGTCGAGTCGCGGAAACCTCTTCGAGATGGTCGACGACACCGGGACCGGCGAGGTCGTCCGCGACCGGACCAAGCAGGTGACGGCCCCGGTTTCTACGATTACGCCCCACCGAAGCCGGCGGCGGGCACGCCGAGGCGCGTCGAGTTCGCTACTCGTGGCTGACCTCCCGGGACAACGTATTTCGCCCGAACTACGTCAACCAGCTCTGGGGCTACCTCTTCGGCGTCGGGATCATCGAGCCGCTGGACGACATCCGGGCGGGCAACCCGCCGACGAACCCCGAGCTGCTCGACCACCTGACGAGCGTGCATCCGGAGCGGCGACGTCCGGCACATCGTCCGGCTTCGATCTGCACGTCGCGGACATACCAGCTCTCGGTCGAGACCAACGACTGGAACGCCGACGACAAGACGAACTTCTCGCACGCCGTCGCCCGTCGGCTCCCCGCGAGTGCTGACAAGGCGCCGTCGCGTGACCGGCACGAAGTCGAAGATCCCCGGGGTCCCCGAGGGCACGCGGGCCGCGGCCCTGCCCCGACTCGGGCGTCGAGCTGCCCAGCGGCTTCCTGACGACGTTCGGACGCCCGGCGCGTGAGAGCGCCTGCGAGTGCGAGCGGACCTCGGGGCTCCAACTGGGGCCGGTCATGGCCCTGGTCAGCGGCCCGACCCTGGCCGACGCGATCGCCGACCCGGCGAACGAGATCACCGGGCTGGTCGCCCGTGAGGGCAGCGACGAGAAGCTGATCAACGAGCTGTTCGTCCGGGTCCTCAACCGCCCGGCCACGCCCGAGGAGATCGCCACCTGCAAGGGCGACATGGAGTCCATCGACAACGACCACCGCAGGCTGGCAGAGGCCCTGGGCCGGCGCGAGGTCGAGCACGCGCTCAAGCGGCCCCAGCTGGAGCGCGAACGGCTGGCCGCGATCGCCGCGGCCCAGAAGGCGCTGGCCGATTACCAGAAGGAGCTGGCGCCCCGGCTCGCCGAGAAGGAGAAGGAGAAGGCGGCGAAGTCGGCCCGGCTCGAGGCCGACCTGAAGGCCTACGAGTCCGGCATCCCGGCGAAGCTGGAGGCCTGGGAGAAGGCCCAGGCCGGCTCCGTCGTCAACCGCTGGGCGATCCTCGAGCCGAAGTCGCTGAAGGCCTCCGGCGGCGTGAAGCTGGCGAAGGAGGCCGACGGCTCGGTCGTCGTCTCCGGCGACAACAAGCCCACGGTGGTGACGATCGTCGCCGAGACGGACCTGAGCGGGATCACCGGCGTCCGGCTCGAGGCCCTGCCCGATCCGCGCAATCCAAACAACGGACCCGGCCGGGCCCCCGACGGCAACTTCGTGCTCGCCGAGATCCAGCTCTCCGCCGCGCCCAGGGCGGCGGCCGAGCAGGCGAAGGCGATCGCGCTGCAGAACCCGCTGGCCGACTTCAGTCAGGTGGGCTTCGAGGTCGCCAAGGCCGCGGACGGCAACCCCAACGACGTCGGCAGCGGCTGGGCCGTCTCGCCGGTGACCGGGGTGACCCACTGGGCCACCTTCGAGACGAAGGAGCCCGTCGGCCAGGCCGGCGGCAGCATCCTGACCTTCCAGCTCCATCAGCGGTTCGCCGGCAACGTCTTCCAGCTCGGCCGGTTCCGGCTCTCGGTGACCCGACAGCCGAAGCCCGGCCTCAGCCTGCCGGAGAACCTCCGGGCCGTCCTGGCGACCGCGCCGGAGGTCCGCTCCCAGGCCCAGAAGGACCTCCTCCTGGGCTACTTCCGGGCGATGGACAACGACCTCCGCCAGAAGATCGCCGCGGTGAACGCCAGCAAGGCGCCGCTGCCGGTCGATCCGAAGCTGGCCTCCCTGAAGGGCCAGCTCGAGCAGCTCCAGCGCCCGGTGCCCGTCGACCCGGTCCTGGTCCAGCTCCGGCACGACCTGGAGATGAGCATCCAGCAGGCCGCCGCCCGCCGGCTGACCGCCGCCCAGGACATCGCCTGGGCCTTGATCAACAGCCCGGCGTTCCTGTTCAATCATTGATTGCAGGCTGGCGAGGTCTTGGGGTCGGTTTGACACTGGCCCCATTCTTCGCCATTCTTCCACTCTCTCAGGGTCATTTTCTTCGGTAAGCGGAGTCTCGAGAGCACTTCACCCGAACCCTCGCCAGGAGCGAAGAGATGCTGATCGTCCCCGGACAAGACGGCAAGGACACGTGCGATCCGCTGTTGGGAATGAAGCGACGCGACCTGCTGCGGGTGGGCGGATCGGGGCTCCTGGGCCTGAGCCTCGGCTCGATGCTCCAGCTCCAGGCCGCCTCGGCGCGGGCCGCCGACCTCACCGGCGGCAAGACGGGCGGCCCCGGCTGGGGCAAGGCCAAGAGCATCATCATGGTCTACCTCCAGGGGGGCCCCAGTCACCTCGACCTCTGGGATCCCAAGGAGAACGTCCCGGACAACGTCCGCAGCGCCTTCAAGAAGATCGCGACCAAGGTCCCGGGGATCGACGTCACCGAGAACCTGCCCCGGCTCGCGCAGATCAGCGACAAGTTCACCTTCATCCGGGCGATGAGCTACACGCCCAATGGCCTGTTCAACCACACGGCCGCCATCTACCAGATGATGACGGGGTACACGACGGACAAGGTCAGCCCCTCCGGCCAGCTCGAGCCGCCGAGCCCGAAGGACTTCCCCAACTTCGGCTCGCAGATCATCCGGCTGCAGCCCCAGAACGTCCCGATGCTGCCGTTCGTGATGCTCCCCCGGCCGCTCCAGGAGAGCAACGTCGTCGGCAAGGGCGGCACCGCCGGGTTCCTCGGCAAGGCGTTCGACCCCTACACCCTCTTCCCCGAGGGTGACGACATGGACATGACCAAGCTGGACCGGATCAAGGTCGACGACCTCCAGCTCCGGCCCGAGGTCTTCGCGCTGCGGCTCCAGCGCCGGGCGAAGCTCCGCGACGCCCTCAACGCCGGGATGAAGTCGATCGACGCGGCCGTCTCCGACTACAAGCTGAACGAGTACTACGACCGGGCCCTCAGCCTGGTGGTCTCGGGCCGGGCCCGCGAGGCCTTCAACCTCCAGGCCGAGAGCGACAAGACGCGCGACCTCTACGGCCGCAACACCTTCGGCCAGAGCGCACTGCTGGCCCGCCGGCTGGTCGAGGCGGGCACCAAGGTCGTCGAGGTCATCTGGCCGAAGGTCGCCAACTCGGACAACCACTCGTGGGACCACCACGTCGAGCTGACCTCGCGGATGCGCGACAAGTCCGGCCCGATGCTCGACCAGGGGCTCTCCGGCCTGCTGATCGACCTCGACCAGAGGGGCCTGCTGAGCGAGACCCTGGTGGTCGCCGTCGGCGAGTTCGGCCGCAGCCCGCAGAAGGGCGTGTCCACCTCCGGCAACGGCAACTCCGCCGACGGCCGCGACCACTGGCCGTACTGCTACACGGCCGTGATCGCCGGGGCGGGGATCCGCCGCGGGCACATCCACGGCCAGTCCGACAAGACCGGGTCGGCCCCCCTGTCCGACCCCGTCCACCCGGGCGAGCTGCTCGCCACGATCTACCACGGCTTCGGCATCGACCCGGCCACGATCGTCTACAACCACCTCAACCAGCCCCGCGAGCTGGTCAAGGCCGACGCCGTGACCCGGCTCTTCGGCTGAGCGTGATTCGATCCAGCCGGCGGGGTGCGGCCGCTCGCGGCGCACCCCGCCGTTTCCTTGCGCGGACCGAAATCTGGGCGAACTCCGGGGTCGACGATGACGGACGATCCCTCCGCCGCGAGGGAGTTGACGCTGAATCGGCCCGGGATCGAGATCAGAGCCTCTTCGACGCGCTGCCGACGCGCGATGACCTCCGCGGCCTCGCCCCCTCGCTTGGGCGCCTCCGTCCCTCGCTTCTGGCCAGCCCGACGCCCTTCGTACGCCGAGCTCGCCGCGCGCCTGGGCACGACCGAGTCCGCCGCGAGGATGACGGCTCGGTTGTTCCCCCGGTTCAAGGACATGGCAGAGAAGTCAGCGGCGGAGGCGCATGCGCTTCATGGCGTGGCAGGTTCGTTGCATCACGAGTATCAAACCTCAACGATCCTGCTCATCCTACCCAAGACCCTGACGCAATTTACGATGTCCCCTCGACGGCTACGATGTCCCCTCGACGGCTATCCCTCTCGATGGCCCCGTCTTCTTCCACGTGGCACCGGACGGCCTCTGTTACATGCTGGCCGAAACGCACGAAGCCGGCAGTTCGTCGGGATGAACGCCACGCAAGGGGTGTCAGAGTCTGCCGGGCATACCCTGCCGCCGACGACCGGCAAGCACCGAACCTACACGCAGGTGGACCCGTCGAAGAGCAAGACGGGCAACAGGAAGTGATTGACGGCTAGCACGACCGGCATCCTACACCGGCCTGGCTGGTCACCGAGGCCGGTTCGTTGCAGAAAGATTGGTGAAGGTCTTGCCGTCGTAGCGGCATACGCCCGCGTCGGCGCTGCCGAACCAGATGTTTCCGGCCTTGTCTTCGAGCATGCCGTAGACGGTCAGGCTGCTGAGGCCGTCTTTTTGGGTGAAGTGCTTCAAGGACTTTCCATCGTATCGGCTCGCGCCACCTCCCTTGCCGTCGGGAAAACTCCCGGGATGCCCGAACCAGAGGTTTCCCGCTCGATCGATGATCATCGAGCCCACAAAATCATCCAGCAGCCCTTCTTTGGAAGTGAATGTCGCCAGAGTCTTGCCGTCGTAACGGAAGGCCCCCTCCTGGCCGCCGAACCAAAGGTTCCCTGATCGGTCCACGACCATCGAGCGAACATTCACGAACGGTCTTCCGACCTGGTCGGCGAGATTGGAAAACGATTTGCCGTCGTAGGAGCAAACGCCGCCCTGGGTCCCAAACCAGATTCGCCCCGAGGCATCCTGGGCGATCGTATAGACCGAGTTATCGACGAGCCCTTCCTTCGTGGTGAAGTTGGTCATCGACTTGCCGTCGTAACGACTTGCGCCATTTCCGGTGCCGAACCATATGTTTGCGTCGCGATCTTCAAAGATCCACATCACGTCGTTGTTGCCCAAGCCCTCCTTTTCTGTAAACTTCTCGAACGACTCTCCGTCATATCGCGACGCGCCGCCGGTGATGGAGCCGAACCACAGTGCGCCCGATCGAGCTTCCAGCAGCGAAAAGACGCGTGTCTTCGCCAGGCCCACTTCTTCCGAGAAGTTCGAGAACTCCTTGCCGTCATAGCGAATCGGGCCGCCGAACGTGGCGAACCAGATGTTCCCGGCACGATCCTCCCGCATGTTGCGAATGATCACGCGCGGCATGTACGAGGTCGATTTGGCCGCAGTCGGCGTGAAGTAGGGATCGTCATTCTCAGTCTGGCCGACGGCGATTGAGATGGCGAGCATGCCCGCAATCAAGAGGACGACACTGTTGGACAGCAGGGGAAGTGGCATCTTTCCTCCGATCAAGGGTGAAGCGAGTTCGGCCCGAAGGTTGCGCGGTCTGTCGGACGGGATCGAGAGCCCCCCGAGTGGCCCTCTACGCGGCCACGGCTTTGTAACGACACCAGGTCAGCGGCCGACTCGCTCGCGAGGAGATATTTCGAGAAGAGCCGCTTGTGGATAGCGTCAGTCGATTAGGCGTAGATACTCGGTCTATTGAGCGCAGAGCGCATCTCGTTTTCGAGATTTCTCAGGGTGCCGGAGGGGGATATCGGGAGCCGGAGAGAGGCATCGTGCATCGAGGTCGCAGGATCGGCAAGGTGGGGGGCTTGTCAGCCGCGGTGTCGCATGCCGCCCTTCGGCTTCGGGTTGCCGTTCGCTCTCGGCCACGAGGCCGGGCCCGATGCATCGGCGGTCTAGCTCACTCCACGCCCGCCGCCGAGTCGAACCGAGGACAGAAATGCAACTTGTCATTTTAAGGAATTAACTTATGAGCTAGACTCGCCAAAGTCGAGCTCGCTGCTCGGCCCGGTGGTCCAGCGAGAGAGCCGACGACGGTGTGATCTCCCCAGACCTACACCATGAGGCGGCCTCGAAGTTTTTCGGATTGATCTCATATGTTCCATATTCATCATGTCATCGTCGCGGTCCTGGTCGGCTGGATCCCGCAAGCCCCGGCTTCGAAGCCGGACCTCGCCGGGGAGGAGCTCACCAGGCAGCAAGGGACGTGGCTCGCGGTATCGTCTCGACGGGACGGCGCGGACGCCCCGGGGGAGATCGTCCGCTCGATCACGCGGAACGTCGAGAAAGATCACGTGATCTGGAAGCGCGACGGCAAGAACTTCGCGGGGACGAGCCTCGTGCTCGACCCGACGCAAAAGCTCCCTGCCCTGGACGCAATCCCCGACGGCGGCCCGGCGCGGGGCAAGCGGGTCCTGGGGATTTACAAACTCGAGGGGGACCGGCTGACGATCTGCATGGCCGATCCCGACCGGCCCCGGCCGACCGAGTTCAAGGCGGAGAAGGGGTCACGCCAGACGCTGATGGTCTTCACCCGGGCGAAGCCCGCCGCCGGCGCGAGGCCGTGACAGATAAGCCTTGCGCACCTCCGCCGGGAACCGCTCGATCGCGTAGCGGAGCATGGTCCGCGGCATCCTCGACGCGTGCTGGTCAAGGAACCCCTCGAGCACGGCCTGGTCTCGCTTGCCGGCCTCGCGGAGCATCCAGCCGACGGCCTTGTGGATCAGGTCCTCCCGGTCGTCGAGCAGGGTCTCGGCGATGCGGAGCGTGTCGGCGAATTCGCCCCGGCGGATGAAGTGCAGGGTTGCGATGATCGCGATCCGACGCTCCCAGAGCGACCTCGACCTCGCCAGGCGATCGAGCGGTTTGCGGCTGCGATCGGCCAGGTAGCCGCCGACGATCGCCGGCGCGGACGTATCGACGAGATCCCAGTTATTGATTAAGCGGGTCTGATCCAGGTAGAGTCGGTAGATCCGCTCCTTCGCGGCCGGGCCGCCCTTCTCCGCCTGCGCGACAAGGATCAGCAGGGCCAGCAGCCGCTCCTCGTGGAACTCCGATCTCAGCAACTCGGTTGCCTGGTCGAGCGGGAGCGTCCGGCATTCCCTGGCGAGGGTGCGGAGGGCCGGGACCCGGACCCCGAGGAAACGGTCCCCCTCGCCGTACTGACCGGGCCCGGTCTTGAAGAACCCGGCCGCCGTGGCGGCCGCCTCGGGGCTGCCCATCGCCCTCAGCCGTTCCCGGATCTCGCTGGCAGTGAGAGGATGTCCGTCCAGCATGTTCTTCGACCTTGAACACGACGGCAACCTGATCGAGGGCGGCTTCTGGGCGATCTTCGCGCTCGTCCTCGTGATCGGGTCGCAACGGCGGACGCCGTCGTTCCGGCGGCTCGGATGGCTCGCCGCGACGATCTCCCTGGCGTTCGGCCTCTCGGATCTGGTCGAGGCAAGGACCGGGGCCTGGTGGCGGCCCTGGTGGCTGCTGGTCTGGAAAGGGTTGTGCGTGACCGGGCTTGTGCTCTGCTTCCTCCGGTATCGGATGCTGAGCGCGACGCCTCGCGGCGACGATGCGATCGCGCCTCAGGCCCCTTCGTCCTCCATGTGAAAGCCGGCCGCGACCAGCTCGGCAAGGGCGTCGAGGGCCCGCTCGGCGTCGGGCCCCCGCGCCTCCAGCTCCAGGATCGCGCCCTTCTCCGCGGCGAGCATGGTCATCTCGAGCATGCTCTTGCCGTCGGCCTTCTTGCCCTCGTGGTAGACCGAGATCTCGGACCGGAACCCGCTCGCCAGCTTGACGAACTTGGTCGACGGCCGCATGTGCAGGCCGTACGTGTTGACGATGGTGACCAGTCGGCGGGCGACGTCCGTACCGCCTTCCATTGTCTGCGTCCCAGGCACCGGTCGAGGTCGGCGATCCGCCGGCGGCATTCCGACAACCTCGTTATACTCCACGGGGCCCGAGATTCCCAGCGCACGGCGATCGCCGTGCGCCGGGGGCGGCTCATCTCAGGCCTGCTTGATCACGCGATGATCGATCGAGAACCTGCGGCCTCGCGGCGAGTTGAACTCGAAGAGCCCCAGGCCGATGTTGGCGGCCAGGCGGATGTGCTGGGGCTGGCGGATGTCGAAGCCCTCGGTGCCCAGCGGGTCCTGGCCGAGCTTGCCCGAGGCGCCGACGGGCGGCAGCCCCTTCTCCTTGCGCTTGGCGTCGATCTGCTGCCAGAGGATGTGGTCCATGGCCACCGGATCGGTCGCGAAGAGCAACGCGTTGTTCTCCCAGGTCCACTGCGGCTTCGATGCCCCGGGGCCGCCCTGGTAGACGCCCTTGATGCCGTCCATGATGTGCAGGACGCACTTCTTGCGGATCACCGGGTGGGCCACCACCTGGGGGATGAAGTGGTTGCAGACGTTCGTATCCGGCGTGGCGTGCGACCGGCAGACGTTGTTCACCAGGCCGTGGCTCATGTTCTTGAGCGCGCCGGTGACGCCCGCCGAGCCGTGGTCCTTGAGCACGGGGAGCAGGACGATCTTGTTCACCCGCCGCGTGACCAGGATCCCGAGGTGAGACCGCTTCGTCCGGTCGTCCTTCGGGTCCTCGCCGTAGTTGACCGTCTCCATCACCACGAACTCGTCGGGGTCGTAGCCGGTGACGCGATCGAGGTTGTCGGTCTTGAGGTTGTCCACCCCCTTGAGGTCCAGCTGGATGCCGTTGTACTCGACCCCCAGCCCGGTCCAGTCGACGCCGTCGGGCACCGCCTCGTGCATCCCGGCCTTGATGAACGAGTCGCGATAGCGCTCGAAGACGACGATATCCTTCGTCTTCACGCCCGCCGCCTTCAGGCCCTCGATCACCTCGAGCATCAGCTCGCTGGAGGAATTCGCGAGCGGATTGCCCACCGGGTTCATCTTGATCCCGACGACGTCGCCCGGCTCGAAGAACCGGCGCCAGGCGCCGACGGCGTCATCGGCACCGGTCAGTTCCTTCATGCCCCGGTCCACCGCTTCCTTGATGGCGGCGCGGTCCTTGATGTCGTTCTTGATCATCCGCGGGTTCTTCACCTCGATCACCCGGCCCGGGAAGGGGCCGGGGACCCCGAGGCTGCCGTCCGGGACCAGGGCCCCGGCGCCATGCGCCTTCTCGGCGGAGACGTGAGACGCGGCAAGGGCGGTCAGGGCCGGCACCCCGGCCGCCGCCTTGAGGAAATTCCGGCGCAACCAGCCGCCGCAGGGATAGGCGTGAGGCATGTCAGGCTCTCCTGGGAAGGGATCAGTCTGGACGATGTCCCAGAATATCGCATGCCGCGACGATCCGAGCCAAGATGTTTCTCCCCCGGTATCCGCCGTTAGTGGGCCTAGCGGACGGCGAGCGATCCATCCACCTCGTAGCGCCCGTCCTTCCTCGTCGGCAGCTCGACGGTCCGGTCGCCCAGACGGACGACGGCCTTGCGGCCGAGCTTCGAGAGGATGCTGGCCGAGGTCAATTTGCCGTCCTTCCAGGCGAGGTCTACCTCGAAGCCCCCTCGGGCGCGGAGTCCCTTGACGGATCCGGTGGCCCAGGGGCCGGGGAGCGCCGGCAGGAGGTGGATCTCGCCTTCGGCCGCGTGGCTCTGGAGCAGCATCTCCGCGACGCCCGCCGGGAACGCGAAGTTGCCGTCCATCTGGAACGGCGGATGGCTTCCGAAGAGGTTCGGATAGACGCCGCCGGGCTCGATCCGGAGCGTGCGGCGGATGAGCGCCAGCGCGTGGTCTCCGTTGCCCAGCCGGGCCCAGAGGCTGATCTTCCAGCCCGAGGACCAGCCGGTCCCCTCGTCGCTGCGGGCGATCAGCGACCGGCGGGCGGCCTCCAGCAGCTCGGGCGTGTCGCGGTCGATCTGGTCGCCGGGATAGACGGCCCAGAGGTGAGACAGGTGGCGATGCCTCGGCTCGGCCTCGCGGAACGGGCGGAACCACTCCTGGAGCCGGCCGTCGGGCCCGATCTGGAGCGGGAGCAGCTTCGCCAGCGCGCCCTCCAGCCGCGTGCGGAACGGCTCGTCGATGTCCAGGATCTTCGTCGCCCGGATGCAGTGCGTGAACAGGTCGTGGATCAGCTCCAGGTCCATGCTGCTGGCCATGCTCACGGCGGAGTGCTTGCCGTCGGGCGTGATGAAGACGTTCTCGGGCGAGGTCGAGGGGGCCGTGACCAGGCGGCCGCGGCCGTCGTCGATCAGGAAGTCGAGGCAGAACTCCGCCGCGCCCTTCATCAGGGGGTAGGCCGTCTCGCGGAGGAACGCCTCGTCGCCGCCGAACTCGTAGTGCTGCCAGAGGTGCTGGCAGAGCCACGGGCCGGACATCGGCCAGAGGGCCCAGGTGGAGTCGCCGTGGCCGAAGTCGCCCACCGGCGCCGAGTGGCACCAGATGTCGGCGTTGTGGTGCGAGACCCAGCCGCCGCAGCCGTAGTTGACGCGGGCCGTCTCCCGGCCGTTCGCGGCCAGGCCCCGGATCAGCCAGAACAGCGGCTCGTGGCACTCGGCCAGGTTCGTCACCTCGGCCGGCCACATGTTCATCTCGGTATTGATGTTGATCGTCCAGTTGCTGCTCCAGGGCGCGCGGACCTCGTCGTTCCAGATCCCCTGGAGGTTCGGCGGCGGGCCGCCCGGGCGCGAGCCGGCGATCAGCAGATAGCGGCCGTACTGCGAGTGGAGCTCGACCAGGCCGGGATCGTCGGCGCCGTATTTCCGGACCCGGTCGTCCGTGGGCAGGCCCCGCGCCTCGTCGGGCGAGGTCCCCAGGTCGAGCGACACGCGGCGGAAGAGCTTCTGATGATCCTGAACATGTTCGCGCAGGAGTGCGTCGTACCGCTTGCCCGCCGCGGAGGCCAGGTGGCCCGAGGCGATCGGCCCCGGGTCCTTGCCCTCGCGGCCCGGGGACCTGTCGAAGCCGTTGAAGCTGGTGGCCGCGGAGAGGAGGAGGGTCACCGTTGTCCCGCCCTCGACACGGAGGCTCCCCTCGCCCGGCGTCACCTTCCCC
>JAXMBE010000112.1:0-15145 GCA_046349995.1 Isosphaeraceae bacterium | reverse complement strand
TTCGCGCCGGGAGGCGACCCCCAGCCGCTCCCGCGACCGTTCCACCTGCTTGCGCGAGAATCCGGCCTCGGTGGCCTTCTCCAGCACCTCGATGGCGGCGCGTTCCCCCGCGGCCAGTTCGGACTCCAGCCACATCTCGCACTCCCTGGCCCGGCTGGGGGACTCGGGGCGGTCCCCGGCGCCTTCGGCCTCGGCGCGGAGGGCCTGGTCGAGGGTGATGTCGACCGGGGACGGCTCCCACTCGACGCGGCCGACGCCGTCTCCCGCGGCGATCCGGAAGGCCAGGGTGGGCACGTCGGGGCCGAGGTTCTGGCCGTTCTCCAGCATCAGGCGGCGGCTCCCGGTCGGATCGGTCGGGTCGCGGGCGAACAGGTAGTTCGTCCGGCAGGCCCCGACATACGCGATCGAGCCGGTGACCCGGTGCTTGCCATTGGTGCCGGGCGACTTGTTCAGATGCGTGACCAGCACGACGGCCAGGTCGAGCCGCTCGGCCAGGGCCTTCAGCGGCGAGAGCACGCCGCGGAGCTCGGCGTTGCGGTGATCGTCCACGCCGCCGAGATACGCCGAGATCGGGTCGACGATCACGAGCCGGCAGTCGCCCAGGCTCGCGGCCGCGGCGTCGATCTTGGCCAGGTCGTGGCGGAGCTGGGGCAGCCTCGGCGAGCCGTCCTCGGCCCGCACGCCCTCCAGCAGCAGCACCCGCGAGAGGTCGGCCCCGGCCTCCTTCAGCCGCGGCACGATCGTCCGCGCGGGGTCGTCCTCGGCGTTCAAGAGCAGCACGCGGGCCGGCCCGGCGGGGACGTCGCCCAGCGGCATGGGGGCACCCCGCGACACGGCCGCGGCCAGGTCGATCGTCACGAACGACTTGCCGAGCTTCGGGTCGCCCGCGAACAGCGAGAGCATGCCCAGCGGCACCCTCGGCCGCCAGAGCCACTCCACGGGCCTCGCGACGATCTCCGACGCCGCGCGGAGGATCACCGGCGAGGGGGGCTCGGGCTCGACATCGGCCTCCGCGTCAGGGCGGGGGCCCTGGGGATCGACCTCCAGGAGCCGGGCGACGAGGAGGTCGCCGTCGGGCCGGGCGGCGAGCATCGCCTGCCAGGCGACGGGCCGGCCGTCGGACGGCTGCCGCGCCAGGTGCTCGGCCATCGGCCTCCAGGACGGCCGGGTCGCGGCCAGGTCGTCTGCTTCCACGTCCAGCCCGCAGAGGGCGCGGGACAGGACCCAGGCATCGAGCGGGCGGGGGATGGCGGACTCCCCGGGGCCGCCGGGCGGCCGGTCGGATGGGGTGGGCATCGTCGGGGTGGGCTCTCAGGGGGGATGTGTTGCCAGATGGGCGGAGACCGCGGCGTCGCGGTTCCTCTACTCCTGAGTATAGGACAGGCGCGGCCCGTTCACGCAATTTTCTTCCCCAGACGACGCGGATTTCCCATTTTCGCAAGACCGCAAGCGGTTTGGCTCTCGTGCCTTGCGGCGAGGGACCGGGGATCGTCTTCGGACCCGGTGCCGCGCAGGAAAAGGGCCGCGGTGCGCGCGGGGGTGCCCGCCCCGCCCTCATCCGGCACTGCGTGCCACCTTCTCCCGCTCGCGCGGGCGAAGGGTCGTGACTCCCTCGCCCCGCTCGCGGGGAGAGGGTTGGGGTGAGGGGTCTGTGGTGCCGGCCACGGCCTGCTCCGCCCTCACCCGGCACTTCGTGCCACCCTCTCCCGCTCTCGCGGGCGAAGGTTGGGGTGGTCATCAGGAGACCACCGGGAGCTGCGAGAAGAAGTCGTTGCCCTTGTCGTCCACCAGGATGAAGGCGGGGAAGTCTTCCACCTCGATCTTGTAGACGGCCTCCATGCCGAGCTCGGGGTATTCGAGCAGGTCGACCTTCTTGATGTTCTCCTGGGCGAGGATCGCGGCGGGGCCGCCGATCGAGCCGAGGTAGAAGCCGCCGTGCTTCTTGCAGGCGTCGGTCACCTGCTTCGAGCGGTTCCCCTTGGCGATCATGATCTTGGATCCGCCCTCGGCCTGGAACTGGTCGACGTAGCTGTCCATCCGGCCGGCGGTGGTCGGGCCGAAGGAGCCGGAGGGCATCCCCTCGGGCGTCTTCGCCGGGCCGGCGTAATACACGGGGTGCCGCTTCAAGTACTCCGGCATCCCCTCGCCCTTGTCGAGCCGTTCCTTGATCTTCGCGTGGGCGATGTCCCGGGCGACGACGATCGTGCCGGTCAGCCGCAGCGGGGTGGAGACCGGGTACTTCGTCAGCTCGGCGAGGACCGTCTCCATCGGCCGGTTCAGGTCCACGGGCACGCCGTGCTCGGCCCCCAGGCCGGAGCGGTACTGCGCGGGGATGAGCCGGGCCGGGTCGCGCTCCAGCTCCTCCAGCCAGATCCCGCCGCGGTCGATCTTCGCCTTGATGTTCCGATCGGCCGAGCAGGAGACGCCGATCCCCACCGGGCAGCTCGCCCCGTGCCGGGGAAGGCGGACGACCCGTGCGTCGAGCGCGAAGTACTTGCCGCCGAACTGGGCGCCGATCCCGCTCTTGCGGGCGATCTCCATCACCTTCTCCTCGAGCTCCGGATCTCGGAACGCCTGGCCGAGCGTGTTCCCGGAGGTCGGCAGGTGATCGAGGTAGCCCGCGCTGGCGAGCTTCACGGTCTTCATCGTGGCCTCGGCCGACGTGCCGCCGATGACGATCGCCAGGTGATAGGGCGGGCAGGCGGCCGTGCCCAGCGACCGGAGCTTCTCCTTGAGGAACTTCTCCAGGCTCGCCGGGTTCAGGAGCGCCTTGGTCTCCTGGAAGAGCATCGACTTGTTCGCCGAGCCGCCCCCCTTGGCCACGAACAGGAATTCATATTTCTCGCCCGGCACCGCGTAGAGGTCGATCTGCGCGGGGAGATTCGTGCCGGAGTTGATCTCGTCGTACATCGAGGTCGGGATCGTCTGGGAGTAGCGGAGGTTCTCCTTCCGGTAGGTCTCGTAGACGCCCCTTGAGAGGTACTCCTCGTCCTTGACGTTCCCGGTCCACACCCGCTGGCCCTTCTTGCCGATGATCGTCGCGGTGCCCGTGTCCTGGCACATCGGCAGCTTGAAGCCCGAGGCGACGGCGGCGTTGCGCAGGAGGGCGATCGCCACGCCGCGGTCGTTGGCCGAGGCCGCGGGGGTCGTCGAGGATGGCCGCGACCCCTTCGCCAGGTGGGAGGCCCGGTAGAGGAACGAGACGTCGCGGGAGCGCCTCGCGGGCCAGCAGGGTGAGGGCCTCGGGCCGGACCTTGAGGATCTCCTCCCCTTCGAACGTCGCGGTCGAGACGAGGTCGGAGCCGAGGTGGCGGTACTTCGTGGTGTCGGCGGAGAGCGGGAATGGTTCCTGGTAGGCGAATTCGGGCATGATCGAAGCTCCGGGGATCCATCCGAGGGTCCGGGACGTGGACCGCTCGCGAGTCTCCCCGATTTTCGCAGATCGGACCGCCCGGCGGTAGGAGCCGCGCGTTCGGTCAGTCGAACAGGCGGGCGACGGCGACCCGGAAGCCCGGCAGGTGGGGCTCGGCGGAGATGTCCTGGCGGGCGTTGAACAGCTCGGGCTCGGCCCCGGGCCGGTGGACCTTCACGGTGCGGTCGTAGGGGTTGAGGATCCAGACGAGGGCGACGCCGCAGCGGAGATACTCGCCGACCTTCTCGTGGACGTCCTCCACGGTGTCGCCGGGCGAGAGGATCTCGACGGCGAGGATGGGGGGCCCCTCGATCAGGGACGATGTCTCGTCCTGGCGGCCGATGACCTCGGGGCCCACGTAGGCCACGTCCACGCCGACGGTGGAATCGGGATCGCGCCGGAGGATCAGGCCGGCCTCGCCGGTGAGCACCCAGCCGCGGGGCTCGGGCTGGCCGACAAGCCACGCCTCCAGGAGATAAGCCACACGGGTCGTCGTGCGGGAATGGTACTTGTTCCTCCGGGTCATCGGCCGCTCCCGGAGTTCTCCGGCGATGAGCCAGCGCTCCGTCCCGTCGTCGGGCAGGGCGAGGAGGTCCGCGGTCGTCATCGGTGCCGTGATCGTTGCCATGCGAGGGCCTCCGTCCGTCCTTGGCTCGGGTCCGATGAGCCGATTGTACCCGGGGGCCGCGGGGAGGTGAATCCTGGGCGCGGGCCTCAGGGCGCGAGTTCGAGCGTGGCCCAGAGGCTGGGGTTCTCGCCCAGGGGGAAATCCCGGCCGACGCCGAGGAACTGGTCCTCGCGCTGGTAGTCGGAGACCTGGTAGGCGAAGCCCAGGCGGCGGTTGGTGTCGGGGTCGAAGCCGTTGAGCACGGCGGTGGGGAAGAAGACTTCCAGGGACCAGCCCGAGCGGTCGAGGCCGCATCGCGCCAGGAGCTTCCCGGGCGAGCAGAGGGGGGCGTCGGCCACGGCGCGGGCGATCGGCCGCTGGGCGAGCTCGTGCCGGAGGGTCCTGCGGTCCTTATCCAGGGTGAGGGTGGCCGAGAAGCGGTGGCAGAAGCGGGTGGCGCGGCTGACGTCGCGGGTGTCGCGGGTGTCGATCCAGAGGTGCACGTCGGCGAACTTCTCGGGGGCGACGGGGCCGGGGAGCTTGCCGGCGAAGCCGTCGGAGCGGACCGCGACGCCCAGGCCCGCGGGGCTCCAGCCCACCCGGACCGAGGCCCAGGAGTCACGCCCCTCGAGCGCGGAGAGGTCCGGGATCGCCGCCGCCTCGGGCAGGTCGAGCAGGCTTCGAGGGCCCGTCGCGGGAAGGGGCTCCACCCGTGGGCAGGAGGCCGCCAGCCGGAACCAGAACGCCTGCGGCAGGAGAGGCTTCGTCAACGCCGGTCCTCCGTCCGTCCGTGAGGGTCGCTACTCCAGGGAGCCGTCCACGAAGGGCTTCGGCTTCGCGAACGGGCTCGGCTTCACCAGGGCCCCGAGGATCGAGCTGAGCCCCAGTCCGACGAGGAGGAAGACGAGGTTGTAGCGGAAGACCGCCCAGACGCCGATGAAGCCGCACCAGTAGCCGGTCTGGAGGCCGTACCAGAGCTGGTCGTTGTAGTACCCTTCCAGGACCGCCGTGGCGGCGATGAGCAACATGATGCCGGGCCACCAGGCCCTCGTGGCGAAGAGGATGCCCAGGCCGATGAGCCAGATCCCCGACAGCACGGCGTGATGACGTTCCTTGATGTCTTCCATCGACCCGACTCCAGGGGACACGGTCCGGCCGTCGCTGCGCGGCCGTTGACTCCGAGACTTCTTCGTCGGTGTCCGCCGATTATTTGGTCAGTCGATCTTCTTCAACAGGTTGACCATCTCGATGGCGGCGAGCGCGGCGTCGGAGCCCTTGTTGCCGGCCTTCAGCCCGGCCCGGTTGAGCGCCTGCTCCACGTTCTCGGTGGTCAGCACGCCGAAGATGACGGGCACGCCGGTGGCGAGCCCCGCCTGCATGACCCCGGCGGCCGCCTGGCCGGCCACGTGGTCGTAGTGGCCCGTCTCGCCGCGGATGATGCAGCCGAGGCAGACCACCGCCAGGTACCGGCCGCTCGCGGCGAGCTTGCGGGCGGCCAGGGGGATCTCGAACGAGCCGGGGACCCAGACCAGGTCGAGCTGGTCGTCGCGGACGCCGTGCCGGACGAACGCGTCGCGACAGCCCGCCCAGAGGGCCTCGGTCACCATGCCGTTGAACCGGGCCGCCACCACCGCGAAGCGGCCCCCCGGGGGCGAGAAGTCACCTTCGAAGGTCGCCATCGATCTCCCGCCCGTCTCTGCCCGGATGCGGAGAGCCGGGACCCCTCGGCCCCGGCCCCCACCATCCACTGCCTGCTACTGTTGCTGCTGCTTACTGCCGACGACCTGCCGAGCACTCAGGTCAGGTTCATGCTCATCAGGAACTCGGCGTTGGTCTTCATCTTCTTCATCCGCCCGGTGAGCAGCTCCATGGCCTCGACGGGGTTCATGTCGTTGAGCACGCGGCGGAGGATCCAGACGCGGCGGAGCTCCTCGGCGTCCATGAGCAGCTCCTCGCGGCGGGTGCCGGACTTGTTCACGTCGATCGCCGGCCAGACGCGCTTGTCGACGAGGCGCCGGTCGAGGTGGAGCTCCATGTTGCCGGTGCCCTTGAACTCCTCGAAGATCACGTCGTCCATCCGGCTGCCGGTGTCGACCAGGGCCGTGGCAAGGATCGTCAGGGAGCCGGCCTCCTCGATCTTCCGGGCGGCCCCGAAGAACCGCTTCGGCTTCTGGAGGGCGGAGGCGTCGATGCCGCCGGTGAGGATCTTCCCCGAGTGGGGCGCCTCGGTGTTGTAGGCCCGGGCCAGCCGGGTGATCGAGTCGAGCAGGATCACCACGTCCTTGCCGTACTCGACCATCCGCTTGGCCTTCTCGATGACCATCTCGGCCACCTGGATGTGCCGGCTGGCGGGCTCGTCGAAGGTGGAGCTGATGACCTCCGCCGTCGGGCCCTTCACCGACCGCTCCATGTCGGTGACCTCCTCCGGACGCTCGTCGATCAGGAGCACCATCACGTAGGCGTCCGGGTGGTTGGTCAGCACGCTGTTGGCGATCTTCTGGAGCAGGATCGTCTTGCCGGTCCTCGGCGGCGCGACGATCACGCCGCGCTGGCCGAAGCCGATCGGCGTGACGAGGTCCACGACCCGCATGTTGATCTCCTCATTCGAGGTCTCCAGGCGGATGCGGCCCTGCGGGTGCAGCGGGGTGAGGTCGTCGAAGCCGACCTTCTCGCTGAGCTTGTCCGGGTCCTCGAAGTTGATCGCCTCGACCCGCAGGAGGGCGAAGTACCGCTCGTTCTCCTTGGGCGGGCGGATCTGGCCCGAGACGATGGCCCCGGTCTTCAGGCCGAAGCGGCGGATCTGGCTGGGCGAGACATAGATGTCGTCGGGGCACGGGAGGTAGTTGTAGTCCGGGCTGCGGAGGAACCCGAAGCCGTCGGGCAGGACCTCCAGGGTCCCCTCGCCGTACATGAGGCCGTTCTGCTTGACCCGCTCCTTGAGGATCTTGAAGATCAGGTCCTGCTTCTTCAGGCCCATGTAGTCGGTGATGCCCTCGGACTTGGCCGTCCGGATGAGCTGGGGCATCGTCATCTTCTGGAGCTCGGTGAGGTGGATCTCGCCGCGCTTGATGTCCTCGTAGCGGTCGTGGATGGCGGCGTCGCCGAAGATGTCCTCGTCCTCGACGTCGGGGTACTCCTCCGCCGGCAGCTCGCCGAAGGGGGCGGGTGCCGGGCGCTCGGGCCGCGTGACGGGGGCGTAGTCGCGCTCGCGGGAGTTGAACGACGACTCCCGGTCGTAGCGGTCGCGATGGTTGGGCGAGGCGTCCGCGTCCCGGTCCCGGACGCGGCTCATCGGCCCCGGCTCCCGGTCGCGGTCGCGGTCGCGATCACGGTCGCGGTCGCGGCCGATGGGGATGCCCTCGTGGTGGACCGGGCCGGCATCGCGCTCGGCGCGGTCGCGGGCGAGGCGCTCGCGGATCGAGAGGCCGGGCTCGCGCTCGGGGCGCTCGCGGGCCGGCTCGCGCTCGGGGCGCTCGCGTTCCGAGCGATCGCGGACGAACCGGATCGGCTCGCGGTCGGCGGGCCCCTCCTCGCGGTACGACTCGCGGACGGGCCGCTCCCGGTACGGAGACTCGATCGGCGGCGCAGGGGGCTCGGCGGGGCCGGCGTAAGGCGCGGCGTTGGGCGCGGGGGAGGCCGAGGACTCGTCGCTGACGGGCGGGGCGGGCGGAGGGGTCGACTTGCGGATGCGGGAGGTTCCGGAACTCTCCCGGCGGGGGCGGGTCTCGTTAGGCATGGCGTGCGATTCTCCTGTTCAGTCGAAATCGGTGATTCGGTCGAGCCAGGGAGCAGACGTGGCTCGAATGGGGCTGGATTCGTCGCGGGAAGACGCGGTCATGGAGATGGCCTAGGGCGGTCGTGAGCGACCGGAATCCTCCCACGACGCGGGGATCGGGACTTCTCTCAGGTGCAGACTCCAGGGGGGTTCGTTCATTCGGTCAGCGTGGACGGTATCGGGACTTCGACAGCGATGCGGGCCGGTCCCGGTGAGAGCGTGCGAAGGGCCGACCCCGATCGGAGATCACCGGCGATCACCGGGCAGGGCCATGGTCTTCTCCGGATGGGCGCGACCGGCCGGGGCGAGGCGATCGTGCCGGGTGGTCGGCTCGGGGCGGATCGTCGCATCGAGGAACGCGTCCACGGAGCGTCCCAGGGCCTCGATGCCGCCGTCGTTGGGGATGATCGCGTCGGCCCGGGAGCGCTTGACCTCGACGGGCCACTGGGCCGCCTCGCGCGCCCGGAGGGTCTCGGCGGACCAGCCCCGCGAGCCCGAGACCCGCTCGAGCCGCAGGGCCCACGGCGCGTCCACGAAGGCCACGAGGTCGCAGAACCGATCCCATCCCTTCTCGAGCAGGATGGCCGCATCCAGGATGACGGCCGGCGCGTCGGCCTGCCGCGAGACCCGCGCGATCGCGTCGTGGAACTGCCGCTCCATCGGGGGGTGGACGAGCGCCTCGAGGTCGCGGAGCGCCGCGGGATCGGAGAACACGATCCCCCCCAGCGCCCTGCGGTCGATCGGCGGAGGCCCAGACTCGCCCGGGCCAACCGGCCGGCAGACGCCGGGGCCGAATCGGGCCGCCACGGCCCGCCGGATGTCGGGCCGATTCAGGACGTCATGGCCCACCTCATCCGCGTCGATGACCACCGCGCCGCGCGACGCCAGCAGGTCGGCGACCCGGCTCTTGCCGCTGCCGATCCCGCCGATCAGGCCGATCACCGGCACCGGGCCGTGCTTCCATCGGCCTGCCTGGGCGAGGGGCGGAGTTTTCGGCTGAGGACTGGACATGATGTTCCCGAGGGAAGAACGGCACAGGATCCGGACGGGTCGTGCTGACCGATCGGGATCCCCGCTCGCTCACGACGCTTAGTCGGGCCGGGGACGACGACCGGAACGGGTCGAACCGATCCAAGGTCCGGGCCGGGGCCGCCTCATCCGGATCACTCGCAGTGCCCGTTCACATACCGGAATCGGAGGAGTCGGCCTCGCGACGCAGGCGATGCGAAGTCTTGGTCAAGCAGGTGGGGTTCCTGAGGGTTTTCGGGCCATCCTCTCCCATCCCTCGCCGTTCATTGAGGTTCAAGCGGTGCAGCGAGGGGAGAGATGCAGGTGACAGGTGATCGCCGGATGAGAAGCGAGTCAGTTCGTACTCCTCTCTTATACGTCAGGAGTCGACCCCCTGCAATGGTGTTTCCGTTCGGGTGCCGGAAAAAAACCGCCGCCGGCACGCCGCCTCGCGGCGGCCTCGTTTCCGCGCACCGACGCCTTCACACTATAACCGTAGAACGTCTTCGGCGGGCGACGCCGCCGGCCCCGTTCCTCGCGGTTTGCACGATCCGCGCCTTCAACCCGGAGCCGCCGCGACGACCGGCGCCCGGGCCGCCCCGGTCGGGATCTCCGGGGGCCAGTCTCGCGTCATCCGCCATCCTCGATGGGCTCCACGTCGAGCCAGTTGCCGCCGGCGGCAAGGTCCACCTTCAGGGGCACGTTCAGCTCCAGCGCCGTGGTCATCTCGCGGCGGACCAGGTCGGCCAGGTGGGCGACCTCCTCCCGGGGGGCCTCGAAGACCAGCTCGTCGTGGATCTGGAGGATCATCCGAGACCTCAGGCCCTCATCGCGGAGCCGGCCGTCGATCCGGATCATGGCCACCTTGATCAGGTCGGCCGCGGAGCCCTGGATCACGGTGTTCACGGCCGTCCGCTCGGCCAGGTTGCGGCTCCGGCCGGTCGTGTTCTTGATGCCGCTGATCGGCCGCCGCCGGCCGAGGATCGTCTCGACGCGGCCCGCCGCCTGCGCGGCCTCCAGCGTGCTCGTGATGAACCGATCCACGCCCGCGTATTCCTGGAAATAAGCCTCGATGAAGGCCGCGGCCTCGGCCTGCGGGATGCCGAGGCGCCCCGCCAGCCCGAAGGCGCTCAGCCCATAGACCACGCCGAAGTTCACCGTCTTGGCCACCCGCCGCATCGACTCGTCCACGGCCGCCTCGGCGACGCCGAAGATCCGGGCGGCCACGGCGCGGTGGATGTCGTGGTCGAGCTCGAAGGCACGGGTCATCGCGGGATCGCCCGAGTAGTGGGCGAGGACCCGCAGCTCGATCTGGGAGTAGTCGGCCGTCACCAGGAGCCAGCCCTCGGGGGCGACGAACGCCTGGCGGATCTGCTTGCCCTCCTCGGATCGCACCGGGATGTTCTGGAGGTTCGGGTCGCTGGAGCTGAGCCGGCCGGTCGCCGCGACGCTCTGGTTGAACGAGGCGTGGATCCGGCCGTCCTCCTCGTGCACCAGCGCCGGCAGGGCGTCCAGGTACGTGCTCTTGAGCTTCGAGAGCTGCCGGTGCTGGAGGAGCAGGGCGGGCAGGGGGTGCCTGGCGGCGAGCTCCTCGAGGACCTCCTGCGCCGTGCTCTGCTCGCCCTTCGGGGTCTTGGAGACGGTCGGCAGCTTGAGCTTCTCGAAGAGCACCTCGCGGAGCTGGGGGCCCGAGTTGATGTTGAACGGGCCGCCGGCCTGCTTGTAGACGTCGTCCTCGAGGGTGGCCAGGCGGGCGGCGAATTCCCGCGAGAGCTCGCCCAGCCGGGCGCAATCCACCTTCACCCCGATCCGCTCCATCTCCGCCAGGATCGAGATGAGCGGCCGCTCGACCTCGGCGTAGAGCGTCCAGAGGCCCTCCTCGCGGACCTTCGGGATCAGGATCTCGCCGATCCGCCAGGTGGCGTCGGCGTCCTCGCCGGCGTACTCGGCCACGCGGGGGACCTCGACCTGGTCCATCCGAAGCTGCTTCTTCCCCTTCCCGATCAGGTCGCTGATCGGGATCATCGTGTGGCCGAGCAACCGCTGTGAGAGCTGGTCGAGGTTGTGGTTCCTCTCCCCGCTCTCCAGCAGGTAGCTGAGGATCATGGTGTCGGTGATCGGCCCCCCGATCCGGACGCCCGCGCGGCCGAGGGTCAGCATGTCGTACTTGATGTTCTGCCCGAGCTTCTCGACCTCGGTGTCGGCCAGGATCGGCCCGAGCGCCCTGAGCACCTCCTCGGGATCGAGGACGCGGCAGTGGATCGGGCCGCGGACCGGCAGGTAGTAGGCCTCCCCGGCATTCCAGCTCACCGAGACGCCCACCAGCGACGCCCGCAGGGGGTCGAGGTCGGTGGTCTCGGTGTCGATGCAGAACCGCCGCTGCTCCTTGAGCCTGGCGACGAAGTCGCGGAGCAGCTCGGGCGTGTCGACGACGCTATAGGCGCGCTCCCAGGCCGCCTCCGGCTCCTTCTCGGCCGGCCCGATCTCCTGGAGGAAGCCGTGGAACCCGCACTCGAAGCAGATTTCCTGGAGAGCCCTGGCGTCGTAGCCGCGATAGCGCAAGGCTTCCCAGTCGAGGTCGAGGGGCAGGTCCTCGCGGAGCCGGACGAGGTCCTGCGCCCGGCGGGCGGTGTCGGCGTGCTCGCGGAGCTTCTGCTGCCGCGACTTGCCGATCGCCGCGGCGGTCTCGTCCACCCGCTTTAGTGCCTCGTCGAGCGTGCCGAAGGCCTGGAGCAGCTTCTTCGCATAGCCCTCGCCGATGGTGGGGACGCCCGGGACGTTGTCGACCGCGTCGCCGGTCAGGGCGAGAAGTCGACGACCTGCCCGGGCCGACGCCCCAGGCCTCCCCGCAGCGCCCGGCTCGTCGATCACCTTGCCATCGCGGAGATTGAGGATCCGGACGTGGGGGCCGATGAGCTGGCGCGCGTCCTTGTCGGAGGTCATGATTGTCACGTCGAGGCCCCGGGCCTCGGCCCTGCGGGCCACAGTGGCGATCACGTCGTCGGCCTCGGCGTTGTCGTACCGGAGGATGGGGACGCCGAACGCCTGGAACATCCGGAGGATGACCGGGACCTGGAGCCGGAGGTCGTCGGGCATCGCGGCGCGGTTCGCCTTGTAGTCGGCGTAGACCTCGGAGCGGAAGCCGGGCCCCTCGCCCTCGAAGGCCGCGAGGATGTAGTCGGGCTTGCGGACGCGGGCGAGGTTGAGCATGTCGCGGAAGAGCCCGAAGACGGCGTGGGTCGGCTGCCCGGCCGGGCCAGTCATCCCGTCCCGGATCGCGTGGTAGACCTGGTAGATGCGCGAGTACGCGTCGAGGATGTAGAGCGTCGGTCGGTCGGGCATGGGAGTGCGGCTGGCCGTCGAAGAGGGGGACACGTCGATCGTCGGTAATGAGGAGGGCGAATCCGTTTGCCAGCGGCGAGGCGGATTCCTACAATAAAAGGGACTTTAGGAACCCTGTCGAAGAATCAGTCCGAGAGTCATGGCCCGGCGGGTTTTTTCGGGCGCCGCTCCCGTCGCCGCCTTCCTGATGTGACATATTACAGCAAACCGGCGGACCGCATCAGCAGGTCGC
Source organism: Isosphaeraceae bacterium (assembly GCA_046349995.1). Classification (GTDB taxonomy): domain Bacteria; phylum Planctomycetota; class Planctomycetia; order Isosphaerales; family Isosphaeraceae; genus Aquisphaera. The sequence continues at coordinate 2,769 of JAXMBE010000112.1, read as the reverse complement.
TACCGCTCCGCCCGGAGGGAGTCTGGATCCATGGCCGCAGCGAATGAATCTCAAGGGCTCAAGATTGCTGTCGCGGCATTCGTGACCCTCTCGGTAATCCTGGCCGTCACCTCCTACTTCTTGTATTCCGCCTATTCCAGGTCCGAGGCCATGCTGGAATCGGAGAAGGAGAAGGCGAGCAAGTCGCAAGCGGCGGCGAGCACGGCGATCAACCAGTTCAACGAGTTCCGGCAGCTGGCCGGGGCCAAGGCCGAGGACTTCGAGGCCGCCAAGGCCGAAGTGGCGACCTTCTTCAAGAAGAATAGCGATCGGGTGAATAGCCTCGCGGCTTCGACCGCCGCGTCGATCCAGAAGGCGAAGCAGTCCGGCGCCGACAGCAAGGACCTCGACGACGCCCTGGCCCGCGTCCAGACGATCATCAACTCCTACCAGAGCGAGCCGAACAAGAACTTCATGTCGACGCTCGATCGGCTGACCGAGCTGATGGAGAACGTCAACCTCCTGGACAACGAGATGTCCGCCAACTACGTGGGGATCCGCCGGAACCTGGAGTCCACCACGAGCGTCGCCCAGAAGCAGATCGACGTGGAGGCCAAGGCCGCCTCCGACAGCAAGGCGGACCTCGAGGCCGAGCACAACAAGCACGAGGCCGAGCGGCAGGCCCTGCTGACGAAGGTCGACCAGCTCCAGACCGACAACAACGACAAGGCCACGAAGATCGCGAACCTGGAGACCCAGATCAAGCAGCAGCGTGAGGACGCCGAGCGGCGGATCGACCTGGCCAACTCGATCATCCGCGAGCAGCGGGACGTCCTGGACAAGAACGAGACCGTGCTCGACAAGCCGGGCGGCCACATCACCTATGTCGACCTGGAGCGCCGCGAGGTCCACGTGGACATCACCCGCCGCCAGGGCGCCCGCCCTCAGATGAAGATGACCATCTTCGACGCCGGCTCGCCGGGCATCCCGACCGAGACCCCGAAGGGCAATATCCAGCTCACCCAGGTCGGCGACCAGTACAGCGTCGGGCGGATCGACCGCGTGGCCAGCAGCATCAACCCGATCCGGGTCGGCGACATCGTGTACTCCCCGGCCTGGTCGCCGGACGAGCCGATGCGGTTCGCCCTCATCGGCAAGATCGACGTGAACCGCGACGGCAAGGACGACCGCCAGGACCTCAAGCGGCTCATCGAGGAGGCGGGTGGCATCATCGATTACGACCTCCCCCCGCCGGGCTTCGGCCGCGAGTGGGGCAAGCTCACCGCCCGGGACGCCTGGTACGTGGTCGACGAGCGGCCGCCGCTGCGAGAGCTCTTCGCCGCCAAGTCCGACCGCGCCGTCGCCGAGGAGTCGAAGTTCCTGGAGCGGAAGGGCCAGGTCATCAAGCAGGCCCGCGCCGAGGGGATACGGCCCATGCCCCTGCAGCGGCTCCTGGGATACCTCGGATACGAGATGGGGACTCCCATCAACGGCCAGGCCGAGGCCGTCAACGCCGGAGCCCTTCGCCGGATGCTCGAGCCGCGAAAGCGGGCCCAGGCGCCCGGGTCGGCCGGCGATCAGCCGAAGGCCGACGCCCCCGAAAACGGGGCTCCTCCCGCTGACGAGACCGCGCCGCAGCCCGACAACAATCCTCAGTAAGGCTCTCTCCCGCGACTCCACCTTCGGGCCGACGGCATCCTGCGGCTGCCGTCGGCCTGTCGCATTTGATGGGGCGAACTTCCCAGGTTTCGCCCTGCCCACGGCTCCGCGCGGGAGACACCGCACATCCCTCCACCGAGGCGTGATGAAGATCATGCCTATCGGCCGTGCCGGGTTCAGGCGACGGCGTCGATCGCCAATGACGGGTCGCGGGCGCCGGCCCGATGAGCCACCGTCCATCGAGAAATCCGAAGAATTGTCCAGGAAAAAGCGTCACAGAACCGCTGGGTGCGCGTAGAACCGCCGAGGACTGGGGACCTCGCGGAACCCAACCCCCGGCGGCGTTACGTCCTATCCGAACCTCACCCCCGAGGTGAGTTGTCCACGCCTTCCGCCCAGTATTGCGTGAACCGTCCGGATAGGTCGTCTCCGGCGTCTCACGCTCCCCTGGTTGAGGAGCACATCATCGGTTTAGGCACGAAGACCGGGTCGAAAAGAGGGTCTCTCAGCTTTCTTCCCGTCCGGCGACGGGAGAGCCCGAGGGCGAGTCGTCGACGAGGAGAAGCTCCCTCAGGCCGGCGACGTCCTGGGAATCGAGCGACAGGAGACGCACCGAGAGGGTCTCGATCAGCGAGAAGAAGTGGCGAAGGCCCTCGATCCGCCGGCGGAGGTCCTCGAGCGGGGGATCGGCCGATGAACGCTCGTGGAGCCGGTCGAGGACCGACAGGGTGGGGTCGAGCTCGCGGCGCTTGCGTTCCTTCAGGATTCGTCGGAAGAGGGTCCAGACGTCGGTCTCGGCCCGGTAGAGCTCGCGTCGCTCGCCCGTGCGGTGGAGCTTGCGGACCACGCCCCAGGACAGCAGTTCCCTGAGATTCATGCTGACATTGCCGCGGGAGACCCTCAGTTCGTGACGCAGTTCATCGGCCGTCCAGTCCGTGCCCGTGATGTAGAGCAGTGCGAAGAGCTCCCCCATGGTCGGGTTGATGCCCCACGCCCGGGCCATCATGCCCCAGTGCTCGATGAACTCGCGGACGACGGCCTCGCGATCGACGCCGGATCCCGCGTCCTCCGGATCGGACTTTCCCGACGATTCAGCCATGGAAACTGCCTGTGGGTCGAGGCCGCAAGCGC
>JAXMBE010000111.1:0-15270 GCA_046349995.1 Isosphaeraceae bacterium | reverse complement strand
TGGTGGGCGAAGGGCAGCGGCCGCTCGATGGAGCTGGGCAAGGTCCTGAAGCCGCTGGAGCCCCACAAGGAGAAGCTGCTGGTCATCCGCGGACTCTACAACGAGGAGGCGCTCAAGGGGAACATCCACAGCTCGCAGACCGGCAACCTGCTCTCGGGTGCGCCGCTGGCCTCCGGCGGCGCGATCCGCTCGGGGACGAGCATCGACCAGGTGCTGGCCCAGCGGATCGGCCACCAGACGAAGGTGCCCAGCCTGGTGCTCGGCTGCGAGCCCTCGATGCCGTCGGTCCACAAGAATTACTCGATGATCTACAGCTCGCACATCTCGTGGAGCTCGCCCACGACGCCCACGCCGCTGGAGCTCTACCCCGCGCTGGCGTTCGACCGGCTCTTCAAGGACGACGTCCAGAAGGGCGACCGGAGCGTGCTCGACGCCGTGCTCGACGAGGCCAATTCGCTCCGCGGCAAGGTCAGCTACCAGGACCGCCTGAAGCTCGACGAGTACCTGACCTCGGTCCGCGAGGTGGAGCAGCGGATTGAGCGAGCGGGCAAGGCCCGGCAGCTCCAGGGCTGGCGGCCCACGCTTGCCAGGCCGAACATCCCGCGCCCGGCCGACGGCGTGCCGCAGGACATCGCCGAGCACATGCGGCTGATGTGCGACATCCTCGTCCTCGCCTTCCAGACCGACACGACCCGATTCTGCACGCTCAAGCTGAACAACGACCACTCCTCGCTCCGGTTCCCGAACCTCGGCGTGGACTACATGATCCACCACCTGCTCTCGCACACCGACACCGACGACTGGCTGAAGGTCAACCAGTTCTTCCTGGAGCAACTGGCCTCCATCGCGAAGAAGCTGGACTCCATCCAGGAGGGCGAGCGGACCGCGCTGGACAACTCGATCATCATGTACTGCTCCAGCATGCTGACCGGCTCGCACGACGCGACCAAGCTCCCCGTGGCGATCCTCGGCCGCGGCGGCGGCCAGCTCCAGACCGGCCGCACGCTCGACTACCTGGACAAGCCCAACCGCAAGATGTGCAGCCTGTTCCTCTCCCTCATGGACCGGTACGGCGTCCGCCTGACCGAATTCGGCGACTCGAAGGAGCGGCTGGCGGAGGTGTGAACGAGGCCCGGGCAAGAACCCTCCCCAGGTGAACCGTCTTCTTCGTGGTCGTTGCTCCCGCCGCCGAGGGACGGTTCCCCGACGACGGCACTCCCTGGAGAAACCGCACGGGGATCGTATTCGCCCGCCCCCGATATGACGATCTTGAGGTCCGACGTTGCCATCGGTCGAGCGTTCGCGGATCATCTTAAGGAGGGCGAGATCTCTCGGGGAACTGACTCCGGCGCTCGGTCTCCTCCTCTGGGTCGTGGTCTGGTTCGATACGGGTGGGCGGCCATGAAGCTCCGCGGCGTCCTTCTCGGTCTGGTGCTCGTGTTCGGCGTGCTCGCCATCGCTTTTGCATTCGCGGTCGGGCCGTCGAGGACGATGATGACGCTCCGATCGGTCCTGGCGAGGACCGAGAAGCCCGGCTCGCCGGTACCCCCGGCCAGGCGAGCCGAGCAGCCCCACTCGTCGCTCGTCCCGGGAAGGCCGGACACGCTCCGCCTGCCTCCGGATGTCGTCAAGCTCCTGGGCGTCGCCACGGCGGCGGTCCGGGTGCCCGAGCGTCCCCGGAGCCTCACGCTGTCCGGCTCCCTCGCCCTCGACACCAACCGCCTGGCCCACGTCCATACGCGGTTCGTGGGCGAGGTCGTCGAGCAGGGGACGATCCCGGACCCCGCGCAGGGGACCGACGGCGGCCGCGTGGCGACTCGCCCGTTGCGGTTCGGAGACTCCGTGGAGAAGGGCCAGATCCTCGCCGTCCTCTGGAGCAGCGACCTCGGCGAGAAGAAGAGCGAGTACATCGACACGCTCTCGAAGCTCCGGCTCGAGAAGGAGACGCTCGCCAGGCTGGAGGAACTCTTCAAGGACCAGTCGGTCCCCGAGCGGAACGTTCGCGAGGCCAGGCGCCACGTCGAGTCGGCCCAGATCGCGGTCGCCCGGGTCGAGCGGACGCTCCGGTCCTGGCGGCTCTCCGAGGAGGAGATCGCCGACATCCGCCTCGAGGCCGAGGCGGTGAGCGGGAAGGAGCCCCGGCGCGACCCGGACCGCGAGCGGTCCTGGGCTCGGGTCGAGCTGCGCGCGCCGCTGGCGGGGACGATCCTGGAGGTGAACCTGGCGGTCGGGGACATCGTGGCGACGGATACCGACCTGTTCAAGATCGCCGACATGCGGACGCTCCGGGTCTGGGCGTACATCTACGAGGAGGACCTGCCGATCCTGCTGGCCCTCCCCCGTCCCGTCCCGTGGACCATCCGCCTGAAGTCCGAGCCCCAGGCCCCGCCGATCGCCGGACGCATCGAGAAGATCGGAGACCTGATCGACCCGAACCAGCACACGGCCCTCGTCGTCGGTCAGGTGGAGAACCCGGACGGCCGCATGAGGGCCGGCCAGTTCATCACGGCCCAGATCGAGCTGCCACGGGACCCGAACGAGGTCGAGATCCCCATCTCGGCCCTCGTCGAGGACGGCCAGGAGAGCGTCAGCTTCGTCCAGCCGGATGCCTCGGAGCCGGTCTATTCAATGCGCCGGGTCACCGTGGCGCGGAGGTCGGGCCGATCGGCCTACCTGCGGATCGGCAGCCCGGCCGGAGGGGAGAAGGCCGGGCCCGAGCCCGCGGGGATGCTGAGGGCCGGAGACCGGGTCGTCGTCTCCGGGGCGGTCGAGCTGAGGGCCGCCCTCGCGGGCCTCCAGGACGCGAAGTCCGGCGAGTGAGGAACACGGAACCCGTCCACCAACGCGAAGGCCCCCGCCGTCATGGTCCGAAGACTCATCGCCTGGGCCGTCGATAACCCGCTGGTGGCCCTGCTCGTGGCGGTGGCGCTGGCCGGTTTCGGCGGATACGCGTTCGTCCACATCAACGTGGAAGCGTATCCCGACCCGGCCCCGGCCATCCTCGAGGTCGTCGCCCAGTACCCCGGCGCCTCGGCCGAGGAGGTCGAGCGGCTGGTGACGATCCCCCTGGAGGTCTCGCTCTCCGGCATGACGGGGCTCCAGTCGATGCGGAGCAAGTCCCTCTTCGGGTTGTCCTTCCTGAACTGCCAGTTCGCGTACGGTACCGATTACCTCGCGGCGCGCCAGGAGGTCCTGAACCGGATGCAGATGGCCGACCTGCCGGACGGCGTCACGCCCTCGATCTCGCCGCGCTCGCCGATCGGCGAGATCTTCCGCTACACGCTCACCAACCCGAAGGACGCCCTGGGGCGGCCCGTCTACTCGCTCCACGACCTGAAGACACTCCAGAACTGGACCCTCGTCCGGGAGTTCCGGCGGCTGCCGGGCGTGGTGGACGTGGTGAGCTTCGGCGGCGACGTCAAGCGCTACGAGGTCCACCCCGACCCGGAGCGGATGAAGCGCTACGGCATCACCCTGAAGCAGTTGCAGGAGGCGATCGCCGCGAGCAACGCCAACGTCGGCGGCGATTACCTCGTGCAGGGCGATACCGTGCAGGTCGTCCGCGGGCTCGGGCTGATCGGCCAGGGTCAGGACCCGGCGCAGACGGCCCTGGCGGTGACCGACCCCCTGGAGGCGCGCGACCAACTCCGCGCCGGGGAACGGCGGCGGATCCACGAGATCCGGCAGATCGTCCTGGCGTCGACGAACAATGTCCCCGTGCGCGTCGAGGACGTCATCGACGGCGGGCCCCTCCCGCCCTGGGAGGACGTCGGGGAGCGGGGGGTCGTCGTCGGGCGCGAGACGAGACTCGGCCGCGTCATCCTGAGTCGGCACGCCCGGGATGAGGACTCCGGTCGAGGTGCCGACAGGTCGGCCGATGAACGCACCTGGGTCGACGAGGATGACGCCGTCCAGGGCCTGGTGATGCTGCGGAAGGGGGCCGACACGCTCCCCACGCTCCAGGCCGTGGAGGCGAAGCTCCGGGAGCTCAATGATTCCCCGGGCCGACTCCTCCCTGGCGTGAAGATCGTCCCCTACTACGATCGGAACGAGCTCATCAACGTCACCACCGAGACGGTCCGCGAGAACCTCTTCGTGGGGATGATGCTCGTGAGCCTGGTCCTGCTGATGTTCCTCGGCCACGTCCCGAGCGCCGTGATCATCGCCATCAATCTGCCGCTCGCCCTGCTGTTCGCCTTCTCCGTGCTGTACCTCCGCGGGAAGTCGGCCAACCTGCTGTCCATCGGTGCCGTCGACTTCGGCATCATCGTCGACTCGACGGTCATCATCGTCGAGAACACCTATCGCCATCTCAGCTCCGGCGAGAACGCCGAGCTCCCGCTCTCCGAGCGAATCATCCGGGCCTCGTGGGAGGTCGAGCGGGGGCTCTTCTTCTCGACGGTCATCATGGTCTGCGCGATGCTGCCCCTGTTCACGATGACGGGCCCCGAGGGGCAGATCTTCGGGCCGATGGCGGACACCTACGCCTTCGCCCTCGCGGGTGCGCTGTTCTTCGCCCTCACGCTCTCCCCGGTGCTCTGTCTGTTCCTGTTCCGCAATCTCAGGCCGAGGCGGGAGAACGTCCTGGTGCGGCTGCTGCGGGGGGCCTACGGTTGGCAGCTGGGATGGGTCCTCGATCATCGCCTGCTCTCGCTCATCGGGTTCGGGGCCCTCGCGGCGCTCACCGTCGGCGTCGTCATGCCGCGGCTGGGACGCGAATTCATGCCCGAGCTGGACGAGGGGCACATCTGGGTCCGCGGCATCTTCCCCGTGAACGTCTCGCTCGAAGAGGTGACCCACAAGGCAGGGATCGCCCGCGGGATCATGCGGGAATTCCCCGAGGTGCAACTCGTCGCGGCCCAGCTGGGCAGGCCGGACGGCGGCACGGACCCGACGAGCTTCTACAGCGCCGAGTTCTTCGTGCCGCTGAAGCCGCACGAACAGTGGCCGGAAGCGGACGCGGATGGCGGCCCGAGGCGGCGGACCAAGCCCGAGCTCATCGAGGCGATGAATGAGAAGCTGTCCCGGGCCCTGATCGGGGTGAACTGGAATTTCTCGCAGCAGATCCGTGACAACGTCCTGGAGGTGCTCTCGGGCGTCCAGGGCGAGAACTCGGTGAAGATCATCGGGCCGGACCTGGACGAGCTGGAGCGGGTGGGCCGGCGCGTCGAGGCGACCCTGCGCGGCGTGCGGGGGATCCGCGACGTCGGGATGTACCGGATCATGGGGCAGTCGAACCTGGAGTTCTCCATCGACCGCGCGAAATGCGCCTCGTGGAACATCCGCGTCTCGGATGTCGAGGAGGTGATCCAGACGGCCGTGGGGGGCAAGCCGTTCTCGCGGATGATCGAGGGCGAGAAGGCCTTCGACATCACCCTCCGCTGGCCGGAACAACTTCGGTCGAGCGAGGAAGCGATCCTGGACATCCCCGTCGACGTGACGGGACACCGGGTCACGGAGGGGCCGGTGGCCGAGTTGCCATCCACGCCCTACACGGGTTCCAGCAAGGGGATCTCATCGATCGGATCGAGCGTGCCGCTGCCCGCGGCGACCGGCAGCCGCATCAGCGGCGCCCTGATCGACCTCGGCACGACTCCGCGCCGGCGACTCCGCGAGCTCGTCTCGCCGCTCGCGGGTGCGGGCGCAGTTCGCGGTTTCGTGCGGCCAGGCGCGACGACGATCTTCCGTGAGCAGGGGAGCCGCGTCATCGCCGTCAAGTTCAGCGTTCGCGGCCGCGACCTCGCCGGGGCCGTCGCGGAGGCCCAGGCCAGGGTCGGCCCGCTCATCCGACCGCCCTATCGGGCCGAATGGAGCGGAGAATTCCGGCAGATGGAGCAGGCGGAGAGACGGATGACACTGATCATCGGCCTGGCTTTGGTACTGATCCTCGTCCTCCTCTACCTGGCGTTCGGATCGCTCCTCGACGCGTTCGTGATCTTCGCGAATGTCGCGGCGGTCTGTCTCGGCGGCGTCTGGGCACTCTATCTCACCGGCACCAACTTCAACATCTCCGCGGCCGTGGGCTTCGTGTCGGTGCTCGGCGTGGCGGTCCTCAACGGCCTCCTCCTGGTCTCGGTGTTCAACGGCCTTCGGGCCCAGGGCGTCCCGGTCCGGGAGGCCGTCACGCGCGGGGTCCAGCGGATGGTCCGGCCCATCGCGATCACCGCGCTGGCGGCCATCCTCGGGCTCCTCCCGGCGGCGCTCTCGACCCGCATGGGCTCGGAGGCCCAGAAGCCGCTGGCGATCGTCGTCGTCGGCGGGATGCTGATGACACTGGCCCTGATGAACCTGGTGCCCCTGCTGTATAGCTTCTATGGCCATCGCGAGCCGGCCGCCGATTCCGCCAGCCTCGCCCATTGACCCGGTTTCCCAGCCCGGGCCCGTTTCCCCAAAGTTCGTGATCGCTTCCGGCCGATCTCCCTCTAGGCGACGGATTTCGTTCGCGCCGGGCTCCCTCGGCAGGAAGCCGAGGCTGGGCAACCGTCAGGGAGGGCAGCCGCCATCATGGCGCATCAACATCGCCGGGTCGCTGCCCTGGCGGCCGTCGTCGCCGCCCTGATGTCCGGCCGCGCCCTGGCCCAGGGGCCGACGGTCCAGCCGCCCGACGCGGCTCGGGTCCACGAATCGACGAGCCTGGGGCCGGTCCCCGGATCGGGCGGGACCCGGGGCGGATCGCCCGCGGACGTCTCGACGATCCTCGGCGGCAGGCCCGGGCCGTCCGTCCCGAGAGTCCCCACCGACGTGAGCCGGCCGGGGCCGGGGATCGGGATGGCCCCGTCTCAGGGCGTCACGCTCCCTCCCGCGATCCCGTTCACGGAGGTCCCGCTCTACGGGCCGCTGTCGGTCCCGATGGGCCCGGAGGATGACGGACCCCCGGACGGCCTGACGATCGACCAGGCGATCGAGCGGCTCATCCGAGAGAACCTGGACCTCCGCGCCCAGTTCCATGAGATTTCGAAGGCCCGGGCCGACATCCTCACCGCGAGCCTTCGGGCCAACCCCATCCTCTACGCCGACAGCCAGCTCATCCCCTACGGTAATTTCTCGAAGGAACGTCCCGGCGGCGAGACCCAGTACGACCTCAATATCACCTATCCGCTGGACCTCTCGCACAAGCGGCAGGCGAGGACCGCCGTCGCCTGCCAGGCGAAGCGGGTGATCGAGGCCCAGTACCAGGACGCCGTGCGCCTCCAGATCGACAGCCTCTGTGCCGCGTATGTGGAGGCCCTCGGTGCACGCGAGACGCTCCGCTACGCGGAGACGAGCACGACCGGGCTGACCCAGCTCCTGGAGAAGACCCAGAGGCTCCTTCGGGGTGGAGAGCGGACGCGGGGCGACGTGGAGCGGATCCGGGTCCAGCTCGACTCCGCCCGGATCGGCCAGGCAGATGCCGAGGAGTCCCTGCGAGCGGCCAGGCGCCGGCTGGCGCCGCTGCTCCGGATGAGCCCCATCGAGGCGGAGGCCGTCCTGCTCCGCGGCACGATCGGCGATCGGGCGCCCCGGCCGCCCGACAGCGAGGAACTCGTCCGGCTCGCCCTGGTCAACCGGGCCGACCTGGCGGCCCTTCGCCTCGGCACCGGCCTCGCGCAGGCCGACGTGAGACTCGCCCTCGCCGAGCGTTACCAGGACGTCTACCTGCTCTACCAGCCCTACACCTTCCAGGACAACGCGCCCTTCGACACCAAGAGCGCCCACTCCTGGGCCGTCGGCGTCACCGTCCCCTTGCCGATCTACAACCGAAATCAGGGCAACATCCAGCGCGCACGGGTGAATGTCTCGCAGACGAGGACCCAGCTCGCCGCGGCGGAGCTGAGGGTGGTCACCGAGGTCCGGCAGGCCGAGCGCGAGTACCTGGTCAGCCGGGCCGCGGTGGAGCGCATCGAGCGCGACCTCCTGCCGGGTGCCCGCAGGGTCCGCGACGAGACGTTCCGTCGCTACAGCCAGGGCGAGATCGCCCTGGTGGACTACCTCCTCGCCCAGCGCGACTACAACGACATCGTGCGGCAGTATCGAGATACTCAGGTCCGCCATCGGAGGAGCATGTTGGCCCTGAACACGGCCGTCGGGGTGCGCCTCTTGCCGTGATCGCGCAGGGGCCACCATCCCGCCGGGGCGCCGGTCGCGGGCCGTCATGGCCGGTCGCCGGGCTCCGGGGGCGGGACGGACGCGACGAGGACCTTGTCGATGCGGTTCCCGTCCATGTCCACGACCTCGAATCGATGCCCGCCCCACTCGAAGGAGTCCGCGATCGCGGGGATGCGGCCGAGCCGATCGAGGATCAGGCCGGCGACGGTCTCGTAGTCGCCCTCGGGCAACTCGCCGAGCCCGAGGATGTCCTTGAACTCGCCGATGTCGAGCATCCCGTCCAGCAGCCAGGACCCGTCCGCCCGTCGGATGGCGGAGGCGTCGCCCGTCCCCGCACCCATGGGGAGGTCGCCCACCACGGCCTGGAGGATGTCGTTGAGCGTCAACACGCCCTCGACGGCCCCATACTCATCGAGCACCACGCCCATGTCGGTCGCCGAGCTTCGGAACGTCTCGAGGACCTTCAGCCCCGACATGCCCTCGTAGAGGAACTGAGGGACCTTCACGATTCCCCGGATGTCGAACGGCTTGCCGACGAATCCCTGCACGAGCAGGTCCTTGACATGGACGACCCCGAGGATGTTGTCGAGGCTCGCCTCGCAGACCGGGAACCGCGAATGGGGACTCTCCGTGATCTTGCGCTGGATCTCGACGGGCGAGTCGCGGACGTCCAGCCAGACGACGTCCGAGGCGTGCGTCATCAGGCTCGCCGCGCGCCGGTCGCCGAGCCGCAGCACGCGCCGGAGCATGTCGTGCTCGACCGGTTCGAAGACGCCTGCCTGGGTCCCCTCCTTCAGGAGGACCTTGACCTCCTCCTCCGTCGTGGGCGGGCCTTCCTCCGGCCTGACCCGCAGGATCCAGAGGACGGCGTCGGTCGAGGCCGACAGGAGCCGGACCACCGGGACGCCGACCACGGACAGCCCGTGGAGCGGCCGGGCCACCAGGGCCGCGATGCGCCGGGATTCGTCATGGCCACCCGCTTCGGGACCAGTTCGCCGAGGACGAGCGTGAAGTAGGCGATGCCCGTGACGACGATGGCCAGCGCGATGGCCTCGGCGTACAGGCCGAGTGCCGGCACTCGCTCGAAGCGACCCGCGAGGTTCTCGGCGATCGTCGCGCCGCCGAATGCCCCCGCCAGCGTGCCGACGAGCGTGATGCCGATCTGCACCGTGGAGAGGAACCGGTTGGGATCCTCCGCGAGCTCCAGCGCCGCTCGCGCCCTGCGATCACCGCGATCGGCCCACTCCATCAGTCGCGACCGGCGTGCCGACACCACGGCGAGCTCCGCCATGGCGAACACGCCGTTGGTGATGATCAGCAGCAAGATGAAGGCGGCTTCGATCAGGATGGCGGACATTTCGCGGGCCCTGGAGGTCATCGTTACCGCGGAGCACCTGCGGTCTCGGTGCGTCGACCGGCCTCACGAAGAAGACCCGGTGTCGACGGCGATTTCATTATCTCGTCTGGCGCAGCAATCCGCGCCTCCGATGCGCGGGGGGACGCGGCCGGCGGAGGTGTGAGCGTGGACGTGCCTCGAAGGGATTGCCCTCGAACCTTGTCGGTCTCGTGGTCTCGCGGGGCGGGCCTCGCTCCGCTCGACCCACCCTGCCGGACTACCGCGAAGGGTCCCGCCGCGCAGCAGCTCCTGGCCGTGCCCCGGCGGGTCGGACCGGGCTGTCCGGCGGGGTGCGGAGGTCGGTCGGCTCGCCCTCGCGGAACCCGGGGTCGACCCCGTAGCGTCCGTCCGACTCCGCGATCGGCAGGTCGGGTCGGCTCCGGTCGGGCCGGTCCAGGCAGTACCAGACGTTGCGGGCGACGGTGAAGCTCTTCGGCTCGGTCGCGTCGCCGATGTTGATCGGCGCGGCCATCTCGTCGGAGCGGAAGACGATCAGGTTGTCGGTGAACGAGCCCCGCGGCTGGGGGCGAAGCCGGGCTCGCGGGTCTCCTGGAGGATGCGGAAGGCCCAGCGCCTCGGGCGGTAGAGCGTGTTGTGCCGGACGACGGCACCGTCCACGCCGACGAACGCGATCGGGGCCATCGAGCCGACGAACGTGCAATCCTCGACGGTGATCGCCTTCGCCTCGTACTTCGCGCCCTTCGGGCGGAAGTAGGGCAGGCCGGTGCTGCCGCCGATGTTCACGGCCCGCTGGCCGGCGTGCTCGAACCGGCAGCGGCGGATGACCACGTCGCTGCTGGCCCCCTTGGCCTGGATGCCTTCCGACCCTGTCGCGTCGCCGTGCCGGAAGGTGCAGCCGACGATCTCGCCCCGGTGGCAGCCCACCATGTCGATGCCCGAGCCGCCGCTGCCCCATCGCTCGACGGTGCAATCCTCGACCCGGAACTCATCGACGCCCGAGAGCTTGATCCCGTCGTGGTTGCCCCTCGGGCCGACGTCGCGGACGAAGAGCCTGCGCAACACGACGTGGTGCGAGGGCGTCTCCACCGTCCCCCCGTCGTCGATGTTGATCCCGTTTCCGCTCGCCCCGGCCAGGATCAGATCGTGGAGCTCGACGTGGGCGACGCCGGAAAGCTGGAATGCCCCGGTGCTCCCCTCGAAGATGGGAGGATGATCCGGATCGGCCGCCCGCAGGACGATCGGCTCGCCGGGCCTTCCCCGGAGGCCCCGCACGAAGAATCCCCCCGGATAACGCCCCGACGCGATGAGGATCGTCTCTCCCGCCTTCACCCGGGCGAGCGCCGCGCGCAGTTGCTCGGGATTGGCGGCCGCGTGGGTCGCCCTGTCCTGCGAGGCGAAGATCGGCCCGAGCATCATCAGGATGGCCAGCGACCAGGACTCCATTGAATATGTCCTCATGCTGATGGTTCGTGGGACGGTCATCGGCTGCGGGGATTGCTCTGCTCTCCGAGTGATCTGGCGTCGTCCGCCAGGGCGGCGAAGGGGCCGGTTCGGAACGACTTTCTGTTATGGGACCGTCCTGGCTATGATATCCAGTACACGAGCCTGATCGAACGTCGCGTAGGAGAAAACGCGGATGACCCTGGACCATGACCCGACGGCGGGAGCGAGCCCTTGCCTGGTCCTCGTCCGGCCCGAGCCGCAGGGGTCGTTCACGGCCCAGCTCGTGGGCCTGGACGCCGTCCATGTGACCGCGGACACCCCCGAGGCGGCCGTCGAGGGGGTCCGCTCCATGGTCCGGAACTGGATTGAGGCGGGGAAGTTGCTGCCGATCGACGTGCGGGCGAATGCGCCGTTGATGAGCTGGTTCGGGCATGCGAAGGATGATCCGGACTTCGACGATTATGTCGAGGAGATCCGGCGGCAGCGACAAGGGGGCGGACCTCCGGCTCACGCGACCCCCGATGAGGGCGAATGATTCGATTCCTCTTCGACACCGATCACCTGACACTCTTCCAGCACGGCCACCCCCCGCTCGGCGTCCGGTTGTCGACCGTCCCGGCCGGCTCGGTCGGAGTGAGTATCGTGACCGTCGAGGAGTCCATCCGCGGGCGACTCGCTCAGCTCTCCCGCGCCTCCGATGGGCCGACCAGGATCCGTCGCTATGCCATGCTCGGCGAGACGATTCAGCTCTTCGCCTCGATCCCCGTCATCCCCTACGACACCGAGGCGGAGAGCCGTTTCGATGCGATACGCAAGCTCCGCATCGGCTCTCAGGACCTCAGGATCGCGGCCATCGCCCTTGCGAATCAGCTCACGTTGGTCACCCGAAATCGCCGCGACTTCTCGCGGATCCCCGGGCTCACGATCGACGACTGGTCAGACTGACTGGCGAGGTGCGTCGAGTCGCGGGCTGACACTGAGGTGCCGCTGACCAGCAGGGCTCAGCGCTTCCGCCGCTGGACGGCCTTCTTGCCCTCGACGCCCGGCTGGAAGAGGTCCGTGGGCTGGAGCTGCAAGGCCTCGGCCATGGCGAGGCTGTACTCCAGCTTGCCCATGTTCGGGTAGCGGCCGTTGGAGCCGAAGCTGAACTTGGCGCCGGCCTCCTTCGCCTGGCGGAGGAAGGCCAACCGCGGGAGCTTGTAGCTGGCGCTGATCTCGACGGCGATCTCGTGGCGGAGCGCGGCGTCCACCACCTTGCCGATGCGCTTCTCGGTCCAGAGCGCGTCGTACGCGGGCATCAGGGCGTCCGGCAGCCACGAGGCGTTCGCCAGGATGTCGAACGGCTCGGTGTCCATGATCTCCACGTGCCAGTCGACGAAGCGGTCCATGAACGTCTCGTGATCGCTCATGTCGATGGCCTCGGCCGCGGACGGCTCCCAGAGCTTGATCCGCCGGCCGTCCTTGCCGGGGAAGGTCATGGCGTCGGTGAGGACGTAGTCCAGCATCCCCAGCGCCTCGGGCGAGAAGCAGGTCATCCAGTCGGTCCACTCCGCCTGGATTCCCTTGTAAACGCCCTTGCCGTCGAGCATCTTGATGTAGGTCCTCAGCTCGTCGTCGTTGCTGAGGACCACGGGGTACTGGTTCTCGCGGGTGCCTGCGTGCTCGACGACCCCGAAGCGGACCTTCCGCTCCGCGCCCAGCGCGACCACCCGGTCGATCGTGCTCTTGTCGAGATGGACGTGGAGGTCGAGCCGCGGGAGCGACGATCCGGGCTCGAACGCGGAGACGGAGGCCGGGCGCCGCGGCCCGTCGCGGCCTGATCCACGGCGACGGCGCGCAGGCGGCGAGCGAGCAGTTGAGGAATCGGCGGCGGGAGTGGGGGCGGGGTTCGTCATGGGGTGGGGCTCCATCGCGGGGGAAGCCTCGACCGGGTGCCGGTCGGGGCGATTCCGATCCAGCATAACACGGGGCCGCGACCGCAGAGAGATCCGGCCGACCCCGTCCGTCGCCCGGACGGGCCCGTCGGTCGGGAAGGGAAGCGACGAGATGCGGGTCATCGTGACGGGCGGCGCCGGCTTCATCGGCTCGCACCTGGTCGACCGGCTGCTGGCCGACGGCGCCGAGGTCGTGGCCGTCGACAACTTCGATGCCTTCTACGCGAGGCCCGTCAAGGAGCGGAACCTCTCCGACGCCCGGGGGAATCCGCGCTTCCGCCTGGTGAATCTGGATATCCGCGACGGCCCGGGCGTGGGGCGACTGGTCGACGAGGTGCGACCCGACGCGATCGCCCACCTGGCCGCCCGCGCGGGCGTCCGGCCGAGCATCGAGGACCCCGCGCTCTACGCGGACGTCAACGTGGTGGGGACGGTGCGCTGGCTGGAGGCGGCGGCCCGGCTCCGGCCGCCTCCCCGATTCGTCTACGCCTCCAGCTCGAGCGTCTACGGCGACCGCGCCGAGGTCCCGTTCCGGGAGACCGATCCGGTGGACCATCCGGTCAGCCCCTACGCGGCGACCAAGAAGGCCTGCGAGCTGCTGGCGTTCACCTTCCACCACCTGCACGGGCTGCCGGTCACCGGCCTGAGGTTCTTCACGGCGTACGGGCCCCGGAACCGCCCCGACCTGGCGATCGCCAAGTTCACGAGGCTGATCGACCAGGGAAAGCCCGTGCCGATGTTCGGCGACGGCACGACCCGGCGGGACTACACCTACGTCCTGGACATCGTCGACGGCATCGTCCGGGCCATCAGCAGGTGCACCTCGCATCACCTCTACAACCTGGGCAACTCCGAGCCGATCGCCCTCGCCGACCTGACCGAGGCGATCGCCGCCGCCCTGGGGAAGCCGCTGATCCTCGAGCGCCTGCCCGAGCAGCCCGGCGACGTCCGCCAGACCTACGCCGACATCCAGCGTGCCCGCGACGAGCTGGGCTATGACCCCGGGACGCCCTTCCGGGAGGGGCTGGTTCGGTACGTGGAGTGGTATCGAAGCGTCGGATCGCAACGCCTTTGATGGCATGAAATTCCCTTCAGTCCGGGCGGCTGGAGTGGCCGACGTGCCTTCAATCAATGCAGGGCATGCAATAAGATCAAGCGAGTGCATCGACATTTCGTGAGCGGGTCGACGCACGCAAGCGGGGCCGGTCTCCCGGGCCGCTCGGCGGCGTATCTACCAGCAAACCAAGGGGTTCGCGGCTCGGGCAGGTCGAGCGGTGAGGTCCGAAGCCCGCACCGTGGATCACTCCAACTCCTTGCCAGCACTTGAAATTGGGCACCGGCATCCGGTTTGCTAAGCTGAAGTGGCCGCCGGCATCCGTGCGAGTGCCGCCATTCCATCTCCTGCTCCCGGAGTCATCGCGAATCGAGGATGTTTTAGGCAGTCGTATATGAATCATGCACCTTCAACGAGTCCGGGGACGGCGGCCCACGAGAGCTCCTTGCTGCTGACGCTCGAGGAGATCAGCCAGCTGATCTCGCACTCGCACAATCCCCATGAGACGCTCGAGAACATCGTCCGGCTGATCCAGCGGCGGTTCCTGACGGACGTCTCGTCGGTCTACCTGGTCGAGCCGGAGACCGAGGAGCTCGTCCTGGCCGCCACGGTCGGCCTCGACCCGTCGGGGGTGGGGCGCGTCCGGATGCGGCTGGACGAGGGGCTCACCGGGCTCGTGGCCGAGCAGATGAGCCCGATCATGGAGCCCGACGCCCCGCTCCATCCCCGGTTCAAGTACTTCCCCGAGGCGGGCGAGGACCCGTACCACTCGTTCCTGGGCGTGCCGCTGGTCGAATCCGGGACCGTCCAGGGGGTGCTGGTCGTCCAGACCGCCGATCGCCGCTCGTTCTCGCCCAACGAGATCCGGATGCTGGTGACGGTGGGGTCGCAGCTCGCCCCGCTGGTCTCCGGGGCGCAGTTGCTGGATCGGGTGGCCCACGCCGAAACCGGGGCGGCCCCGGCCGCGACGGAGGCCCGCGGCCAGCTCCCCTGCAAGTTCGACGGCACCCCGCTGTCCGGGGGGATCGGGCTGGGGCGGGCCTACCTGATCGGCCAGTACGCCGAGCCCGACCCGCCGGACGAGCCGGCCCACGCCGATCCCCAGGTCGAGAAGGAGCGGCTCCACCGCGCCATGGAGGCGGCCCGCGAGGAGATCGCGCGGCTGAGCCGGCGGATCTCGCACCTCGTGGGCGAGGACCACGGCGCGATCCTCCAGGCGCAGCTCATGATCCTCCAGGACAGCACGGTCGAGCGCGACCTGGCGGCCTGCCTGGCGCTGGGGGACTCGGCCGAGTCGGCCCTGGGCCGCACCCTCGAGAAGTACGTCGCCACCTTCCAGAAGATCTCCAATCCGTTCTTCCAGGAGCGGATCTTCGACATCAAGGACGTCTTCCGCC
>JAXMBE010000110.1:0-17133 GCA_046349995.1 Isosphaeraceae bacterium | reverse complement strand
GAAGGGCCGGATCGTGAACGAGGCCATCGTCGAGGATCGCGGGTCTTCGTCGAACGGAGGGTCGCGGCTCGCGCGAGTCTTCCGGGATGCGCTCGGCGAGGCGACGGCGCTGCTGCTGGCGGCGGCCTTCTTCCTGGCGGCCTGGCCGCTGGTCCCGGGACTCGCCGGCCGTGAGAACCTCTCGAACCTCTTGCTCAAGCTGCTGCCGCTGCTCGCCGTCGCGCTGGGGGAGACCATCGTGCTGATCACCGGGGGGATCGACCTCTCGGTGACGTCGATCATCGCGACGTGCAGCGTCGTCTCGGCCTGGGTGATGTCGGGCAGCAACGCCGGCGGAGGGCCTGGCCCGGCGCTTGCCGTGTTGATGGCCGTCCTCGCCGCCCTGGCGGTCGGGGCGCTGATCGGCCTGGTCAACGGCGTGTCGGTCGCGGTCCTGGAGATGCCCCCGTTCCTGGTCACCCTCAGCACGACGGCCATCGTCGGGGGGGCCGTCCTCTGGTCCACGGGCTCGCGGAACATCGCCAACCTCCCCGACGCGTTCACCGTGATCGGCTGGGGAGAGGTCGGGGGGATCCCGCATTTCGTCTGGATCGTGGGCCTGCTCGCCGTCGCGGTCCACGTCCTGCTGGCGTGGAGCCTCCCGGGCCGCTGGCTCTACGCGATCGGGCACAACCGCAGGGTGGCCCGGATCTCGGGCGTGCCGGTGAAGGGCGTGACCACCCTCGCCTACGTCCTGTCGGGCCTCTGCTCGGCGATCGCCGCGCTGCTCTACACGGCCAGGCTGGAGACGGGCTCGCCGACCATGGGGCGAGAGATCCTGCTGGACGTGGTCGGGGCCTCGGTGATCGGCGGCACGAGCCTTCTGGGAGGCAGGGGGACCGTGCCCGGGACCGTGTTCGGGGTACTCCTGTTCTCCCTGCTGGACAACACGCTCGACCTCGTCGGTCTGGAGTACTACACGATCATGACCATCAAGGGCGCGGTGATCCTGGTCGCGGCGGGGGTGGATCTCCTCCGCGTCTCCGCGCGGATGAGGCCATGAGCATGGGTGACGACGACGCGCCGGAGCGATTGCGGTTCGAGGGGATCGGCAAGCGGTTCCACGGGATCGCGGTGCTCCGGGACGTCTCGCTGGCGGTGGCGCCCGGGCGGATCCTCGGCCTGGTGGGCGAGAACGGCGCAGGCAAGTCGACGCTCATGAACATCCTCGGTGGGGTTCACCAGCCCGACTCGGGGGTGATGCTGCTGGACGGCAGACCCCATCAGCCGCGCGATCCCCGGGAGGCGGCCCGCGCCGGGGTCGCGTTCATCCATCAGGAATTGAACCTCTTCCCCAACCTGTCGATCGCCGAGAACCTCCGGATCGACGGGCTCCCGCGCCGTCGGGTCGGGGGCGTCACGCTGCCCCTCGTCGATCGGCATCGGCTCCTGGAGGAGAGCCGTACGCAGCTCTCTGCCGTCGGGCTCGACGTTCCCCCGACGACGCCCGTGGCCCGGCTCTCGCCGGGGCATCAGCAACTCGTGGAGATCGCGCGGGCGATCGGGGGGCGCGCGCGCTTGCTCATCCTGGACGAGCCCACCAGTTCCCTCTCCGCTCCGGAGATCGGCCGGCTCTTCGGTCTGCTGAGGCGGCTCAGGGACTCCGGCGTCTCGATGATCTTCATCAGCCACAACCTCGGCGACGTGCTCGGCCTGTGCGACGACCTCGCCGTGCTCCGCGACGGCGTCCTGGTCAGCCATGGCCCGCGCGAGGGCTACAGTCGAGATCGGCTCATCCTGGAGATGGTCGGCCGCCAGCCCGACCTCGCCACGCCCCGGACCCGCGTCGCCTCCGCTCGCTCGCGGGAGCCGCTGCTCGAAGCAGACGGCCTGACGCGCCGGCCGGCTTTCCGGGACATCTCGTTCTCGATCGGCCCCGGGGAGATCCTCGGCATCGCGGGGCTCGTCGGTGCCGGCCGGACCGAGCTGGCCAGGGCCCTCTTCGGCCTTGATGGTCTGGAAGCGGGCACCGTGCGTTTCAAGGGGCGGGCGATCGTCCCGAGCCCCCGGCGCTGCATCGGCCTGGGGATGGCCTTCCTGACGGAGGATCGCCGCGAGGACGGCCTGATGATGGACGCCTCGGTCGCCGACAACGCCGCGCTGGTGGGGCTCCGCTCGTTCGCCCGGACTCCGCTGAGGCTGATCGACCGGATGGCCGCCTGGCGGGCGATCCGCGAATCGCTCGGGGATGTCCGCTTCCGGGCGGTCGGCTCGTACCGGCAGGCCGCGCGGACGCTCTCCGGGGGCAATCAGCAGAAGGTCGTGCTCGCGAAGTGGCTGATCTCCCGGCCCGCGGTCCTGATCGTGGATGAGCCGACCCGGGGCATCGACGTGGCCGCCAAGCACGAGGTGCATTCCGTGATCGCCGCGCTCGCCGCCGGGGGCTCGGGCGTGCTCGTCATCTCCTCGGAGATCGAGGAGCTGACGGCCCTCTGCGACCGCGTCCTGGTCATGGCCGCGGGCCGGATGCGCGACGAGATCGCGCGGAGCGAGTTCGACCCCGAGAGGATCCTGCGGGCCGCATTCGCCGCGCGTGACGACGAGGAGCCCGCCACATGAGCCGTCAGGCCCCCACGTCCCCCGGCCGGGATGCCGGCGACCTCGCGGCGCGGATGACGCACCCGTGGCTCGCCTCCGTCCTGTCCCATCTGCCGCTGATCCTGTTCGCACTCCTCTGCGTGGTCTTCTCGGCCCTGGCTCCGGGCTTCTTCTCGTGGCGGACGCTGCGCAACGTGCTCGTCCAGTCGTCGTCGGTGGGCATCGTGGCGGTCGGGATGACCTTCGTGGTGCTGACCGGCGGCATCGACCTCTCCGTGGGCGCCGCGATGTTCCTGGCCGCGGCCATCGCCGGCCGGCTGGCGATCGGCGGCTGGATCGCGGGCCTGGGGCCGATCCCGGTCGGCTGGGTCGTCGCGCTCGTCCTGCCGATGGGGCTCCTGCTCGGGTCGGTCAACGCGGTCCTGGTCGCGGGCTTCCGGCTGATGCCGTTCATCGTGACGCTCGCGACGCTCTTCATCGGCAGGGGGCTGGCCCTCCGGATCACCGAGACGAGGCCCCTGAATCTCCCGCCCGGGTTCCTGGCGATCGGCCAGGCCGCGCTCCTGGGGATCCCCCTTCCGGTCCTCCTGCTCTCGGTCGTCGTGATCTCGGGGCACGTCATCCTCCGGCACACGCCCTACGGCCGCCAGCTCTACGCCCTGGGGAGCAACCCGGAAGCCGCGCGGCGGGCGGGACTTCCGGTCGCCCGGCTCGCGGCCTCGGTTTATCTCATCAGCGGACTCTGTGCGGCGCTGGCGGGGATGGTCTCGGTGGCGCAGCTCGGGGCGGTCTCGCCGACCTTCGGCCTGCAGCGCGAGTTCGCGGCGATCGCGGCCGCCGTGCTGGGCGGGACGA
Source organism: Isosphaeraceae bacterium (assembly GCA_046349995.1). Taxonomy (GTDB): domain Bacteria; phylum Planctomycetota; class Planctomycetia; order Isosphaerales; family Isosphaeraceae; genus Aquisphaera. Next base: position 13,701 of record JAXMBE010000110.1, on the reverse strand, counting down.
GCCTGCTCGGCGGCCGGGGGAGCATCCTGCCCGGGACCCTCCTGGGTGCCTTGCTGATCCAGACCGTCGAGACCGGCCTGAACATGGCCAACGCCAACCCCTACAGCTACCCGATCGTGCTCGGGGCCATCATCTACGTGACGGTCCTGATCAGCCGGCTCCGCCCCGACTGACACGCCCGGCCGTGAGGCCGGATCGCGGGGACGCCGGCCTCGGCCCGTCCCGGCGGCGTGGCCCGGGGTCCGGTCAGTGCGCCAGGGTGCTGCCGGGGTTGAGCGCCTGCTGGATGTGCGGGGTGAAGAGCCGCGGCTCGAGCAGGAAGGCGTCGTGGCCCTTGTCGGAATGGACCGTGATCCACATGACGGGGACGCCCGCCCGCTTGAGCCGCTGGACGAGCTTGGCCTGCTCCTGGAGCGGGAACGAGAGGTCGCTGTCGATGCTGAAGCTGAGGAATTCCTGGTGCCGGCAGCGCTGGAAGAGGTGCTTGAAGTCCCTCGCGCCGGCCTCGGCGACGAGGTCGAACCACTGCCAGGCGTCGAGGATCCGCAGGTACGTGTTGGCGTCGAAGCGGCGCACGAACTTCTCGCCCTGGTGGAGCATGTACGACTCGACCGGGTGGTTCATCTCGTACCAGCCGTAGGGGGGCTTCTGGCTGACGATCTCGGTGCGGGCCCGCTGCTTCAGGGTGTTGAGCGAGACGAACGTCTTGTGGGCGATCCGCCGCGCCAGCGCCAGGCCGAGGTCGGGCCGGGGGCCGTCGTAATAGTCGCCCCCCCGGAAGTGGGGGTCGGACTCGATGGCGGTCACCTGCTCGAAATTGATGATGCGTTGATAGATGGTGGTCTCGGTGCCGGTGCCGATCGGCAGGACGATCCGCACGCGGTCGGGATAGCGCGTGGCCGTCAGCAGGCTGAGGAAGCCGCCGATCGACGCGCCGGCCGCCGCGTAGAGCTGCCGCACGCCGAGGTGGTCCAGCAGCTTCATCTGCGAGTCGACGATGTCGCTCATCCGCAGGACCGGGAACGACGGGCCCCAGTGCGTCCCGGTCTCGGGGTTGATCGAGGCGGGGCCCGTGGAGCCGTAGCAACCCCCGAGGTAGTTGGCGCAAATGACGCAGAGATGCCGGGTGTCGAGCGCCTTCTCCGGGCCGATGAAGCCGTTCCACCAGCCCTCGTGGAGTTCCTCCGTCCAGCGGCCGTCCAGCCCCGGGACGTCCGTGTTGATCCCGGCCGCGTGCTGGCTGCCGGTCATCGCGTGGAACAGGAGGATCACGTTCGACTTCTCCTCGTTCATCCGGCCGTACATCTCGTACGCCAGGGTGAACCGCGGGAGCGAGCCGCCCACCCGCAGCTGGAGCGGGCGGTCGCGGTCGTGATACTCGAAGAAGCGGGTCTCGACCGTGCCGATGGGATGGCTCATGGGACTGGGAGGTCATGCGGGAGGAGCGAGCGGACTGGAGCCGGCGGGGCCCTGGATTCGCCCCGCCGGGCCTGGACGGCATGCTCCCCGCGGGCCGGCACGAGCGAACTTGCCGCCGCGAGGAGCGAGGGAGGCCAGGCCCGGATCAGCTCGCGGCCTGCAGGGCCTGGTCGAGGTCGGCCAGGATGTCGTCGATGTGCTCGATGCCGACGCTCAGCCGGACGAGCTCCGGGGTGATGCCCGCGTCGCCCTGCTGGCGCTCGTCGAGCTGCGAGTGGGTCGTGGTCGCCGGGTGGATCGCCAGGCTCTTGGCATCACCGACGTTCGCCAGGTGCGAGAAGAGCTTCAGCGCGTCGATGAACTTCGGCCCGGCGTCCTTGCCCCCCTTGATGCCGAAGACGACCATCGCCCCGCCCTTGCCGCGGAGGTACTTCTTGTTCAGGGCGTACATCGGGTCGCCCTCCAGTCCGGGGAAGCGGACCCAGGCGACCTTCGGGTGCTGCTTCAGGAAGGCGGCCACGGCCCGGGCGTTCTCGCAGTGCCGCTCCATCCGCAGCGGGAGGGTCTCGATCCCCTGGAGGAACATCCACGAGTTGTCCGGCGAGAGGCAGGCCCCCAGATTGCGCAGGGGGACCGTCCGCATGCGGAGGATGAAGGCCAGGGGCCGTAGCGGATCGGGCAGGTCGATGCCCCACCGCAGGCCGTGGTAGCTGGTGTCGGGCGTGGTGTAGAGCGGGTGCTTGCCGGCGGCCCAGGGGAACTTCCCGCTGTCCACGACCACGCCGCCGATGCCCGTGCCGTGGCCGCCGAACCACTTGGTCAGCGAGTGGACCACGATATCCGCGCCGTGGGAGAGCGGCTGCGTCAGGTAGGGCGTGGAGAAGGTTGAGTCCACGACCAGCGGGAGGCCGTGATCGTGGGCGACCTTGGCCACTGCCTCGAGGTCGGTGATCTCCGAGGCCGGGTTGGAGACCGTCTCGCAGAAGAGGGCCCGGGTCCTGTCGTTGATGGCTTTCGCGAAATTCTGCGGGTCGTTCGAGTCCACGAAGGTCGTCGTGATGCCGAGCGTCGGCAGGATGTCGTGGAACTGCGTGTAGGTCCCGCCGTAGAGGTTGCGGGCCGAGACGATGTTGTCGCCCGCCTGGGCCAGGTTGATGATCGAGTAGAAGATGCCGGCGGTGCCGGAGGCCACCCCCAGCCCGCCCAGCTCAGGGCCGCCCTCGAGCAGGGCCACGCGCTTCTCCAGCGCGTCGGTGGTGGGGTTCATGAGCCGGGTGTAGATGTTCCCCAGCTCCCTGAGGGCGAAGAGGTTGGCCGCATGCTCCGCGCTCTTGAACACGTACGAGCTGGTGCGGTAAACCGGCACCGCGCGGGAGAGCGTGGTCGGGTCGGGTTGCGTACCCCCGTGCAGACAGAGCGTCTCGAGTTTCATGGCGTCGTCATCGGGTCAACGTGGAGGAAGAGGATGTTGGGGCCCTGACCGCGCGGCCCCGTCCCCGGGCGAGATCGGGACCCCGGGCCGGGGATCATCCATGGTCTCGTCCGATTCTGCGGATCATGAATTAGAGCCCATGATCCGCGTGGATTCCAGAGAGGACCGCGTCGGGCCGGGTGTCGTTCCCTTCGTCTTCGGCATTGCAGGCCGGCGGATTGTCGAGCATGCGGATGATGTGGCGGGCCAGATGTTCGTTGATTCAGTCCATCGCCGGTCAGGTCGCGCTCCAATCTTCCGGGACCGGCGTTGGCGAATCCGATGGAATCCATGACCGGCATGCGAGTCGGCATCGCATCGGTCCTCGGCCGCACGCCCAGGTCCGGGCGGGACGATTCCACCCAGGACGTCGGCCTCATTCTATCGGCCGGCACTCGCCCCCACCGGGTCTTCCTCTCTTCCAGGGGCGCCGGACGTCGCTGCCGGCCGCGGGGGGCCGGTGTCGGCACGGGGACGGACGGGGAAGGGCGCACGGGGCAGAGGACGGCCGGGCGCGGGGACGGTTGAAGCGGAGGCACTGGCCGTAGAAGCTGTCGATCACCTGGCCGTCCTCCGGGGAGTGGAACGCGATCGCCTCGACGACGTCCTCCCAGCCCAGGGAGCGGAGCTCGACCCGCCGCCAGGTCGGCTCGAACCAGTCGCGGAACCAGGGATCACGCTCGCCGGCGTAATCCTCGACGCGGCGGCGGACCTTGCGGCGGATCGCGTCGGGCGCGAGGTCCCACTCGAAGACCCCATCATCGAGGCGGGCCTGGGGGGCCAGGAGGATGAACGCCAGGTCGGCCATGTCGTCGGGCGCGATCTCGGCCCGGCGAAGGGTCTCGGCCATGCACGCGATGGTCCGGGCGGCCTGGTCGTAATAGGGGGCGTTCCGCACGCCGGTCGAGAAACGGGCGAAGAGCTTGGCTTCCAGCACGACAAGCTGCCGGGCGCCGGGCGTCAGCGACAGGGCCGCCGTGCCGGGGTCGCCAATGACGAAGTGGCCGAGCACGCCGTCGGCGTGCGTGCGTGCCTCGGCCAGGCGGTCGCCGCGATATCGCGAGAGGAACGCCGAGGGCAGCCAGGCCTGCGAGAACCACCGCGCGCCGGAGCGTAGCGACATTGGATACCGGTCGCCGCCGTGCCGCGCGAACCAGTCCAGCGTGATCCGCAGCAGCCAGTCCTCGTTGTACAGCTCGGCCGGCGGGAAGGCCGCATGTCCGGCCTCGCACGCCTCCAACATCGACTTGATGCGTTCAATGATCATGCAGCCGGCCCTGGCCTTCGACTCCTTCGACCCGCACCCACCCGCGTCGGGACCGAAACCTCCCCGAGCAGGTCCACCCGAACGGAAGCCGGACATGAACCGGGTCCGGCCGCCGCGTGGCATGCGGGGTCTTCCCGGTTCGCGATCCTAATTATACCGACGCAGCGACCGGAGCTAGCTGCACGGCTGTCGAGGCACGGAAATGTGGTCGGAAGATCAATGGCCGAGCATCCAGCCGATTAGCCGGTCAGATTGACCGATCTCCGCTCGCGGGCGACAATCGTCACCTGGGGAGCGTTCCCTCCGGAGCCCGCTCATGCCGTCTCCTTTCCCTGGAATGGACCCTTACCTGGAGAGTCCGGATTGGTTCCCGGACCTCCACGACAGTTTGATCACGTTCATCAAGGGTGCCCTCCAGCATCGGCTCCCCGAGGACTATTACGCCCAGTCGAGCCAGCGGGTGTGGCTAGAGTACTCGCAGCGCTACGTGGAGCCGGACGTGGAGGTCGTCCGGTCCCTCGCTCAACCCGGCCGGGGCGGCGGTGGCGTCGCGTTAGCCCATCCTCGGCCTTCCGAGCCCGTGGTCGTCTCGGTGGAGACCGTCGAGCACGGGCCGTTCCAGGAATCGTTCCTGGAGATCCGACGGCGAAAAGGGAAAGAGGTGCGACTGGTCACGTCGCTCGAAGTCCTCAGCCTTGCGAACAAGGCTCCCGGCAATCCGGGACGCGAGAAGTATCGATCGAAGCAGAACGAGGTCCTGCGGAGCCAGTCTCACCTCGTCGAGATCGACCTGCTTCGCGGCGGGACCCACTCGACGGCCGTCTCGCGCGAGGCGGCCGAGGCGAAGGCAGGGCCCTTCGACTACCACGTCTCAGTCCACCGTTTCGACCGCCCGAGCGATTTCCTGGTGTATACGATCCGCCTCTCGGAGTGCCTGCCGGTCATCGCCATCCCGCTCCTGCCGGGCGATCCCGACGTCTCCCTCGACCTCCAGGCGGTGTTCGAACAGGCGTACGACGTGGGCCCCTACCGCAAAGAAGTGGCCTATGGTGTGGACCCGATCATTCCCTCCCTGACCGCGGAGCAAACGGCCTGGGCTGCCGGTCGGCTCGGGGAGCGACCCTGACGGGCGGGATCACCCGACCGCCTCCAGGGCCTCCGGCCGCGCCGCGGAGCGGGGCTTCGGGACGAGGGTCAGCGCGAAGACCTCGTCGAGCGTCGAGAGGCAGTGGAAGGTCATCTCCGCGCGGACATCCTCGGGGATGTCCTCGAGGTCGGCCTCGTTCTGCTTGGGCACGATGATGTGCTTGATGCCGGCCCGGTGCGCGCCCAGGACCTTCTCCTTGACGCCGCCGATGGGGAGCACCCGGCCGCGGAGCGTGACCTCGCCGGTCATGGCGACGTCGCTGCGGACCGGCTGGCCCGACATGGCCGAGACGATGGCCGTGGCCATGGCGATGCCCGCCGAGGGGCCGTCCTTGGGGATCGCGCCGGCCGGGACGTGGACGTGGACCTCGATCGTCCCGAGCTTGTCGGCGGGGATGTTCAGGTCGCGGGCGTGCGTCGTGGCGTAGGTCAGCGCGGCCCGAGCCGATTCCTTCATCACGTCGCCGAGCTGCCCGGTCAGGATCAGCGCGGCGGTCCCCACGCCGGTGGCGGCCCCGTCCTGCGGCGGCGGGCCGTCGAGCCGTCGCACGGCGGCCTCGACGAACATGATGTCGCCGCCGGCCGGCGTGTAGTACATGCCGGTGGACACGCCGACCTCGTTTAACTCCCCCGCGCGCTCGGGATGGACCTTCGGCCGGCCCAGCAGGTCGCGGACGGCCTCCACGCCGAGCTTCGTGTCGACGGCCTCGCCGGCGGCCAGCTTGCGCGCCACCTTGCGGGCCACGGCCCCGATCTGACGCTCGAGCTGGCGGACGCCGCTCTCCCGGGTGTACTGGCTGACGATCGACGCCACGGCGTCGTCGGTGAACCTCACGTCCCGGTCCGAGAGCCCGGCCTCCTCGAGCTGGCGGGGGATCAGGTACTTCTTGGCGATCTCGGCCTTCTCTCGCTCGGTGTAGCCCGCGAAGTCGACGACCTCCATCCGGTCCAGCAGCGGCCCGGGGATGTTCTGGAGGAAGTTGGCCGTGGCGATGAACAGGACCTGGCTGAGGTCGAACGGAACACCAAGATAATGATCCGTGAACGTGTCGTTCTGGGCCGGATCGAGCACCTCCAGCAGGGCGCTGGAGGGGTCGCCCTGGAACGAGACGCCGAGCTTGTCCACCTCGTCGAGCAGGAAGACCGGATTCAGGGTGCCCGCCTGCTTCATCCCCTGGATGATGCGGCCGGGCATGGCACCGACGTAGGTCCGGCGATGGCCGCGGATGTCGGCCTCGTCGCGCACCCCGCCGAGTGCCGCTCGGACGTACTTGCGACCCAGCGACCGGGCGATCGACTTGGCGATCGAGGTCTTGCCGACGCCCGGCGGGCCGATGAACAGGAGGATCGGGCCCCGGGCCATCGCCTTCGCCTTGGCCTCCCTGGAGTCCGTGATCATCTTCCGGTCGCCCGGGTCGTCGGACCCGGAGGCGGACGCGGGGCCTTCAGCGGCCTTGAGCTTCGCCGCCGGGCATTCGCCGGACTTCTCCACCTCCTCGGCGAGCTGCTGGGCGCGGAGCTGGCGCACGGCCAGGAACTCGAGGACCCGGTCCTTCACGTCCTTCAGGCCGTAGTGGTCCTCGTCCAGGATCGCGGCGGCCTGCTTGAGGTCGAGCTGGTCGTCGGAGCGGACGTTCCACGGCAGCTCCGCGATCCAGTCGAGGTAGGTCCGGATGACCTGGGCCTCCATCGATTCCCGCCCGGCACGTTCCAGCCGGCCGAGCTCGCGCTCGACCTCGACCCGCGCCTCCCTCGGGAGCTCGAGCTTGTTCAGCTTCTCGCGCAGCTCGCCGATCTCGCGGTTCTGGTCGTCCTCGCCCAGCTCCTTCTGGATGGCCTTGAGCTGCTCGCGGAGGTACATCTCGCGCTGCCGCTCGCCCAGCTCCTCCTGCACCTGACTCTTGATCTCGGCCTGGGCCGCGAGCATGCCGATCTGCTTCTGCACCTGGATGAGCACCCGGCGCATCCGCTCCTCGACGCCGAGCGTCTCGAGCAGGGCCTGCTTCTCGGCGACCGGCAGCTCGACGTAGCCGGCGACCAGGTCGGCGAACCGTCCCGGCTCGGTGACCGAGTCGAGGACCTGGTGGAGGACTTCCTCGGGCAGCCCCCGGCGCTCGCCCAGCTCCATCGCGCGCTCGCGAGTCTCGCGATAGAGGGCCGCGAAGGCCGGGTCCTCCTCGTTGATCGGCTTCATGTCCTCGATCGGCATGGCGTCGGCCGTGAGGTACTCATCGGAGGCGTGATAATGGAGCGCCGTCGCCCGGCTCTCGCCTTGGAGCAGGAGCTGCACGCCCCCCAACCCTCGCTGGATCTGGCCGATGCGGCCGACCACGCCCATGGTGTAGAGCTGCTCGGGGGCAGGCTCGTCCACGTTCTCCCGCTGCGCGACCGCGAAGACCAGGCGGTCTCCCTTGAGGGCGGTCTCGATCGCCCGCAGCGTCCCGGGGCGGCCGACGGCGATCGGCACCGTGATGCCGGGGAAAATCACCGTCCCCCGCAGCGGCAGGACCGGCAGGCTCATTCGTTCCGCCATGTTCTCATCGCTCCCTTCCGAGGTGCCGCCCGGCCTTCCGAGGCCGACAACCGGCCGATCGAGGTAGATTGGGCCGAGCTGGACCGCTCCGCCTCCCTTCGAATAATCACTATGCGATTCCCGCTCCCTTTCCAGGCAATTCCCCGCCCGGCCATGGCTATCTCCGGGGATGTCTCTGGAAGAACTCCCACATCAGGTCGTTGGCGGAAATCTTGTGGGTACTCTTGCCCAGGAATTTGATCCGGGGGTCGCGGCCCGGCCAGGTGTGGCCGCCCCCCTCGATGGCGTAGAGGATGACCTCAGCATCCTCCTTGCCCGGCCCGTAGCGGAAGCCGAGGACCGCCGTGCCGTCGCCGGTCGTCTCCCGCAGGCCCAGCTTCAGGGGCGTCTCCGGGCATCCATTCGCCTTCACCCAGGCCCTGATGGTCGCCTCGACCGAGAGGAACTTCAGATTCTTCGGCGTCCGCTCGTCGGGCCCCCCGTAGAGAACCAGGCCGTCCTTGGTCCCGTGGAAATGGAGGACGGAGACGGGGCGTCTGGGGCGGCATTCCTCGATGGCCATCGTCCCGGCGATCGGCGCGATCGCCGCGATCCGGTCGGAGAGTTCCGCGGCCAGGCGGTAGCACATCATCGCCCCGTTCGACATCCCGGTCGCGTAGATCCGCGCCGGATCGACGTTGACCACCGAATCCAGGTCGTCCAGGAGCTTCTCGACGTAGCCCACGTCGTCCGAGACCCGGCCGCGGACGCCCCCCGCGTCCCAGTACAGGAAGTACGGCGTGGCGCCGGTGCCGTTGGCATAGACGGTCACGAAACCGGCCTGGTCGGACTTCTCATTCAGGCCGCAGAATCGGGCCATCGAGGCCCCGTTCATCATCGCCGAATGGAAGACCAGCACGACCGGGGTCGGCTTCTCGGTCTGGTAGGACGGGGGGATGTGGACCAGATACGTGCGACGTTCACCGCCGATCCGCAATTCGCGCGAATGGTCGCCCGTCGACAGCATCGGTGCGCAGACCAGAGACGAGAGCAGGGGCAACGCAAGACCCGGTGTCATGATGATCCTCACCAGCTTTTCCGGAAGCAGCCTGTCATGGCAGTGAAGGCGGCGGAGCCCGATCCGGGAACATCTTCGTCAGTGTGTGCCGGAGACTCGGGACGGACCGACGGCGGGACGAATGATCCCGCCGGCGACGCTCTCATTGATACCTGCAACAAGGATAGCGGCCGCCGACCCCGCGATGGTCCATCGGGCCCAGCGGCGGCCGCCCGCCACAGATCCCCTTAATCTTGCAGGATCTCATCATCCTATTGTTGGACGTGGGATGACCTGTGTGAAGGGGCTGAAGCAGCGGGCACGACGGCGGTCGGAGTCGCGGAGGATCCATCATTCTCCTAGCACAGGCTGCGGGACATTCAAGGCCGCCGGCTTCTCCAGGTTCGCAAGGATGAGCTCATCGCCAGGGTGCTTGTCTTGACCGCGGAGGCCGGCTCGGGGGCCGGCGGCTCGTGCTCGCGGCGATCGGTCTTCTCACGGCGGCCCGACGTCACGGGTCGCCGACTTCCGAGGCGGGCTGGCCGGCGGATCGGGGAGGCGAGGGCCGACGTGGGGCGGCGGCCTTGACCTCCCTCGCGGCGCGGGCGGCGAACGGTGCGTACCGCTCCTCGGGGTCGGCAGGGGCACCCGTGAACGGGCCATAATCGCCCGGGCTGCTGGCGTCGTTCCCGATCGTCACGACGGGCTTGTCGGGGGCCAGCGGGCCGAAGGCCCCGAAGAAGTTCGGGTGCAGCGGGTCGGGCCCGCCGGGGCCGCCGTAGTAGGCGAACGGCACGATCTTCTTCAGCCTGCGCAAGCAGGGCGCCGGATGAGGATAGCCCGGGCCGCCGTAGAAGGGATAGCCTCCCTCGGCACCGACGCCGAGGGCGTCGCCGCCGTAACCATACCCCGGATGATACCCGAGCCCGAACCCCTGGAAGCCCGGGTGGACGCCGGGCGGGCCGTAACCGAGTGTGCCGAGGCTATCCACCCCCCGGGGCGGGTGCACGCGGCCGCAGGCGCGGCAGGGGGGACTTGCCTCGCCGCCGGCATGGGCCGGTCGGCAGGCGGCGATCCAGACCCCCATCGCCAGTGCCGAGAGCGTGAGGACGATCCGGGGGCCAGCCCCGAAGGTCGCGATCAGTGGCGGCTTACGATCCATGGATCTTCCCTCGGAATGGAGAGCGTCGAATCGGCATCCTGATCAATCCTGGCTTACTCGTCGATCTCGCGAGGGCCGTTCTCTCGGTGGTTCGATCCCCGGCCACCGGGCCGCTCACCGATCCGCCGGCGGCGGGCCCTCCCCGACGGGCGGCAGGTAGGACGGCCGATCCGTGTCCACGGGCACGGCCTCGCCCGGCGTCCGGAGCTGCGCGAGCTCACGCGCCGGATAGCCGAGCGCGTGGAAGAGCTCGAACTGGGCGCGGTTGTACTCGGCGACCGTGAAGAAGTACTCGGTGAAGGCGACATTCAGGAGGTCGAGCGAGTAGACCGCCTCCTGAGGCCGGAACGACAGCACCAGGACGTCCCCCAGCCGCCTCGTCTGCTGGAGCCCTTCCAGGTGGCCGTCGAACGTGACGATGCCCGTCCGCAGGGCCCGATCGGCCTCGAGGACGCGGGCGGCCGCCGACTGCACGCGTGCCACGGCCCGGGTCACCTCCGCGGCGACCAGGTCCTGCGCCCGACGCAGGTCGACGATGGCGCGCGACTCATGGCCCCGCTGGGCCTTGATCCGCGCCAGGTTGCCGACGCCGAAGCCCTCGAGCTGCCACATGAGCTGGACGCTCACGTCCGCGCGGCCGGTCCACTGGTTCAGGCCGCTGTTCGGGCCGAGCCCGAAGATCCCGCCCTGGATCAGCATCCCGGCGCTCTGGAAGCCGTTGAGGGCCACGACGGGCAGGAGCGGCCGCGCCTTCTCGCGGCGGATCCCGATCTCTGCGGCGAGGAGCTGCGCCCTGCGAGCGGCCAGCTCCGGGCGGTTAGTCAGGGCGATCGGCATCAGCTCGTCGAGCGGCAGGGAGGGGTCGATCAGCGAGATCTGGGCGTGGTCATGCTCCAGGGGGTCGATGACCGCCCGGGGATCCAGCCGCAGGACCTGCGTGAGGTCGGCACTGGCGACCTTCCACTCCTGGCGAGCCATGGTGGCCCGCTGCTCCAGGTCGGCGAGCAGGCTCTGCGCCCGATCGACCTCGACCTTCGGGACGAGTTCCTCGCTGAGCCGGGTGATCCGGTCGACCAGCTTGCGACCCCGCTCCACGGTGTAGAGCGCGCCGGCGAACCGGCCCCGGTGCTGGTGGACGCGGAAATACGCGTCCGCGGTCTGAAGCAGGGCGTCGTTCTTGGCGGCCTGGACGTCCCAGTGCCGGGCGTTCAGGGTCTGCCTGGCGGCCAGGGGCTCGAAGATGGCATCGGTCAGATTGACGAACTGATAGACGGTGGGGCCGGCGTAGAAGAAGTTCACGCTCGGCGCGGTCATGATGCCCTTGTTGAAGTCCGGCCCGCCGCCGTCGTGGCGGATGTAATCGACACCCACGAGCACCGCGGGGACCCAGAGCGCCTTCGCCCGGGTGAGCTCGGCCTCGGCCACCCAGACGCTCGCCTGGGCGGCGGCGACGATCAGCGGGCGCGCGTCCGAGAGCCGCAGGGCCGCCGCCAGGTTGATCGGGAACCGGCGGTCCTCCGGCTCGAAGGGGGCCGCCCTGAGCCTCACGTCCTTCGCGAAGATCGACGTGCCCGGCCCGTCGGCCGCCCGGCGACGCGTCGAGACGTCGCGCTTCGGGGGCTCCGAGGGGAGAGCCGCCGGCAGGTCCGGGTCATCCTGATCCCCCGACTCTCGGATCGGGGCCGCGGATGTCGCCCGGGCGAGCTTCGGCCGTTCCACGGGACCGTTCGGCCGGCCGGATGCCCGGGGCAGCGACGACGAGCGCGCGGACTGCGCGGCGAGATCGCGGCAGCCGGCCCAGAGCAAGGCCCAGGCCGCCAACGGCATGCATGTCCAGGCGATTCGCCCCATCGCGTCCTGCCTCGCGAGCACGGCAAGGCCTCACGGTAGGAAAAAGCCGAGGATCCGGGTCGATCCTCATTGACGGCCGCTCCTGATTTATCGGCAGGCGGTTCGGCCCGAATGCTCGAATTTCCCTCCCGACTCGGAAAATTTGCGGAGGAATGACTCAAGTCGAGAATGGCCCTTGCCGACCGGCGAGGGATCGGTCCGGACGCGAAGTCGCGATCGCCGCCCGTGCCCGAGAGGGGTCTCCACGGGCACGGGCGGCGATCGCGCGAACGAGGACGGGGCTCCGGCCGGATCGTGGGGCGGGCTCAGACGGCCAACGGCTCCCGGGCCTCGACGGATTGCGATCCGCGGCTCGTCTCCGAACCGTCGCGACGCTGCTCCCGAGGGGCCCTCCTCTCGTAGAGCAGCCAGTAGGTGACGGGAATCACGAACAGGGTAAAGACGGTCGAGGCGAGGAGGCCGAAGATGAGCGACCAGGCCAGCCCGGAGAAGATCGGATCCAGCGCGATCGGGATGCTCGAGAGCATGGCCGCGCCGGCGGTCAGGAGGATCGGCCGGAGCCGGACGACGCGGCTCTCCATGATGGCGTCGAACAGCGACCGGCCCTTCGCCACCGACTGGTGGATGAAGTCGACCAGGATGATCGAGTCCCGGGTGACGATCCCGGCCAGGGCGATCATGCCGATCATCGCCGTGGCGGTGAAGAACACGGGGTCCGCGAAGCCGCCGACCGTCTGGCCGGACAGCCGGTTGAGCAGCCAGAAGCCCGGCATCACGCCCAGCACCGTCAGCGGGATCGCCAGTATCACGACCATCGGGACCACGAACGAGTTGGTCTGGGCCACCAGGATCACGTAGATCATCAGCATCGCCGCGGCGAAGGCCAGGCCGAGGTCGCGGAAGACGTCGATGGTGATCTTCCATTCCCCTTCGCCCGCGAATCCCACGCGGATCCCCTGGGGGACGGCCCAGGCGATGCCGCCGCCGTTGCGGAAGTAGTCCCTTTCGGCGAGCGGACGGGCCGGTGAGTCGGCCACCCAGTTCGTCGGGCCGTCTTTCCCGACCCGCTGGTCGAAGGTCACGTCCAGCACGCACTCCGCCGGAGGGCGCCCGGCCGTCTCGGCGAAGACGTACACGACGCGCTCCAGGTTCTTGTGGTAGATCGTCTGGTCGACCCGCGTCTCCTCCCAGCGGCCGATCTCGGCCAGCGCGACCTGCTGCCCGTCCCTCCCCTTCACCCGGATCAGTGCAAGGTCGGAGGGGCTGGACCGGATCGGCCTGGGGAGGCGGACCTCGATGTTCAGCGGATTCCGCTCGCCCGCCAGCCGCACCGTGCCGGCGCTCGCGCCATCGAGCACCAGCCCCAGGGTCCGGGCGATCTGATCCACCGAGACCCCGCTGAGCGCGGCCTTCTCCTGGTCGGCATGGAACACCCAGGTCGGCGCGGCCGCCTCGACCGTGTCGTCCACCTCGATCACGCCCGGCTCCTTGCCCAGCCGATCGGCGACCGTCCCCGCCGCGGCCACCAGGTCCGGGTAGGTCTGTTCCGGCCCGCCGGTGACCTCGGCCACGATCGACGAGAGGACGGGCGGGCCCGGAGGCAGCTCGACGATCTTGACCCGCGCGCGGTGCTTCGCCGCGACCTCCGTCAGGGGCTCGTGGAGCCGCAGCGCCAGCGCGTGGCTCTGGGCCGCCCGGTGCTTCTTGCCGACCAGGTTGACCCGGACCTCCGCCTGGTGGGGCATCTGCCGCAGGTAGTAGTGGCGGACCAGCCCGTTGAAATCGATCGGGCTCGCGGTCCCGACGTAGCTGGTGA
>JAXMBE010000109.1:0-17319 GCA_046349995.1 Isosphaeraceae bacterium | reverse complement strand
CGGTGTCCGTCGGGCGGCAGGCGGGATGGAACCGTGCCGATCGGCTCCTCCGATCGAATCGCGTTTCCTGTACGGGCTTGCGAGAGCCTTGATGCCTTCGGATCTTCTCGTGCAGGCTCAGGATCAACGGATCTGTAAGGAGCCTTCCCCGTTCACGTATCATATCACGACATGAGTCGCGTTGGCGTCCCGGGCGGCGAGGTTCCGGCAAGACGACGGGGGCGAGTTCCATGGGTCTGCTGGACTGGTTCCGGAGCCGAAGGCCGTCGCGTCGCGACCCGTCGACCCCAGGAGCGAGCGAGCCCGTGGATCCGGGTGGGGCCGGGTCGGGCCCGGTCGTGTTGCCGTCCCTTCACGAGAGCCCGGCCCGCGGGCGGCGATCGAGGCCTCCTCGGCCCGAGATTGTCCGGCCACTCGAGGGCACGCCGATGGTCTGTTACGTGGAAAACGGCGTGCAGGTCATCACGGACCGCGATACCTTCGACTACAGGTACGGCGACGCCGTCGGACCCGACCCCGCGCAACGAGACCTGGACGCGCTCTTGCCCTCGGTGACGCGGGTCTGCGTCCTGGAAGGGGCGATGTTCCAGGGCCGGTCCATGGGGGGCCGGGTCCTGATCGACGTGCGCGACGCCGGTGCCCTCCGGGACCTGGCGGACTGCTTGCAGATCGTCGAGGACCCCGGCACGTTCGGTCATTGCGCTTGCCTGGGTGGGCCGACGATGGAGCTGTATGCCGGCCACCGGCTCGCGGCGACCATCGGCGTCCAGCATGGGCGGGCGATCCGCTGGAAGCGATGGCATCACGATGCCCAGCTCCAGAACGTCGGCCGGCTCACCCGATGGCTGCACGACCAGGGAATTCCCCCGGCCCAGCTCGAGGCAATCTACGGGCGTGGGATGGCGGCCGGCTTCATCGGGGACGGGGACGACGACCTCGCCGAGCACGAGAAACGGGCCCGGGATCTCTGCGCGCGGGCGCGGGAGCTGGCCAATGCCGGAGACCTCGAGAGGGCGGAGAGGCTGTGTGCGCAGGCGCACGAACTCAACGCGGACGAGGTGGACTCGTATGCCCTCCGCGGAGAGATCCTCTTCCATCTTGGCCGGGTTTCCGAGGCCGGCGCGAGTTGCTCGACCGCCATTGACCGCGGGTGCCGTCACGCGGCGATCTATCACATCCGGGCGATCGCGGCGGATAGTGAGGGGCGGACGGAAGAGGCCCTGGCAGACTGCGAGACGGCGCTGCACCTCGACCCCGACCACGCCGGGGCCCACAACAGCCGCGGGTTCATCCACGCCCGGCTCGGCCAGTTCGACGAGGCGTCCGAGGACTTCACCGAGGCCATCCGCCTTGCACCGGAATGGGTCCTCCCCCACTTGCACCGGGCCGAGATCCATCGCCAACGTGCCCGGCTCGATGCCGCCCTGAGCGACTACAACCGGGCCATCGAGCTGGCGGAGGCTGCATCGGCGTCGCACGACGACGGCGACCCCATGCTGGCGATAATGTACTGTCGCCGCGGCGACGTCCGCCATGACCAGTTCGAGGAGGAGGAGGCGGAGGCCGACTTCGCCGAGGCCTATCAGCGCCACCCCGAGACGGCGGCCGGCTTCCTGGGCGAGATGTGGATGCACCGCGGCGCGTTCGTGAAGGCGCTGGAGGCGTTCGCTCAGCTCGTTCGACTACGCCCGGACGAGTCGCGCGGCTATCACGGCCGGGGCGTCGCGGAGGAGGCCCTGGGCGACCTCGAAGCGGCGGAGCGCGACTACTCGATGGCCATCGATCTCCATCCCGACGAGGGGATCAGCCGTCTCCCGCGTGCCCGCGTCCGCCATCGACTCGCCAGGCCCGCCGAGGCCCTGGCCGATGTCTCGGCGCACTTGCGATCCCACCCGGAGGACGCCACGGCCTTGCTGATCCGCTCCGGATTGCACAGGGAGAATCACGAATTCGCGGCGGCTCTGGACGACCTGAACTCGGCCGAGCGGGTCGCGCCGCAGGACCCCCAGGTGTGCAACAATCTGGCCTGGATGCTGTCGACCTGCCCCGACGAGTCGCTCCGCGACGGCGTCCGCGCCGTCGCGTTGGCGCGCCAGGCGTGCGAGGCCACCCACTGGGAGCACCCGTTCTGTCTGGGGACGCTCGCCGCTGCCCTCGCCGAGACAGGCGCCTACCCCGAGGCCGTCCACTGGCAAGCGAAGGCCCTGGGGCTCTACCCGGAATCCGAACGTGACGCCGGCCAGGCCCGACTGGAACTCTACCAGGACGGCCGCCCGTACCGAGAGTGACCGGATCCAGCCCACGACCCTCGTCGTCGACCATCCCCGGCGAGCTTCCGGCAAATCGCCTGGCGGGACCGAGTCGGGTCGGTCACGCTCCAGCGTGAAGCACGCGTACCGGGACCATCATGCAGCATGCGTGACGTACGCGAACGCGCCCCGGACTCTCTTCTCCGGGTCGGCTCTACAGCACCCGGCTCATCCGCCCGCGGCGATGCACCGGGGCGTCCGGGAATTGCTTCAGCAGCCAGCGGGTGAGGCCCCAGTCGACGAAGCCGGGGAGGAACCGGCCGGTGGTCACCAGCATCCAGCCGGGCCAGCTCAGGGTGATCTCACGGCGGCGGTTCTCGACGGCGCGAAGGGTCGCCCGCGCGACGGTCTCGGGACGCATCGTGCGGCGGTGGGCGACCGAGATCCGGGCCGTGTTCACCAGGGCGTGGTCGTCGAACGGCGTGTCGGTGAAGCCGGGATTCACCTGGAGGACGTGGATACCGAACCGGCTCCACTCGATGCGGATCGACTCGATGAAGCCGCTGAGCGCGAACTTGCTGGCGCAGTACTCGGCCCGGCCGGGCAGGGCGCGGCGGGCGTTGACCGAGCCGATCGCGACCATCACCGGATCACGCCCCTCCGCGAGCAGGGGGAGCGACTCGCGGCAGACCTCGGCCATCGCGAAGAAATTGATCTCGAAGACCTTGCGGAGGACCGAGGGATCGTGGGTGTCGAACTGCCCCGTCGCCCCGACCCCGGCGTTGTTGATCACCAGGTCCAGCCCGCCGAGTCGCTCGCGCGCGAACCGGAAGAGTGCCTGGCGATCCCGGTCCACCGTCAGGTCCGCCGGCTGAATGAGGATGCGGGAGGGGTCTGCCCCCTCCTCCGCCAATCCCTTCACCACCGAGGCCAGCCGTTCCTCCGAACGCCCCGTCAGCAGGACGGGCGCGCCGGCCCGGACGAGGGCCTCGGCCATCGCCCTGCCGAGCCCCGAGGACGCACCGGTGACGAGGCTGCGGGTCTCGCTCCACGATCGACGAGCCATGGCGGGTGCAAATCTCAGGAGGAAGACACACCGACCACTTCCGCTGGGGCGGGGTTAACCTAGGTATTATAGGCAAAGAGGCAAGATGTCGCCAGTCCGGCAGCAGGTGCCCCGGCGACGGTCACTTCCGGACCGAGGAATCGCTGATGGCGCCGTCGACGTGCGTCACGGCCGGCGAGTCTTCCGGATCGGAGGGACGCCAGCCGAAGAGCGATCGGCTGTTGCCGGAGGGCTCGCTCACGACGACGCGGGATTTGTTGCCGTCGCTGACGACGGTGGAGCGTCCGGAGTTCGAGGTGATGACGGGGCCGTCCCCGGGGACCTCGCAGACCGTCCCATTGGCGCTCACGGTGCTGGGGAGGACCGTCGTGCCCGGCGGGCAGCCGGGCGCCGCCGCGCTGGCGGGCACGCCGCTGTAGTAGTAGTGGTGGTGATGGCAGCCCCATCCGCAGCAGCAGAGGCCGCCAGCCAGGGCGACTCGCCGAGCCCCGCGGCCGAGCGAGGCAATCCAACGGGTGTTTCGCATGGCGAACCTCCCAGGTCGTCTCCGTGCGTCCCGGCGTGGCCCGCCCAGGGTCGAGGACCGGGCGTTCGATGGGCCGAGGAGACGAAGAGGACATCCCGAAACAGGACCAGGAACGGCGGCACCCGGGCCGCCCTGCCGCGGTCGACTCGAATCGCGCCGACGTGGAGCGGGCTCGAAGAAGTGGCCCGGGTCCGACGTCACTCGTCGGCTGCCAGGCGCGGGGACTTTACAGAAAGACGGATTCCCGGCCAATGTCAGTTTCCGCGAATCTCGGCGTTTCCACCCTTGCGGGGAGGCCCTCGCACGAGGAGCCGGCCGGCGCCTGCCCCGGGCCGGAAGGCCCCGATCCGCGGTCTCCCCGGTTTCGAAGCCCGAAGGTATGATGGGGCTCTCATTTCGGCACTCCATCCGGGAGTACGATCACCCATGAGCGACCCGACGCTGGCCGAGCCTCGCGAAGAAGAGCACGCGTCGAAGTCCAACCGGCAGGACCTCCCGGTCGGGGCGGAGGCTCTCGGGTGCGAGGCCGACCCGGTCCCGGCGCGCGGGGAACGCGGGCAGGCCGCTCCGGGCGAGACCACCGATCGCGTCGCACCTCCGGACCCCTCGACCGACGCCGACTCGGCCGGAGGACCGAGGCCGCCGACCCTGGATTCGACGGATGCCCTGGGTGAGCCCGCCAGCGGTGCCTTCGGGGGCGAGTCGACCTGGCCGGGCGATGCGCCCGAGCCCGGGTCCGCGGAGCCGCACTCCCCGGGTTCGATCGACCCCGATGCGCCCCTCGCCGAGGATGATTTCCGGCTCCTCGATTCCCTGGGCTCGGGAGGGATGGGAGAAGTTCACAGGGCCTTCCAGAAGAGCCTCCGGAAGCAGGTGGCCCTGAAGCTCCTGAAGCGGGAGGCCCTCGATTCTCCCGGCCGCGTCCGGCGGTTCCTGGCCGAGGCGCGTGCCCTGGCGCGACTCAAGCATCCCCAGGTCGTCGGGGTCCATGGCATCGGCCGGATGGGCGACGGCCGGTACTTCCTGGTCATGGATCTGATCGAGGGTGGAGCCACACTCCAGGGGCTGATCAAGGACGGTCCGGTCGCGGTCGATCGGGCCGCCGGGCTGGTCGCCGGCATCGCCTGGGCGATCGAGCACGCTCACGGCCGGGGCGTGATCCACCGCGACCTGAAGCCCTCGAACGTCCTGCTGGACGGGGATGGCGAGCCCCACGTCACCGACTTCGGCCTGGCCAAGATCTTCGACGCGATCGACCCCGAACACCCGCAGACGACCGCCGACCAGATCCTCGGCACGCCGCACTACATGAGCCCCGAGCAGGCCGACCCGGCCCGCGGCCCGGCCACCCCGCGCACCGACGTCTACGGCCTGGGCGGGATCCTCTTCGCCCTCCTGACCGGCCGCCCGCCGCTGGAGGGCGATTCGATCACCCAGATCCTCGGCCAGCTCGTCTCGCCCGGGCCGGTCCGGTCGCCCCGCTCGTTACGCCCCGAGCTCCCCCCCGGCCTCGACGAGATCTGCCGGAAGTGCCTGCACAAGGAAGCCGGCCAGCGCTACAGATCGGCCGGCGAGGTCGCCCGGGCCTTGCAGGAATGGCTCGCGCGGCACCCGCAGGACGAGCGTGACTTCGGTGAGGATCGCGTCGCAGCACCGAGGCCGGTCGCAGACCGCGGCGGGTGGTCCACGGACCGTTCGCTGAAGGACGGTGCGCAGAGGCGGACTGGCGACCGCTGGCTGACGCGGGGCAGTCCGGCGTCGAGGTCTCGCCTGGGCCGTGTCGTCAAGCTCTCCACGGCGTTCGCGGTCCTGATCGGTCTGCTGATGGTCGGCTCGAACTACTCCAGGAGACGGGAATCATTGCGAACTGACGAGCTCGACGTGGCGGCGAAGATCGCGCCCCCCTTGTACGCGCCTCCGGTGGACTTTGAAAAGACTGGTGAAGAGGTCGTCGCAGGATCCCATGCCCCCAAGGCGAGCCCCGGGCCCGGGACCGTTCTGGCGATGTCCCCGGGGTCGCCCGTCGGCGGAGGCTCGCCGGACCTGGCCCGCGTATGCTTCCGTGCCTCGCCGGAGGTCGCGAGGCAGTTCGGTGCGGGGGCCGGCTCGATCGCGATCGTGCTCGACTGCTCGGGGAGCATGCTGGATCAGACCCAGGCCGGCCGGACGAAGTTCGACGAGGCACAGGTCGCTCTGGGCGAGGTGCTCCGGTCCGTGCCGCCAGAGACGAAGTTGAGCCTCTGGACCTTCAGCCAGTTGCCGGACGGCGTCAACCAGATCTTCGTGGGTAACCCCCTGGTGGAAGAGCCGGAATTGTCCATCCGCCCCCTGCTGCCGATGGCCCCGTGGGACCCGCGGCGGACCGACGAGGTCATCGGGCGGATCAGGCAGCTCAGGCCCTACCTGGAGACGCCGCTCGTCCAGGCCATGTGGACGGCGGCCGGCCGCGACCTGAAGGACGCGACGGGCCTGAAGACCTTGCTGGTCCTGACGGACGGCGACGACAACCAGCTCGAGAAGTTCAAGCCGAATTACAACCCCAGTCGGCTGTCCACCCGCGACTTCATCGTGAGCGGCTTCAAGCCGATGGGGATCACCGTGAACATGGTGTTCTTCTCCGCGGCCGGCAAGTCGGACGAGGTCAGGAAGGCCGCAGAGCGGTTCAGACCAGCTCTCGCTCAGCTGGACCCGCCTGGCAGCTTCTACGAGGCGAACAGCGTTGGAGAGCTGACCGAGGCCCTGAAGCGAGGGGCGGCACAGCATCTGACCTGCCAGATCGTCAGGCCGGACGGCACGCCGGTCGTGGTTCGCCAGCGAGTCGGCCCGCCGGGCGGGCAGGAGATCTGGTCGGAAGACGTTGAGCCGGGCCGCTATGCCCTGCGGGTGGTGGGCCTGCAGTCATCCGAGCAGTTCGTCGACCTTGGACGGGGCCAGCGAATCGTCGCGGAGCTGGATCAGGTGGCTCAGGGGAAGGTCGGCCTCCGGCTGGCGCAACTGGTCCAGTGGGACCTGGTCCCCGGGCCCGATGCGCCGTCTTCCGGTACCTCCAGGGCAGGCGCTCGGCGCGATTTCCCGCCCATGCGTCTCGTGCTTGAGATTCCTATGGAACGCGAATCCGGGAGTGGGACGCTCCAGGTCCGGGCCAGGCTGCATGCGCCCCCCGACTCCGGCATACGGGAGGCCGCGTTCCTCGCCGGCTCTCAGGCCGATCTCGCCAGGGCAGCCGCGGAGGGGCGGATGGTTCCGGGTGAACCCCGGGGTGGGGCGTGGTTGGCGACGATCCCGATCCCCCGGGACCTGCCCGGGCAGCCGTCGTTCGCGGTCCACATCGAAGGCCCCGGCTTCGGCGGGGGGCTATCCGCCGCGTCGGCGCCTCTCTCGATGATCGGTGACTGAGCCCGACGTCGCCTCCGTCGCGACGAGGTAGCTCTACCTCTGTCAGCAACTGGAAGCCGTCAACTCCCCAAAGGACGTGGCCCGGGGCTCACGGCGGAGCCGTGCCGTCCCGGGCCACATCGTCGGTTCAACGCCCCAGACTCAGCTCCGGCATCATCAGGATGACGCCCTCGCGGTTGAGCAGCTCCAGCCGGCCGACGGCCATGCGGACGAGCCCGGCGCGGGTGGGATCGAGGGCGCGGAGATAGGGTTGAGCGAGCTCGAGGAGGTTCGGCCTCTGGACGATGTCCAGGCCCTTGCGCGGCTCGTTGTCGCCCCCCTCGTCCATGAGCTGTTCGAGGAACGACTTCGGCTTGGGGATCACGCGGACGTCGTAGTCGGCGATCCTGGCCTGCTCGGCGACGTGCTTGACGGCGTCCTGGAGCGTGCCGATTCGGTCCACGAGGCCGAGCTCGAGGGCCTGCTTGCCGGTGTAGACGCGGCCGCCGGCGAGCTCGTCGATCGGCTTCTTGAGCCGGTTGCCACGGATCGCCGTGACGTGGCCCTTGAAGACGCCGTAGATCTCGTCCATCCAGGAGCGCATCTTCAGCCGCTCGCCGGGGCTGAAGACGTCTTCCGACGACATCATGCCCGCGTTCTGGCCGCGGCGGTACGACTTGAAGCTGACGCCCAGCTTGTCGTACAGCCCGCCGGTGGCGAGCTTGCCGCCCACGACGCCGATCGAGCCGGTGATGGTCGCCTCGTCGGCGAAGATCGTGTCGGCCCCGCAGGCGACGTAGTAGCCGCCGCTGCCGGCGACGTTGCCCATCGAGACCGTGAACGGCTTCTTCGCCTTCACCCGCCGGGTGGCGTCGAGGATGATCTCGCTGGCCAGCGCCGAGCCGCCGGGTGAATCCACCCTCAGCACCACGGCCTTGACGTTCTCGTCATCGGCCGCGCGATCGAGCGCCCGGCGGATCGCGGAACTCGCGGCGACGGCGCCCTGGAAGGGCGACTCGCCCTGGCCGCCGACCATGATGGGACCCTCGACGTAGACGATGCCGACGGCCGGCTTCTTCGACTCCGCCGCCTTCGCCGACCCCAGCAGCTCGCCCCAGAACTTGAGGATCCCGAACGGCGAGGAGGCGTCCAGCTTGGGGTCGGCCTTCTTGCCGTACTTGCGGTCGAAGACGACGTCCGCCCCGAACTGCTTCTTCAGCCGGGCCTCGAGGTCCTGGCGATGCTCGACGGCGTCGAGCATGCCCAGCTCCTTGGCCTTCTCGGCGCTGTGGGGGCCGCTGTCGATCCACGCTTTGACCAGCTCCGGGCTGACCTTCCGGCTGCAGGCGATCCGCTTCACCTGGGTGTCGTAGAGGCTGTCCAGCAGCCAGTTCTGCATGGCCTCGGCCTCCTTGCTGGGCCCTTCGCGGAGGAACATCTCGGCGGCGCTCTTGTAGTCGCCGCAGGTCATGAAGTCGGGCTTCACGCCCAGCTTGTCGAGCAGCTTGCGGAGATAGGGAGACTCCCCGTACAGGCCGGTGATCCAGAGGTCGGCCGTGGGGACGACGCTCACCTGCGAGGCTGCCGAGAGCAGGGCGTACTGCCCGAGGCCGCCGATCGTGTCGGCATGGGCGATGACCTCCTTGCCTGCGGCCCGGAGGCGGGCGATCGCCTGGCGGAGCTCCTCGACCTGCGCCTGGCCCACGGTCGGCTGGTCGAGCAGGATCACGACGGCCTTCACGGAGCCGTCCCTGGCCGCCCTGTCCAGCCGGGACACGAGGGTCTGGAGCGGGACGGCGGCCTCGCCGCCGAAGTTGAACAGCTCCTCCCTCGGCGTCTCCTGCATCTCGCCCGAGAGGCGGAACACGGCGATCCGATCCTTCGGCGCCTCGGCCTTGGGTGCCGACGACTTGGCGGTGTCCTGGGATGGCTTCGCCGCCGCGGAATCCTTCGGCTTCTCCTGGGCGTGCACGAACGGCCCGGCGAGCAGTCCCGCCAGCACGGGCAGGAACAACGGTCGCAAACGCAGCATGGTGGCTCCCTCGATGAACTTTCGCGCGAACATGCGAATCCCAACCGCCGCGCGAGCGCGGCGGGATCAGGGAGTATTCGTCCGATCCCCGAGTTTCTTCAGGTTGCATTAATCCGCCGGAGGTCGTCAACCGGCCGATGCCGAGCCTGGGCTCCGGCCCGCCTCCTGGTGCCTCCTGGCCCCCTCGAGCCATCGCTCGAAGTCCTCCTCCGTCAGGGCGGCGGCGTCCCGTGGCCTGAGCCGAATGCTCAGGTCGTCGAGGCTGTCCATCAGCGACACGGGCGCGCCCTCGCGTCGCTTGCGGGCCGACCAGGAGACGTACTGCGGCAGACCGAGGACGCGGCAGTCCTGCTCCGTTTCGTCCGCCTCGCCGACGCAGGGGTATCCGTACTCCGGGTTCCAGCAGATCCGCACGAAGCCGCGACCTCCCCAGGTCTGGTACTCGAAGAGGCTCGGGCGGAGCATCCAGACCTGTTGTGAGAACTCGAGCGCGTTCCGTCCCGCGAGATTCTCGAGCGGCACCTCGATGAAAAGCGTCGTCGCGTTGTTGACCCAGCCGGGCCCCTCCTCCGCGACCCATTTCGCCACCCACGGCCAGTCCTCACCACGGGCCGCCGCGATGCCCCGGATCGTGCGTTCGATCTCGGCCACGTCGACCGGACGACCGCCGAAGGTGTGCAGGAAGCCCGTCAGCAGGTCAGCCACCCGGGGAGGTTCGACTTCATCGGACATGAAATTGCCTCCCCGAGGAGAGCCGTAAGGCGTGCCTCGCTCCGCTCGGCCCGCCCT
This sequence comes from Isosphaeraceae bacterium, assembly GCA_046349995.1. Classification (GTDB taxonomy): domain Bacteria; phylum Planctomycetota; class Planctomycetia; order Isosphaerales; family Isosphaeraceae; genus Aquisphaera. Next base: position 7,282 of record JAXMBE010000109.1, on the reverse strand, counting down.
ACGATGCTCTGCACCGTCGACGGTTTCGCTTTACCCCGCTTCCCCCCACCCCAACTCGCCCCCACCAGGGGGGGCATACGAGATCCTGTCCTCCCCGTATCCAAGGAGGATCGAAGTGGGGGCGCCGGCCGCCGAAGTGGAGCCTGGCCCTAGCCGCCCGCTTAGGTTACAGAATCTCGGTCGAAGAGGGATAACTGAATCGTGCTCGCCCTACCCGGTTTCCGGAACGCTTCGACAGAGACCGGCCAGGGCGAGCGATTGAATCCCAGACGGGTGCTTTGGACGTGGAAGACCTGCCGGACGAGGTCGGCGATCGGTCCCTCGCCGCGCATCCGGATGCCGAATCTGGCGTCGTTCAGCCGGCCGTTCCGGGTGGAGCGGATCCGGCCGAGGACCTTCTCCTTCGCGTCCGGCCGATGGCGGTCGAGCCAGTCCTCGAAGATCGGGGCGACGGCCAGCGGCAGGCGGAGCAGGATGTAGCTCGCGTGAGAGGCCCCCGCCTCGTTGGCCGCCTGGAGGATCGACGGCAGTTCGTGCTCGGTCAGGCCGGGGATCACTGGGGCCACCATGACGCCCACGGGGATGCCGGCCGCTGTGAGCGTGCGGATGGCCGCGAGCTTGCCCTCGGGCCGGGTCGTCCTGGGCTCAAGCGTCCCGGCGAGGTCCGCGTCCAGCGTCGTGATCGAGAGCATCACCCCCGCGGCCCGATCCGCGGCGAGCGCGGAGAGGAGGTCGAGGTCACGGGTCACCAGGCGATTCTTCGTGACGATCGTGACCGCCTGGCGGAACTCGGCGAGCACCTCCAGGCAGCCGCGGGTCAGCCGGAGCCGGCGTTCGATCGGCTGGTAGCAATCGGTGACGCCGGCCAGTCCAAGGACGCGGGGCTTCCATCCGGGCGCGGACAGCTCGCGGCGGAGCAGCGCGGGGGCGTCGTGCTTGACCATGATCCGGGTCTCGAAATCGAGCCCGGCCGACATGCCCAGATACTCATGGGTCGGCCGCGCGTAGCAGTAGGCGCAGCCGTGCTCGCAACCCCGATATGGATTGACGCTGACCTCGAAGCCCACGTCCGGGCTGTCATTCGAGCAGACGATGCTACGCGAACGGTCGGGGAGCAACTCGGTCCGCGGCCGGCCGAGGGATGAGACGTAATCCTCGTCCCCCTCGACCTGCTCGAGATCGAGTTCATGATGGGTCCTCTCGAAGCGGTTCGGCGGGTTGAAACCCGCCCCCCGCCCCCTGGCCGGTCGCTGGTCCTGGGCCCCCGCCATGACACGGCCCCGCGATGGATCGACCCGGACGCAACCGGGGTGAGTCCGCCTCTCCAGTGTCTGCTCACGAGCCAGTGTACCGACTCGGCGGTGTACTGTCCATGTGAATACTAGACGGACGGAGTGATTCCGTCGTTCCGGGGAACCCTCATCCGCCGCTCCTTCGAACCCTCGCCCGCGAGAGCGGGAGAGGGTGGCACGAAGTGCCGGGTGAGGGTCGGCGCGGGCCGTGGCTGTCGAGGCCCCTCATCCGCCCCTCCGGGGCACCTTCTCCCCGCTGCCGCGGGGCGAAGGCTGGGGCGACCTCTCGCCGGCGAGAGCGGGAGTCGTTGGTTGGCTGCTCGGCGACCCCGAATACTGACAACCCCTCGCGCGCGAGAGCGGGAGAGGGTGGCCGGAGGCCGGGTGAGGGTCCGGCCTCGCCGAAAGGGAACTCGCACCAGCCGGAGGCGACGGGCCGAGTGGTCATCGGCCCGTCGGCCTGCCGGCTCGTGCCCGACGGACCGGGTCCGGACTCGATCAAGGGGCCGTTCGGCGGACTCGCTTCACCCCGCAGCGCAGGGCCAGCACGCCCCCGGCCATGAAGGCCAGCGCCATCGAGCTCGGCTCGGGGACGAAGGTGATCGCGCCGAAGAGGCCGTTCCGTTCGCCGTTGATGCCCGCGGCGAAGTAGAGGGTGTTCGGGTCGCCGCCGTTGCCGCCGTTGCCGAACGCCAGGCCCCAGAGTCCGGTGTTCGAGATCGGGTTGCCGCTCTCGTCGAGGAGCTGCCCCACGAAGTCTCCGGTCGTGAGGTCGAAGGCGCTGATGCGGCCGTCGTCCTCATTGCCCACCAGCAACTTGCCCGCGAAGGTGCCGAAGCCGCTCGGGGCGATCGCCATGCCCCAGGGCGAATCGAGCGGGCCGCCGTCCCCGTTCGAGCTGATCCGGCGGATGAAGTTGCCGTTGAGGTCGAACTCGTTGATGACACCTCCCCCCGTCGCCTCGTTCTCGTAGGTGACGTACAGGGAACTGCCGAAGCGCTGGATGTTGTAGACCGTGAAGCCGGCCGGCAGGTTGGGATCGACGAAGGAGCCCGACAGGCTCGTCTGGGCGAAGGTGCCGTTGAAGACGTCGATCGTGTTCGCGGCGGAATTGGCCGCGTAGAGGAAATTGCCCGAGCCGTTGCTCCCGATTGCCAGGCCCGTGTAGATGGCGGATGTGGCCGAGGCGACGATCTGGGCCGCCGCGCCGCCATTCCAGCCCGAGATCGTCCCGTTCAGGTTCGCGAACAGGAAGCGGGCGGCGTTGCCGTTGCTCAGGAGGAAATCGGTCGCGGAGCCGGTGCCGTTGAAGACCTGGCCGGTCGGGCCCTGCGGCCCGCTGCCCGTCGTCGGGATCGAGACCACCAGGGCCTGCGGTTGGCCGGCCGTGTTGTACAGGGTCGAGGTGTCGGAACCCTGGTTGGAAACCCAGAAGAACGTCGTGGGGCCGAACGAGATGCCCCAGGGGTTCTTCAGGTTGGGGTCGGTGAACTTCGCCAGGCCGGGGACGTCGGACACGAGGTTGGTCTGCTTGTAGAAGCCGCCGGCCCGCGACTGCCCGGCGGCCATGCCGAGGAGGGCGATGCCGGCAATGAAGCGGAGGGCACGGCTCCAAGCCGTGGCCCTCGAGATGGTGTCGAGGCGGATCATCCGTAAGGTCTCCGAAGGAGGGCGATGAGCGAGCGGCCTCCGAATGGCCGGTCATCGCAGAGAAAGAGTCGCGATGTGCCGACCGAGGTACAGGATGAAGCCGGATTCATGGGGGATCGTGGCGTTCCTTCACCTCGCCCCCGGTTTCGGGCGATCGGGGCGGTCCCCCGTCCTCATTCGTGACAGCTTGCGGCGCGGGCCGCCCTGATCGTGAGGAGGACGGCGGACTGCTTCACGCGTTTCGTCAAGAAGGGATCGCTGAGGATGAAGAGGGCAGCCGTGACGATCGCGATGACCATCGCGGCGAGTGCAGGAGTGGTCCAGGCCCTTCGCGGCTTCCGCGGGTCGACGGAGCGGAAGAGCTGCTCGGCGCGGGAGAACTCCCCGGGTCCCGCCTCGGCCGCATCCGGACCCGTCGAGTCGGCCCGAGGAGACGGCATCGCCGGGGATCGGCCCAGCGAGATCCGGACGGTGCGGTCGACCAGCGACTCGGGGACGTACTCGGCGAACACGACGCCATGCGAGAGTGCGGAGCAGAGGAAGGCCGCGGAGAGGACCAGGCCTCGGCGGAGCAGCCGCGAGCGGAGCAGGTCCCTCGCCCGCGAGAGCCGGCCCTTGACCGTCCCGACCGGCCAGCGGAGGAGGCTGGCGACCTCCTCGTTCGTCCGGCCCTCAAGATAGCTCAGGATGATGGGCAGCCGGTACTTCTCCGGCAGCCGGTTGAGCTCGTCGTGGAGCACCGGGCGCAGCTCGGCCCAGGCCGCCTCATGTTCGTGGCGGGGCGATTCGGTCATGGATGCCATGGCCGCCCCCCGCTTCTCCTGATCGCGTCGTCGTGCCGCGTTGGACCGCGCCCGGATCGCGATCCGGTACGCCACCTCGTACAGCCAGGCCGAGAGGAGACGGGGCTCACGGATGGTCTCCGCTTTCCGCGCCAGCGTCAGGAAGGTCGCCTGGAATGCGTCCTCGGCATCCTCGTCGTGATTCAGGACATGACGGCAGACACCCATGACCATCGGGCCGTGCCGCGTCACCAGGGAGCGGAACGCCGTCTCCGAGATCTCGGGATGGCTGTCGAAGAAGTCCTGCAAGAGGCTTTCGTCGCTTGCTGTTGCGCCGACCGAGTCCAGGTGGCCCCGCTCCACGCGGAGGGCCACACGATTGATCACACCGCTCGCCATCGGGTCTCTCCCTAGTTGCACCGGCAGCCTTCCCATACCAGATGCGCGCCGCGGCGGGACGGTTACGAGAATTCGAACCGGCGTCGCAGCCGCGGCGGGGGCCGCCCGATCTCGCCCGGGTCGTGTGGTGAGTCCGAAGTCCGTCGCCGGACGAGCCACGGGGTGGCTGGGGTCCACCCGAGATGCCGACCTCAAATCGAACGCACTTCAGACTCTGGACACCAAGCGGCTGGCCGGGGTCGGATGTCACTTCCTCGGCCAGCGCCCCCCCACCCCAACCCTCCCCCACGAGGGGGGAGGGGAGAGGATTCTGAAAGCCCTCCCCCTCGTGGGGGAGGGGTTGGGTGGGGGGCAAACGAAGTAAACTGAAACTGTGACCAGCCGCTTAGGGCTTGCGGGCCGCGTGGACGGCCAGCCTGATCACCACCTCCTCCCGGATCAGGTCGTTGGCCATGCCCGCATAGACGATCCCGAAGTCCTTGCGATTCAGGGAGAATTCGCTTTCCAGCGATGCCTCCTTGTCGGTGACCGACAGCCTGGCGGGGAACTCGATGGTCCTGGAGACTCCGTGCAGCGAGAGGGTCCCGGCCACGGTGTGCGTCGCGTCCTTCGCCTTCGCGTCGCTGCTGCCCGGGCGGATCCCGGTCGATTCGAACGTGGCGGTCGGGAACTTGGCCACGTCGAAGAAGTCCGGCGACTTGAGGTGGCCGGTGAGCCGGTCGGAGTCGCTCCAGGTGGAGTCCATGGCGATCTCGGCCGAGATCACGCTCGATTCGGGCTTGGTTGCGACCAGCGCCCAGGTCCCCTGGAACGACTTGAATCCGCCGCTGTGGCTGCCGCTGACCTTGGAGCCGGTGAACTCGACCTTCGAATTGCCCGGATCGAACTTGAGGACCTCCGCGCCGGCCGGGATCTCCTTCGCCGCGACGGCCGGCGACGCGGAGGGGCCGGGTTTCGCGGCGGCGGGCCCCGCACTCGAGGCCGCGGGGGGCGGCGCGGAGACCTTCGCGGGGGCCACGTCGTCCGCCGGGTTCTGGCAACCGGCCGCCCCCGCCAGCAGGAGGGCCAGCCCGAGGATCGAGTTGCTCGCGATCGCGCTGCATTTCATGGTCCGGTTCCCATGTGAGAAGGTGACTTGTTCGACGATCACTCGTTTGGAGGGCCCACGGGCCAGCCGGCCGCGCCACCGGCGGGGCTTGCCGAGATCGCTCATCCGCGACGTGCGCGACCGCATAGCCTATCAGGTGGAGTCGCAAATGGCTCGGAGGTCCGACGGAATTTCTCGGGACGACGGTTTCTTGCGGCCGCCCGACAATACTTGTACGGTGGGACCGAACAGTCAGCATGGGGCCGCTATCGAGCGGGCCCGTCCGTCAGCACCCGCCGCCCCCCGCCCCGGGGAGGGCAGGAGTTCCGCCCCGTGACCGAGGGATCTCCGGCGCTCATCGAACTGGACGGGGTGACCAAGTCCTACGGCAAGGTCACGGCGCTCAGCGGGCTCTCCCTCGTGCTCCCGGGAGGGGCGATCGGGCTGCTCGGCCCCAACGGGGCCGGCAAGACGACGATGATCCGCAGCCTGCTGGGGCTGATCGAGCTGGACTCGGGCCGGGGGCACGTGCTGAGCATGGACATCGTCCGCGATCGGCTGGACGTCCGCCAGCGGGTCGGCTTCGTGCCCGAGGACGAGTGCCTCTTCCCCGGCGTGCTCGGCGTGCAGTTCGTCGCCTACGCCGGGGAGCTCGTGGGCATGCACCCGGGCGACGCCCTCCAGCGCGCCCACGAGGTGCTGGACTACGTCGGGCTGGGCGAGGCCCGGTATCGCCGCGGTCGAGTCCTACTCGACGGGGATGAAGCGCGGGCCTCAAGATCGCCCCACGGCGATCGTCCACGACCTGAAGCTCCTGATCCTCGACGAGCCGACCACCGGCCTGGACCCGGGAGGCCGCGAGGAGATCCTCGCGCTCTCCCGGGACCTCTCGCGGGCCAAGGGGATGAGCCTGCTGTTCTCGAGCCACCTGCTGCCGGACGTGGAGGCCGTCTGCGACCACGTCGTGGTCCTGGGCAAGGGTCGGCTCCTGGCCCAGGGTCGGATCGACGAGCTGAAGAAGCCGCACGATCGCCAGTTCGAGGTGCGGGTCAAGACCGACGCCCGTCGCTTCGCCGACCGGCTCCGCGAGCGGGGGATCGAGGTCAGCCCGCACGAGGATCACCTGCTCGTCGAGCTGCCCGAGGGCTCCTCGCGGGGCGTCCTCTGGGAGGCGGCCTCCCGCGAGGGCGAGCAGGTCCGGTCGCTCCGGGCCCGGCGGAGCACCCTCGAGGAAGTCTTCCTGAACGCCGTGGCGGAACAGAACTGATGCCGATCCTCGACCAGGGATACCAGCACTGGAACGGCACCCTCCGGGGCCACGCCTGGAGGTGGCTCACGATCGCCCGCCGGGGCATCCGCTCCCAGTCCGGGAATCGCTGGGTCTGGGCGGTCCTGGCGATGGCCTGCTTCCCGGCCCTGCTGCTCTCCGGGTTCCTGGTGGTCTGGGGGCTCTTCGAGCAGAAATCGGGCCTGCTCACCCCCCTGCTCTTCCTCGTCCAGGGGCTGCCCGAGGAGCTCCGCGCCGGGCCGAAAGGGTTCCGGACCACGTTCTGGACCCTGGCCTTCAACCAGTTCCTCGACGTCCAGCTCTTCTTCGCCATGCTCCTGGTCCTGCTGGTGGGGCCCGAGCTGATCAGCCAGGACCTGCGGTTCAACGCCATCCCCCTCTACCTCTCCCGGCCGGTGCGCCGCCTCGACTACTTCGCCGGCAAGCTCGGGGTGATCGGCGCGTACCTGGGAGCCGTGATCATCGTGCCCGTCCTGCTGGCCTACGCGCTGGGCATCGCCTTCAGCCTGGATCCGACGGTCCTCCGGGACACCTGGCGGATCGCGGTCGCCGGGCTGGCCTTCGGCGCGATCGTGGTGCTCTCGGCCGGGTCGCTGATGCTGGCGATCTCGTCGCTGTCGCGGAATTCGCGGTACGTGAGCGCCATGTGGATCGGGATCTGGGTCCTCAGCGGCGTGGCCTCGTCGGTGCTGAACCAGGCCATCCGCAAGGACTGGTGCCCCCTGCTCTCGTACACCGCGAACCTGACCCGGGTGCGCGACGCCTTGCTCGACTCAGAGACCTC
>JAXMBE010000108.1:0-17434 GCA_046349995.1 Isosphaeraceae bacterium | reverse complement strand
GCGGACGGCTACCGGGCGGTGTTCGCCCTCCCCGAACTCGATCCTGATTTCACGGACCGGCCCGTCCTGCTGGCCGATCGCCGCGACGGCCGGCCCCTTCCCGGGAAAGACGGCCCGCTCCAGGTGATCGTGCCCTCCGACAAGCGGCACTCGCGCTGGGTCCGTCAGGTCGTTGCCCTGCGGGTCGGCAGGGCCTGAGCGGGCTCGACGGTTCGCCGGCCCTCGCGCGGAGGGCTACTCGATGTGCACGACGTCCCAGCCCCGGCTCCGCACCAGGTGGTCGGCGATCAGACTGCGGTGGCAGTCCGCGACCCGTTTCTCGGCGCAGAGGAGGCAGAAGGGCCGAAGCAGGTCGTCCAGCCGCGCCGTGAGGAGTTCTCCCGCGTCTCTGAGGAGCCGGAGATACGGGGGCCGCCAGTCCTCGAGTTCGAGGAAGACATTGCCCAGCTCGATGATCGGGCGATAGGCGATCCCCCGCTCCGCGAGCAGCCGCTCGATGCCCTTGTCGGCGGTCCGGGCGCGGCTGAAGGCCCCCATTGCGGATCGATCGGGCCGGAGCCGGACGTCCGCGACGGTGCGGATTCCATGGGCGGAGAGCAGGTCGAGGAACTCCGCCGGAGCCCTGCCGCCGTAGCCGACGGTGTAAAAGGTCACGGTCGGTCCTCCCTGTGTTCGCTCAAGGGGTCGAAGGCGGCGGGCCCGCGGCGGCCGGCTCCGGGTGTCTCCCCGGCCATCGCGGCGGCGCCAGGATGAAGGCGGCCAGCACGGCCAGGCCGAAGGTCACGTAGAGGACGGTGAACACCCAGGGCTCGGCGCGATAGAAGATCAGGCGATGGGCCCAGTAGCCCAGGAAATCGCCCGGGTAGCCCGCCTGCCCCGCCTGGCGGCGAAGCTGATTCTCCCAGATCGTGAGCGGGCAAGGGATACCGGCCAGGGCCTCGCCGACCACGATGCCGATCATCGCCAGGTGGACCAGCCGGAAGCGCAGGTTGCGGACCCATCCCCAGCCGAGGCAGATGCCCGCCAGGATGGCCGCCAGGCCCAGGACGATGAAGGCCACATAGCAGGCGTGGAAGACGACGATGGCGTCGGCGAGGATCCTGGCCCAGAGCATGGACGTCCCTTCGTACCGGTGCGGGAGGAAGGCGTTCGACGCCGGGTCAGGCGGATCGGATCGTCCGCGAGCCGGGGCGATACGTTCAGTCCAGGTCCTGGCCGATCGCCCCCTCAGCCGCGCGGCAGATGTGGATCTCCGGGTCGACGCCGAAGGACCGCCGGTAGCCGTCCCGCACGGACTCGGCGAAGTCGGCCGCCCGATCGGGTCGCACCAGGTTTACGGTGCAGCCCGCCCAGCCGGCGCCCGAGAGCTTGCCGCCCAGGAAGCCGGGTGCCGCCTCGGCAGCCTCGATCAGGGCGTCCAGGGCCGGCGAGCTGTTCTCGAAGTCATCCCGGCTCGACGCGTGAGAGGAGGAGACCAGGCGGCCGAACTCGGCCAGGTCGCCGGCCCGGAGGGCCTCGGCACCGCGGCGGACCCGGTCATTCTCGGTCAGGACGTGCCGCGCCCGCCTGCGGCCGACCGGATCCAGCCGATCCCAGTGGCCGTCGAGCTCCTCGATGGTCACGTCCCGAAGCGCGCCGATCGCGTCGCCGCGGAGCCTCTGGAAGTAGGTCACGACGGTCTCGCACTCGGCGCGGCGGCGGTTGTACATGCCGTCGGCGAGCCGCCGGGAGGTCTTCGAGTCGCAGACCACGATGGCCGGGCCGGGATCGCCCAGCGGCAGGCGGGCGTAGTCGAGGGTCCGGCAGTCCAGGTAGAGGGCGTGATCTGCACGGCCGAAGAGGCTGGAGAACTGATCGAGCAGGCCGGAGGCGACGCCCACGTAGGCGTTCTCGGCGTGCTGGAGCACCCGGGCCAGTTCCATCCGGGCCGGGTCGGCGTGGCCGTCGACCAGGTCGGCCGCGCGGCGGCCGGGGACGAGGCCCGCCTGGAGCAGGCAGCAGGCGACCGCGGCTTCAAGGCTGGCCGAGCTGGACAGGCCCGCGGCCAGGGGGACATTCCCGAAGAGGGCCAGGTCGAACCCCGAGGCGAGCGGCCGGGAGGCCGCCTCCTGGAGCGCCCAGGCCACCCCCCGGACGTAGCAGGGCCAATCACTTCCCCTGCCGGATTCGAGGGTGTCGAGGTCGAAGAGGTGGGTGGAGTCGAAGTTCGCCGAGTGGACCCGTGACTCGCGGCCGTCGACGGGGCCGCCGGCCACCAGGGTGAAGCGATCGACGGCGGCGGCCATGACGAGCCCGCCGTTGTAATCGGTGTGGTTGCCCAGCAATTCAACGCGGCCCGGGGCGCAGCCCAGGACGGTGGGCTTACCCCCCAGGCGCTGGACGTATGCCGAGACCGCGGCGGCCTTCAATTCCTCCGGGATCGACATCGGTCAACCCAACTTTCTCGGATCGTCGGGACGGGGCCGGCCCGGTCACCGGGGCCGGGCCGGCCGGCTCGCGTCGGAGCGCCCAAAGACGATCATGTCAGGTTGCGGCGGGTCAGACCAGACTCGCCTGCCCCGCGAGCGAGTTGGCCAGGTCGCGGAGCAGGCTGGCCTTGTCGGTCCGCTCCCAGGTGAACTCCGGCTCGGAGCGGCCGAAGTGGCCTCCGCTGGCCGTCTTGCGGTAGATCGGCCGGCGCAGGTCGAGGTGCTTGATGATCCCCGAGGGGGTCAGCGCGAAGCCGCGGCGGATGATCTCCGAGATGGCCGAGTCGGGGAGCTGCCCGGTGCCGAAGGTATCGACGTGGACGCTCACTGGCTCGGAGACGCCGATCGCGTAGGCGAGCTGGATCTCGCAGCGCTCGGCCAGCCCCGCGGCCACCACGTTCTTGGCGACGTAGCGGGCCATGTACGCCGCCGACCGGTCCACCTTTGTGGGATCCTTGCCGCTGAACGCCCCGCCGCCGTGCCGGCCCATGCCGCCGTAGGTGTCGACGATGATCTTCCGGCCGGTGACGCCCGAGTCTCCGTGGGGGCCGCCGATGACAAACTTGCCGGTCGGGTTGATGTGGAACTTGATCTCGCCGCTGACCAGCTCCTTGGGGATCACCGGCAGGATCACGTCCTTCTTGATCCGCTCGACGATCTCGGCATGGGTGACGTCGGGGGAATGCTGCGTGGAGACGACCACGGTGTCCACCCGGACTGGGGTGAAGCCGTCGTACTCGATCGTCACCTGGCTCTTGGAGTCGGGGCGCAGCCAGGGGATCGACCCGTTCTGGCGGACCTCGGTGATCCGGTTGATCACCCGGTGCGCCAGGGCGATCGGCAGCGGCATCAGCTCGGGTGTCTCGTTGCAGGCGAAGCCGAACATCATGCCCTGGTCGCCGGCGCCGATGTCCTTGCCCTTCTGGGAGTCCTCATCCACCCCCTGGGCGATGTCCGGCGATTGCTTGCCCAGGGCGACCATCACCGCGCAGGTCGTCGCGTCGAATCCCATCTCGCTGGAGGTGTAGCCGATCTCGCGGACGACCTGGCGGACGACCGTGGGGTAGTCGACCATCGCCTTGGTCGTGATCTCGCCGGCCAGGCAGACCAGCCCGGTCGTCAGCAGGGACTCGCAGGCCACCCGCGCGTAGGGATCTTGCTCGAGGATCGCGTCCAGGATGCCGTCGGAGATCTGGTCGGCCATCTTATCCGGATGGCCCATCGAGACCGACTCGCTGGTGAACAAGTACCGATCGTGGTGCGACAAGGGGCATTTCTCCTCACGAGGGCAGATCTGAACCCGCCCCGCGACGGGCTCGCGGGGCGAAGTCATCGTCGTATCCGGCGGACCGGCAGGCGGAGCAGGCGCCCGATGGCATCAAGCCCCTCGGGCACCGAGGCCGCGGCAGGCGGAGGCTTCCCCCGCGCACGGGCCATGCTCGGTGAACAGGTTCTAAAGTCTAGCAACCCTCATCTCGGATGGAAAGCGCTCATGTCCTCGGTGTTTACGGAGATCCCCTCCGCCGCGACCGCGCGAATTCGCCGAGGGCACGCCACGCCGCGTCCCTGTCAGCCCCGGGACTCCGGGCCCGGGAGCGTGGCCGACGGCCGGCCGGTCCCACCCGGAGGAACTCCACGTCGCCGGCGCATTCTCATACCGCGGCGACCGCTCCGGGCCGCCCGGCCGACGCGTGGTTCATCCCCGCCGCGATCCGGCCTCTCGTTGGGAAGCCTCAGCTGGAGCCGGGATCGCCGATCGTCTCGTCGCCGGCATCGGCCGGGCGATCGCCCTGCGCATCGCCGTCGCGGCGATACCAGCTCCAGAGCAGCCGATGCGAGGCGTACTCGAAAAGCGCCTGGGACGACGGAAACTCGTACGCCGCGGGGTCTTCATGCCTGAGCAGCGCCCGGGTCGAGGCCGTCAGGTAGGCCGACTCGGCCCGGGCGCACAGGTCGGACAGGAAGATCGGGAAGTTCTCCACGGCCGAGTTCTTCAGGCGAGACCCCAGGTACGAGTAGTTCATCTGGTTCTCGACCACGCGGAACACGATGCGGGGGTCGCGTCGGAGGATCAGGACCTCGCCGACCGGGTCCCGGATCACCCGCTGCGCCCGGCTCCTCCGATCGAAGGAGCGGGGCCCCTTCAGGGCGATGGCGCGGATCCCGGCGACCAGGGCCGAGGGCCAGCGCGTGCCCCGGGGGTCGCGGAACTCGTCCCCCGAGACAATCTTGCCGGCGCAGATCATCTCGACCCGATCCCAGGGGACCCAGTGGGTGGGCTCGCCGCGGATGCCCTCGACGCGCAGGCCCTCGTCAAGACAGGCCCCCCGATGGAAGGTGCGGGGGGCGCCCAGGTCGGGGAACTGGTCGCTCCGCCACGCCTCCGCCGCGATGCGGTGCTCGTAGAGCCCGTCGAGCAGCTTCCGCACCGTGTCGGCGTCCAGATCGCGCGGCCAGACGCCGGGGGCCCGGGCGAGCCACTGCACGGCGTCGGTCGGGTGCATGCCTGTGGCCCCGCAGACCATGTCGCGCACGATCAGCGGATCCTCGACGGCGTCGAAGATCACCAGCCGGTATCGGGGCTCGGCCCTGGACATGACCTGAATGGACTCCCCGCCCGGATCGACGCGCCGCCCGCAGGTCCCGGACCGGGGACCGGCCGCCCGACGTCAGCCCCACGCCCGCCGGAATGCGCCGGCGGGCATCGCCGGATGATCCGGCCGGTCATCCTACCGCGCCGCGGCGGGGACGCCAATCGACTGCCCCCAGCGTCCCGGACGGCCTGGCAGACGGGGGGGCGCTCCGCCTTTTCGGCCAGCCCGAAGCAGGATGGGTGCCTGGCGGGGCAAGTTGTGCTAACTTGAGAGCCATTTGCAGGAGACGTCCGGGCCGGGGCGCCGCCGCCACGGGCCGCGAGACGTCGGGGCGACCTGGGGGGAGGGAGCAAGCTTGCGACAGATCGGCGTCCTGCCTCGAGACCTGGACCCGCAGCTCTTCGGAGACCACCTGCTGGCGCTAGGGATGAAGTCCCGGATCGTCGATGGCCCGTCCGGCTGGACCGTCTGGATCCACAACGAGGACCACCTCGCCAAGGCGAAATCCGAGCTGGAGGCCTTCCTCGCCAGGCCCGACGACGAGCGATTCCGGCAGGCGGCCCGCGGGGCCGCGACGGTCCGCCGCGAGGAGGCCAGGCGGGATCGCGAGTTCCAGCGGAACTTCCGCGAGGTCCGGGATCAATGGACCGGGCTGCAGGCGAGGCGACGGCCCGTGACCCTCCTGCTGGTCCTCGCCGCCGTCGTCGTCTTCCTCCTCCAGCAGACGCCCCGGACGCGCTGGATCGAGAACCGGATGTTCATGGCCACCCCCCGATTCAGCCCCGAACGCGGCTGGTATGACCAGGGCCTGAAGGAACTGCGGGAGGGCCAGGTGTGGCGGCTGATCAGCCCGATCTTCCTCCACTTCGGCTGGCCGCACATCCTCTTCAACTCCTGGGCGACGATCGTCGAGGGGACGCTCATCGAGAGCCGCCGGGGGACGGCGAGGTTCGCCATCCTCGTCCTGGTGTCGGCGGTGCTGTCGAACCTCGGCCAGTTCCTCTACATGGACCGCGCCCATCCCGGCGCGCCGCACGTCTTCGGCGGGCTCTCGGGAGTCGGATATGCGCTCTTCGGGTACCTCTGGATCAAGGGCCGCTACGAGCCCGAGCAGGGGATGATCCTGCACCCCAACACGGTCATGATGATGTTCGCCTGGTTATTCCTCTGCATGACCGGCGCCCTCGGCCCGATCGGCAACGCCGCCCACGTGGCGGGCCTGCTCGTCGGGGTCGCCTTCGGAGTGCTGCGGTTCTGATCCGGGGCGGATCGCTTTCCCTCACCGGGAGTCTCAGTCATGAAGCTTGGTTTCGTGTCGGCCATCCTCGCCGAGTACAGCCTGGAGCAGGTCCTCAGCTTCGCCCACAAGTCGGGCTTTTCGAGCGTGGAGCTCATGTGCTGGCCGCCGGGCAAGGCGGAGCGGAAGTACGCGGGCGTCACCCACATCGACGTGACTGACCTATCGATGGACGCGATCGAGAAGATCCAGGACCTGCTGGCGATCCACCAGATGGGCGTCTCGGGCCTCGGCTACTATCCGAACCCGCTGACTCCGGACCGGGCGGAGGCCGAGGTGGCCGTCGCCCAGATCCGCAAGGTCATCGACGCGGCCGCCGCGCTCGGGATCGGGCAGGTGAACTCGTTCGTCGGCCGAGACCCGTCGCTCTCGGTCGACGCCAACTGGCCGCGGTTCCTGGAGACCTGGCGGCCGATCGTCGCCCACGCCGAGAGCAAGAACATCAGGATCGGCATCGAGAACTGCCCGATGCTCTTCACCCAGGACGAGTGGCCCGGCGGCAAGAACCTGGCCACCACGCCGGCCATCTGGCACCGGATGTTCAGCGACATCCCGAGTCCTAACTTCGGGCTCAACTACGACCCGTCGCACATGATCTGGCAGCAGATGGACTACGTCGCCCCGATCTACGAGTTCCGCGACCGGATCTTCCACGTCCACGCCAAGGACGCGCGGATCGACGCGAAGGCGCTCGACCAGCACGGCGTGCTGTCTTACCCGAAGCTCTGGCACACGCCCAAGATCCCCGGGCTGGGCGACGTCCGCTGGGGGGCCTTCTTCGGGGCGCTGGGCGACATCGGCTACGACGGCCACGTCGCGATCGAGGTCGAGGACAAGGCCTTCGAGGGCTCGATCGAGGCCCGGCTGGATTCGCTGGTCATCAGCCGGCGCTACCTGCTCCAGTTCATCAAGGGTTGAAACGGTGTCGAGTGCCATCTTGGGGACGAAGGGCGATCCGACCCCGTCGCGTCCGCACGGGGCCTCGCTGGGGGCCGTCGACCTGTCCGTCCTGGTCCCGGTCTTCAACGAGGTGGAGAACGTCGGCCCGCTCCACGAGGAGCTCTCGGCCGCCCTCGGCCCGATGCCGCTGCGCTACGAGCTGATCTTCGTCGACGACGGCTCGATCGACGGCACCGCGGCCGAGCTCGAGGCGATCCAGCGGCGCGATCCGAGCACGTGCGCGCGCCTTCCTCTGGCGGAACTGCGGCCAGACGGCCGCCCTCTCCGCGGCTCGACCTGGCCCGCGGCGAGGTGCTCGTGCCGATCGACGGGGACCGCCAGAACGACCCGGCCGACATCCCGAAGTTGCTGGCGACCCTGACCCAGGGGTTCGACGTCGTCTCCGGCTGGAGGAAGAACCGGCATGACTCCCTCCTGAGCCGGAAGGTCCCCTCGCGGATCGCCAACCGGCTGGTCGCCCGGATCTCGGGCGTGCCGCTCCACGACTTCGGCTGCACCCTCAAGGCGTACCGCCGGAGGGTGCTGGCCGGGGTCCGGCTCTACGGCGAGATGCACCGATTCATCCCGATCTTCGCCGCCTGGCAGGGGGCGAAGGTCACCGAGCAGGTCGTCAACCACCGGCCGCGGACGGCGGGCAAGACGAAGTACGGCCTCGGCCGGACCTTCAACGTCGTCCTCGACCTGATCCTGATCCGCTTCCTCCAGCGCTACTCGCAGCGCCCGATCCACTTCTTCGGACGGATCGGCCTCTGGTCGTTCGCGCTGTCCGTCCTCTGCTTCGTGGGGATGCTCTATTACAAGTACGTCTATCCCTGGCCGCTCGGATCCTGGCTGAATGACCAGGCCAAGTCATTCATCGAGACCCCCCTGCCCTCCCTCACCGTGATGTTCTTCCTCGCCGGCGTGATGAGCATCCTGCTGGGCATCCAGTCCGAGCTGATCATGCGGACCTACTATGAGTCGCAGGCAAAGACGACGTACCTGCTCCGCGAGGTGCTCCAGGCCGCGGACCAGCAACCCGAAGGCTCGGCGTGAAAGGCCCGGGTCGCCCGGCCTCCCCCCGGAGTGGCTCCGCCATCATGAGTTCCCCTCCTCCTGCTCGCTTTGTTAACCTGGACCGGAGATCTGGAGGAGGCAGCGATGACTCACGGGTTGGCGATGGTGGGGCTGTTGTTCCTGGCCCAGGCGGCGGGACCGGTCGACAAGGACAAGGCGGACCTGGGCACCCTGGATGCGCCCCGGCGCCTGCTCCAGAACGGCCGCTATGCCGAGGCCGAGGAGGCGTACTCGGCGGCCGAGGGCGAGGCGAAGAAGAAGCCCGGGGGGATCGCCCCGGCGCTGAGGGTGGCCATCGGGCTGGGCAAGGCGGAGTGCCAGGCGAGCCAGGGGGAGTACGCCAAGGCCCTCGAGGGGCTGAAGACCCTGGCGGGCGAGCAGCCGAAGGCGGCGGATGTCTGGGGGCGGATCGCGGAGCTCCAGTTCGAGCGCGGGAAGTGGGGAGAGGCGGACGAGGCGGTCGGGAAGGCGCTTGAGGTCAGTCCCGATCACCTGCTCGGTCGCTGGATCGCGGCCCGGCTGCTGGAGGCCCGGGGTAAGCGCGACGAGGCGGTCCAGGCGTGCAAGTGGTTCGTGGACCACTACAACACCCGGCCGGACGACCTGGCTCGGAACGCCGAGGGGCTCCTGCTGGTGGGCCAGGCGGCAGAGCGGTACTACCGGGCCTCGGCCCGAGGCGAGGAGCTGGCCACCGCGCTCAACGACGTGATCAACGAGATCGACGAGGCGGCCCTCCGCGCCGACCCGAACTGCTGGCGGGCGCCCTGGCTGGAAGGCAAGCTCTTCCTCTCGGGCTACAACGAGCGGGCTGCGGCGAAGGAGCTGGCCCGGGCCCAGCAGATCAACCCCCTGGCGCCGGAGGTGCTGGTGACCCTCGGCCAGGCCGACCTCCAGGGCTACCGGCTGGCCGCCGGCCGGGCCAAGGCCGAGCGCGCGCTGGCGATCAACCCTCACTACGCACCGGCCCACGTCCTGCTCGCCGACCTGAACATCTCGGACGAGCGGTTCGACGACGCCCGCCAGGCGGCCGAGAAGGCGGTCGCCGAGAACCCTCGCGACGAGGACGCCCTGGCGCGGCTGGCCGCCGCGAACAAGCTCCTGACCGACCAGGTGGGCGCCTCGGCCGCCGAGCTGGCGGCCCTGGCGAACAGCCCGCGCCCGGCCACGTTCTACGCCGCGCTCGGCGAGCGGCTGGCGGACCGCCGCAAGTACATGCCGGCGGAGCGGGCCTTCCTGCTGGCCGCCGCGGCCGACCCGACCCGGGGCGACGCCCCCGTCGGTCTGGGGATGCTCTACATGCAGATCGGCCGGGAGACCGAGGCCCGCAGCCTGTTCGACGAGGCCTTCGCCGCCGACCCGTTCAACGTGCGGGCCGACAACATGATGAAGGTGCTCAAGCACATGGAGGCCTACACCCCGATCGAGACCGAGCACTTCAGCGTTCTGATCGACCCCACCCAGGACACCTTGCTGGGCAAGTACATGTCGCGGTACCTCGAATCGGTCCGGGATGAGCTGGTCGGCCGCTTCGGCTACGCACCGCCGGGCAAGACCCGGATCGAGATCATGAAGAACCACCAGTGGTTCAGCGGCCGGACGATCGGCCTGCCGTTCATCCCCACCGTGGGGGCCTGCACCGGCAAGGTCGTCGCCCTGGCCAGCCCGCGCGCGACCCGCCAGGCGTTTAACTGGGCGAGAGTGCTCAAGCACGAGGTCGTCCACGTCATCACGCTCCAGCAGACCGAGTTCAACATCCCCCACTGGTACACCGAGGCGCTGGCCGTCGAGAGCGAGGGATTCCCCAGGCCTCAGGAGTGGAACAAGATGCTCCTGGAGCGGGTGCCCACCCGCTCGAAGCTTCTGAACCTGGACACGATCAACCTCGGATTCATTCGACCCAACGAGCCGGAAGATCGCCAGATGGCGTATTGCCAGGCGCAACTCTACGCCCGCTACATGCTCAGGCGATTCGGCGACGACGCCCTGATCAAGTTGCTGATGGCCTATCGCCGCGGGTTGACCACCGACCGGGCGATCCAGGAGTGCTTCCAGGTCTCCAAGCAGGACTTCGAGAAGGCCTACGTCGGCTACCTCGACGAGGTCGTCAAGACGATCCGGACGCGGGTCAACGAGGAGCAGCCGGTGAAGTTCTCGCAGCTCGAGCGTCAGCTCAAGGAGAAGCCCGACGACCCCGATCTGAACGCGCGGATGGCCTACGAGCATTTCGCCCGCCGCGACTACAAGGAGGCGCGCCCGCTGGCCGACAAGGCGCTGAAGCTCAAGCCACATCACCCGCTGGCCAGCTACGTGAAGGCCAGGCTGCTGACGACGATCGGCGACGAGGAGGCGGCGCTGGCGGTCATCGAGCCGGCGCTCGACCCGAAGAGCCCCAACGAGCGGGTCGTCGACCTGCTCGCCGAGCTGAAGATGAAGGCGGGGCAGCTCGACGAGGCCGAGCGGCTCTACGAGCTGGCCCGCAAGGACGACCCCTACCATACGAAGTGGATCGCCGGGCTGGCGCGGGTCCACCTCCGCCAGAAGAACACGGCGAAGTTCCTGGAGGACCTGGCGATGATCGCGGCCAACGACGCCGACGACATCACGGTCCGCAAGGCGCTGGCCGAGCGCAGCCTGGCGAGCGGCAAGGTCGCCGACGCGGAGCGCTGGGCCGCGGAGTGCCTGCACATCGACGTCTATGATCCCGCGCCCCACGTGCTCCTGGCCGACGCCCAGTCGGCCGCCGGGAAGTTCTCTCCGGCGATCGAGGAGTACCAGATCGCGCTGGGCCTGAAGGTGAAACGTCCCAACGACGTGAAGCTGAAGCTGGCAAAGGCCCAGCGGGGGATTGGCCAGGTCGACGCCGCGAAGGCGACGCTCGAGGCGATCCTCAAGGAGGATCCGGGTCATCCCGAGGCCAGGTCGCTGCGCCAGGAACTCGATCGGCCGGCCGGGAGCTGAAGCGGGATTCGACATCGCGCTCCCTGCGCTTCGGGCCGTCGGTCTGATTCATCGGGCATGGATTGATGTCAGCATTTCGCTGGCCATTTCTGATGAGAACTTCTTCAGGATGGTTCTTGCCTCGTCAACCCCGCCGAACGATACTTGGGTCGGTCATTGGTGCAGCGCCGTGGATGCGGCCACTCAATCGGCGGGGTCGTATCGGGTTCGACCCTTGACGGCCTGGAACTGCGCATACACTCCGAGCTAGGGCTTCGCCGGGCAGGAACTGACGGCCCGATCGGCCTCAGCGGTGGCTATGAGCGGACGATGCTCGACCGAAGCTCCAAGGTGGGCACTCGGCGAGTGGGCGAAACGTCGTTCGTTCATCGCCTCCTCCGGGAGGCTGGGGCTGCCGCTCTTGACGGCGCCCCCGGTGCCGTGCGTGCAGAGGCCGAATCCCGCGATCGATCCCGGCGGCATGGGGGGCGAGACGGGTCACCGTGTGGCCTCGATCAAGAATCACTTGTTTTTTGCACTTTCTCGCCTTTCCCGACAGATGGTGGCATCTGACAGTAGTCTGCTCCATGTCGGGCCGATCTCGATTCGCATCCCGACAAGGCGTGACGACCGATCCCTAACGGAGACAGCCAGATGAACATCGTTGACGTGATCAAGGGCCAGTTGAGCGACGACGTGCTGGGCAAGCTCGGCTCGCTGATCGGCGAGAGCGAGGACAAGACCAAGGCCGCCGCCGGCGCCGCGGTCCCCGGCCTGCTCGCGATCCTGGCGCAGCTCGCCTCGACCAGCGGCGGCGCGGAGAAGGTGATCAATTCGCTGAAGCAGGTCCAGCAGGAGGCCCCCGAGGGCGGCTTCGGCGACATCCTCGCCGGCCCGAAGGCTACGCAGGTCCAGGAGAAGGGGGCGAGCCTGATCAACATCCTGCTGGGCTCGGCTGCCCTGCCCATGATCCTCAAGCTGCTGAGCAGCTTCTCCGGGATCGCCGCCGGCTCGGCCAAGGGTCTGCTCGGCTACCTGGCCCCGCTGATCCTCAGCATGATTGCCAAGCAGGTCACCGGCGGCGGCCGGTCGCTGACCTCGCAGGCCCTCTCCAGCTTCTTCGCCGAGCAGAAGGGCAACATCAGCAGCGCCCTGCCGGCGGGATTCTCCCTCGCGGACATCCCGGGCCTCGGCTCGGCGCCGGCTGCCGCCCGGGGGGCCGCCTCCCCTGCCCCGGCCGAAGGCGGCCTGCCGAGCTGGCTGCTGCCCCTGGTCGGCCTCGGCCTGCTCGGCCTGCTCGCCTGGTGGTTCCTCGGCCAGACCGAGGAGCCGCCCGTCCAGAACCCGCCGGGCGGCGCGATGGCACCGGCCAAGGCCCCGGTCGCCGGTCCCGCCATGCCGAAGGTGGCCCCCGCATTGCCGAAGGTGGCGGCGGACCTCCCCGACCCCGCCAAGCTCAGCACCGACCTGACCGGCGTCTACACCTCACTGACCGAGCTGCTCGGCGGGATCAAGGACGCCGCGACCGCCGAGACCGCCGCGCCGAAGCTGGCCGAGGTCACCCCCAAGATCGACGGCCTGAAGTCGCTCTGGGAGAAGCTCCCGGAGGCCAGCCGTGCCACTGTCGCCAAGGTGACCGTTGACTCCCTGGCCAAGCTGAAGGAGCTGATCGCCAAGGTGCTGGCCATCCCCGGCGTCGGCGAGAAGCTCAAGCCCGTCCTCGACACGATCGTCGGCAAGCTGGCCTCACTGGCGACCGCCTGATGTCGTTCGGCCGGGATGGATCCCGGCCCTGAACCGACGGCCAGATGCGGGGAGTCCGAGCCGGCCGGGTTCGGCCCCCGCGCGTCTGCCCCGATTCTGAGTCGGGAAGGCCGCGGTGGCGGCGAGTGGGCTACCGCCCTGTTGTCGCCGTTTCCCTCGATTTGGGCCTGACAGGAACGGACCGTCTGGTAAGATCCGATTCGAAAGGATTCGACTGCGGCAGCCGCCGCGACCACCACCGGGAGGGATTCCCCATGACTCGGCCTTTCGCCCTGGGCGACCTCGTTCAGTTCCAGACGACGACCGGACAGCTCGCCGAAGGCATCGTCATCCACCGGATCGTCGAGAAGCGGCAGCCCACCATCCTGCTCGTCGAGTGCGAGGACCGGCGCCGCGCCTTCCGGTTCGACCACGAGCTGACGCTCATCGCCGCGGCCGAGGTCCAGGAGGCGGACTCGCCGCGCCCGGCCCGGTTCGAGGCCGCCCTCTCCGCCCCGGTCTTCGCGGGGGTCGGCGCCGACGACTGATCGCGCTGCCGGGACCCCGGCCGGAAGACCTCGACCCAGACCGGCCTGCTCGCCCCGCGGCCGGTTGTGGGGCCGGGATCGGACCTCTGCCGCCCTGTGCGGCCCTGAGCGGCTCGATTGCCCTCGCACGCGTCGTCGGGCGTGCTGTAGGATACAGCCATGAGCGAGCCGAGCCCTGGCGACTTGACGCTGTCCGAACTCCAGCGGATGATCTTACAAATGTACGGCGCCAAGGATGCGGCTCGCGGCGACGCCGCGACCTTCCTCTGGCTGACCGAGGAGTTCGGCGAGCTGGCCACGGCGGTCCGTTCGGGTTCCAGGGAGGAGCTCGCCGCCGAGATGGCCGACGTCCTGGCGTGGCTGGCCACACTGGCGAACATCCGCGGCATCGACCTCGCCGCCGCCGTGCGCCGCAAGTACGGCGGAGGCTGCCCCGGTTGCGGCCTGGTGGTCTGCGACTGCGACCCGGCCGAGAAGCCGTGAGTCGGGTGGGGCGAGACGCCCGCGTCGTCGCACCGCCCGCCGCCCCGGCGTCGTCCGTCAACCTCGATCGATTGGCATCCGAGCGACCCACACCATCATGAGCTGGCAGCAATCTCCGGGAGGCATCCGGCGCGGCAGGCCCGGCCGACGACAGGGGCGGAACCGTGGTCTCGTTCGCCCGCCGCGGGGGATCGGGGCGGCGATCCTCGGGCTTTTCCTCGCCGCCGCCGCAGCGGGACGGTCACAGGCCGCGCCCCCGGCCATCGAGGTCGTCAACATCCGGGTCGGCTTCGGCGCGCGCGACTCCTACAAGGTCGGCTGCTGGACGCCGGTTCGCGTGCAGCTGAAGGCCGGGACCGAGCGGTTCACGGGGTTCCTGGCGATCTCGGCGCCGGACGACGACGGCACGCCCGGCACCTACGTCCAGCCGATCAACATCGCGGCCAACGAGACGCAGCGGGTGACGGCGTATGCGCGGCCGGGCGGGACAGGTTCAGAGTTCAATATCCAGGTCCGCGATCCGCAGGGCCGCCGCGTCCTGGATGTCCCTCAGGGGGCCGCCATGGCGAACCCGCCGGTCTCGCTGATGGCCGATGAGCTGCTGCTCCTGACCCTCGGGCAGCCGATGGGGATCGACCAGGTGCCGACCCTCCCGGGGTTCGCCGCGGGCGGGAACGGGCCGTCGAACTCGGCCGCCTCGCCGGTCGTCGTGGACCGGATCGATCCCCAGGCCGACCAGATGCCGGGGCGCTGGTACGGCTTCGAGGCCGCCAGCGCCATCGTGCTGGACACCGACGATCGAGAGACCCTCCAGGCCCTGGACGGGCTCCGGGGGCAAGCCCTGGTGGACTGGGTCCGGCGCGGCGGGCACCTGGTGGTGGCCGTCGGCGCCAACGGCCAGGCGGTCCGCGACAGCGCCATCGCCCCGATCCTCCCGGCCCTGCCGGCGGGCCAGGAGCGGGTCCCGTCGCTGGAGGCGATCGACACCTTCGCGGCGTCCACCAAGCCGATCACCCCGCCGGGCACGCCCCCGGTGATGGTTAATCGCCTCGAAGGCGTCGAGGGCCGGGGGGGCAAGGTCCTGAGCATCACCGGCTCCCTGCCCCTGATCGTCCGCGGGCCGCAGGGGTTCGGCCGCGTGACCCTGATCGGACTGAGCGTCAATCAGAAGCTCTTCGCCGACTGGCCCGATCGCGGCCTCTTCTGGGCCAGGGCGCTGGACCTGAAGCAGGATCGCGTCGAGTCGCCCGACGCGGGGCCGGCCATCGGCGGCTCGGCCCGGTTCTATCGATCCGGCGTCACGGACCTCTCCAGCCAGTTGCGGATCGGCCTGGAGCAATTCCCCGGCGTCAAGCTCATCCCCTTCGGCTGGGTGGCCTTCTTCATCTTCCTTTACATCATGCTGATCGGCCCGGGGGACTACTTCTTCCTCAAGAAGATCCTCAAGCGGATGGAGCTGACCTGGATCACGTTCCCGACGATCGTGGTGGCGGTGAGCCTCGTCGCGTACCTCGCCGCCTACCGCCTGAAGGGGAACGACCTGCTGATCAACAAGGTGGACGTGGTGGACGTGGACCAGGTCGAAGGCTCGATGCGCGGTCGGACGATCGCCAGCGTCTTCAGCCCCCAGAACCGGGATTACGGAGTGGGGTTCCTGCCGGTTGCCCCCGGGCAGGCCGGGGAGATTCCCCCGGTCGCGCCCGAGGCCTCCTCGGCAGAGCCGCCGAGGCCGCCCGCCGGGACCGAGCTCGTGACGAGCTGGTTCAGCGTTCCGGAGCAGCAGTTCGGCTCGATGGGGGGGAACAATCGGAGGTTCAGCTTCCTGGGGAGCGGGTACGCCTACGCGCCGCTCGGCGGGCTCGAGCGGCTGGAGAACGTCCGGATCCCGATCTGGAGCACGAAGGCGTTCACGGCCCGCTGGTTCGGCCCGTGCGGACCGCTGGTCGAGTCGGACCTCCGTCCGGTGGGGACCGACCGCCTGGCGGGGACCGTCACGAACCGCCTCCCCTATCCGCTGGACGACGCCATGCTGGCGTTCGGGCGGCAGATCTACTCCCTGGGCACGATGTCCCCGGGTGCGACGATCAAGGTGGAACTGACCAGCGACCGCAACCTCTCGGGCCTGCTCCGCCAGCGGGGCGAGACCTACCTGAACGACCCGACCGGGACCCGGGCGCCCAGGATCAACCGGGCGAACCTCCTGCTGGCGATGATGTTCCACGACAGCGAGTCGGCCCGGGGGACGGTCCAGACCCTCAGCAACGTGCTGCTCCGCGACCTCGACCTCACCGGCCAGCTCGCGCTGGACCGGCCGAGGCTGGTGGGCCGCGTGAGTCGGCCCGGGGCCCAGGTCGTGCTCCAGAACGCGCCCAGCGTCCCGAAGGTCGATCAGACCACGATGCTCCGGATCGTCCTGCCGCTCCAGCGCGGAAAGGCCGAAGGCCGACGGGCCGCCGGGGCCGGATCGTCGTCGGCCGCGGCGACGCACACGGCCTCGCGCTAGGCGGCGACCCGGACTTCGACGAGCCTGGACCGGACAGGACCAATCCAGATCAGCTCACCCTCCCGAGAGATCGACCCAAGGGCAAGGCGATGATCGAGACCAACGACCTGACGAAGATGTACGGCGAGCTGTACGCGCTGAACCGCCTCAACCTGACGCTCCACCAGGGCGACGTGTACGGCTTCATCGGCCCCAACGGGGCCGGCAAGACCACGACCATGCGCATCCTGGCGACCCTGCTCAACCCGAGCTGGGGCGAGGCCACGGTCTGCGGGTACTCGATCTACACCGGCTCGAAGGAGATCCGCCGTGTGATCGGCTACATGCCGGACTTCTTCGGCGTGTACGACGACATGAAGGTCATCGAGTACCTCGAGTTCTTCGCCTCGGCCTACCGCATCAAGGGGCCGGCGCGCAAGAAGATCTGCGAGGAGGTCCTGGAGCTGGTCGACCTGACCTACAAGCGCGACGCCCTGGTGACCAGCCTTTCCCGCGGCATGACCCAGCGCCTGGGCCTGGCCCGCACCCTGCTGCACGACCCGCAGGTCCTCCTGCTGGACGAGCCGGCCTCGGGCCTCGACCCGCGCGCCCGCATCGAGATGCGGGCCCTCCTCAAGGAGCTCCGGAGCATGGGCAAGACCATCCTGGTCTCCAGCCACATCCTCCCGGAGCTCGCCGACATCTGCAACAAGATCGGGATCATTGAGCAGGGCAAGCTCCTGGTCAACGGCGAGGTCACCGAGGTGATGAAGCAGGTCCGGACCGACATCGTGCTCAACATCGCCGTCGCCGACCGGCTCACCGACGCCGCCAACATGCTGGAGGGGCAGCCCGAGGTGGAGAGC
>JAXMBE010000107.1:0-17616 GCA_046349995.1 Isosphaeraceae bacterium | reverse complement strand
CCAGGCCGTCGCCGAGGCCGAGGTGCTCGGCCGGCGGGGATTCCGCCACCTGCTCGTGGTCGCCGGCGAGCATCCGCGACTGGTCTCGGTCGAGTACCTCTCCGAGGTCGTCTCGGCGCTCGGCGACCGGGACTTCGTCGTGGCCGTCGAGGTCGCTCCCCAGAGCACCCTTGGGTACACGCAGCTCCGCCGCGCGGGTGCCGTCGGGGTCACCCTGTATCAGGAGACCTACGACCCGCCGACGTACGCGCAGCTCCATCCGAAGGGCACCAAGGCCTGGTACGACTGGCGGCTGGAAGGCCCGGAGCGGGCCGCGGAGGCGGGGATCCCGCGCGTCGGGCTGGGGGTGCTGCTGGGACTCGCGGAGCCTCGCCGGGAGATGGTGTCCCTGATCGTCCACGCCCGGTACCTGCTCGACCGATTCCACGGCCTCTCGCTCTCGCTCAGCCTGCCGCGCATCCATGAGGCACCCGAGGGGTTCACGCCACCTCATCCCATCGACGACGACGCGTTCGTGCGTCTTTATTGCGCCCTCCGCATGGCCATCCCGGGGGCGAACCTCGTGCTCTCGACCCGCGAGCCCGCCTCGCTGCGCGACCGCCTCGCCGGGTGCTGCATCACCCAGATGAGCGCGGGCAGCTCGACCTCTCCCGGAGGCTACCAGCAGCAGAATGCCGCCAGCGACTCACTCCAGCAATTCCCCGTGGTCGATCAGCGACCCCTCGCGGAGATCGCCCGGCGGCTCCGTGACGAGCGATTCGAGGTCGTCTGGCGTCCCGAAGACCTCTGCTTCGCCTGATCGGGAGCGCAGGCAGGTCCGCCCTGGCCGGCCGCACTCCCGAGGATTCATGCGAATTTCTCTCGATGTTCATTCCTTCGACTCCCATGCCGGTAGAGTCACCGATCACGCTCCAGGCAGTCGTTCGCTCATCCGGCGCTGACACGGAGTCTCGAATCAAGGGCTCGACCGGCCTTCCGGGTTCCGGGCGAGTTCCTGTCGGCCCTTGATTTCGAGGGGAACGGCCTCTATATCACCGTGAATCCCGACGCCTTCCTTGCACCGAGTGGTACCGAGCCTGACGCGTGATTGACGCGACCGCCCCGATGGTCGCCGGCAGTTGTTCGATCGAGGGTGGCTCCACCGGTTCCGGACCGTGATCGAGGATCACGGGGCAGGTAGGCATCAATTCCGCCCTCTCGACGGAGAGGGAATTCGACACGGAGAAGCAGATGAGAGTCGCCGCCGCCGGAACGCTGATGCTCGTGGTGTTCCCCGTCGTGCTCGCCTCGCCAGGCATCGCCTCCGAGCTCGTCGCGCTCTCGCCCCAGACCTGGGACCGCTACGCGCCGAAGGGCAAGGAGGCCGACGCAATCCACGGGGACTTCGCGATCGCCAATGGTCGCATCCTGGCCGTCATCGCGCACCCGAAGCGGACTCGCCACGCGAACATGACCGTCCGCAACGTCGGCGGCGCCGTCATCGACCTGACGGAGCGAGAGCGATCGAACGATCAGCTCTCGGCGTTCTACCCCGGCGCCGGGCTCCGCGAGCTCCGATTCGCGGGCGTGGAGGTGCAGTCGCCGCAAGTTTACGAGGCGGAGGACTTCGATCGCCTGTTCGTGCGTGCCGGCCGGGTCACGCTCCGCCTGGTCGCCGCTCCCCGGGAGAAGGAGCCCGACGTCGAGGTGTCCTACACGCTGGGCGATGACTGGGACCACCTCCTGGTGACCACCACCTTCAGCAACCGCCGCTCGGCACCGGTCGAGGTCGAGCCGGTGGACTCCGTACGGGCCGACGGGACATTCGAGTTTTCCGGCGACTCCGGGGGAGACCTCTTCTGGGCGTACGACCGGGCGTTCTCCCAGGCGTACGGCATCCTCCCGGAGGGCCGGAAGGTCCTGGCCTCATCCTCGCGTCAACGCCTGATCCGCTACCCCGATCAGGACGGGAAGGTGGCGATTCGACTCGCGCCGGGGGAGTCCTTCCGCTTCACGCGGCGTCTGATCCCGGGGCCCCACCTCTTCGACGTCCAGCGGAGGGCGCGCCAGCTCGCCGGGAAGAGCACGAGGCCGATTCGCCTCCAGGTCGTCGACACGGCCGGCCATCCCCTGCCCGGAGCAGAGGTGGTCCAGGAGGTCGGCGGGAAGCGACTCGCGGGGGGCAGGACCGACGAGTCCGGGACCCTGGTCCTCGACGCCGGTAAAGGGCCGGTCAAGCTGACCGTCTCATCGCTCGGCTCCGGCGCCAGGACGGTCGACGCGGATCCCTCGGCGGGACAGGAGGTCATCAAGATCGAGCTCCCCCGCGCGGGCTGGGTGAGCGCGAACATCCGCGATTCGCAGGGCCGGCCGACGCCCTGCAAGGTCCAGTTCATTGGCAAGGACGGACAGGCGAGTCCCGACTTCGGCCCGGAAGCCGGCGAGCATGAGATGAAGAACGTGTACTACAGCCAGGACGGCCGATTCCAGCAGGCTCTCGAACCGGGGGCTTACGAGGTGATCGTCAGCCACGGGCCCGAGTTCGACGCGGTGTTCACGAGCATCAAGGTCGCCCGGGGTGAGGAGACGCGCCTGCAGGCCACGCTCGTCCGGAGCGTCAGGACGGACGGCTGGATCAGCACCGACTTCCACAGCCATTCGAGCCCCTCGGGCGACAACACGGCCAGCCAGCTCGGGCGCGTCCTGAACCTGCTCTGCGAGCACATCGAGTTCGCCCCCTGCACCGAGCACAACCGGCTCTCGTCCTACGACCCGCACCTGAAAGCGCTGGGCGTGGAAGACAGGATGGCCACCTGCGTCGGCATGGAGCTGACCGGCAGCCCCCTGCCGCTGAACCACCAGAACGCCTTCCCGCTGGTCCTCCGCCCGGGCGCCCAGGACGGGGGCGGCCCGACCACCGACGAGGACCCCGCCATCCAGATCGCCCGGCTGGCCATGTGGGACCAGGGCGCCGAGAAGCTGGTGCAGGTCAATCATCCCGACATCGGCTGGATGTTCCGCGACCGCAACGGCGATAGCGGCCTGGACGCGGGCTTCGTCGGCATGTTCCCCCACATCGACGTGATCGAGGTCCACCCCCCGCACGCGATCTTCGGCGGCCCGACCATCTCCTACGATGGGCAAGCCTTCAATAATCCGATCTACAACTGGCTCCAGCTCCTCAATCAGGGCAGGCGCTACCCGGGCGTGGTCAACACCGACGCGCACTACAACTTCCACGGCTCCGGCTGGCTTCGGAACTACGTGAAGAGCCCCACCGACGACCCGGCCCTGATCAAGACGCTCGATGTGGTGCACGCTTCCGAGCAGGGACATGTGGTGATGACCACCGGCCCCTTCCTCGAGGTGGCCCTCAGGACCGACACCGAGTCGTCCGCCGAGTCCGGCCCGGGCGACCTGCTGGCCCTCCCCGGCGGCAAGGCGCGGCTCAGGGTCCGCGTCCAGTGCCCCAACTGGTTCGACGTCGATCGGGTCCAGGTCTTCGTCAACGGCCGTCCCGACGAGCGGCTGAACTTCACCCGGAGCGCCACGCCTGATCGGTTCGGTGGCTCGACGATGAAGTTCGACCAGGAGATCCCGCTGGAACTGAAGGCCGACGCGCACGTGATCGTCGCCGCCATCGGCGAGAAGTCGAAGCTAGGGCCCGTGATGGGCCCCGAGCACGCCGCCGACCTCCCGGTCGCGGTCTCGAACCCCATCTACGTCGACGTGGACGGAGGCGGCTTCAAGCCGACCGGGGACACGCTCGGCGGCCTCTCGGCGAAGAGCCAGTAGTCGGCCCCCCGTCGCGGTGATCGCCGGAGCTTCAGCGATCGTCTCGACCCTCGCGACGCGGGATGATGGTGATGCGGCCGTCGCGCTCGAGGATGGCGTACCGGATCTGATCCACCCGGCTGATCCCCCGGAGCAGGCGGGCGGCCTCCGTGATGTCGTCCCGGCCGACGCTCGACCTGGTCAGGTTGTCCGGGGGCCGGCGACACGAGGCCGGCCAGTAGACAGGCCGCGATCGCCGATCGCCTGACGGGCTGTTCGAGACACGTCGTTCCGCACATCCTCGCCGCCCTGCCGACCGGAGGTCCGGCGCCAGGTCCCCGCCGGGTGCCGGCGATCACGCGGGGTTCTCCGCACGGCCACGGTGATCGGTAGCGGCGATCCAGGTGGTTCACACGGATCGGTCAGGACAACGCGTCCTACCGGCGACGGATCGAGACATCTTTCGGGTCCGCGCGATCTGAGCCCGACAGGGACCTTAACTGGAATTCAGGATCGAGCCGCGGCGCTCGCCGCGATGCGTGACGATGCAAGGACCGAACGATCCGTTGACCTGCCGTGCAGGGATCCTGATAATTCAGACACCTGTCATTTCCTGGCCGAAATTGGCCTCGAGCAGAATGCACCAGGACTGGTGCGGGGCGAAGCACCCGGCGTCCGGGCGGGAGAGGTGGTTCTTGGATCTACTTGGTCGGGCTCGCGGCTTCCTGAAAGGGCTCTCCACGCCCCCCGTCGACCGGGTGCAGTATTACAGCGTGGTGTGTCCCCAGGGGCATCGCGTCCGCGGCCAGCGGACCGAGGGCTACCAGGCGTTGCGCTGCCCGGCGTGCGGCGAGGGCGTCTTCGTCCTGCCATCCAGCCCACTGCCGGAGCCGGAGCCGCCGCCGAAGTCGGCGTCCCGTCGAGCCCCCGTCCGCCGACCTGTGGTCGAGGATGCTCCCCTGGAGCTGAAGGACCCGGACGAGGTCACGGTGGACGTGGCCGACCGCCTGAACCGCCCGTCCGAGGCGGAGATCGAGTGGGATGATGACGCCACGGAGACGCCGCCACCGGCCCCGACGGAGCGGCGCGTTTCCCCCGAGGTCGATACCGGGCCCCCGGCCAGGGCGAGGAAGCCACGTCCGGCGGCGCCGACGGGCGAGAGCAGGCCGTCTCGACCACCTTCAGCCGTTCCGCCTCGACCCAGGGCCACACCCGGGGTCGCGGATGGCGCGGATGCCGGGCCCGACTGGAGCCCCGGGGGCCAGGCTCTCCCGGACGCGGGCAGGGCGGGGCGGCGTGCTCGCCGCGTGAGCCGCCCGGTGCTGATCATCGCGGGCCTGATCGTGCTGGTCGCCGGCTCGGTCACCTATCGGACCTGGCGGAGTCGGCGGCACCTGCTGCCCGAGGTCGCGGCCGTCGGCCGGACCGAAGGCATCCCGGCGCTCGAGGAGGGCAAGTTCGACAAGGCGTACCAGCTCCTCGCGAAGGCCCGCGACGCGGTCGACGTCCTGGGCGGAGACGTCGAGGGGGCCGAGGAGATCCGCCACGCCGCGGACGAGGCAGGGGTCTTCGTGGACCTGCTCTCGGACAGCCTGGAGACCCTGCTTGAGGAGGCCGCCCGGACCAGGCCGCAGGAATGGGCCAACCGGTTCGACGACCTCTACAAGGGACGCTCGGTGATCGTCCAGGCGACAATCGTCGCCACCCCCGCCTCGGGCGTCGCGGGCCGCTACGAGCTCGATTACGTCGTCCTGCCGCCGGGCGAAGGCGCGGGAGAACGGCGGTTCGCCCGACTCGACATCTCCGACCTCCAGGCCATCACCCTCGCGCAGCCGAAGGTCGGCGACCATGTCGTCTTCGGCGCCCGGCTGGCCAGCTTCGCCTACGATTCCGATCGGGAGTCCTTCGTGATCCGCTTCGACCCGAACAGCGGGGTGTCGATCCGCTACACCAGGGCCCTCGAGGCCCTGGGCTGGCCCACGGGGACGCTCATCCCCCAGGGTGATGCCGAGGGCGAGGGGGCCGCGGAATGAGGAACCGACTCGTCTGCCTCGGCCTGTGCTGGACGCTCTCGGCGGGGGTGTGCGCCGACCGGGCCCCGGGACAATCCGTCGCTCAGGAGCAGCCGGTCAACGTCGACCCGACCGAGCTGGATCGCCGGGTTGACCTCGCAGGCAGGATGATCACCGTCGACGACCGTCTCCTCTACTATCAGTTCCACCAGGGCCGGGGGTACGACGAGCTCCGCCTGAAGCGGACGAACGTCGTGTTCCGGCTCCCTCCGCCGCTGAGGCCCGAGTCCCCCCCCAGGCCGACGCCGATCGTCGTGCAGGGCCGCCTCCGCCGGGATGCCGACCAGCTCGTCTGCGACGTCGTGAGCCTCAGGATCGTCCCGAATGACCTCGACCGGCTTAATCAGGCGATTTCCGCCCTTCCTGCCCGGGACTTCGAGACCCGGAAGGCCTGGGCCGCCTGGGCCGAGAAGCGGGGCCGGGACTTCAAGGAACCCGCCCTGACGCAGCGGGCCGGTGCGATCCTGACCGAGGCGTTGCGGATCGAGGCCGATCAGAGCCGAGGCGCCGTGGATGCCCCGACCGAGTGGCTCCGCCTGGCCGAGGACGCCCGGCGGCGGAAGCTCGCCGAGCCAGAGCCGAGCGCCCTGGCGCACCGGGCCCTGCGTGCCCGATTCGCGGGCACGACGACGGTGCAGGGGGCGAAGGATCTGTTGTCGACCATCGAGCGTTTCTTCCCGGAAGCGGCACGCGTGGCGGATGCCGCCAGGGCCGAGGAGGAACGCTGGCGACAGTCCTATGAAGCGGATCCGGCCGGGGCGTACCGCCAGGCCCCGCCCGCGGCCCGCAAGGCGCTGGACCGCCGGCTCTGGTCCGACGCCCGGCAGAAGCAGATCGAGCTCGAAGCGGCCGACGACCCGCAGGCCGCCATCACCCTGGCCCCCCGCGCCGAGGCCGAACTCCCAGATCGACCTGAGTTTGCGGCCGGCCTGTTGAAGCGGGGGCTGGACCTTGCGACCCGCAACCTGGCATCCCTTCGACTGTCCGAACTGAAGAGCGTCGGCGAGGCCTATCGCGACAAGCTCAAGGACCCGGACCGGGCGTTCCAGGTCTATCGGGACTGGCTGAAGCTCCAGCGGGACAAGCTGAGCCCCACCGACGCCGAGGGACCGGTCGATCTGGCCGGGCTGTACGACGAATTGCTCCAGGATCGGACGGCCGCCCGGGAGCTGCTGGAGCAGGCCTGGAAGATCGACCCCGGATCGAAGCAGATCGGCGAGGCCTTCCGTGCCCGGGGTTACCGCAGGGTCAACGACCAGTGGGTGGAAGAAACGGCCCCGACGGCGGCCGGCGACGCCGGCAAGGACCGAGACCCGAACGCCTCGGCGCCGCCCGCGGGCTCCCGCGGGCTCCGCGGGATGACGCCGGAAGAGGTCTCCCAGTTGCTCCGTTCCGCCCCGGATCGCAAGGTGATCAGCGCGACCAAGGGCCAGCTCGTCGAGCAGTGGATCTTCCGCCTGCCGACCCAGCGACGCTGGCGCTATGTCAATTTCGTCCAGTCGCCGGGTGACCTGCGGCCGCGCGTGGTGTCCGACTATTCACTTCCGGAAGCCATTATAGGCAAAGGCATTACGAATAGTCGTTGAAGAATGGGTGGAGAATCCGGGCGTCCGGCCCCATTTTTTCATTGATTTTCCGGGATTCCCCCGCAGAATACGGGTGATTTCCCGCCCCCCATGCCTTCCTTTTGTGACGGTATCGCCGTCCCGCCCCGGCCCCCGACCCGATTCCTGCTCTGACGCTGAGCACGAATTGATTCGGAGTCCTGAAGTCCAAGGTGGCCAAGGAGTGGTCGGAAAATCCCAAGGATTTCGTCAAACCTTCGGTTGCCTCGGACGTATTACTGCTGTGCCACCGGCGATGGCCCACCGCCACTTGCCGGTGGCGCATAATGTGCTAGTCGGAGTTGGTCACGGCTTCGCCGGTAAAATAGGGGATCGGGCGGGCTGTGGCCGGAAATGGCTGTCCGATTCTTGGTCGACGCGAGTATGAGCTATCATCTTAGTGAATCCGAATCCCGAGCGTTCAGCCGACCGGCCGAGAATCTGACGGCGATGCGGGTCTCTGAGTCTGATCCCGACGACACACGATCCGCTTAGCATTACACCAGGAGGTGTTTCATGGCCCGCAAAGATGCCCTTCTCAGACTCACCTCACGTCTCATCGCTCGTCGCGATGCGCTCCGGAAGGCGATCAACGGAGATCTCGAGAATTTCCGCAACTTCTCCGAGGTCAGCGGCGTGGGCGATAACGTCGACGCGGCCGTCGATTCGGCGAACGATGAAATCAGCTCTCAGCTTGCGGAAATCGAGAGTCGCGAGCTCGGGCAGATCGAGCATGCCCTCCAGCGGCTGGCCGCGGGTGTCTATGGCCGCTGCGAGTTCTGCGGCGGCAAGATCTCCGAGGCGCGCTTGAACGCCCTTCCCTATACCAATAGCTGCATCGACTGCCAGCGCGAGAACGAACGGCTCGGGCAGAACCGGGGGTTCGACGCCGAGTCTCAGCGGTGGGCGAAGGTCTTCGAGAAGCCCAGCGACGATGCCGACGGCGACGCCCAGATCAATCTGAGCGACTTCGAGATGGATTACACGGAGAGCGGCCGCTGAGTCCTCGTCCCAGCGCCGCCTCCCACTCGCGATCGACTGAGCCGCCGAACCCATCGTTCGGCGGCTTTTTTCTTACGTTGACTCGAGACCCGGCCGGGTCGACGGCTCGGGCTCAATAGCGGCCGCCGCCGCCGCCGCCATAGCCGCCACGACCTCCCCCACCGCCGTAACCGCCGCCGCCGCCATAGCCGCCGCCGCCCCCCGAACGGGGCTCACGGGGACGCGCCTCGTTCACCGTCAGGCGACGGCCGTTGTGCTCCTGATCGTGCAGACTTCGGATGGCCTCCTGCGCATCGGCATCGGTATCCATCTCGACGAATCCGAACCCCTTGCTTCGCCCTGTCTCGCGATCAGTGATCACCTGAGCACTCTGCACGGTCCCGAACTGGGAGAAGAGTTGCTCAAGATCCGAACTGCCGACGTTGTAGGACAGGTTCCCGACGTACAGTTTCTTTCCCACCATCAATCTCCTGGACCAGAAGCCGGCGGCTCTCGATTGACTTTCCGAGCCGAGTGGAAAGGGGTCGAGGATACAACCCACGTGCGCGGAAGGGCGAGCGAGGAGGCGAGCGCATCATCCGAAAGGATCCACATCGCGACTCAATGCGTTCCCAACCAACTAAGAAATCTACACGCTGTTCCCCGAACAGAAAAGAAAAATCCTGGATTCAGAAGTGACTGGATCATGCCGGCGTGCCACATGCCGAGTCGGGACGGCGCCGGCCAGGTGCCGCCGTCAGCCGCCCGCTTCGACCGCGAGCAGGATCAGGGCGTCTCCGTCGGCCAGCGGAGTCGCGTGATCACTCACGAAATTCCGGCCGTTGAGGCTCAGCATGTAGGCCGGCCGGAGCGTAGCCTCCGCCGTGAGCACCGAGCCGACGAGTGCCGGGCAGGCGAGTCCCAGGCCTCGCAACGCTTCGCCGACGGAGCCGGCCTCCAGGCGGACCTGACCGACCCCCGCGCGCAGCCTCGGGACGCCGAAGAGCTCGACCACCACGGTGGGTCGGGTCGCGGCGGCGGAGTCGGCGGCCACCCCCGTGCCCTCCGCGACCGGGGCGATGTGCTCGAGGGCCGAACGATAGTCGTCCGGCGTGTTCAGGTTGCACAAAGT
Source organism: Isosphaeraceae bacterium (assembly GCA_046349995.1). Classification (GTDB taxonomy): domain Bacteria; phylum Planctomycetota; class Planctomycetia; order Isosphaerales; family Isosphaeraceae; genus Aquisphaera. Next base: position 8,074 of record JAXMBE010000107.1, on the reverse strand, counting down.
CGACAGCTCCAGGGATCCACCGCGCGGCTCCGCCTCGGAAACTTCCCTGGTCCGCAGCCGATCCATCAGGAAGACCGGCCGCAGCCGATCCTCCCCGAGCAGGGCGTCGATCGCCGGAATCGCGACCGCAGGCGGTAGGCGCCGCGAGCGGGTGATGCCGGCTGTTGCAGCAGGGGATGGCCAGGTCGTCGTCGCCGATCGCCTCGGCGAGGTCCCACCCACTCGGGCCTGAAGAAGGGGACGTCGGTGCCGGAAGCGTAGCAGAGGTCGACCTGCCCGGGAGTGCCCTGAGCCCGGCGGCGAGCCCTGGAGCGGCCCCCGGCCGCGGACCAGGTCGCGCGCGACGGCGATCGAGGAGCGGCGGCAGCACCTGCTCGGGTGCGGCCCGACCACCAGCGGGTCGGCGACCGTCGAGATCAGCCGGACCACGCGCTGGAGCATCAGCTCCCCGGCGAACGGCAGCCAGGCCTTGGGCCGGCCCATCCGCCGGCTCTCGCCGCCGCAGAGAATGACCGCCGCGATCGTCATCAACAGGCTCCAGGTCGATCGCCCCGTCCGCGTCCGCGTCGTCGCCGGGCACTCGCGGAGGGCGGCGGCCGGGGATGGCCCTGGTCGATCCTATCAGGTCGCTCGGCACCGGTGGAGCCGCCGACACGGGTTTCAGCCCACGGCCGAAGTCGGGGCAAAGGCGATGATCGCCTTCAGGGTCATCACGTCGACGGGCCTGGTGACGTGTCGGTCGAAGACGGCCATGTGGGCGTTCTGCCCGTTGGCCTCGTGCCCGTGTCGCTCGATGTGGGGAGGCTCCTTGAGGGGCCCCGGCTCGACGACCATAATCGGTGGCGTGATCCCCGCGGGTCGTGCGGTCGGGTCGAGGGTCTTTCTGGCGAGTCGATGCGGGCGGTCGCCATCTGTTGAAGGGAGCCGTGAATGACGGGTGCTGTTCTTCTCCTGGCCGGCGGGCTCGCGGCGTTTATCGAGCCGTCCGGCGGCGGGTTCCCGGCGGAGGTCAGGCCCGTGCCGTTCGTCGTCCCCGCGAAGCTGGACGACGTCGCCGAGCTGCTCTCCCCGTCTCAGGTCCACATCGACGGCTGGCTCGGCCCGCGGATCGCCGCCAACGCGAAGAACCGGCTCCTGGCGGTGGACACCGAGCCGCTCCTGGCCGGCTATCGCAAGCGGCCGGGGAGCCACCCCTGGATCGGCGAGCACGTCGGCAAGTGGCTCCACGCGGCCACGCTGGCCTGGGCCTACACGGGAGATGCCGCCCTCCGGACCAAGCTCGACCGCGTCGCCGCCGACCTGATCGCCTGCCAGGAGCCCGACGGCTACCTCGGGACGTACGTGCCCGAGAAGCGGTTCGGGCTCTTCCCGGGGGCCGACTGGGACGTCTGGTCACACAAGTATAATCTGATCGGTCTACTGACCTACCACCAGTACACCGGCAACAAGCCCGCGCTCGAATGCTGCCGTAAGATGGGCGACCTGCTGGCCGCGACCTTCCCGGCCCGCAAGAGCATCCTCGCGGCGGGGACGCACGTGGGCATGGCCTCGACGAGCGTGCTCGAGCCGATCGTGCTGCTCTACCGCTTCACCGGGGAGGATCGGTATCTCGAGTTCGCCCGCTACATCGTCAAGGCGTGGGACGAGCCCGGCGGGCCCGCCGTGGCCTCGTCGCTGCGGGCGTGGAAGGGCGTCAACAAGACGGCCAACGGCAAGGCCTACGAGATGATGTCCAACCTCGTCGGCCTCTGCGAGCTGGCCAGGGCCACCGGGGACCGCACGCTGCTGGAGCCGGTGCTCCACGCCTGGAACGACATCGTGGCCAATCGGCTGTATCTCACCGGGTCCGCCAGCGCGGGGGAGCACTTCCAGGAGGATCACGTGCTCCCCAATCAGGTCGGGGCGAACGTGGGCGAGACCTGCGTGACGACCACCTGGATTCAGCTCAATCTCCAGCTCCTGCGGCTGACCGGCGGGGCGAAGTTCGGCGACGAGCTGGAACGTGCATTCTACAATCACCTCTCCGCGGCCCAGCACCCGCGCGGCGACGACTGGTGCTATTACACCGCCCTGGAAGGCAAGAAGCCGTACGACCCGGGCATCAACTGCTGCCACTCCAGCGGGCCGCGCGGCATGTCTCTGGTGCCCCAGGCCGCCTACCTGAAGGCCCGGACCGAGAGCGGCGAGGCCGTGTACGTGAGCACCTTCGAGACCTCTCGCGCCCGGCTCTCGCTGGGCGGGCAGGACGTCGTGGTCGAGCAGCAGAGCGGCTTCCCGCGCGAGGGAAAGTCGACGCTCCGTCTCCGGCTCGCGAAGCCGGCGAGATTCGCCATCCTGGTCCGCGTGCCGTCATGGGACGCCCATGCGACGCTCGCAATCGACGGCGACGAGGGCCCCGCCGTGATCAGGGGAGACGAGTTCTACGTGCCGGCCCGGGAGTGGTCCGACGGGGCGTCGCTGTCGTTGAGCTTCGCCCTCGCGCCGCGGCTGATCGAGGGGACGCACGGCAACGCCGGGCGCGCGGCCCAGGCCTGGGGTCCCTTCGTGCTGGCCTTCGACCAGTCCCTCAACCCGGGGCTGCCCCCGGCGAATCAGATCGGCCTGATCGCGGACCGGTGGTTCAAGCTGCTGCCCCAGCCGGCGCTCGCGTTCCGGGGGCCCGTCGTGGGGGCCGACGGCCGGATCCAGGGGGCGACCTTCGTGCCGTTCGCCGACGCGGGCTCGGGCGGTGGGGCGTACCGCGTCTGGCTCCGGGCGCCGGGCGTCGAGGCGGCAGGGGACCTCTCGCTGCTCTCCCAGGGCGAGGAGTCCCGCTCGCGCAGGGGCAATCAGCCGGGCTCGATCGTCGACGGCGACCCCTCCAGCATCGTCGTGACCTACGACGGGAAGAAGGCGTCGGAGGACTGGTTCGCCGTGACCCTCGCGGCGCTGACGAAGGTCGGACGCGTGCGTCTTCGCACGGGCGCGCTTCCACGACGGCCTGGTTCGATACCCGTGGAGGGGCAAACCGAAGGTCCAGGTCCGCACGGCCAAGGACGGCCCGTGGGAGCCGGTCGGCGAGCTGGCCGACTACCCGCCCACGACGGCCGAAGACGGCGCGGCGGTCCGGCCGACAGTCGTTCGTGCTCCGGCTCGCGCAGCCGGTGGAGGCCCTGGGCGTCCGGGTCGTCGGCGCAGCCGGGCGACCGGCCCGAACAGTCGTTCTCCTCCTGCGGCGAGCTCCTGGCCTTCCCGAGCAGGCCGCGGGGCGGGACACCCGCTCCGTCCGCCGACCACCCCGGGGCGTCCTCCCTCGCCCCGCTTGCGGGGAGAGGGCCGGGGTGAGGGGTCCGCGGGGCACGCCGAGCTCCGCCGCCCTCATCCGGCCCTCGCGGGCCACCTTCTCCCGCTCGCGCGGGCGAAGGGTCGTGGCTGGCACCCCGTCGGCTCTCATCAGGGCGCGATCTGTCCACGACCTCGCCGCGTCAGATCCACTTGCGGGGTGGTCGATCCAAGGCTCCCTCGAGGACCGAGTACCCGCCCGGTTTCATGCCCAGCGACTGATACGTCTGCTGGGCGCGGAGATTGCCGTTCTCGACGTAGAGCCGCGAGGCCGATGACGTCCTCCGAGCCCGCCGCGAGGTCGCCGATGTGCCGGTAGAGGGCCCGGAACACGCCCCGGCCGCGATGGTCCGGATGGACATAAACGCTCTGGAGCCACCAGCCAGCCGTTGCAGATCGCTCCACTCGCGGGTGATCGCGGTCTGGCCGACGACCCGGGGGACGCCCCCGTCGGCGGCCTCGGCGACCCAGTAGCGGAGCCGGTCGGGCTCCCGCAGCGCGATCTCCACGCCGCGCTCGAGCTTTGCGAGGTCGAGGACCTTGTTCTCGGTCTCGGACGCCAGCCGGCGGTTGAACTCGACGATGGTGGGCAGGTCTGCGGCGACCGCGTCTCGGACGGTGAGCGGGCCGGGCGACGAGGGGGGGGTCATCAGGGGCGATCGCTCCGCTTGTTGCGGGCCCGGCGGCTGGCCTCCTGGAGCACCCGCTGGTCCTCGTCGGTCAGGGCGCCGCGGCCCTCCCGGGCGATCTTGGCCAGGACCTCGTCGAGCTGGGCGTCGAGCTGCTCCTCCGGCAGGACGGAGACGGACGACGGACGAACGCTCACGCCCTCTCCGGTGCCGCGGCCGCCCGCGGTTGGCCGCGTCCGGGGCTGCGGCTCCACCGGCGAGGCCGTGAAGATCTTCAGGCGCGAGCGGCGGAAGCGGCCGCCGACCAGCCGCGACCATCGCAGGTCGAACTGCTTGAAGCCGACCGCCAGGCCGGCGCCGATCAGGTGCGTCTCGTAGGCGACCCGTTCCTGGAAGATCGGCAGCACCAGGTAGATGCCCAGTACCACCCACATCGGCATCGGGAAGAAGAAGAACAGGATCTCGCGGCGGGGATAGTAGAGGGTGAACAGGGTCACCACGGCCATCACCGCCCCGGAGGCGCCGACCATGTGGCGGTGGGCCGGGTCGAAGTGGTCCATGCCCGCCCCCCAGACGGCGGCGATCACCGCCCAGCCGAGCGTGCTCAGGCCGCCGGCGATCAGGTAGAACGCCAGGAAGTCGCGGCCGCCGTAGAGCGACTCCATCTCGCGGCCGACGAGCCAGAGGAACCACATGTTGCCGAGGATGTGGAAGATCCCGGCGTGCAGGAAGGTCGCCGTCCAGAGCTGCCAGACCCGGCCGTGCCGGAAGATCTCCGCGGGGCACGCCTCGAGCCAGTCTCTGATCAGCTCGGAGTCCCGCGGCAACGCATTCTGGAGGAGGAATACCGCGCAGTTGATGATGATCAGGGTCGTGCACCACGGCGCGGCGCCGCCGAACCAACCGGGACCGCCGGCCTCACCACGATAGTACTCGCGGTCATAGATCCCCATGGCGGCTCGGCTCCGACCGCAAGGCTCGCTCTGCGTGCAGGTGAATCACGGACTTCCTTCCCGATCGTTCCGTTCATCATGGGACGGGCCCCGCGGACCTGTCAACGGGTCGCGCGCCGCGGCCGGGGAGCCTCCCCCGGGCCACGTCGTCCGGACCCCGGATCGCCCTCCTTGCGCGCCGGACGGGCCTCGCCGGGCGGCCGGCGGGTCAATCGAGTTCGAACGCTTCCATGGCCTCCTGCCTCGTGTCGTAGATCGGCCAGACGATGTCCAGCGAGGTGACGTGGAGCAGCTCGCGCGTCCGGGGCGTGATGCCGGAAAGGGACATCGAGCCGCCGCGCGATTGCACGAGCCTCCAGCAGCGGATCAGGAGCGCCAGGAACATGGAACCGAAATTGTCCACCTGGCTGAGGTCGAAGATGACGAGCGGATTCTCCAGCCGGGTGAGCGGCTTGAGGAGGACCTCGGCGGCCTGCTCCTCCAGCCCGAATTCCAGGCGTTCCAGGGCCGGGTTGGCGATGATGATCGTGATGTCACCGTGCCGCTCGAGGGTGAAGGCGTCTTCGGAATTCCGCCTCCTGGCGGTCATGGTGCGAACCCGAGGTCACTGCGGTGGTGTCGTCCTTCGGTCGCGGTGCCGAACCGCCGACCCCCTATACCATAGGGGGCCGGGCGCAAAGCGGCAAGGTCGCTGTGATCGAGCCCAGAGGACGGGCCGCCAGGGCGGGCGGCCCCGGGCGCGTTCAGGCCGAGGGCCGGCAGTTGGAGAAGGCCCGGATGACCTCGTACAGGTCGTTGCTGACCATCAACTCGTCGTCCTCGAAGTCGCGGAGCCAGACGTAGTTGTCGCGGTAGGCCTGCGCCAGCAGCGGATAGAGGTCGGAGAGCCGGACCGGGATCGACGGGCTGTTCAGGTCGTCGGCTTCCTCTTCGGGGCGTGGGAACAGGCGCAGTCGTGCAGTCGCCATTTCGTCCTCCTCCGTGCCTTCCGTTCCGAGTCCAAAATCGGATCGCCAGTCCAGGGCGCCGCGATCCCCCCGGCTGGACCATCGACTGGCATTCGGTGAATCCTCGTGGAGCGAGCGTCCTGAGCCCCTCGATCCGCGTCCGGCCTGATTTTTCCATCGGCCCGACACCGCAGCGGACATGACTGATTTCCCGAAGAACCTGACGGCCCCCATGCGGTCATCCACAAAATCGGCGAGACTTGCGTCCCCCACGCCCCTCAAATCGACGCGGACTCGGGGCGACAATCCGCCGTGGCTTTGGTATCGTCTGCCCCAGTCAGCAGGGCCCGTCTCGACCGTCGCCCGGTCCTGGACCTCGATCGACCACGCGAATCTGGACCGGGCACCCGGACGGGCCGACTTCTCGCCCTTTCACGGAGGAATCGAGCGCATGGATGCGTTCCTGTCCCGATCCACGCGCAGGCGGTGCTGCCCCGCGGTCGTCTTAATAAGCATCATTCCGATCCTCTGCGGCGCCTCCGCGAGGAGCCCAAACTTCGTGGTCGAGGCCCCGACGCGCGAGATTGCCCGCTCGGTGGCCGAGCGCGCCGAGACCTACCGGCAGGAGATCGCGCGGGCCTGGCTCGGCCGGGAGCTGCCGAACTGGCCGGCCCCGTGCCCGATCCGGGTGAAGATCACCGGCGGCGAGGCCGGCGGGCTGACCTCGTTCGGGTTCAACGGCGGCAAGGTGACCGACCAGAGCATGGTGGTGGAGGGGCGGCTCGACCGGATCCTCGCCTCGGCGCTGCCGCACGAGGTGACGCACACGGTCTTCGCCGCCTTCTTCGGCGGCCCGATGCCCCGCTGGGCGGATGAGGGGGCGTCGCTGCTCAGCGAGGACGACCGCGAGCTCCGCCGTCACGACCAGATCGCCGCCGAGCTGATCGCCCGCCGCGGGGAGGTTGCCCTGACGACGCTCTTCCGGATCGAAGAGTACCCCCAGGACCTGATGTCGTTCTACGGCCAGGGGTACAGCATCTCCAAGTTCCTGATCGAGATCGGCGGCCGGCCGCGGTTCCTGAAGTTCGTCCGCGACGGCCTACGCTCCGACTGGAACGCAGCCACGCTCACCCATTACGGCCTGCCCGACGTCCGCGAGCTCGACCGCGCCTGGCGCGCCTGGCACCGCGTCTCCCTCACCGCGTCCGAATCCGCCCCGTCCGAGGACGACACCCTGGCCTACAGCGGCCAGTAAGCGGGTGGTCCGCGTCCTCCCTCTCCCCGCGAGCGGGGCGAGGGGGACCGTGTCCCTCCCGGGCTCATCGCCAAACATCCCCTCGCCCGCGAGAGCGGGAGAGGGTGGCACTAAGTGCCGGGTGAGGGCGGGGCGGGCCGTGGCATCCGCCCCCCTCATCCGCCCCTTCGGGGCACCTTCTCCCCCTGGCCGGGGACGAAGGGTTCTGTTCCCCACGCCCCTCTGGAGTGGTCGACCTGACGACTCGGGATCTTCGGGGCCTTCGGGATCTTCGGGGCCTTCGGGATCTTCGGGGCCTTCGTCGAGGAGTGGGGATCCCAGGAAACCGCCCCTCACGAAGATCCCGAAGATCCCGAAGATCCCAAGATCCCGAAGATCCCAAGATCCCGAAGATCCCAAGATCCCGAAGATCCCGAAGATCCCAAGATCCCGAAGATCCCGCGCGAATGTGTTCCTGTGCTGGCGGGATCTACGCCGCGGAAGGCTCTCCAGGCGACCGCGGCAGACGTCGGAGCGACCAACGCCACCTCGCGCCCTCCCCGAACCCTTCGCGCCGGGAGGCGACCCCCAGCCGCTCCCGCGCCCGTTCCACCTGCCGCGGACGAGACCCCAGCCACCCGCCGGCTGCGCCCCATGCGCTGTATGCGCCGCATGGAGGCGAAGTCCCCACGGATGGCCGCTGATCCATCCCATGCAGTGCATAGAGTGCATGGGGCGCACTCGGGGCGACTTGTGGGAGGGTGTGCCGGATGGGGGCCTAGACGACCGGCAGCTTCCAGCGCCCACGTCTTTAGCGTCTTTGCATCTTTAGCGTCTTTGCATCTTTGGCGCGAGATCGCTCCAAAGGCGCAAAGATGCAAAGATGTGGTTCATCCGGCAAGTCGTTTGACGCCGCGGGTGTGCTGCGGTGGCGACGAATGCCGGACTCCCCCCCTTGTCAAGGGGGGGTAGGGGGGGTCGAAGCCCGGG
>JAXMBE010000106.1:0-18354 GCA_046349995.1 Isosphaeraceae bacterium | reverse complement strand
GCCTCGATACGGGACGCGTCGAGCCGGTGCCGACCGGGCTGCCCTCGTTCCGGAACTATGCCCTGTCCGGCGACGGGAGTTCCATCGCGCTGATATCCACGCAGGACAGGGCCGGCCAGCAGGGCGGCAACGACGGGCCCGACGCCGACCTCTGGACGCTACCGGCGGGGGGAGGATCGCCCCGGAAGATCGTCCGCTTCCCGGCGAGGGTCCATGACCTGTGCTGGGGCGCGGGGGATCGATCGCTGATCGTGGCGACCGAGCTGGGCGGGGTCCATAACGACCTCTGGGAGGTCCCGCTCGACCCGGCCCACGCCCTGCAGGACGCGAAGCGGCTGAGCTTCGGCGCCGGCGACGAGGACCAGCCCGGCGTCTCGCCCGACGGCCGTTGGCTGCTCCACACCGACAACCGCCAGGGGCCGACCGCCCTGGTCGTACGCAACCGCGCCGACAACTCTGAACGGGTCGTCCAGGCCGTCCGTCGCGACTTCCGCGCGCCCACCGGCCAGCTCGACCTGACGGTGCTGGGCAAGGACGACGGGATGGTCACGACGGCCAGGACGTCGATCCGCCACGCCGGCGGCAAGTTCCACGCGCCGCAGGGCGCCCTCTACCGGCTCCAGGGCGACGACCTGCATTTCTATGTCGAGGGACTCGCCCGGATCGAGCTCCCGGTGGGGCGTTACCAGCTCAAGGCGGCGAAGGGGCCCGAATACCGCGTCGCCAGGGCCGATTTCGAGGTCAAGGCGGGGGAGACCACGCCCCTGAAGGTGGAGCTGGCGCGGTGGATCGACCAGCCCGCGCAGGGCTGGTACTCGGGCGAGAACCACATCCACGCCAATTACGGCTACGGGTCCTGGTACAACTCCCCGCGCACCATGCGGGCCCAGTGCTCCGGCGAGGACCTGCGCGTGGGCAACTTCATGGTGGCCAATTCCGACGGCGACGGCGTCTTCGATCGCGAGTACTTCCGGGGCGGGCCGGACCCCCTCTCGAGCGAGCGGCTCGTGCTGTACTGGAACCAGGAGTTCCGCGCGACGATCTGGGGCCACATGACGCTGCTCAATCTCCGGCACCTGGTCGAGCCGATCTTCACCGGCTTCCTGCGCACCACACACCCCTGGGACGTGCCGACCAACGCCGACATCGCCGACCATACCCACGACCAGGGCGGATTCGTCAACTACACCCACCCGGCGATGACCCCGTCCGACCCCTACCACGGGGCCTATACGGCCAAGGAATTGCCGGTCGACGTCGCGCTGGGCAAGGTGGATTCGATCGACGTCATGGGCTCGAACCACGAGGCCAACCTGCCCCTGTGGTATCGCCTGCTCAATTGCGGGTTCCGGATCCCGGCGTCGGCGGGGACCGACTGCTTCCTGAACCGGATCGTCAGCCGCCTGCCCGGCTCGGACCGCGTCTACGTTCGCATCGAAGGCCCGTTCGGCTACCGGGGCTGGATCGACGCCCTCAAGGCCGGCCGCACGTTCGTGACCAACGGACCGATGCTCAAGTTCGTGGTCGACGACAAGGGCGCCGGCGAGACCATCCGCCTCCGGCCGGGCGATGCCGTGCACGTCCGCGCGACGGCCGCGTCGCAATTCCCGCTCGACCGCCTCGAGGTCGTCGTCAACGGCCGTGTCGCCGCGGCGGCCAGGGCCGAGGCGGGTCGGGCATTGATCGAGATCGACCAGGCCGTCCCGATCGCGGAGGGCGGCTGGATCGCCGTGCGAGTGACCGGCCCGCCCCACCCCGACCATCCCGGCCCCTCGCTGTTCGCGCACACCAGCGCCGTCTACCTCGACGTGCCGGGCAAGCCGGCCCCCGCGCGGGCCGACGCCGAGTACTTCCTGAAGTGGATCGATCGCCTCGACAACGCGGTCCAGGAGCGGAACCGGATCCCAGGCCGCCGCAAGCCCCACGTCAAGGCACAGCTCGACGCGGCGCGAGCCGTCTACCGCAACCTCGCGGACGCGAGATGAGCGAGGGGGCGATCAGTGCCGGTTCAGCCTTCGCGGGAAGTCTCTCCACCCTTCCGGGCCCTGGTGCGTCGTCCTCATGGGGATCCCTTCCTGGTATCGTTCCCCGCGCTCTCCCTGGAGCTGGCGTGCATCGGAACTAAAACCCGGAAGCGATGTCCCCGAGGGGGACCGAAAGCGAAGCGGAAGTCGCGGAAAGAGCCCGGCCGAGGCAACGACTTGGAAACGCCCGTAGAACCTGGTGCATACTTCGTGGACCCCGAGTTCCGTTATCCCAGGCCGGTGGCAGCCTGACGCCTCTTATGGGACAGACACCTACTTCCTGGCACTCCGGATACAATCCTCTGCGTTATCTGACCCACGGCCGGAAGCCGCTCGCCCTCAGCCGCCCACTCGCTCGATCCGCACCACCTCCTCCGGTTCCAGCCGGAAACCGAAGGCGTCGAGGTCTTCCTTCATGTGGCCGGCGTCCGTCGTCCCGGTCAGCGGCACCATGCCGACCTCGAGTGCGAATCGGAATACGACCTGGCTGACGGTCCGGCCGTGCCGTGCCGCGATCCGGGCCATCTCGGGACTCGACATCACCCCTCGATTGGCGGTCAGCAAAGAGAAGCCCTGATAGCCGATCCCGTTCTCGCCGCAGAACGCCCGAATCTCGCGATCCCAGCCCCGCTCGGCGTAGCACCGGTTCTGGACGAAGCGGGGGGCAACGCGCGCCCGTCGGCAAAACTCCTCGAGCTGCTCCAGCGTGACATTACTGACACCGATCAGGCGGGCGCGTCCGTCATCGTGGATGGCCTCCATCGCTCGCCAGGCCTCCCAGTCGTCCTCCACCAGCCCGGACCGGCGGGTCGGTCCGTGGAGTAAGTAAGAGTCGATCACCTCGACGCCCAGGTGTTCGAGCGAACTCGCGAAGCTCTGCCGCACCTGGATCCCGATGGGTGCCTGCGGATCATAGGGCAGGCGGTGGTCTTGCCCATTGCGGAACGTGAACTTGGTCTGGAGGAAGAGGTCCTCCGGGTCCAGTAGGCCGCTCCTGACCGACCGCGCAACGGCCAGGCCGACCTGGGCTTCGTCGTAGTGGCGTCGCTGGTTCGCCGTGTCGAGGCCGCGGAAGCCTTGACGGAGGGCGAGCTCGGTGAGGTGCTGCGTCCGTTGCTCCTTCCAGGCGGTGCCGTAGAGGAATCGGGGCACGCGGACGCCGTCAATCAGCAAGCCCTGATGGTCCATCGATCCCTCCGGCGCGTGACGAGGCTCGCGCTCATTGTACAGGCGTGATGTCCAGGAAACGACGGCGAGCAAAACGCCATGGCGGGACGAATTTCCGGAACCCCTTCCCCTCATTTCGGTGGTCGATGATTGAAGATAAAACCGGTTATCTTCGGCCAGTAAGGCGACCGATAGAGCCGACTTTCCGCACATCTCGCCCTGAATATCCTCGAATTGCTGCGGGGCTGGAGGATCAGGTGCCGTAGGCCGTGGGCATTCCCAGCAAGCGGAGGGTTTTCCGCTGGAGACGGGTCAGTTCGGTGGTGAAGACCACGGGGGGTTGGCCCTGCGCCTTCAATTCGTGGCGTTGCACGTCCTCGAACAGGTCGATCACCCGTCGTGCCGTCGGCCGGCGGCAGGGCCGGCCCTCCGGGTACAGCGGCAGGCTCTCCATCCCCGATTGCTCCATCGCGCGGCGGAGCTGACGTTCCAGCAGCGCCTCCACCAGCAGTGCGAAGAAGTACACGCACAACAACGCCTGGATCCGGCTCACCTCCTTCAGGAACACCGGCGCCACCACGAAGTCGGTCTTCAACTGCGAGAATCGCTTCTCGATCAGCGGCTGCTGCTTGTACGCCAACAAGAGCTCCAGGGCGGACAGGGCCGTTACGTTGCTGACCAGCGGGAACACGCCGTCGCACCGCGCCTCGGCGGCCAGGCGGTCGTGGTCGAGCCGCCAGGACAGGTCGAACCGCGCGGCCTCTCGTCGCACGTACTTCGTGTCGGGCCCGGGACGACCGCGCTTCGCCTGGCGAAACGTCTCGAGAGTGCGTTCCTCGACGTCCACGACGATGAGGTCCTCGGCCTCGCCGTCGCGGAGGATCGCCTCGACGGCCTCCGCCACTTTCGCCCGCTCGCGATAGCGCGTGCGGGCTGAGGACAATTTGGCGCGGAGTTCGGTCAGTGCGGTTGCGACCCGTTCCAGCCGCTGGTGTCGCGCGACCGCGTCGAGTTCGGCCTTCAGAACGCTGTGGAACCAGAGCAGCCGGTAGCCCTCGGCGGTGGCCGCCTCCGGGTCGTGGGTGGCGAACCGGTCGACGATCTGGCCGTCGTCATCGCGCCGCTCGTGGATGGGTTTCCGGCGGGCCTTGCCCTCGCGGACGGCCGCGCGGAAGGCGGCGTCCTCGCCGCGGGTGCGGGGGAGCACGGTCACGAATCGGCCGCCGTGCTGATGGAGATAGGCCATGTTCTCGGCGGTGGCGAGCTTGCAGTCGGCGACGTAGAGGAAGTCGCGGCGGCCGGTCAGTTTGCAGAGCAGTTCCCAGGTCCCCCGGTGCGAGCGGTCGTCGGTGGCGTTGCCGCTCTCGACCCGGAACTGCACGGGCACGGCGCCGTCGCGTGAGACCGTGAGGATGTAGAGCAGCTGCTTGAGGTCGGGCCTGTGGTCCTTGTTATGGCCGTGGGTGACGGCGAGGCGGAGCCGGCCGCGGAGGGTGCGTTCGCGGTCGGCGGTGTCGTAGTCGCCGTGGAAGGTGATGGTGGTGGAGTCATTGTGCAACTCGTCGAGCTCGACGCCGAACTCGCGGACGGCGTGGGCCACGACCTCGAGGGTGAGCGCGGGGATGTCGGCGTCGAAGAGGCGGTCGAGGGCGCGTCCGACGCGGTCGTCGTTGAGCGCGGGGAGTTGCTCGGGTGTCAGCCCCAGCCGCGTGGGGTCGTGCCGTGCGGCCCATTCGCCGACGCCGTAGAGCGGCTCGCGGGAGACCAGGAGGTTCCTCAGGAGCAGCAGCAGGGCGGTGCTGGTGCCGACGCGTGCGCGGCGGTCCTCTTCGGGGAGCCGGCCGCGGAGGAACTCGTCGAGGCGGAGCCGCCGGAGGAACCGGTCGAGCAGCGGCAGGGCGGCGACGCGCGTGGAGATCAGGGTGTGTCCGGCGGCGTGTGCGTCGGCGCCGGGGTGGTCCGGGGTGTGACTCACTGGGTCGTCCCTCGACGTTCCAGACGGCGTCGGGACGGGCGGCCGGTCCGCCGCGCCCCGCGTCGTCATGATGGTCGGGGCGGGCGCGTCGTCAAGTCGGAAAATCCTCAGAGAATTGTTACGTCATCATTCCTTGACGTAAGTCGGGCGGCGCTCGACTTACGCTCAGGGACGCTGCCGCAAGTTCCATGAGGGCGGGCTCATCCGGCGAGTTGGACATTGCCCCGGCGTAGGACAGGGCGAAGAATGAGACGCCCAGAGATGGCGTGGCGCGCCGGAGTCGTTCCGGTCCAACGGGCTCCGTCACGCTGGCTCTGGTCCCACGTCAGCGGACGAGGGAAATTCGGAGATAATGCGGACGAGATGTGCGGAAAGTCGGATGTAAGACTTCATGCCGGGATACATAGCACGGCCGGCGCCAGCGGATCAACCGGGCGTGGCATCCCGGGCCGGTAGGGGCAGTCCCCCTGCCCTCGATTTTCATTTGCCACGATGCCGAATAAAGGACATTATTCGGCAACGCAACAATCCGGGGCAGGGGGCCGCGATGGACAGAATCAGCAGCGAATCGGGGGGCTTGCCGGCCGTCGTCGAGGCCGGAGACCGGGCGGTCGTCGTCCACGACGACCTCGAGCGGCTCCGCCGCGAGGTCGCCCCCCCGGCCGTCGTCCGCGACGCCGGGCCCCACGCCGAGTACGCCTACGCCGACTTCTTCAAGGCGAAGATCTCCAACCCGAACACCAGGAAGGCCTACAAGCGGGCCGTCGACCGGTTCCTCCACTGGTGCCGGGAGCGCAACCTGGCCCTCCGCCAGGTGACCTCATTCCTCGTCGGCGACTACCTCGAGAACCACCTCGTCGACGCGGACGGCCACCCGCTCTCGCCCCCCAGCAAGAAGCAGCACCTGGCCGCCCTCCGGCACTTCTTCGACAACCAGCAGATGTTCCACGGGGTCGTGATCAACCCGGCCTCCAGCGTCCGCGGCCCCAAGTACTCGGCCCGCGAGGGCAAGACGCCCGCCTTCGACGACCGGCAGGTCCGCAAGCTCCTCGACTCGATCGACCAGACCCACGTCATCGGCATCCGCGACCGGACCCTGCTCATGATCCTCGCCTACACGGCGGCCCGGGCCGGCGCCGTGGCCCGGCTGCGGACGATGGACTATGTCACCGACGGGCGATCGTGGTTCTTCAACTTCGGCGAGAAGGGCGGCAAGCTCCACCAGGTCCCGGCGCGGCACGACCTGCAGCTCCAGATGGAGCAGTACCTCAGGGCCGCGGGGCTCGAGAGCCGCTCCGACAAGACCCCGCTGTTCAGGACGGCGAAGCGATGGAAGCGCGAGCTGACCGACCGGGGCCTGAACGGCAACGACCTGCTGCGGATCGTCAAGCGGCGGCTCAAGGCGGCGGGCCTGCCCGAGGGGTCGTTCTGCTGCCACTCCTTCCGCGCCACGACGGCGACGAATCTGCTCAGGCAGAAGGTGGCGCGGGAGCAGGTGCAGTACCTGCTGGGCCACTCCGACGCCCGGACGACCGACCTCTACAACCGAACGGAGAAGGAGGTCACGCGAAATATCGTGGAACGGATCTCGCTGTGACCGCACCCGGCCGGTCACGCGATCTTGTCCGTGCCCGTTATTCCATGCCCCCTCGTGCCGATGGGCCGTCTCCACCTCCCGGGCCACGGCCTTCGAGCCGACGATTTCCTGGATCCGGCCGACCTCGCGTCAGCACAGCAGGGAGTTCCCGAGGATGCTTGAGGATGCGGCGTAGCTCCAGCATCTCCGGATCTTGTGTCAGGCCGTGGATGTGCTACGATTCCTCGCAGGTTCTCGATAACCGATGAGGATTTGATGCACAAACCCGGACACCGGCCCTTGGGGCAGAAGACCGAGGCGGCCCTCTCGATGATCAGGCGGAAGGGCCTGGCGACCCCCGCGGACCTGGCCCGACTGGGCATCCCCCGGGGCTACCTCGCCCGGCTGACTCACCGCGGGCTGGTGAGGCAGGTCGGACGCGGGCTCTACGCCTGGCCGGGACTGGACCTGGGCGAGCACCAGAGCCTGCTCGAGGCCGCCCGGCTCGTCCCCGCCGGGGTCATCTGCCTCCTCTCCGCCCTCCAGTTCCACGGCCTCACCACCCAGGTGCCGCACGAGGTCTGGCTCGCCCTGCCCCCGGGCGCCTGGCGGCCCAGCCCGGCGCACCTCAAGCTCCGCGTCTCGCGGTTCTCGGGACGCGCGTTCAGCTACGGGATCCGGGTGCGTCGCGAGCGGGGCATACCGCTCCGGGTCTACAGCCCGGCCAAGACCGTCGCCGACTGCTTCAAGTTCCGCAACAAGGTGGGGCTGGACGTCGCCATCGAGGCCCTCCGCGAGGGGCTCCGCGGCCGCCTCTTCGCCGTGGACGAGCTCTGGGAGGCCGCGGGCGTCGTCCGGATGCGGGCGGTCCTGCGTCCCTACCTCGAGGCCGTCGCATGACCCGGCGACGCGGCAGGGACGTCCCCAGCTCGGTCCGGCAGCGGCTCCTGGACTTCGCGCGGGCCCGCGGCGAGGACTTCCAGCTCGTCCTCACGCGCTTCGCCTCGGAGCGGCTGCTCTATCGCCTCGGCCGCTCCAGGCACGCCGACCGCTTCGTGCTCAAGGGGGCGTTGCTGTTCGCGCTCTGGACCGGCCGCATGCTGCGGCCCACCCGGGACGTCGACCTGCTCGGGCACGGGCCCCCGGATGCGGGCGACCTCGTCGCGATCTTCCGCGAGGCCTGCGGCCTCGATGCGGGGCCGGACGACGGGCTCCGCTTCCATGCGGACTCCGTCGCCGCCGGCCCGATCCGCGCGGACCAGGAGTACGAGGGGGTCAGGGTGCGGCTGCGCGTGACGCTGGGCCGGGCCCGCATCGACCTGCAGGTGGACGTGGGCTTCGGCGACGCGGTCACCCCGCCCGCGGAGTACGTGGAGTTCCCGCCGCTCCTCGACTTCCCCGCGCCCCGCATCAGGGCCTATCCCAGAGAGACGGTGGTCGCCGAGAAGTACCAGGCCATGGTCCAGCTCGGCGTGGCCAACAGCCGGATGAAGGACTTCTTCGACGTCTGGGTCATGGCCCGGGAGTTCGCCTTCGACGGCGTATCGCTCTCGGACGCGATCCGGGCGACGTTCGAGCGGCGCCGCACCGCCGTCCCGGGGCGGCCCCCCCTGGCCCTCACGCCGGGATTCGGGGAGGATCCCGCGAAGGGCCGGCAGTGGCAGGCCTTCGCGAGCCGCTCGGGCGCGGCGGCATCCCTGCCCTCCCTTGCGGACGTGGTGGAGGACCTGGCGCGTTTCCTGATGCCCCCGTCGCAGGCCGTCGCCGCCGGCACGGAGTTCCCGGGGCGATGGGAGGCGGGCGGCCCCTGGAGTCCATGAAGCCCCCGATCCGCGTCCGCCTCGACCACGGCGGGACTTCGAAACATCGATCTGCACAACCGACGGCATGAGGGCCCGATGGAGCGAGACATGCCGCAGCCGGAAGACTGCTTCGCGGGCCTGGCGACGACCCTGTCCGACCTCGCCCGCCGGGCCGAGGCCGGCTACGCGCCCGTCGTGGAATCCCTCCTCGCCGACGGCTCGGAGGACGTCCGCAATATCGAGCGGACCCTGGACGGCCTGCTGGACTTCTGCTTCGACGCCGAGGTGCTCCGGCTCTTCAGGCGGCTCTGCCGCCGTTATCACGAGCTCGACCCTGCCGCCGCGGCGTCCTACGTGCGGGCGTACCGGGACATGTGGGATGCCGCCCCGGACGCGGATCCCTAGTCGTGGCCCGCACGTCGACGATCGGGAGGCTAGCAGGGACGTCGACAGGGACCCTTCCCGGCGCGCCCCGCCGCCTCGCCGGCGTCAGCCGGTCGGCTTGCCGCCGCCGGGCTTCGGCCGCTCGGGCTTCGGCTTGGGGTGACCGCCGTTCGCCATGGTAGGGGTCTCCTTTCTCGAGCGTTGACGGGATGAAGGATCCGATACGCCAAGTTGGATTAATCCGACTTGGACTCTACCGTCCGGGCTGCCGGGGAGGCAAGGCCGGATGGAGAAATCGATCTACACGCGGGAATACAAGGTGCTGCTGCGGCTGCTCCGCGAGGCCCGCGAGCGTGCCGGCGTGACCCAGGTCGAGCTGGCACGCAGGCTGGGCCAGACCCAGTCCTTCGTCAGCAAGATCGAGGTGGGCGATCGGCGGCTCGACCTGGTGCAGCTCCGCACCGTCCTCGCCGCGCTCGACGTCCGCCTGGGGAGCTTCGTCAGACGGTTCGAGGAGGAACTGGCGAGACTCCCGTGAGCCGCACTCACGGCACGGCGAGGAGTCTGCCGCCGAGGAGCTGCCGGGTCCGGGTGTAGTACTTCCGGAGCGTGTCCCGCGAGGTCGCCAGGAAGACGGCCTCGAGCACGAGCACCCCGAGGTCGGCCCACCCGACGGCCCAGCCGCCGAGCCGCGCGCGATAGCAGGCGTAGGCCACGGCCGTGGCGAGGAGCATGTTCGCGTAGAACTGGTAGTGCCGGTAGTGGATCTCGATGAGCAGGACGAAGGCGTCGACGTTCTCCCCCAGCGCCGCGAAGTCGAGCACGGGCGGGGCCAGCCCGGTGAGCCGGTGGGCCGTATCCACGATCGCCCAGCGGAAGGCGCTGAGCGTCATGCCGACGGCGAGCGACGCGACCGTGGCGTAGAGGAAGCCCCCGAGGGACGGAGCCGTCGGCGGGCTGGCCGCCAGCCACGCCTGGAGCGTCGGAGAGAACGGGCTCACGGCGGCGAGCACCGTTGCGCCCGGGACGAGGTAGGCGATCAGCGGGCCGAAGTTGTCGTTGGTGACTTTCTGCATGGGTCCGTCGTGATGCTCGTCATCAGAGCAAGCCCGGCCGGGTCCCCTGCCCTCTCGCTGCTGGCGGATAACCCCCTTTATCTATCATTAAGCGGGCAGGGGGGCAACCGCCGAATGGCGGCCGTCTCGCCACGGGATCGGGCCCGAGCTTATGGCGGCGACGGAGGATCGAGGATGTATCGGACTGGCTATTCGGAGCGGTCGCACGCCCTAGGTGGGACGCATCGGCAAGGCCGCCGCGATCGGCAGGAGCTCGACGGCGCGATTGAGCAGCAGGCCGCACGCGTCGCGGTTACGCCCGGAGCCGACCTCGTGACGCAAGGCCTCGGCATCGGGCTCGTCGAGGAGCGCCCATACGAGTGCGGTCGATCGTCGGCCCGAGGCGCGAGCGAGCCTCGAAAGCTCCTCGGCCGGGAGGATGTGCTCCGGCAGGACCCGCCGGAGGCCCAGGGTGTCGATCTCGCAGACGAAGGCTCTCATGCGCCGGTCATAGCACCGAAACCCGACGAGGTCCATGGCCGTGACCTCTTATGGGCCTTGCGGCGGGATCCCGCATGTTCCAGGACATAGAGGGCGTTATGTCCTGGAAAGAGGAGCCGCACGGTGGTCGCCTGTCTTCTGATGTTCCGTTCACCAGACGGAGGCTCCAGGTTAACATGGATGGGAGACCTACGACTTCCTCAGGCTATGGAGCGGTCGAGCGATGGACATCTTCCATGACATGCGACAGTTCCGAACCGGGCGGGATGAGGACGGCATCGAGCATTTCCAGGTGCCGCTCAAGCCTGATGAGGACGGGATGATAGGCCGAGAGTGCCCGAACGATGGCTGCGACCCAAAATACTTCAAAATCAGCCTGGAGCTCCCCGAGGAAGGCGAATCCCCAGGCGAGCTAAGCCAGTCCGACCTGCTGTGTCCGTACTGCGGCACCTCCGGTCACATGCAGGACTTCAACACCGACGCTCAACCTTGCGCAAAAGCAGCTCGCGGGCGATGAGGCCCGCTTCGATCGTCTTTCCGAGCCCGACGTCGTCGGCGATGAAGAGATTGACTCGCGGGAGCCGAAGGGCCTTCCTGAGGGGCTCGAGCTGGTAAGCGTCGATCCGAATCCCGGCACGGAACGGCGACTGGAACAGATTCGGGTCGGTCGCCGTGACGCAATTCCATTGGAGGGTGTGCAGATAGGCGGAGAAAACTTTGGGCGGATCGAACCCTCGAGTCGCGATGTCCTGCCACGCCTCGCCTTTGACGATCTCCGGATCGACCTCCTTCTCCCAGAGCACTTCGAGCGGCTGGCCCTGCGCGTCGTCATCCAGGCACGACATGCGAACGAGTGAGGCGTCATCGTCGGGGCCCGGAGGAACGACTTCTTCGGCGAAGTACTGCCGCTGGCGTACCCGGACGATCTGGCCAGGCTTTGGAACTTCAATACTTTGCATTGTTATTGATGGTTTTGTGGGTGAAGGTGGTTTCTACTCTGCCTCTCCGGACAACCTCTTCCACACGTGTTTGTAATCTGAACCGCTCAAGGCCGATCCTTCAGGGGTTGCGGCTTGCCACGCATCGTCTTCCAGAGATCTCAGGAAAGCACGGGCGACACGCACATTCTTCTCTTCCCGTCGAACCTCCCTCTCGAAGTGTTCCCCGAGTCGTTCGGCGATGCTTCGCGGCACCGAATTCATGCGCATGAGAACAGCTTCCTCGGTGGTGACACCGTGGTAGAGCATGGCGGGGATGGCGTTCACCCGCCGCTGCACTTCGGGGGGAAGCTTCGCGAAGTCGAGGCCCGCGGGCTTCCCGAGCTTGCTCAGCGCAGACAGGCCCCAAGTTCCGACGTTGACGAGATTCCGATAAATCGCCTTGCAAGCGTTGGTGATGGCCTCCGTCTGCGCTCGGGCGTCGGTGCCGGTTTCGGCGAAGAACCGCTTCGCGATCTGTTCGATCGTTTGTCCCGCGACCCAAGCCTGAGCGATCTTGGCGACCCTCTCCCTATTCAGCGATTCTCCGGAGAGCTCGGTTATGGATTTCCGGATCTGGGGGACGTTGAGCATGACCCCGATGAGCCCGGGCAGGACGGAGTGTGCCTGATCGCCGAAGAGGGTCGTCGGTTCCCAGTCCTTCGCGGTGAGTCGGCGGGGCAGTTCCCTCAAGCCCGAGAATGCGGAGGCCACACCCTCGGGCGAGAATCCCGTTGAGTCGGCCAGGGCTGCGTTGCCAGGGTTCTCCGCGATATGACGGGCATAGTCCCGCGTCGCATCGAGGAGGGCTCTCGCCTTGGCTTGCTGAACTTCGGAGGCGTCGGATCGGAGCTTGGTATAACCGAACGTGTTCCTGAGGATTTGCTCGGTTTCCTTGAGGACCTCGTCCAGGTTCTTCTTCTCGTTCCAAAGGTGTGCCACGTAGCTCCGGAAATCGGTCCATTCCTCGTTATTAATGATCAGACTGAGGTTGTTCAAGCCGCCCTGCCGCTCCACCTCGTCGAGCATCGTCACGAGCCGAGACACCAGGTTCTCCGTCGCCTTGATCACGTAGCTCGTCACGCGATTGACGGAAGCCTGGTCCGGATTGGAGGCGATCCCGACCACGCCGATGCTGTCCTGGTGGATGCGTCCGGCCCTGCCGGCTAGGTTCCAGAAGGCGCGGATCGGCATCTCTCGTCCGTAGTCCTGGATGTGACTCGCCAAGAACACGGAGGAAACGGGGAAGTTGATGCCTTGGGAGATCGTCGTCGTCGCGCAGAGGACCTTGAGGAAGCTCTCCTCGGTGAGCCATTCAATGAGCGCCCGCGCTTCGTCCGACAGCCCTGCGTGGTGAATGCCCACTCCCTTGCTCAGCATCTCGATGAGTTCGAACTGGGGGCTCACCTCGGTGGCCAAGAAACGTTGGACGAGTTTGATCTCATCCCGCAACGGGACGATGGGCTCGAGTTCCGCGGCGACGGTCCTGGCCATTGTCCAACAATCGTCGATTGTGCGGGCCACCCCGACGCTCGTCCCCCTGTCGGAGAACACCTTGCTCACGGCCGCGGTGACTTTGGTCAATGACTTGGCGTCGGTGAAGCTTCTATCGAGTGGGCGGACCGGTCCTACCTGATGCGTCCCCTCGAGATGGATGGTCTGCGGTGTCGTTGTGAGGGTTTCGTAGGTGACTCGCCAGTTTTTTCGGTCAGATTCATTGGCCTGAATTTGATAAATACCGACGATCCGCTCGTTGGGCTGCCAGGCGCTTGTTGCGAGGCTGACGGACCGCCCCGCTTCGGGGTCGAGCCATCGGGCGAGCTCGTCGGCATTCGGGACGTAGGGCATCATCAGGAGAAAGCTCGCTCTGCGGCACTCTCGCTTGATGGTCGCGAGGAGGAGCTCGATCCGAAGTCCGCGCTCCCGGTCTTCGATGTTGTGGGCCTCGTCCATCACGATGAGGGCCAAAGGCCGTCGAACCTGGCCGTTTCTAATCACTAGATTGAGCTTCTCAGGTGTCGCCACAAGCACATGGAACGACTCCGCTGGCTCCTCCGCCGTGAGCAGGGCCTCCTCGAATGTGTCGATCTCGACGGCTCCCGTGAGCTGCTCCACGTTGATCCGGATGCCCTCGAAATCCTCCCGAAGCCTTCGTGTGATCTGGCTCGTCAGGGCTCGCGTCGGTGCGACATAGGCGACCCAACCCTTGTCCGCATCGAATTGATTGAGGGCCTGGAGGATCCGGAACTGGGCGAGTACCGTCTTCCCGCCGGACGTTGGGAGATCGACGATGACGGCGCGGCTCGTCGGGTCGAGCAATCCTTGCTCGCGGAGGGCATCTCGCTGCGGCGGCAGGAGCTCGAATAGGGAACGGGATTTCGTGACGTAGCGGACAAACTGCGTCGCTCGGGAGTTGACCGTCTCCGATACCCACCAGATCGAGTTGCTGACCATGAGGCGGGCGGCCACGTGCAACCACCGCACGAGGACTTCGAAGGCCACATCATGGGAAGAGTTGGCCGCTTCCTTGCTCCGCTCGAAGTGCTGGTCGAGTTCGGTGCTGATATTCGTCGGCTCGCCTTGGAGCATGTAGACGGCCAGGAGCTCCGTCGCCCGCGCCCAATGGTAGAGTGCGACGAGACGCAGGGCCTTGATCCGCACCTCGGAATCGCCCTCGGGCTCGAGGCACGGCTTCTCGAATCTCTTCTGGTCCTCTCGGAGGCCGGCGATGATCTCTCGGATTCGGTCGAGGTCATCCCAGCGGTTCTTCCGAAACAGCCGAACCCAGCAATCGAACAGACGATAGGTGACTCGCTTGTCCCATTCGACCTGGGCGACTGAAGGGGCGACGACGTGATCCCTGTGCTCCTTCAACCACCGGCGAAGATCGGACCACCGGTCGCCGCAGTAGGCGAGCGCCGAGAGGTGCAAGACGTGATAGATCCGGTCGTGGTCATCCTGCGGAATATCGAGGGACCGGAGCAGTTCGTAAGCCTTGTAGGCCCCCGCCTGGGCGAGGCGCTCCAACTCCTCTCCGCGGGCATCGGTCATGCGGCCGAGAATTGCGTCAATGCCCTCGACGGCGGCCAGTTCGTAGGCCATTGCGAGTCTTCGCAACTTCTCGAGGTCGCCGTTCTGGCTGCTTTGACTGAGATGGAGTTGCTTCCCCACGTGGGCATGGACGTACCGCATCCGAGCGAAGCGGTCCAATCGCTCCCGCTCCGCTGCGTCGATGGCCGAGACAGCCCAATGGTCTCTCAGCGCATTCAATGCCTCGACCGTGACCGTCACGGAGCCCTCCTTGGCTTCGCCGGAATGCGGTTGGGCAGGTCGACGATCACTCCCCTCGGCAGGTAGAACGCACGCAGTTCGATGGAGACCGAAGCCGGGCACTCCTTCGCCAGAGCCTTGCACCTCGCCTTCAGATCGCGCTCGTTCGGGTCAACGTCCCTGACCAGGACGCCGAAGATGACGTAGTTCTTCCCGTTAGAGAACGACCGGAACGCCGACTGGAACCTCGGCCACCAAGCGGTTCCTCTCGCACGGAAGGCGATATAGAGAATGAGCGCGTCTACCTTCTCGTGTCGGTCCCTCAGGGCTTCGATCTGGTGGTTCATCCCGTCGCGGCCGTGCATCACCCTAGGAGGATAGTTGCTTTCGTATGAGGTTTTCACCTCCCCGAATGCAAACCAGTCGACTCCGCCGACGGCGACGAATCCGATGAGGTCCGCGCCCGCGGGGCTTGCTTCGGGATTCTTCAGGTCGCGGCTGGAAGGCCAGGGGAATTGGCACCCTCGATAGTCGTTAAGGTACGCTTCCGCGAATGCCTCTCCGATCCTCCAATCCTCGATCGCCCCCCGGGGAGCCGAGAGGACTCGCTGGACCGTCTGGGTTTCGAACTTCGTGGCCGATAGCCCCGAGAGTAGGTCCTCCAATTCGTCCAAGCCCGCGGCGTCGTAGACCACCTCGGAAACGCGCGTGGCGAGGGCCTGAGACAATTCCCGGTCGCCGAATTCGATGCCGTGGGCCAGGACAGGGGTGGAGCTACAGTCGTACACCGGGGTTCCTGGGGCAAGCGGCATTGAGACCTCGACTGTGACCTACTTGTAAACGTTGATTATCTCAACAATAGACCTGACACCCGTTCTCGCCGACGGTCGAAAACGGTGCGGTCTTCGGGTCAGATGGCGATCTTCTCGATCTCGTCGAGCGAGACCTCGTCGCTCCGACGGTCGTAGAGCTTGGTGGTCTTGGGCGACTCGTGGGCGGCGATCATCTGGGCGTTTTCGATGGTGCCTCCATTGACGAGATAGGCTGTGATCCCGGTCGCCCGGAACGTGTGGCAGCAGACCCGATTCGAGAGCCCCGCCGCCTTCGCCCTCCGCTTGACCATGTGGAGGGCGTTGTCGGGATGGAGCGGTTTCCCCGTGAGTTTGCGGCCCTTGCCGCTCACCGACTGGAAGAGCGGAGCTTCGCCGCTCGCTCCGATCCCCGTCCCGCCCAGGTAAGCGTCGAGGAACTCCTCAACCTTGTGGTGCGCGGGGACCTCGTGGAACTTCCCGCCCTTCTCGCGCAGCCGAATCCACCAACGTTTCCCGTTGGGGTAGTAGTCCGAGACCTTCATCCCCGCGACGGCCCCGATTCGCGCGAAGCTGTACACCATTACACCAATCAGAGCTCGGTCCCTCAAGCCGATGGCGGTCGAAACATCGATGCTTTCGAGCAACGTCCGGGCGTCGGCGGCCGAGAGCACGAGCGTCTTGCCTTTCTTCACGACGTGCTTCGGGCCGCGGACGCTCGAAGCCGGGTTCACCGGGATGATCTGACCGGTGACGAGCCAGTCGAAGAGCATCCGGATGGCGGCGAGGTGCTGCTTCTTAGTGGGGTCCGAGCCCGGGTGGGTCTCGATGTAGGCGGCGACGGCCATCGGCTCGATGGTCGTGAGCGAGAAGCCTCGCTCCTCGCACCACCTGAGGAACTGGGCCACCGCCTGGGCGTAGGCGGCCCGGGTGTTGGGGTTCCGAATGCTGACGGTAAAGAACTCGAGGAACCGTTTGGCGGCGCCGTCCCCAGCCTCGCCGATGAGGGCCGGCAGCGTCAATGAGTGCGTGTTTGATTTCAGCGAAATTGCCCGGTCCACCCGCCCTGCCCTCCCTGCCCTGGTCGTATAGGATAACGCCCTTTATCCTATGGTTTCGACCCCTAAGGGGGCTGTCTGCCAGGGAAGGGGGCTATAAACCACGTTAACTTCGCCGGCATCTGGTACATATCATGTAACAATGCATGTAATTTTCCTGCCTGTAGTCTCCTATCTCAAGTATTGATCTGAGTCTGGGACGAGGCATCCCTAGCCTCGATTAAGCGACCACCCCCTGGACACAAGCACTTGGCTCTTGTCCAATTTGCGTGCAGCAAGGTTGGACCAGGGCATGGAGGGTGAGATCGGTACTCATCTGGGCAATCCCCAATAAGAATTGAGCCGACGAGAATCCCCGTGAGAATACCCATCCGTCTAGTGGCGAACGCGGCCCGCAAGTTTGAATTCTTTCCAAGGCACGCGCAGACGCAGCAATTTGCGTGGCTATCCGTCGCCAGCCTCTCTGGCTCGGCTGTCATCAATCTTATCGACGGTGCCCAGGCACCCTTTGCCTATAGCGGCCACCCGGTCGCACAGAGCTTTACCTCCCTTGCCCTTTGGTCCCACGCAGATCCTGCGCTCCCGGTCGTGGTTAACGTTAAGGCAGGTGCGGACGGTTTCCAAGGCGAACTGCACTTCGTCCCGGCTCAGGCCGAGGAATCGCGGTCGGGCGAGGATCGAGCGGAGTCGCGGGGTGAACAACCAAGTTGATCGATCTGGGCGAGGAGCATATCCATGACCTATCAGCTGGATCGAGGCGGGGGCGAGGTTGGCACCCCGGAAGATCACGATGTTACTATTATTCATATTGTGATTTCGCAGAGCGTAACGGTCGAGTCGGAATCCAAGGCGATCGAATTCGCGACCGTAGCCGACCCCTCGATCTGCCGCGTGTCCCAGCATGCAGCTCGCGCAATCTCCATCTCCGGCATCCGCGAGGGGGTGACCGACGTCGTACTCTGGCATGCAGACGAGTCGACCAGACGTATCCTGGCACGCGTCGTGCCGGAAAACGGCCTGCCCAGCGATCCGGAGATCGCGGCCCTTGAGCAGCTGATCCGGGACAATTTCGCGGTGTTCAACTTCCGACTATTGAGGAACGACGCGACGCAGAAGATACACGCACAGGGGCAAGTGGATTTTGATCACAGGATAGCTGTCGGCAGGACGCTCGAGGCCAAGATTGCCAGTGCGAGCCTCGTCGACGAAGGCCTGGTCCTCCGCTTCCCGGCGGACAAGCTGTCGCGGCTCGTCGACTTCATCAATGAGACCGAGCGGCCGAATATCATCGATCCGTTAACGATCGAGCCGGTGGCCCTCGAAACTGGACGCGTCGTCGTACGCGGAACGGTGCATCGCGAGGACTCCGGGGGTAATTCCGTGAACGATCGGATCAGGGGCTATTTGAGCGCGAACGGCATCGGTCAGAACGTGAGAGACTACCTAGTCGTTGTTGTGGATGGATGATGAGCCGACAAAGTACGTCGCGGATCCCTTGTCGTCCACCGAGTCGAGGCCACGCGACGCCTGAGGCAATCGCCCATGATCATCGCGGACTCTATTTGGCTGGAGCGATACGCCCTCTATCGGGAGCGACTTCTTCTAGGCCCGGAAGGGCCATTCTCGGATACGGCGACCGAGCTACCCTGCCCGCGGCGGCAGCCGTCCGGTCTCCGATGGGCCCGGCGTGGCGAGCTTGTCCCTTTCCTCAGGTGGGCGACCGAGTGGGCGATTAGCGCAGATCAGGACCCGTTCG
>JAXMBE010000105.1:0-18434 GCA_046349995.1 Isosphaeraceae bacterium | reverse complement strand
CGAGCAGGCCCAGGAGCCCGAGCGCGACCGCCTTGACGAGGTAGCCGACGAGGGCCGGGGGCCAGGAGACCAGGTTCACGTCGAGGTGCAGGTCGTACCGGTTCGTACCCGGCTCGATCTCGGTCAGCAGCCGCGTCAGCACGCCGACCATCGACTGGTTGATCTCCAGCGGGCTGGCCGCACCCTCCACCAGAAAGGGCGTGAGCATGCGATGCCACCACATCGTCAGGCATTGGAGGTTGAACGCCGGCCCGACCACGAGACCGGGGATGATCAGCAGGAAGAGCCCCAGGCCCAGGAACGTCCCGCCGACCGTCCGCCACGACCGCTTGTAGGCGAAGTACGGCAGGAACAGCCCGGGGGTCACCTTGTACGAGATCGCCAGCCCGAGGATCAGCCCCGCCAGGACGTCGTAGCCGCGCCGCCAGGCCTCGAACATCGCCACGATCAGGAACAGGATCACCAGGTTGATGTTCCCGTGGTGGAGGTCCCCGAGGATGGGCCGCAGGCTCAGGATCAGCACGGCCGACTGGAAGAACGGGGGAAACGGGAGCCCCTCCGGCCGGACGATGCGCAGGCAGAGCACCAGGGAGATGCTCGCCAGCACGACCTTGATGGCGAACCAGCTCATGGCACCCGCCACCGGCGGCAGCTTCATGAGCGGGGCCAGGGTGATCGGCAGGATCGGGGGGTTGGGGAACATCATCTTGTCGTAGATGTTGACCCCGTCGCAGAACTTGAGGACCTGCGGCCTCCAGCGCACGAAGGCGCTGCGCTGGTCCGCGGCCTTGGGATAGTAGAAGGCCGCCGCCACCAGGACGACGGTGCCCCAGAGCAGCCAGAAGACGAGCGGAGAGAACCGGCTGAGAGGTCGTGGCGTTCCGGAGGCGATCGCTAGCACGGCATACTCCCTCCCTGGAGAAAGCCACGCCGGACGTGAACAGCGCCGGGGGCCTCCGCGGTCTGGTTCGGGGCGGCCGATCGCGGCCGCTTCACCACGGGGCCGACCACGGGATCGCCAGGTCCAGCTCAACCTCCCGGGTCCCCGGAGTCGGCCTCAGGCCGATGAAGGGGACGGGATCCCCGGCCTCGAGCCGAGGCTCGAGCGGCACGGGGGGGCGAGCCCGCAGATTCGGCACGGAGTGATACCGCAAGACCACCAGCCCGTCAACCCCGGGGGTCAGCTCGCTGACCCGCAGCCGACCGTCCTCGGCGCGCACCCTGCCCGAGCCCGAGATCGCGTCGCCGCCGAAGCCGCGGACCCTACCGATCAGCAGCGTCCCCTCGTCGTCGAGGATCTCCACCAGGTCCGGATTCGCGCGGCAGAAGCCGCGGGCATGGGGACTCCAGCAGAGGATCGCGGACGGGCGGTAGAGGCGGGCGTAGGTCAGGAAATGCTCGCGGCCCCAGCCGGCCTTGCCGAAGAGTGCGCCCTCGCCGAACTGGGTGAAATTCGTGGTCAGGGCCGCGTGCAGGTACGGCCCGCCGAGCAGCTCCACACCGGCCCGCTCCGGCAAGAGGCCGCTGAACCTCCCGCGCTGGAAGGGGTCCGGGATCCCGGGCAGCCCCATCCCTCCTTCCTCGTAGAGCAGCCGCTCGCGCGGCTTCACGTGGGCCTTCACCCGGTCCAGCACCCAGAGCAGGCGCGGCGACGGTTTGCTCGAGAGGAACGGCTCTCCCGCCCAGAGCCGCGCCCGCAGCGAGTCCGCGAGCGGACCACCCAGCGTCCTCACCCCGACGAGCAGCAAGGCGGCCAGCACCCAGCGATCGAGCCGACTCCTCCCCGCCTCGCCGCCCCTGAGGCGGAGCAAGATCCCGTCCAGCCCCATCCCCCCGGCCACGGCCAGACCGGTGTAGAGGGCATAGGTATGCCGGCCCGGCTGCAAGAAATCGAGCGACTGGAACCCGCCGGCCAGGTAACCCCAGAAGAACCCGGCGAGGCAGAAGGCCCCCAGCGGGAGCGGCGCGGCGGACCGTCCCGTGACGCGCCCGCCGGCATCCCCGGCAGGCCGACCGCGAGGAGCACGCTCTGCATCACCGGCCTCGACGGTCGCGATCTGCGCGAGCCGGCCGAGGAGCCGTTCGAGTGGGCGAGAACGCCAGTCGCTGGCCCCCTTCGTGGAGGCCAGCCAGATCTGGAAACCGCAGGGGCATTGGCCGCCAGGACAACCGCCAGGATCCAGCCAGACGCCCAGGTGCCTCGTGAACGTGGAGCCTCCTCCGTGCCTACCTGCCGAGGCCCCAGGCAACGCCGCAGGATGCGCAGGCCTGCCGCGGGCGGACGACCATCGCGGCGCGGTGGTGCTGTTGCGGCCAGGACGAGCAGCACGGTCGCCGACGTCAGCGTGCGAATCCGCCGCGCCAGGTAGGACGCGAAGACGCCGGTGGCCAGCAGGGCCAGCGGGACCGCCAAGGAGATAGGGGAGCATCCCGAAGCCGGCGTAGTTGATCGGGAAGTCCGTCCAGACGTAGAGCAGGAAGAGCCCGACCGCGAAGGCCGTCCCCTTTGCCCGCAATCCCCAGACCTTGCCGGCCCGGGCGACCAGCCAGGGGATCGCCGCGGCGGAGAGCAGGACGTACAGCTTGTAGGCCAGCTCGGGACGGGAGCCGCCGAGGGCCCAGACCACCAGCTCGGGGAGCGTCGATGAGGCCGGGAAGACGACGCTCTTGGGGTAGCCGGCCATGAACCAGGGATCGTAGCCGGCGGTCGTGCCCGACTGACTCAGGAATGCCCGGGTCACCAGGGCGCTGTGATAGTAGAGGGGGTGATCGTCGCGCCAGATCGGCCAGCCGTTGTTCAGCCCCTCGTAGCCTCCGAGCCCTCGCCAGACGGCCGCGCCGTGTGCGGCGGCCAGCACCACGAGGATCGCCGCGGGGATGAAGGAGGGCCCCGGCCGTCGCGCGTGCCGAGGATCAGTCCCGGTCAGCTCCCGCACCGACGAAGCGGTCCCTTTGCCCCGGCCGCTCTCCGGGTCGACCTCGTCTGCCAACGGGATGGACTCAAGACTCGCCATGAGCCGGATTCGGCCGGGGTGAACGGAGAACGAGCGTCCCGGCGTCGAGATCGGTCGGGGGCTGATTCCGCCGGGGTGTTTCGTTCTGGACCATGCTCACAATCCGTCGCCCGAAAGACCTGTCGGAAACGCCACGCGCGCCGGTTTTCGAGAAAGATGCGGCCCGCAGGATTCGAACCTGCAACCAAGGGATTCAAGGGCCCCCGGGTTTCCCCGGGGCTTGGACTATCTCATCCTCCGTTCCGGTTCGAGGTCGCGCCTGGCCAGTGACGGCCCGGCAGGTCCTCGAATCGGCCTGGGAGGCCGGGCGCTCTTGGGCGGGGATTATCGTTTGGGGCTCACCCCGCTAGTCTCTGAACCTTCCTGGCCACCGTTGCCCGGCCAGGCTTGGCTGCGGATTGCCATGGTCCGCCCCCGATCGCTCGCGCCTGGGGCCGTCGGACGGCCCAGGTTCTCCGGTCGAGAGGAGGAATTTAGGTTCCCCGCAATTCACCCGGTTCGCAGTTGAAGGTCTCCCTTCAGTGCCACCTTTGAGAATCGATGAGTCCCCTGCTCTGCCGTTGAGCTAGGGCCGCGATGGAGGACACTCGCCCATCTTCCTCGTTCCTCGCCGCCCTGGCAAGAGCCGCCGCATCGTTCGACGCCCCGTCAGACCGACCCGGGCCATGGGCTCGGAGAATACGAAACCGCCCCGGCCGAGGGAAATCGCCCGGGGCGGTCGGTGATCGTGCGGTCCACTCGGCGTGGGGCGCGGAACTCAGGACTCGACCGGGACGAACTGGTTCGGATCGTCGACCAGGGAGTCCGCCTCATCCTGGCTCACGTAGGAATCGGCGTTCGCCGGATCGCTCGTCTTGCTGCGGACCTTGGCCAGCTTGATGTTGCCCGCCAGCCCGACCCACGACATGAGCTTGATCACCATGTAGGTCGGGTCGATCTCCCACCAGGCCAGGCCGTGGCGGGCCGACGTCTGGAAGGCGTGGTGGTTGTTGTGCCAGCCCTCGCCGTAGGTCAGCAGGGCGACCCACCAGAGATTGGTGGACTTGTCGCGCGTGGGGTGGGAACGATACCCCCAGATGTGGCTGGCCGAATTCACCAGCCAGGTCGTGTGGAGCACGAAGATCGTGCGGACGAAGCCGCCCCAGATGAGCCAGCTCATCCCGCCCAGGGCGTAGAGCAAGGCCATCAGCCCGATCGGGAAGATGATGTGCCAGCGGTCGATCCAGCGGTGAACGGGATCCTTGTAGAGGTCAGGAGCCCACCGTTTGTAGTACTCATCGGTGTGCTTGGAGGAATCCTCGACCATCATCCACCACACCATGTGGGCCCAGAAGAATCCTTGCAGTGGGGTATGGGTGTCTTCCTCGGCGTCGGAGTAGGCGTGGTGACGGCGATGATCGGAGACCCAGCCGATCTCCCCGCCCTCCGAGGCCATCGTGCCCAGGATCGTCAGCGGGTATTCGAGCCAGCGGGGCCAGACGGTGAAGCTCCGGTGGGTCAGCAGGCGGTGGTAGGTCATGCAGATCCCGATCCCGCCGGTCAGCCAGTGGAGGAAGAGGCAGACGAGCACTCCGGACCAGGAGAAGTAGGCGGGAAGGAACGCCAGCAGGGCCCCGACGTGCAGGGCTCCGATCCAGAGAATCGGGGCCCATGCCGGATGCAGCGAAGCCGGCCGAGCGGTCGTGGCTGTACTCATGTTGAACCTTTTCTGAATTTCCGGGGAATGTCCAAGTGCTGGGGCTAGGAGCGGAGCAGCAGGATGATCCTCGTTGAAGCACGCCGAGCGATGCCGCTCCCTCGGGGCAACGCTGGCACTGGTCTGCAAGTTCGTGGCTGGATTGTCGGGAAAGCTCGCAGGATTCCGGTCACGTCGTCTTCGTTCCATTCATCCAGACGACACCGGACAGCAAGCCGGTCCGGTCTCGCCTTCGGAAGGAATTTTCAGGCGGGAAACGTCGTGTCCTCGGAGTCGCTGCCAGGGAGGCCGGTGGGCGGTCTTGTCGCGAGGAGTCTAGCTTTTTCCTCGTTCAAACTCCATCCATAAGCGCGGAAAATGGGCGAATCGCCGTCAAGCCGAAACCCCTGGTGAAAATAGATAAAACAGGCGATCTGAGACGCCTCGGGCCCCGGGGCGACCGAGGCGCGGCAGTCCAGCTCGGAGCGATCCGGGCTTGTCAGAAGGAGTTCACGAGCTGGGCCTCGCGCGAGGCCATGTCCCCGGCCAGCTTCCGGACATGGAAGTGCATGACCATGTGGAACACGTAGAAGAGGAACAGGCCCGGGCGGCGATGGACCTTCAGGAATCCGCGGACCCGCCGCCGGTATTCGGCGCGGAGCGCCGGGTCGGAGACCCGGTTCATCAGGCGGAGATACAGGCCCAGACCCTCCACGAGGTTGACGGCCTCGGACCAGGCCCAGCGTGGGGAGATCCGCCACCAGCGTCGCTTGCTCGTGATCCCGATGTCGAAGGAAGGTTGCAGGAACAGGGCGTCCGTCCGCGCGAAGTAGGCCTCCGGCTCGTACAGCTCCCGGAGGACCCTGAGGTATCCCTCGAGGAGTTCCTCGCGCCCCATCTGGAGCGGGATCACGTTGGTCCCGTACTCGGAGCGGTCTGCGGTGTCGAGGCGGCCCTCGGCGGCCAGCCGCTCGTGGAGCGGCGTCTTCGGGATGGCGCTGAGCATGCCGCTCATCGAGAACGAGATCCGGCACTGCGTGATGAACTCGATCTGACGGTCGAAGATGGTTGCGTCGTCACTGTCGAAGCCCATGATCATGCCGCACCAGACCTCCATGCCCGCGTCCTGGATGCGCCTGACCTTCTCGACGAGCGTGCCCCCCTGGCGCACGTTCTGGAACTTCTTGGTCTCGCGGAGCGATTCCTCGTTCGGGCTCTCGATGCCGATGAAGGTCGCGATGAAGTTCGCCTCGACCATCAGGTCGAGCAGCTCCGGGTCGTCGGCCAGGTCGATCGAGGCCTCGGTGAAGAGGGTCAGCGGATAGCCCTTCCGCTTCTGCCAGGCGATGACCTCGCGGAGGACCTCCTTGATCGCCTTCTTGTTGCCGATCAGGTTATCGTCCACGATGAAGACGATCCGCACCCCCGTCCTGGTGATGGCCTCCAGCTCGGCGATGACCTGCGCGGAGGTCTTGATCCGGGGTCGGCGTCCGAACGTCACGATGATGTCGCAGAACTCGCACTGGAACGGGCACCCGCGCGAGAATTGCAGGCTGCCGTAGGCGTAGCGATTCATCTTGAGCAGGTCGAACCGCGGCGTCGGCACCGTGGTCATGTCCGTCTTCTCGAGCTGCTCGTAGCGGACCTGGTGGAGGCCCTGCGACCACTCGCGGAGGAATTGCGGCCAGGTCTGCTCGGCCTCGCCGATGAAGATGACATCCACCAGGCCCTCGAAGTAGTCCTCCTGGACCGTGATCCAGGGCCCGCCGACGACCACGAAGCAGCCCCGGCGCTTCAGCTCGCTGAGGATCTCGGTCATGCGGAACCGCTGGACGCTCAGGCCCGTCACGCCCACGATGTCGGCCCGGGCGCATCGCTCCCAGTCGATCGGCTCGACGTTCTCGTCGATCAGGGTGATCGAGTGCTCCTCGGGCGTCAGCGCCGCGAGCAGGGGCAGGCAGGCCACGGGCAGGTTGGCCGACTTGCTGAGGAACGGCAGCGCGTGATCCATCCCCCAGTAGGAGGGCTCGAACCTGGGGTTGATGAGGACGATGTCAGCCATGTTCGCTCAGCCTCGTTCACTCAAGGTCGGGAGGAATCGGGAGTAATCCTATCGGAATCCGCCGCCTGGTGACAGGACGAAATCGGCGTAATCTGGCCCACGATCCCCGCAACTGCCGCGCCGCGACCGCCGGGGCGAGGCGCGCGGCGGCGAAGAAGTGTCGGCGTCCTCGGGATCTCGTCTCGCCCCGCGCCATGCGGTAACGTTGTGCTCTTCGGGCTAATCGGATGTTCCGACGCGACGTGGAGTCAGGGACCATGACCTCGAGTCTCGTGCTTTTATTCGTGATGATCGGCCAGGCTTCCGACCCCGGTCCAAAGGAGACGATCGAGACGATCGCGGGCACCGGGCAACAGGGGTTCGCGGGCGACGGCGGCCCGGCCTCCAGGGCGAAGCTGGACCAGCCGTTCGACGTGGCGTTCGACGCGAAGGGCGATGCCTACTTCTCCGACACGTTCAATCACCGGATCCGCAAGATCGACCACGAGACGGGGAAGATCTCGACCGTGGCCGGCTCGGGCGGGCCCGGATTCACGGGTGACGGCGGACTCGCGATCGAGGCGCGAATGAATGAGCCGTACGGCGTCGTGGTCGACCGCCAGGGCAACCTCTACTTCGCGGATCGACTCAACCGGCGCGTGCGACGCATCGACGCCGCTTCGGGCACGATCACGACGGTCGCGGGCACCGGCGAGCCGACCTACTCGGGCGACGGCGGCCCCGCCGACCGCGCGGGGCTCGTCGAGCCGAACGGCGTGGCGCTCGATCCGCAGGGGAAGCGTCTCTACATCGCCGACGTCGCCGGCCACCGGATCCGTGTCGTGGACCTCGAGACGGGACGAATCGCGACCTTCGCCGGCACCGGGCGCGGCCGCCACGAGGGCGACGGCCGCAGCGCGGCCGAGTCGTCGATCTGGGGCGCGCGGGCCGTGGACGTCGGCCCCGACGGAACGGTCTTCATCCTCGAGCGCGAGGGGAACACGCTCCGCGCGGTGGATCCGCGGACGGGCGTGATCCGCACGGTGGCGGGGACCGGCAAGAAGGGATACGGCGGCGACGGCGGGCCGCCCGAGCGGGCGACGTTCAACGGGCCCAAGGAGCTCGCGATCGACGGATCGGGGAGGGCATTCATCGTCGATACCGAGAACCACGCGATCCGGCTCATCGACTTCGGCGCGAGGACCATCCGGACGCTCGCGGGCGACGGCCAGGTCGGCGGCGTCGGCGACGGCGGGCCCGCGAATCGCGCCCGCCTGGACCGGCCCCACGGCGTCGCGATCGGCGCCGACGGGTCGGCCTGGATCGCGGACACCAATAACCATCGGATCCGCCGCGTGGGGAACGCGCGCTGAACCAACAGTGGTTCTCAAAACCTTCGGCCCGTTGCTACAATCGGGCACCCGGGTGGAGAGGGCCCGACGCACCCCGAGACCGAGGTTCCATGATCGAGGTTTCGTCAGCAGGATCCATGCGAGCCGCGGACGCGCGTCGCGAGCCCCCGACGTTCGTGCCGCTACCCTTCCTCCGGGGAGGCCACGCGCAGACGATCGCCGGGCGCTACTTCTGGAACGGCGACCCCCATCTCGCGTCCGAGCGTCATGAGATCGCCCTGGACGACGGCGACCGGCTCTGCGTGCTCTCATCGACGCCACCCGCCTGGTCGCCCGGCGGCCCCGTCGCGATCCTCGTCCACGGGCTGGCGGGCTCTGCGGGCGCCCCGTACGTCGTGCGGCTGGCCCGGCGGCTCCTCGCGCAGGGCGTGGGTGTGGTGCGGATGAACCTTCGAGGCGCGGGCGAGGGCTTCGGGCTGGCCCGGGGCATCTATCACGCGGGCCGCAGCGACGATGTGAGGCAGGTCGTCTCCTGGATGGCCCGCCGGGCGCCCGACTCGGCCCTGGCCCTGATCGGTTTCTCGCTCGGGGCCGGCCTCGTCCTCAAGCTGGCCGGGGAGGCCGCCGAGCGACCCGTGCCCTGCCTCGACTGCGTCGTCGCCGCCAACCCTCCGGTCGACCTGGCGGCCTGCGCCGAGGCCATGCGCCGGCCCCAGAATCGCATCTATGACTGGAACTTCGTCCGCTGGCTGCGCCGGGAGGTCTCCCGGCTGCACCGGACCTTCCCCGAGCTGGGCGATCCCGGGCTGGGCGGGGTCCGCTCGGTGTACGAGTTCGACGACCGCTACACGGCCCCCCGCAACGGATTCGCATCGGCCGACGACTACTACCGCCGCAGCAGCGCGCTGTCCTACCTCTCCCGGATCGAGCATCCGGCCTCGTCGTCCACGCGGAGGACGATCCGTTCGTCCCGCCCGGGCCGATCCGCCGCGCGAGATTCCCGCCGGCTCGTGCTCGAGCTCGTCCGCCATGGCGGCCATCTCGGGTACGTCGCCGCGGCCGCTGGCAGGGAGACCGCCGGTGGCTGGACGCCCGGATCGCGGTCAGCTGTGCGAGCAGTGGGGACGCCCTCTGATGGACCGTGACCACGCCCGTCCCCGACCCGTCGAGGGCCGGCCAACCCGGGAGCGAGCCTGAGCCATGCCTGACCTGCCATTCAACAAGTACCGGGCCGCGATCGAGGTCCTGCCGCGAAGCGCGGACACGCTGGTCGAGGGCCTGGCGGACGAGGTGCTCGAGCAGCAGGAGAACTCCTGGATGGCGGGTTCCTGTTCCACGAATTCCTTGAGTCGCAGCGCCGCGGCTGCACTTCCTGGGGCTGATCGTCGGCCACCTGGAGCAATCCGCCGAGCTGATCGACGATCAGTACGCCGACGAGCAGAGAGCCCTTGCGCAGCCCGCTGTCGGGCTCCCGCGGCAAGAAGCGATCGCGGGGCCGCGGGGCACCCTATTCCAAGCCCCGGGGAGAGTCCGCGTCGGACTCCAAGAGCACGCCCGAAGATCCGCCCGTCTGAGCGGGGAGTCCCGGACACGACCCGTCCTCGTCACGCGTTCGGGCGGGCGTCGGTCCGACCGGACCTCGCCTACGAGAGGTGATGCGGGGCGAGTGGCGGCGGCCCCGCGGGATCTCGCCGCCGAGGAAGGCCTGGACTTCCTCCGGGTCGTCGAGGTCGAGCTCGAAGGGGACCCACTCCCCCGTCGACTCGTCCAGCATCGCCGCCCGGGTCCTGCCCCGGAGGTCCATGTCCGGCGAGCACCAGATCAGACGATTATCTTCATTTGTGAATCCATGATCATCCCACCGCCCGATACCACCGACGGCCTCAGTGCGCCGCGGTACGCACGGCGTCCACGGCGTCGAGGGCCTGCGGGTGGTCCAGGATGGCTGCGGGATAGATCCGGATCGCGTAGATCGCGCGGATCGACTCCAGGTAGTCGGCCAGCCAGCGGACGGCGGAGGGGGGCCCCCCGGATTCCAGGCTGTCGATGAATTCCGCGACCTCCTCGGCGCCGAGCGTGTTGGGCCCGACGGGATGCGCTCCACCGTCGCCCAGACCTTCTCGAGGTCGTGGAGCTCGGGGCCGATGGCGAGGTAATTGCCGAGGGTCCCGGGGTGATCGACCGACCAGACGGCCCCGAACGGCACGGCACGCTGCAAGGTGGCCAGGGGGATATCCCGGTCATTGACGGTCAACAGGCGGAGATAATCACCCATCGGCCGACTCCGTCCCCAGGGACCCAACCGAACCGATCGACCGCCCACCCCGAAGGTGGACCTCGACGGGTCGGCGCCGGGTGCGGCGGCCTGGTTCTTGGCGGGGTCTCTGCGCACCAAATCTCATCCAGACGTAGGTTAGCATCGCTCGGTTCTTCACGCAAGGGATGGGGTTCCTAGCATCAATCCTCTCGCAGGAGTACTCTCCCGACCGGGAGACTGTTGCGGATTTACCATCGCCCCGCCGGAGCGGGGCCCCGGGACCGCCCGCCGTCGGTCGTTCGATCGCCGATGGAACCGTCGTCGGGGCTCCTCCGACGCCGGGCCTCGAGGCGACGCCCGCTCTCCGGACTCTTACCCGCGACGGGCTCCGCCCGTGTCCATGACCTGCTTCATCCTGCCGCACCGGGCCGACGACGGGCCCGCCAACATGGCCCTCGACGAGGCCTTGCTGGAGAGGGCGGCGGCCACCGGCGACGCGTCCTCAGGACCTATACCTGGAATGTGCCGACCCTCTCGCTCGGCTACTTCCAGAGCATCATCGATGCACGGCGGGAGCCACGCTGGGCGGCATCCTCGATCGTCCGCCGCCTGACCGGCGGCGGTGCCATCTGGCATGACCGGGAACTGACCTACGCCGTCACGCTACCCGGCGACCATCCCGCCGCACGGCCCAATACCGGGCTCTACCGCGAGATCCATGCCGCGATCCTCGAGGTTCTTCGCCGGCGTGGGCTGGACGCCCACCGCCGGGGTCCCTCGGAGCCGCCTCTTGGTGCGCCGGAATCCTCCGGGAAGAGTCCTTTTTTGTGCTTTACCGACCGAGATCCCGAGGATATCGTATTTGCCGCATCCAAGATTGTCGGCAGCGCCCAGAGGAGGCGTCGCGGCGCGATCCTCCAGCACGGCTCCATCCTGCTCGGCCGATCGAGCGCGACGCCGGAACTGCCCGGTGTCGCGGAGTTCCTCGCGACCGGCCCGGAGCCGGGTGACTGGGCGGAGTCGGTCATGGGTGCCATCGTCGCGAGGCTCGGCATGGACGCATGCCGCATCGATCCGCCGGCTGGCCTGATGGCCCGGGCCGGGGAACTCGAGCGGTCGGTCTATCGCGATCCGGGCTGGACCGAGCGCCGCTGAGGCCCGCCGGGGACATCCCATCGCGGATCGGCGTCACAAGCCGGACGGTCGAAAAAAACCGGACGGCGCGGGGCTCCAGGATGCTTGGAACTGCGGAACGCGAAGTTACAATGAATTCTATCGCCGGGGGAAGTTCTTCCCCCGGCGTTACCTCCTGAGTCGTTGACGAGGCACGTCTGCTGCGTTCGGCGAGTTGATCGGTGCGATGATTCGAGGACAACCGGGCCGTGAGGCCGTGCGACGTTCTCCCGGATCCGCGGTGAAACGAACCGCGGCCCGGAGCGCTCGAGCTTCCGCGCGGCGAAGTGGGCCCCGGCGTGCGCGGCAATGCCGCTCACGCAGCCCTTCCTCCGCCCATCGCCGTCCGCCCCGGGCACTCGAGCGGAGTCGTGCGTGGATTGACGCTCTCCACCATCGTTGTTGACCGCAAAGGTCAGGACGGTTTCCATGAAAGTGCAATTGGTCGTGGTCCGAGGCAAGCCGGAGGGCAAGGTCATCCCACTCGCCGGCTCGAATTTCAAGATCGGCCGCGGTGAGACGTGCCACCTCCGGCCCAACAGCGAGCAGGTCAGCCGCGAGCACGCGGAATTCATCATCAAGTCGGATGCCGTGATCGTCCGCGACCTCGGCAGCCGCAATGGGACCCTGGTCAACGGCAAGGCGCTGACGACCGAGCCCTGCACCCTGAAGGATCGCGACCTCGTGCAGGTCGGGCCGCTCACCTTCGCCGTCTCGATCCAGGACGCCCCCGCGGCCAAGGCGGCCCCGGCGGCCGCCGCGCCGGAGAAGCCCAAGGCAAAGGCCGCCTCCCCCGACGACATCTCGACCGACGACATCGACTCCTGGCTGCTCGGTGACAACGCCTCCCAGACGGCCGATCAGCCCACCGCCGTCTACGGCGGGGACACCATCACCATCACGGCCTTCAAGGACGCCCAGCAGCCCGCCGCGGCGAACAAGCCACCCTCGGTCGTCGACGACTCGGAGTACGAGCGGCAGACCGAGGACGAGGAGCGTGAGGAAACCGCGGAACTCGACGAGGAACAGGAAGAGGAACAGGAGGAACAGCCGGAGGAGGAACAGGAGGAAGAGGAAGAGGCCGAGGACGAGGCCCCCGCGGAAGAGGAGTTCATGGACCCCCAACAACCCCTTCTACGCCGCCAAGAAGGCCCAGAAGGATCAGCTCCAAGACGGCTTCCGCCGGCACGGGCGCCGGCTCCGCGAAGGCGACCTTCAAGGACAGCTCCGACGCGGCCAACGAGATCCTCCGCAAACTGATGGAACGCCGCAAGGCCTCCAAGTCCTGACGCCGGCTCGCCGCGAGGGATCCGCCGCCCCATGTCCATCGACGATCCCTCGCCCGCCGAGCCCGAGACCGCCGCGCAGCAGGGTCTGCAGCGCCTCATCGATCGGATGGAGCACCTGGTGGTCGGCCAGCGCGTGCTGCTCGAGCGCCTGGTCATCGCGCTGCTGGCCGGCGGCCACGTCCTCATCGAGGGCGTCCCGGGGCTCGCGAAGACCCGGGCGGTGCGTGCCCTGGCGCGGGCCCTCGACCTCCCCTTCCGCCGAATCCAGTTCACCCCCGACCTGCTGCCGGCCGACCTGACCGGCACTCAGATCTACCGCCCGGCGACCGGGACCTTCGACGTCCGCCCCGGACCGATCGTCACCAGCGTCCTCCTGGCCGACGAGATCAACCGGGCGCCCGCCAAGGTGCAGAGCGCCCTGCTCGAGGCCATGCAGGAGGGGCAGATCACCGTCGGCGACGAGACGATCGTCCTGCCCGAGACGTTCTGGGTCCTGGCGACCCAGAATCCGATCGAGCACGAGGGGACCTATCCCCTGCCCGAGGCCCAGCTCGACCGCTTCCTGATGAAGCTCCTGGTCGCCTATCCCGACCGGGCCGCGGAGCTCGCCATGCTCGACCTGCCGAGCGTGACCGAGGGTGCCCATTCCGAGTCGTGGACCGACGACGAGGACCCGCTCTTCGGGCCGGCCGACGTCCTCGCCTTCCGCAGGCTCGCCGCGACGGTCCGGGTCGCCCCGGCCATCAAGGAGTACGTCGTCGACCTCGTCCGCGCGACCCGCGACCCCGAGGCCTTCGGCCTGGGCCTGGCCCCGCTCCTGGAGCTGGGCGCCAGCCCCCGCGCGACGATCGCACTGATCCGGGCCGCACGGGCCCACGCCCTGCTCTGCCGCCGCGACTACGTCACCCCGCACGACGTCAAGTCGCTCGCCCGGGACGTCATGCGGCACCGGATCATGATCTCCTACGAGGCCGACGCCGAGGGCCTCTCCGCCGACGACATCCTCGGCCGGATCCTCGATCACATCCCCGTGCCGTGAGGACCGACGGGATCGAATCGGGTCTCAGGGGATGGCGGCCTCGAGAATCTCGCCGCCCTTCTCCCCGACACCGGCCTTGTCCGCGTACCGGCCGAGCGGCAGCCGGGATAGCCACCACCAGTAGGCCAGCCCGGCCAGGAACAGCAAGATACTGATGTTCTGCGAGATGGTCATCCCGGCAAAGAAGACCCCCTCGTCGTTGCGGAGATACTCGATCAGGAAACGGGTGGCGGGATAGGCCAGCATCAGGACGCCGAGGACCTCGCCGTCGCGGCGACGCAGCGGATAGTAGGCCAGCAGCAGGACGAGCAGGACCAGGGCGTCGATCGCCGAGTAGAGCTGCGTCGGGTGGAGCGGCAGCGACCACCCCGCGTTGGCGTCGATCCAGTGCTGCTTGACCTGGAATTCCCAGGGGGGCGAGGGCGCCGGGAAGGAGACCGCCCAGGGAAGGTCGCAACGATCGCCGTAGCAGCAGCCGTTGAGGAAGCATCCCAGCCGGCCGAAGAGGGTCCCGACCGCGATGGCCGGGGCCATGACGTCCATCACCGGCCGGAGCGGGAAGGGGTGGGTCCGTCGGTAGAGGAAGAAGGCGAGGACGCCGCCGAGGATGCCCCCGTAGTACACGATCCCGCCCTTCCAGTACTGGACGACGTCCAGCAGGTTATTGATGCCGTGGCCCCAGTACTGGATGCAGTAGAACAGCCGGGCGCCCACGAGGCCGACCAGGAAGACCCAGAACGCCATGTCCAGGATCACGTTGGGGTCGAGCTTCTCGCGACGGGCCCGCGCGGACGCGAGCCAGGTCGAGCCGAGGAATGCCAGGACCAGCATCGCCCCGTAGCCGAAGATCTTCAGCCCGCCGAGGATCGGAAGCGTGAACAGGACCTGGCGCATCCGTGTGTCTTCCCTGGAAACGGGGGCGGGCGGGCCGTCAGCGCGAGTCGAGGACCGACATCACGCCGTCCACGGCGTGGCCGACCGGCGGATACTCGATCCGCTCGAGGATCCGGTTGTGCTGATCGAGCGCGACGACCCGGGGCTGGTGGGCCTCGAGCTCCTCCGGCTCGAGCTCGGCGAACGACATGACGATCACGCGGTCACCCACGGAACCCAGCCTGGCCATGGCCCCGTTGAGCTCGATCGCGTGGGAGCCCCGCCGGCCCGGCAAAATGTAGGTCTGCGCCCTCATGCCGGTGGCGACGTTGCTGACCAGGATCGCCTCGTACGGGACGAACCCCACGGCCTCCATCAGGTCCGGGTCGATGGTCAGGCTGCCGTGGTAGTAGAGGTCGCTCCGGGTGACCGTCGCGAGGTGGAGCTTGCTTTTGAGGATCGTGAGCCTCATGGGCGTGTGGGTCTCACTCCGTCAGGAGCCGATTGTCGATGAGTCGGGTCGTCCCCACGCGGGCCGCCAGGAGGGCGACCGCGGCCCGTCCCGGCACGATCTCGACGAGGGGTTCCAGGGAATCGGCGTCGGCGACCTCGGCGTAATCCAGGGAGGCCAACGCCTCTAATGATACGGCGTCGTCAAGAATCTGTCGAACCCGCCGGGCGTCCCGCTCGCCAGCCGCGACCGCGTCCCTGGCCCGCTGGAGGGCCCGCGAGAGCACCACCGCGGCCCGCCGCTCCTCGCCGTTGAGGTAGCGGTTGCGGCTGCTCAGGGCGAGGCCGTCCGGCTCCCGGACCGTCGGCTCGGTGATCACCCTGACCGGCACGTGCAGGTCCTGCACCATGCGTCGAATCAGCAGCTGCTGCTGATAGTCCTTCTGCCCGAAGACCGCCAGGTCCGGGCGTACGATCTCGAAGAGCGCCAGCACCACCGTGGCGACGCCCCGGAAGTGCCCCGGCCGGCTCGCCCCTTCCAGGAC
This sequence comes from Isosphaeraceae bacterium, assembly GCA_046349995.1. Classification (GTDB taxonomy): domain Bacteria; phylum Planctomycetota; class Planctomycetia; order Isosphaerales; family Isosphaeraceae; genus Aquisphaera. Next base: position 2,726 of record JAXMBE010000105.1, on the reverse strand, counting down.
GCTCGAAATCCCGGGCACCTCGACGAACGTGGCCGACTTCCCGCGCGGGTAGATGACGGCCTCGGTCGGGACGAAGACGAGGTCCGCCCCGGCCGCCGCGCAGACCTCCAGGTCGGCCTCCAGCGTCCTGGGATAGCGGCCCAGGTCCTCCCGCGGGCCGAACTGCGTGGGGTTCACGAAGATCGAGACGACCACGAAGTCGGCCTCGCTGCGGCATCGTTCGATCAGCCGGGCGTGGCCGTTGTGGAGCGCCCCCATGGTGGGCACGAAGCCCACGGTCCGGCCTCGTGCCCGCGCGGCGCCGACGGCCGCCCGGACATCCTCGACGCTTGCAACCGGCTCGAGCCGGGGACTCGGTCGGCTCAAGATGACCTCCGACGGCGCTTTCAGCCCGTAACCCGGCCGACGGCCGGGGATCGCCGGTGACCATAGCATCTTCCGTGGCCGCCGGGCAGCCCAGTTGGCGACGCCCCTCGTCGCGGGTTCCCCGTCGCGCCCGATCCCTCGACCAGGGGCCGGGTGCCCCGCGGATCAGGCGAGGGCGGCGTCGCCCGGGCCTCGATGCGGCCGGCGGCTCCTCGTCCGGAAAACGTCACGTCCGGGCACGTCCACCATAGGCTCGGGCATTGGCCACGTGCTAAAATTCACGAACTCTCGTGGTTGCTCACTCCCGGTAGGTGGTCAGCCGGTTCGTGACCGCCGTCGGGACACAAGCCGTGCCCGCCTTCGCCTCCTCACGAGGTCTCGCGCCGGAATACCTCCGGGGATGGCTGACCGAGGTGGAGAGGCACGCAAGGCTTCCTGAAACCTCGGAGAATGCACAGAATGGGGGTTGTCCCGGAATTCGGCTCCTCGGGCACAATTGTCAACCACCGGTGGGCTTCGGGACCGTATGATAACAGTGTCAGGAGGAGTTTCGTTTCGGTGTGGTGCCTCGGCGCCGGTCTTCAGTCGTCCTCGGTCATGGGCCACTTCTGACGCCGGGATGAGTGGGGGAGTGGCAGCGGGCCCCGGGGCGGGTTGATCGGCTCGTAGCGATCGCGGATCAACCACGACGCCGAGGGGAGAGCGGTTGCGGGCGGAGCGGAGCGGATGGAGCAGCGGCGGCACACGTTACTGATCGTCGACGACGAAGTAGACGTCCTGGAGAGTCTGCGGCACCAGTTCCACCGCACCTATCGGGTCCTCACCGCCACGACCGGCGGGCAGGCCGTCTCGCTGCTGGATGAGCACCAGGTGCACCTGATCCTCTCCGACCAGCGGATGCCGGGCATGCAGGGCGACGCGTTCCTGAGCCAGGCCCGTCGGCTCCAGCCGGACGCCATCCGGATGCTGTTCACGGGCTATGCCGATATCCAGGCCGTGATCAACGCCGTCAACGAGGGCCACATCTTCCGCTACATCCTGAAGCCCTGGGACACGGTCGAGCTCGAGGGCATCATCCGCCAGGCGGCCGAGCAGTACGACCTCCTGGCGGAGCGGAAGCGGCTGATCGCCGAGCTTCAGGCGGCCAACGTCCAGCTGCTTCACGCCAACGAGGAGCTGGCCAGGGCCGGCCAGCTCAAGACCGCCTTCATCGAGGTCGCCAGTCACGAGTTCAACACGCCAATCACCCTCGTGCTCGGGCTGACCGAGCTGCTCAAGCTCTCCAACCCCGATCGGCCAGACGACGAGCGCGAGATCCTCCGCCAGATCACCACCAGCGGACGCCAGCTCTCGCGGCTGGTCACGAGCATGCTGACCCTGCTCCGGGCCGAGGATTTCCGCCGCACGCTCCAACGCTGTCCGGTCAAGCTGGAGGACATCCTCCGGACCGTCGTCGACCAGGTCCATCCCTTCGTCGTCGCCCGCCACCTCGACATCGACGTCACGCTCAGCCCCGACCTCGGCCAATTCGAGCTCGATGCCGACAAGATCAGCGCCGTGCTGGTCAACCTGCTGACAAACGCCATCAAGTTCACGCCCGACCACGGCCGCATCGCCCTCTCGGCCCGGCTCTCCGGGGAGGACGAGGCGAGGATCGAGGTCGAGGATCGGGGGGTCGGGCTCGAGCCCGAGGCCCTCAAGCACCTGTTCCAGCCGTTCTTCACCCAGTTCGATCCCAGCCGCCATTCCTCGGGCGATTTCGGATTCTGCAAGCGAGGCCTGGGGCTGGGGTTGAGCATCGCCAAGCAGTTCGTCGAGATGCACGGCGGCCGGATCGCGGCCGAGAGCATCCCGGAGGGCGGGACCCGGATCGTCGTCTGCCTGCCGCGATCCGCGCCCGCGGTCGCCGACGGCCAGGCCGGCGCCCCGTCCCCGATCCGAGCCTCGTTGCAGGAGGCGGCGAAGTAGGTGGCGGGCGGCCCGAAGGGCGGCGACCGCGTGCCTGACTCCCGGCGCCCCTGGCCCGCGGTTGCCCCTTTTCCCGAGGACGTCAGATGCCCACCGCGCTGATCGTCGAAGATGAGCCCGAGGCGAACAAGCTCCTCGGCATGCTCGTGAAATTCCGGGGCTACCAGACCCGTCCGGCCTTCACCGGCAGGGAGGCCCTGCAGCAGGTCGAGCAGGCGCATCCGGACGTCATCCTGCTCGACCTGATGATGCCCGACCTCAACGGCTACGAGGTCTGCAAGATCCTCAAGTCCTCCAAGGCCACCTGCCTGATCCCACTGGTCATCGTCACCGCCCGGATCGCCGCCGAGAACCGGATCGAGAGCTTCTGCCTGGGCGCCGACGATTTCGTC
>JAXMBE010000104.1:0-19033 GCA_046349995.1 Isosphaeraceae bacterium | reverse complement strand
TGATGGATCATCCCCGCCCAGCCACGTAGCGCCAGGAGCGTGGCCGAGAGGAACAGGTCCCATTCGTCCCGCTGCACGCCAAGCTCGCCGAGCGACTCGCGGATCACCTCGAGCGGCGAGACTCGCTCGCCCTCCAGCCGCGCGAGGACCGGGGCGAGCCCACGCATCCACCGATCCGGCGGCCCGGCGGCCTGCCGGTAGAGCCGGCAATACGAGCGAAAGAACCCCAAATCGCTATATGGAAGCGGCCAGTGGGCTAGCCCTTGATCGAGGAACGCGGCGCAGAAGCGGATCAGATGCTCGTGGACCAGCAGGTCGGCGTCGCGTCCCGCGGCTTCCAGCAGGAGGTCGCGGTGCCGGGTCGGCTCCGGCGGCCGCGGCGTGAACGCGGGCAGGCCGCGGACGCCGTCGCAGCAGACCCTCCAGAGCGCCTGAAGGGTGAACCGCTCCCATTCCTGCTGTGTCCAGGTCTCCATCCGCGAGTCGTCGAACCGCGTGAGCAACTCGGCGAGTCCGGCGGTGAGTCGCGGGCGATCCTCGGACCCGGACTGACCAGTGCCGTCGGCGGCGTCCGCCTGGCCTCGCAGGTCGCGGACGACCCACCGCCGGGTCTCGGCGATCAGTCGGACCCGGTCGGCGGCGGAGATCTCCGCGCGCACCTTGCTCATCGCGTCGGCCTCGGCCACGTACCAGACCAGCTCCTCGGGCGGACCGATCCGGAGCGGGTACTGGAGCATCGCCAGGCGCAGGTCGAGCCGGCTGCCGAAGCAGGGGATCTCCTCGGAGGCCAGCCTTCCCAGATCCTGCTCCAGGGCCTCCCTCAGCTCGTCGAAGCGGATCCGCCCGCGCAGCAGCTCCTGCCGATAGCGGTCCTCGCTGAGGTACGGCTGGCAGCCGAAGACCTGGGCACCCTTCTTGACCGCCTCGTTGAACGGCAGGTCCTCGAAGGCGTGCAGGGTGTTGTGATGGATGAAGACGGTGATCGGGCCCTGGGCCGGCAGGAGATGGGCCGCGTGCTCGATCACGTGCCTCAGGTGCTCCAGCTCTTCGTCGTGGCCGGCGGTTGCGGCCGTCGTGGCCGGGCGTACTGCGGATGTCGGCATCGCTTACGATATGCCCTCGGTGATCTGCGAGCCGCCGGCGTTCCGCCCGGGAAAAGCTCGAAGCGGTGGCGTCCCGCGTCCCGATGAAATCCAGTCGGCATCGAGTGTGGCGGCCTCGCGGGGCCCCTTGCCAGGGTCGGGCCCGAATCGCAGGCTCGCTCACGGCCCGCCGGAGCTTCGCCCGACGCGCCGAATGAACGACGCGGCAGGTCTCCCGGGGCTGGCAGCGTATCGCGCTGCCGGCCATGGTCCTTGCACCAACCGGGTGCCGCAGACCGCCGGCGCACGTCGCGCGACCGGCCTCGCCGTCTGCTTACCCGGACCGAAGCACCAAACGCAATCGCTAATGCTCATTGCTTAAACCTTCCCGGCTGCCGCTCGAGGCGCCGGCGGTCGCGGGACTGGTCGGCCGGAGGAGGAGAGAGGCGGTCGTCGCTTCACGATCCGCCGGGAGAGGAGAGGCCAGTTCCCGGACGCTCCGTCCATCCCATCATAGAGGAGAGCGCGAGCTCTCCACAAGGGCGGAAGCTGCGGCCGCTTATCGCGTCCTGGTCGCCAGCGGCCTGGCGTCTCCGGGCTCGCTAGGAGCGGGCCGGCTGTCGAGGATTGCCCACGCGGAGACCCTCCGGCCGCGGGCGTCAAGACCGATCAGCTTGAGGACGACCGGGCCGGATCCGGGGTGGACGCCGGGCAGCACGATCGGCCGGGATCGGATCGAGCCGGAGGCCGGCGGCGAGAGCGCTCCCAGGACCGGCTCCAGCCGTTCTTCGTCGAGCCGGCCGAGGTGGAACCCGGGCGTGTGGGGATTGGGCGGCGGGACTAGCGGCTCCCAGGCGAGCGTTCGGAGGCGGATCGGCAGGCCCCCGGCCTGGCGAACCGTCGCCAGAAGCCGGACTTCCCCATCGGCGCTCGAGGTGGGACGGACCGAGAGTTCCAGCCGACCCAGGTCGGCCGGCAGCGGCACCGCCGTGACCTGCAACACCGCATCGGGGGGACCCGCGACCGTCACCTCGACCGCGCGGTCCTTCCGCCCGGGGATCAGCACGTACCGGCTGCTGGTCCCGGCCGCCTCCCAGGAATCCGGCCGATCACCGGGCTCGAGCCAGCAGGGGTGCGGCCCGGCCAGCGGCCATTCCTCCCCCCCGGCCCCAGCCGCCACGGGCCCGGCTGGCAACCCTGCGCCTGCGGGACGATCCGGTTCCATACCGCTCCGGAACTGGGCGACCGACCAGCGGCGATAGAGTTCTCCGAACGTGCAGCCCGTCGCCTGTTCGAGATTCGCGACGCCTCTCGCCGGCGTCCGGATCAGCGTCGGGATCAGGTCGGGCCCGTATTGCTCGACACACCAGCGGAGGAACAGGTACGTGCTCCCCCGGTTCCCATGGCTGCGAAACAGGTCGGCCGCGTAGTAGTCGTCCACCACGAGCTGATAGCGATCCGGCTGCGACAGGTAGGCACTGATCCGATAGTCGATGTTCGAGCGGGAAAATCCGATGGCATCTTCAAAGAGGTGTGCGATCGCCTCGTCCAGCCAGCCCTCCTCCTCGATCGCCATCGGCAGCTTGCCCGCGCACGCCTGCATCTTCTTGCTGAAGACCACAGCGTGCATGTACTCGTGCGCCAGAACGGTCCGGAGGTGGGCCCCCGGCTTCAGGCTCGTGCTCAGGTACATCATGTCGCAGCGATTGCCGAAGGGCGGACTGAACGACGGATCCAGGTCGGTGACCCGCACGAAGCCGTCCACGGCGTGGCGGCCGTCTCCGAGCCGGTTGAGCCAGCTCGACAGCAGCACGGTGAAGCGGCCGTCGCCGTCCACGTCGCCGGCCAGACCGACGGCCCCGGCCGCAGCCGGGACGATCCGCTCGTCGAACGTGGACACCACGTCGGAAAGCATTGCGGCGTCCACCTGCGCCAGGTCGTCAGACCCGACGTAGACCTGCACCCTGCGGCCCACCGCGCGCAGCACCCCGCGCACCCGGAGGTAGTTGCCGGCGACCGAGACGTCGCCGTCACGGACCATCATATGAAAATCACGCCGCGCGAGGGGCGCCCTGGCGGAAGGTGGCGGAAGCGGTTCCGGGCGGTGCGGAGTCAGGCGGGGGGGGCGGGCGGCCTCGTGCGCCGCACATTCCGGCGGCAGGGCCCGCGCCACCGGCCGGGCCTCCAGCCGGATCGGGAAGGGGCCGGGGTGCCTCGAGAGCGCGGAGACCACGACCAGCGTCTGCGCCCCCTCGCCCCGCGGCGGGAGTTGGAAGGTCGACTTCCCTTCCCGGACGGCGATGGCGACGGGCTCCCCGATCCGCCAAGGCCCGTCGCCCCGCCCCTCGACGTGAAGCTCCGGCGTCCCGGCTCGCGCCGCCAGGAGGATCACGGCGCAGGTGGCCGGGAGCGTCAGCCCCCGGCCGCAAATCGGTCTCCCAGCGCGATCGCCCATCCCCGGAAACCACCTCGCGGACAAGGACTCGACGTTGAGCCTACCGGCCTCGCCGGACAGCCTTTCGATCGGCCTTGCTCTTTACCCGGCTTGAATCGATTGCACCGGGAAATCACGCTCGGTCGGTGCCGCGAAAACTTGAGTCTTCCTGCGCCGGGTTCAGCGTTGCGCCGCCCCCGATGACGCCGGCCCAGCAGGCCAGTAGCCCGAGGTTCGCCAGCCACTGGAGCACGCTCACCCACAGGTAGACACGGTGCAACGTGTAGAACCCAGTCAGTGTCCCGGCGTCCAGCTTCTGGTCGAGGAGGTGATGAAGCCAGTAGAGCGCGACGAGGCAGCCTGACGTCAGCCCCAGCAAGAGGATCGCCGGCAGCGAACTCGCCCGCCGGTCGGCCCCCGCGATACGCTCCCCCGCGAGGCCCACGGCGCCGATGACGATGGTCACAAGTCCAATCAGGTTCAGGTAGTTGGTAACTTGCTGGGTCACGAGCCCGGTTTCCATTGGGCCGCCGAGCTGCTCATGGAGCCCCGGGATCACGACAGCACTGTAGAAGGTAAACCCTCCCAGCCAGATCGCCAGGCACCAGACCTGGAGTGCGCGTAAACCTTGAATCCAAAAGGACATAGGCTGCTCGGTGCAGAACTCTTGGATTGCCGCAGCGACAGGAGACTGGTACGGCGCGGCTCGGGGCTAGGGGTTTGCTCCCGGCGGGATGGTGAGAATTCCCAAGCCATTCGCCCCGTCTTACCGATATTTCCTCCGAGGATCACCGTCAGGCCCCCTACATGGAATGAACGATGACGCTCCAGTATACCCGCACGCTCCGGCCGTTCGTCCTGGGACTCGCCGCGACGGTTGTTGCCCTGATCCCGGGCTGCGCCTCGCATCGCTCGATGGGCCAGCCGCCGGACGCGACCCGGATCGCCCAGCGCCCCACCTACCCGATCGATGGGACCCGACCCCTCTTCCTCGGCGGCTACGCCGGAGCGAACTACGACCCGGCCACTCGCCCCTCTCGCTAAGAAAGAGCACAGCCTGCGGACTCGAGGCCGCCGGATGCACCCGCGAGCACGCCCGGGACGTCGGTAACGGTCGCGATCCGCGACGTGATGGAACCGCGTGGATTCCGGCCCCGGCCCGATCTACAATCCCTGTCGGATCGGCCAGGCCAGGAAGACCCCCGTCCGGCCCGAGATTCGCTCTGGGCGGACACCGGGGCCTCGACATCGTCAGCCTGTTCCCGCGGGTTCAATTCATGAGTCAGGGCGAGATCCGGATCGGCATCGTGGGCGCCGGGCAGATCACCCGGAGCAAGCACCTTCCCGGGTTCCGGACGATTCCGGGCGTGAGGGTGGTGGGCGTCTGCAATCGTCACCGCGAGTCGGCCGTCCGGGTCGCACGCGAGTTCGACATCCCGCGGATCTACGGTAACTGGGAAGAGCTCATCCAGGACCCGGATGTCAACGCCGTGGTGATCGGTGCGTGGCCGTATCTCCACTGCCCCGTGACGCTCGCCGCGCTCGACTCGGGCAAGCACGTGCTGACCCAGGCCAGGATGGCCATGAACGCCCGCGAGGCCCAGCGCATGCTGGACAAATCGACGGAGCGGCCCGAGCTGACGGCGATGATCGTCCCCAGCCCCTACGGGCTGACGGGGGAGGCGTTTGTCCGTTCTCTGATCCAGGACGGTTTCCTCGGCCGTCTCCGCGAGGTCCACGTCCAGAGCCTGAACTCCGACCTGGCCGATCCCGACACGCCCCTCGGCTGGCGGCAGATGACACGGTACTCTGGCTTCAACATGCTTACCCTGGGGATCGTGTACGAGACGGTTCTGCGCTGGGTCGTCCCGGCCAATTACGTGCTGGCGTACGCCTCCAAGCAGATCGAGCAGCGGTTCGACCCCGAGCTCGGCAAGATGGCTCGGGTGGGGACGCCCGACAGCATTCAGGTCCTCACCTCGCAGGAGAGTTGGCCCCGTCGGCATTTACCGGCTGAGCGCCCGTCCTTGGCGCCGAGGAAGGTGCTGTCTCAGTCGCCCTGTACGGCAGCGAGGGGGACGCTGATCTACGACCTCCTCGAGGATCGGATCCGAGGCGGCCGCATCTCGACGATCCCTCTCCGAAATGCGGATCCCGGATGCCTGAAGGGCGGCTGGCGGGGTCGAGGAGGACTTCGTGGCCGCGATCCGGGGCGAGCGTCCGGTGACGCACACCTCGTTCGCCGCGGGCGTCCGCCACATGCAATTCACCGAAGCCGTCGCCCGCAGCTGCCGCCATCAGACGCCGGTCACCTCGCGCTCAAGGAATTCTCCAATCCGAGCCTCTGACGTCCGACGAATAATGACCTTAAACCCCAGTCAGATGAGTCTTTCCGTCCGTCTTTGTATCCGGAGCTTGCGGCCGAAAAACGCATAAGATGGTTAACCTGGATCCATCTTTGAGAGGTTGATTGTAACGGTAGCACGACTGACTCTGGATCAGTTAGTCTAGGTTCGAATCCTAGATCCCCAGTTAATGTAAACCTCGCCGCAGCAATAAGTTGCGGCGAGGTTTTTTGTCTTCAGAGACCGTCTCCCTCATTTCTCCCCAACTCTAGGACCCCTCATCCGGCCCTCCACCGGACTGCGGTAACTCACCTACCAATAGACTGGCCCCCACTTTACCCACCGCCCGTTCTTCCTGCTGTCCTGGGCTGCCACGATAATGCTCTCCCCCTGGATCGCCTCCATCACCCGGTCTGCGATCAACGTCTCATCCAGGGTGACCTAGTGCTTCCGCATCGTGTCGGGGTTGCAGCCGAAGGCGACGGCGGCGTCCTCGTAGCTGATGCCCGCCTCCTTCGCCTTTGTCATGGCGGTGCCCCGCAGGTTATGCAGTTTGAACGCCTTCGCTGTAGGGTTCTGCTTCAGGTAGATACGCTTCTGGCGCTGGAGCCACTTCTTGAACCGACCCGGCTGATAGTCCGTCTTGATCCTCCCCGCCCGCCGCCAGCCACGATCCAGGTAAACCCTCTGTAGCTGGTCCGCAAACGCCTCCCAGACGTACCGTTTCCCGGCGACCGACCGAAGCTCCTCGTAGACCGAAGTGGGGAGCTTCACCCCCCGCTCCTTGCGCCCCTTGGTCACGTCGGCGGGGAAGTAGAGGCGACCGTCCCGCAAGGCGTCCGTGAACGCCGAGGCAAGCTCCATGATGCGGCAACCCAGGAGCCGCTTCGTCTCTAGGAACAGGATGGGAAGCCGCCAGCCCTGCCACCGCTTCGACATCCAGTCGAAGAATGAGGTCACCTCATGGGACAGAAGTACCCTCGGGCGGGGCTTGTCGAGCTTGGGAGGGGAGACCTCGGCAAACGGGTTCGAGGTGAGGATCTTGCACTCCTTGATCCACCACTTGTTGTAGACGATGTTCAGGCTGTCGATGTTGCCCTTGAGTGTCCGCACCGAGATGCCCCGCCCCCAACTTCCCGCCTTCTTGCGGTCGGCTTTGAAGCGACTCGCCATCGCCGGCGTGATCTCGGAGGGTCCGTGAGTCGTCGGGAAAGCTCTCGGCAGGTGCTTGATGACGACGAAGTACTTCTGGATCGTCCCGATGCGGAGATTGTTCGCCTCAGCCTGCTTGCTCATCGCCTCGATCGCCTCCTCCCAGGACAAGTTCTTCTTGGGCTGTGTCCTTCCGGCAGGTGTGCAAATCCCGTTCGCCCGCCGCACTTCAGCAGGGGGCTTGCTGGTGGACGGGGAAGGATGGCCAGTCGGGGGTGAATGCCGTTTGATGGCAGGATGACGAACAAAGCGTCTGACGACAGAACAGGCTGGTCGGCGGCGAGTTGAGCGTGGGCCTACTGACGTGCGTCCGTCTGCACCCGCTCGCGCAGCGTCGCCAGGGGCTTCTCGGCGATGAAGCCCATGCGGTCGCCGGCGCGCATCGCCGCGCACCAGGCGAGCACCTCGTCCCCAGGCACGCCGCCTTCGGTGAGCGATCCGATCACGACACTCAGGCAGTCTTCGATGTCTTCGGTCATCAGCCCTTCGTCGCTCATCTCCACCTGGTAACTCCCGCGCTTCATCAACTCCAGCGCGAGCTGCATTGCCAGATGCAACTGCCCTGATGCGATCGGGCGGCCCAGGTTGCGCCTCACCTCGGCATAGGCTGCGTGGTCGTAGGCGAAGTTGCGGTTGATGTCCCGCTTATCGAACGCCGTGGCGTCGCTGATGGCCTGACGTGTCCGGGCCACCAGTCCCTCAGGCGAAACCGCCACGTCGAACCGGTCGTTGAGCTGCCGGAGAGCCCCGCGGTCAGCCTGGGCAAGTTCCATCAGAACATCCACCAGTTCCGACTTCTTGCGACGCGTCAGCGCCCGGTGCAGCTCCGTCATTGCACCGGGTTGCTTCGGGATCGGGACCGGTCTCTTCGGCGTGCGTCCGCGTCTGGTCATGGCCTGGGTCCGCTCGATGGGGCCTTCGTCCGGGAGCCCGATTCCTACGACGTGATCCGTCGCCATCCCGATCAACCCAACGCCTCGCGGTAGTTCCAGGGCAGCCACCGCTCCGGGCCGGCCGCCAGCTCGTCGCTGTGCCGCTGCAGCTCCGTCAGGTAGTCGAAGGGGTTGGCCTGGTTCAGCTCGCACGTGTAGATCAAGCTCATGAACAGGTCACCCACGCGGGCGCCGTTTCGGGCCTTGTAGAACAGCGCGTTCTTGCGGTGCAGGATCGCCTTCTTCAAGGCACGCTCGCACACGTTGTTGTCCAGCGGGGCACCGGGCTGGCGCAGGAACAGCGTCAGCTCGTCCCAGTGCCTGAGCATGTAGCCGATCGCACGCCCCAGCGCCGAATGGGGCTCGACCTGTTTCTCGTCCAGCTGCCGGCTGAGCCAGCCGTGCAGTTCCTGCATCGTGGGACCACTCTTCTCCCGGTGAAACCGCAGACGCTCCTGGGGCGAGAGCTGCTGCTCCCCCGCCAGCGCGTCGTTGCGATAGACCACCGCGAGCGACTCGAGCAGCCGGGTGCACGGCCCGGGGAACCGCTCGTAGACGTCAACAAATTGCCGTCGCGCATGCGCCAGGCAGTGCGCCAGGATCGTCCGCAGCTCGCGCGGCAGGTTGCGCGACAGGGCGTCGCACATCTGGATCGGTGGCGGCAGCTCCGCGACGCGGTGTGCGAGCACCTCGGACAGGTTCTCGCCCGCGTGCCGCCGGCCGCTGAAGAACAGCGCCACCCGGCAGCCGTCGCGCAGCGCGACCACGCCCGAGGTATACAGGCCCTTCCGCTCGCCGGCCGCGTCCCCGTCACGCTCCTCATCGGGGGACGTCTCCTGCATGCCGCGCCGGCCCATCAGCTCGAGGATCTTCACCGTGGTGTCGTCGTTGTGCACGACCTCGCCCTGCGCCGCCTGCCGGAGCAGTTCCGCGAAGGCCGGTGCGAGGTTCGCCGCGATCGCCCGCACGATGTCCCACTGGGTCGAGGCCGGCAGCGGCACGCCCATGTGCCCCTGCAGGCCGTCGAGGCGGTTGAACGGCAGCCCCGTGCCGTACTTGAGCAGCCCGATCATGCTCCCGGCCGTGGCGTCGTACTTGCGATCGCCCGCCTCCGCGGGTGCCGTCGCGGTGAAGACCCGGCCGCACAGGTGGCACCGCAGCTTCTGCAGCACGTAGACCCGCGCCGTCAGCGGCGGCTGGCCCGTGACCCGCACGATCACGCCGGGCGCCTTCTCGTAGACGGTGCCCCGGCCGCACTCGGGACACGCGTCGCCGGGGCTCAGCGACGCGTGCGGCACCTCGACCCGCACGGCCGCGCCATGGGCCGAGGCGCCATTGCGCCCGTGACCGCGCGCGATCGTGCCCTGGTTGTGCGGTCGGCCCGGATCGTCCGGCCCCGGTGCATCGAGGCCTGCCGTCCCGGCCGCGATGCGAGTCTCCGCAGCGGCGCCCGGCGGGTCCGACTCGGGCGTCCCCGGGCCGCGTCTCACGACCGCCTCGGTCTTCTCCGTGCGCGCCCCGAAGAACAGCTGACGCAGGCGACGGATCGTCGTGTCCCTGTCTTCGACCAGGTCGCTCACGTAGGCGTACGACGCGAACACCGCCCGGACCAGCTCGGCGTCCTGTGCGTCGAGCGCCTGCTCGACCCGGCGCAGCACGTCCTGCAGGCGCGCGTCGTCCACCTCGATGATCTCCGGTGCGTGTCGCATCCTGCTGCAGCCGATCGAAGGAGCCAGCGAGCTGCACCCGCCACGTCCCCTTGCCGGGGTCGCCTGGCGTTCCTCTGGCCTGCGCATCAGTCAAGCAACGCCACGGCGATCTGACAAGGGCAGACCGCGGCGAGGGGCACGCGAGGTGGGATCAAGCGAGGCGAGCGGGGTTCGATCAGACCGGCGGCCCGACCGGGCGCCAGTCGGCGGCAGCCGCCGTGCGCGTCGGGTCGCCCGCCGAGAGCAGGACCGCCAGCTGATGCGCGGCCAGCCGCCGGGCGCCGCCGTCGTCGGCCGACGGCCACCAGGGGAGGCGGCCCTGCGAAAGCCGCTTGTGGCACAGCCAGAACCCCTGGCCGTCGTACAGCAGGACCTTCAGCGCCGTGGCCCTGCGGTTGCGGAAGACGAACACGGCGCCGGCGAACGGGTCCTGCCCGAGGGACTCCCGGCAGAGCCGCGCCAGGGAGTCGATCCCGCGGCGAAAGTCGGCCGGCTCGACGGCCACCAGGATCTTCATGTGGGGCGTGATCTGGAGCATCACCTGTTGCCCCAGAAGCCGCGTGCCAGGGCCTCGACGTCGGCCGCGTCGTAGCCCACCAGATGCACGCGCATCGTGCCCCCGGCACCGTCGTCGAACTCGAAGTGGCCCGTCTTTCCGACGATCGGTGGAGGCAGCTCGACGAAGATGGGGCCGCTCGATCGTGGTGCCTCGCCGACCGCCTCGGCCCGTGTCTTCAGGCGGTCGTGGTCGAGTCCGAGCACCTCGGCGGTACGAGCGACGCCGTGAACCTTCGCCAGCCGGACGGCCACGGCCCAGAGTGCGTGCGGGATCCGCCCCCGCCCGTCACGACGGCCACGCCACGCCTGGAACTGACTTCGCCCCCGTGCCAGGTCCGACGGCAGTGGCCCGAGCTGACTCTTGCCCATGGCGGTCCTCCCCATCCAGGACCGCCACCGTAGCAAATCAGCTCGATCCCTTCAGGCAGGGTTACCGGAAGGACACGAACCAGAGGATGCTCTCCCATGTGCGCCTTGGCCTCTTCAGGCTGCCCAGGGGCGGTGCGTCGGGCTTCAGCCAGATCAGTTCCTCGCACTCGTTCCAGCCCGCCTCACGGAGCGCCAGGCGTGTTCGCAGGACGTAGTCGGAGAGCACACCGTCACGGACATGCGGGCGGATCACCAGGAGGACTGACCCGTCCGGGGTCATCTTGGGCGCAAGGGCCGTCATCCAATGGACGGTGAAGTCGGGGTAATCCGCCTCCGAGATGCCCTTGTAGTGATTGGCCCTCTGGTCGGCGTAAGGCGGGGACGTGACGACCAGGCTCACGGACTCATCTGCCAGGGTCGGGATCACGTCGAGGCAGTCGCCGTGAATCACGTGGCTGCCTTTCTTGATTCGGACAGGGCGTGACTGCATCCGCTTCTCTTGGGCTCGCCTTAGCGTCTCCGCTACCCTCCGCTGGCGGATCTCTGCGGCAGCCTGGAGGATTGCCTCCTCGTCGCTCAAGTCGAGGTAAGCTCGGGGCTCCGACTCGGGCGTAGTCGTGAGGAATTCACGTTCGCCGTTGCTTCTGGTCGCTGGGCGATACCTGCCATCCGCACCCAACCGATAGTCCGTCTGGGGAACTTCCCCAGACGCACCCATCGGCGTCCTCACGCTGGCGACTGTCTTGTGATCCACGCCCAGCGACTTGGCGATCCAACGGTTCGATCGGTCGGGGTTGTCCTTCAACTCGTCGGCGATGTGTTGCCGCTTCGCCTGCCAGTCAAGCTGCCGACGAGCCAGATTCAATGCTCGGACCTGAGATCGCTTCTCCTGCTCGGTCAGCCCCCGCACCGTGACCGATGGGCACTCATAGCCAAGCTCTCTGGCGATCTTCGCCCTGGCGAAGCCGTCCAGAATATGCCCCTTCTCGTCCTTGACGATCGGCACCTGTACGCCGTTGACGGCAATGTTGGCTTTGAGCCCGGCGTAGGTCTCGTCATCCAAGGGAGGGAGCAGACGGTACTTCTCGGACTCTCTTCGCTTCATCGCTTTCGGCATAGGTCGTGACCAAGACAGATATCCCAGGTCTACCCGCTTTGCTCGACACCGAGCGAGGCGTATCATGACGATCATCCGGCATGGTTGAGGGCGCAGCAAGCCTCGCCAGCACGACCTGAGCCGCTGAATTCGATCGACGCTGACCGGTGCTGTGATGGGCCGAGTTATGCGTTAGCGGCATGTGGGGTCTACGACCGCCCCTCGCCCCGGAGTCGCAGGAGACTCGCCGATGGGGGACATCTTCTGCAGGGTCGTCGAGGACGACTTCTCCGAACAGGACGGGCAGGACTGGATGGTCGATGTCGTGATCCAGACGACCGACCCATCCGACTTCGAGGGCTTTGAGGAGGCGATCGAGGAGTGCATCGATCGAATCCAGGAGCGCATCGACAACGAGGAGGACAAGGACGAGCCCGATGAGGACTACCTGAAGAAGCTCCGGGAGAAGCTGGATGATAGCAACGTGTCGGACTGGGAGGAGTATACGTACTCGATCCCTCAACCATCGGTCACCATCGAAGGCGAAGGCGTGAACGTCGCCGAGGTGGCCGGTCGTGCCCGCTGCGAGCAGTACATCGCAGCCGGTGGGGTGCTGTCGGACGTGGGGCGTGAGCGGCTGGAATCGACCAGGAAGCAAGCGGCCCAGAAGCAAGGCAAGCCCCAGGGCGATTGCGCCATTCTGGGTAATCTGCGATAAGGGTGACGTGCGATTCGTCGCGGACATCAGTCGGGGACTCGATGGGCGGATCGTCGTCGAGGATCTGCCGTCATGCCGTCGTCCCGCTCCGCTCGCATCCAGGACCATTTCGCCGACCTGACCGACCCGCGCCGGCGGAAGGTCGTCTACCCGCTCATCGACATCGTCACCATCGCCGTCTGCGCCGTCATCTGCGGGGCCGACGACTTCGTCGCCATCGCCGACTGGGCCCGCGAGAAGAAGGACTGGCTGGCCACCTTCCTCGACGTCAGCGGCGGCACCCCGTCGCACGACCGGTTCAACGCCGTGCTCGCGGCCCTGGTGCCGGGGGAGTTCGAGGAGTGTCTGCTGAGTTGGGTCACGGCGCTGCACGAGATCACGTCCGGGCAGGTCGTGGCGATCGACGGCAAGACACTCCGCGGCAGCTACGACCGGGCGTCCGGCAAGTCGGCGATCCACATGGTCAGCGCCTGGGCCACGGCCAACCACATCAGCCTCGGCCAGGTGGTCGTCGACGCCAAGAGCAACGAGATCACGGCCATCCCCGAGTTGCTGAAGATGCTGGAGATCACGGGGAGCCTGGTGACCATCGACGCGATGGGTTGCCAGGCGGCGATCGCCGAGGCGATCATCGCCCGCGGCGCCGACTACGTGCTGGCGGTGAAGGAGAACCAGCCGACCTTGTACGCGGGGATCGAGGCGCATTTCCTCGGCCACATGGAGGACGACTTCGCGCGGGTGTGGGTGGGCCGGCATGAGGCGACGGAGCACGCGCACGGCCGCGACGAGCGCCGGACGTACTACGTGTGCGACGCCCCTGCAGACCTGCCAGACGGGTCGCGATGGAAGGGGCTGAAGCGGATCGGCGTGGCGATCAGCGAGACCGTGCGCGACGGCGAGGCGAGCGACGCGGTGCGGTACTACATCCTGAGCAGGCGGCTGGGCGTGCGGTCGTTCGCGGCGGCGGTGCGCGGCCACTGGTCGATCGAGAACCGGCTGCACTGGCAACTGGACGTGACCTTCGGCGAGGACCGATGCCGGGTCAGGAAGGGGCACGCCGATGCCAACTTCAGCGCGCTCCGTCGCACGGCACTGAGCCTGCTCAAGAACGAGACGACGCGGAAGGTCGGGGTGAAGAACAAGCGACTCATCGCCGGCTGGAGTGCGAGCTACCTCGAGCAAGTGCTGTTCGGATCATGACTTAACGTGCGATCGCCCTGGAGTCGAACTGAGTAATGAGGGGAGCGGATGCAGCATGTCACGCTACTCGTTCGAGCAGGCGAAGAGCTACAGCGGCCAGATCATCGACGTGAATGAGCGGACGGGCATCCCGGCCGAACACCGGGAAGTCATCTACAACGCCATGAAGGGTCTTGAGACCGAGGAGCGCCTCGTCGTAACGCTCTTCTTCATGGCGGATCTCCCCGTCGAGGCACATAGCTACGACAACATCGAGTCGAACCTGCGTCAGATCTTCCCGCCCATCGGCAAAAAGAGGTTGAAGCCTGACGACTTCCATAAGTTCCGGGAGACCTGCATCACGAGCGTGCTCAAGGCTAACTCGGAGTACTTTGTCAGTCCGAAGAGAGGACGCTGGTTGAACACGGACGCCGGAAATCAAGCCGCCATCCGAATACTCAAGAAAGAGATCGTTCTGATGAACCTGCCCCGGAAACCCTGAAGCGATCAACTCTCTTCAAGTCGGCGGCTTGTGCTAACCCGCTAGTCTCGGTCACTCCCCTTGTCTCGCTCCGCAGCGACCGGACTGACGCAACGGCCGGGGTAGGGGCCTGTGGAGGAAATGTTCGCCGCCTACTCGTTTCACGGCATTCCGCTCTCGATTAAGGGACTGGTCGAGTGCGTAGAGCAGGGTGACAGGCAGAGGCTCAATTTCGAGTTGCCGGGCGACGTGATCCATTCCACTGAGAGCTACATCGTTGTGCCGCCCGGCTTCCGATGAAGACGTGGGAGTCGCCTAGGGAGTTAGCCCGGCGACCTCGCCGAGCATCTGGAAGACCTGCAGTGCGATGATCCGAGCCCCGTGGTCGTTGGGATGAAGCTCGTCTCCGAAGTGCTCGTCGTGGAGCGCCGTCGAAAGATCGACCAGCGGAACCCCGCAGTGTCGGCAGTACGCCTCCAGCCGTTCGTTGTGGAAGGCCCGGTGGCTCCGCAACTCCTCGGCCGCCGGGCGGGGGAACATCGAGCCGTTGGCGGGCGGGACGTTCAGCAGGATCGGACGCCTTCCGCCTTCCACGATCGCCCGCACCATGCCGTTCAGATTTCCGATGACCTGGGGGCTGGTCCGCTCCACGTCGGGCCACATCCCCAGGTCGTTCGTGCCGTAGCCGACGACGAAGTAACGGGCATTCGGGAACAGCCCCAGGTAGTCCCTCACCTGCCCGAGCCCGTTGCCGCTGACCTCCCCGGCGATGCCGCCGTTGGCGAGGGCCAGCCCCAGGGGTTCGGAAAGCCTCTGGAGGAAGTCGGGGTAGGTGCGATAGGGCCATTCGGTCACGGCCCCGAAGTTGTTCCAGCCGGTGATGCTGTCCCCCGCACAGACGACATCGACCGTGGTACGTCCCGCCTCGAAGGCGGGCGAGCCTCGGTCGGCGAGGTAAAGGACGGAGGGCATGGTCGTTTCTCGCATGCCGGTCTACACAGCGACCGAACGGTGTCCCATCGGATCGGTCGAGGTGGCCGGTCGAACCCGATCGCTCGACCGAGGATAATGATCCTGGAGCCGGAACACCAAGTTTTCGGGTCGAACCTGGCGAAAGTGTGGCGATGGACAAGAAGGCGCTGAAGATCCTGTTCTCGACGTACTGGTCGTCGTCTGGGTGGAAGCCAGAGAGAGAGTTTCGGCCCCCCCCGAGGACTACTACTACGCAAAGCAGGCCGGGGTCATGTTCGACCCGATCCGGCTCTCGCATGACGACATCGTACGGCGAGCGACCGAGGTGCGGACCAGGGTCGATCCCCAGGTCGTCGCCCAGGCATTCCTGGCGAGCCTGACATCCCGACGCCTGGAGGTCCGTTCGGCGCTCGGCAGCTATGCCGTGCTGCGGGATCTCCCGGACCACGAGCATCACAACCGACGATTGGCTTGCCCGGTCTGCGGCGAGTACGACGCCCCCCAAGAGGACGAAGACCTCAATGTGCTCAACTTCGAGCGGTTCAAGTGGGGTGGGGTGCGTCATGACCAGCCGGTCTACGCCACGTTCGACCTGGAGTGGTTTCTTGACCTCGACCCGCCCACGCCGACCGACGCCGACATTGCGACCTTCCTCTCCGTAGTTCGGGCGATCGAGTCCGTGCCGCCTGACACGACGGCACCTCGGCTGGAGAAGGCGTTGGGCGGGCTCTTCCCCTCGAACAAGGCCGAGCGAGACGTTCTGGTCGGCATCCTTGGATTACTGGGCGTCCTCGTGGACCCGGACCACCGTGGATACGGGGTGGTTTCGTCCTATCAGACGCACGCCATCTTCCGCCGAATCACTTCGTGGACCTCCCATACCCGGTTTGCTGGTGGAGGGGACGCCACGGCATCGATCGTGCGGCTTTGCGTGGCTGGTTCCCGGCACTGGGGTTTTGAGTCGGAGACGCACGGGGCGGGTAGCTGAGGCGGTCGCACATGGCGAAGAAACCAACAGACGACGTTTCGATCGGCAAGTTCGACATCCTGGCCACCTACACCTACGCCAAGGGGCTTCTCGACGGCCTGGAGGATGACGAGGCCAGGGAACGGGGCATGGTGGCGGCGGTCATGGGGGCCAAGGCCCGCATGGGGCACACGGGCGGCACGCACCACGACGACTACAAGGCCGACAAGCAAGCCGTCGAGCGGAAGAAGAAGACGACCATCACCGCCGAGTCGTTCGACAAGCAGGTGGCCCACAAGATGGGCGATTTCTTCAGCGATGTGTTCCTGCCCTCGATCAAGAAACTGGTCGAGGCGGGCCTCTCCTATGTCGAGGTGAAACGGCTCTTGAAGATCCCCTCGACCTGGGGGGCGAAGATCACGGGGGAGCAGTTCAAGGAGAGGGCCGAGGCCGGTCGCAAGGCTTCTTCGTGAGGAGCGATCGATGGGAGAAGCGCTGGGGTATGTGTGGTTCGATGGCCCCGACCGACACCTCGACACGACGGGCTATGTTGACGACCCGCTCAACCGGCTGCCGGTCAAGTGTGCGCATTGCACCTTCCCCGACCTGGACCATGTGCCCCAGCCCTACCTTCTCGGTCGGGGGCTCGATCGACCGGTTGACATCGCCCCCGCAAATCTCGCCAACTTCCTCGTTCGAGACTGGGCGAGGCGAATCCTCGAAGTCTGTTGCCCAGGCCAATGCGAGTTCTACACGACGACCGACAAGAAGTCGAAGCAGACGATCCCTTGGCATCTGGCCGTCCCGGTTCACCGCATTGCGTTGGGGCGGGCGATGGCTGAAGTCTCACGGTGCCCTGCTTGCGGAGAACCGAAGACCTGCCATTCCAAGGAGTTCGAGTTCGATGGCCCCGCCACGATCGAATGGGACGTGGCCAAGAGCCTCGGATGGCTCAGCCACAACTACACAATCGGCCTGGAGCGAGATCGGGCTCACTTGCGGGCGACTTACGGCCCTGGGGCCGAGGTGAACGCACGTGATACCGGATGGGCTCGCCAGAGGATCTACCGGAACCTCTACGTCTCCTTGCGCCTGGAACTACTGCTGAAAAAGCTGAGGATCAAGGGGATGACTCGGGTCGCAGGAGAGACAGGCGTTGCCAACCCGGAAGACAAAGCCTGGGTCGATGAGCAGATTGCTCGGCTGGATCGGCTGGGGCTCGCATCTCGGCCCGGTCATGGCACCCAGGAGGAACATGGCTGGCTTGACGCCTATCTCAAGAAGCACCGGAAGCGGGGCAACAGTCCCCACGACTTCAAACCGATCGAGGCGAAGCTCGGCGTGATGCTCTCCCCTGCGTACAAGGCGTTCGTCGATCACCTCGGGTCCAGGACGTTCACGAACATCGATGGAGAAGAGGGCTTCGAGGCTCGCATCTTGCTGCCGAATGAGCTTGATGTCACGTCGTATCGACGGGGAGTTCTTGCGGTGGACGGAATTCAGGATCGTCACGTGGATGGAGTGCTTTTCGCTGCCACCGGCCACGGTGATGGGTTCTGCTTCGACCTGGCGGGTGGCGGGCCGGAATACCCCGTGTACCTTCACGATCACGAGACGAATTGCTTCGAGGCGTATGCTCCGAACTTCGGGGCGTGCATCCGGCGATTTGTCGGTGATGAAGGCTGAGGGAGAAGCGACCGCATGGCAGATTCAGCGGTTCACCTGACCGACCCCTCGACCCAGACATCCGTGGGCTTCTCGTCCTGGATGGTCGTGCGTCTCCACGCCCTCCTCAAGTCCATCGCCGTCGTCCTCGCTAGCGGCTACATCCTTTTCTTCGTGTCCGAACGGGTGTTCTGGTCGTTCTGGCGACCGGGCGACAACCCCGCCGAGTACCTCATCACCTGGGTCGCCTACAGCCTCATCGGCTGGATCTTCCTCGATCCGGTGAGGCGATTCCGTGTAGCCAGGTTCCCGGCCGTGTTCCTCTGCGGGGCGGTGTATGGGTGGGTCGCCGAGGGGATCGTCGTGGACACGATGTACGGCGATCCGTCGAACCCGTTCCCGCTGTCGCTCTCCTGGACGGGGCTCGCCTGGCATGCCCTGCTAACCGTGGGCGTCGGCTGGCATGGGCTCGGCAAGGCTTTGACTCAGGAGAAACCCGGAAGGACAGCGTGGCTCTCACTGGCGATCGGACTGGTCTGGGGTCTGTGGGCGGTGTGGTGGCCCGCCGAACTGAAGGAGGCCGACACGTCCGTGCGGGGGTTCGCCAGCCACACGTTCGTCACGTCGGTCCCGTTCGTTCTCTCTTGGCTCGTCCTGTCGATGGCACGTCCCGACTGGTTCCGGGTCGGTAGGGTTGCGACGGTCTTGCTGTGGGCACTTGCCGCCTTCCTCTTCGTGGCGGCACGGGTTCCGACCCGGCCGATCGCTGCCCTTGTCCTGCCTGCCCTCCTGCTGGCCTGCTGGATAGCCCTACGCCGAAACGCTCACATGGAGCAGGCTCCTGTTGCCCTGGACGTTTTGCTGGGGAGCATCCGTCCCTGGAACGTCTTGGTGCTGCTCCTGATCCCTGCTTCTGGCATCGCAACTTACGCACTGTTCCATGCCTTCGGTCGTGCGCTTCCCACGAACATCGTCCTGTACGTCATCACGATGCCTCTGGGGTTCTGGTTCTTCGGTCGGAGTCTCTGGGTGGCCAGCCAAACGAAGGCGGGATGATGCAGACGTGCGGTTCACGAGAATCACACGGACCAATCCTCTACACCAGCTTCACACGATAACCCAGCACCGATGCCAACCGCCCGAGCAGCAGATCCGAATCTCTCTCATGGGTTGCAGAATGGTATCCGATCAGGATCGGACGCTCAGGTATCAGCATGAAGCGGAGGTAGCGGGTCTCGGACTCGGCGTCGTCGGTGATCGACACGATCGGCGTGCGATCAATAGCCGCACGGTATGCTTCAACCTCTTCCTCGG
>JAXMBE010000103.1:0-19606 GCA_046349995.1 Isosphaeraceae bacterium | reverse complement strand
GCCGGGCGCTCACCCCGGAAGACGCTGCCGATGGCATATCGTTTGAACGGGATTCCGAGGTCGTTGACGTGTCGGGCGACGAACCGGGCCAGCGGGACGGTCAGGTCGAACCGCAGCGCCAGCTCGCCGGGCGTCCCGCCCTTGTTCGTCACGTCGAAGATCTGCCGGAGCACCTCGTCGGAGCCGGCCCCCTTGCCGGTGAGGACCTCCATCCGCTCGATGTGCGGGGTCTCGATCGGGAGGAACCCGAAGCCGGCGAAGGTCTGGCGGAAGGTCGCGAGCATGCGCTCGCGGGGGATCATGGCCGAGGGCGGAATGTCCCGCAGGCCGCTGGCGACGCGGGGGTCGATCATGGGAGGCTCATCCTGAACTGGGACCCGGGAGGCGGGGGGCCGCTGGCCGTCCTCCGCCGGCCCGTGCCCGCGTCGAAACCCCGCCCGGGCCGTCGGGACGAACCTAACACAACCCCCGCCGACGCCGCAACCGAGACGGCCGCCGGAGTCGGCCCAGCCCCCGGCAACCCCGGGGCCTTCCCGTCCTGTTGAAATTCGACGATGACCGGCTTCTCAAGGTCCGCCTGGGGCGGTATGTTCATGTTATCCGTAAATTCTTCCGGTCGAGCGCATGCGGATTCTACCGCCCCCCGCAAGGCTGGGCCGAGGGTCGTTCCATCCTAAGGTCAGGCGATCGTCAGGGGCCTCCCCCGAGGCCCCCTGGCCGATCGGTCGTGCAAGCCCCGCGGCGGGCCCCTCGACGGGAAGTCCGGATGAGACCCCCGCACGCCCAGTCGCAAAGATCGCATAAGGATTCCTATTCATGAGCAAGTTTCGCACCCTTGCGGCTCGTGCCTCGTTCGCCGGCGCCGCGACGCTGGCCTTCGGCCTCCTCGCCGGCTGCGGCGAGGGCGAGCGGATGCAGACGGGCACCCAGGTCCAGGTGAGCGACGACCTCCTCAAGGAGGCGCACGCTCAGGATGAGTACTTCGACGCGCAGAAGAAGGCCGGCAAGGGCGCAGCCAAGCAGCCTTCGGCCGAGAAGGACGGCCCCGGCGCCGCCCCGCCGTCGAAGTGAGCCACGTCCGGCGTCGCGTGGGTCTCTCTCCGCCCCGATCGCCCGTTGTCGCCTCGCCGCCGGCCGAACTTCTCTTGTTCCGGCCGGGGCCCGTTTCATCGGTCCTTTCATCCTCCAAGCCCAGGGAGAACTCATGACCCAACGCTCAAGGTCTCGCGGCTTCACGCTGATCGAGCTGCTGGTGGTGATCGCCATCATCGCCGTGCTCATCGCCCTGCTGCTGCCCGCCGTCCAGTCCGCCCGCGAGGCGGCCCGGCGCGCCCAGTGCACCAACAACCTCAAGCAGATCGGCCTGGCGCTGCACAACTACCACAGCACCCACGGCACCTTCCCGATGGGCGGCTCCCTCAACTGGAGCAGCGCCCCGACGCCCCAGTTCTACACCTGGAACAACTGGAGTGCGCAGGCCCTGCTGCTGCCCTTCCTGGAACAGACCCCGCTCTACAACGCCGCCAACATGAACTGGGCCGTCTGGCACGACGGCCGGGCCGGCGTCGGGTACTTCGCCAACCTGACCATCTTCAACACGCGGGTCGCCGCGTTCCTCTGCCCGTCCGACGGGTTCGCGGGCGTCTCCAACATCAACAACTACCAGGCGAGCGTCGGGCCCAACACCCAGGCCGAGGGGATGACGACCATCGCCAACGCCACGACGATGACGCCCACGATCGGCGGCAACGGCAGCCCCGGCCTGTTCGCCTATGTCCACACCTACGGGATCAACTCGACGACCGACGGCACCTCGAACACGATCGCGTTCTCCGAGGTCGCCGTGGGCGGCCAGGCGAACAACGCCGTGCAGGGTCGTAACGGGATCGTCGGCGTGGCCGACATCACCGGGGCCCGGCGGTTCTCCGCCCAGGACGGGGTCGCGGCCATCCAGGCCTACATCGCCGCGTGCGACGCCAAGTGGCGCTCCGCGACGCCGACGACCGACTTCAAGAACTCGATCGGCACCCGCTGGGCCATGGGCGCGATGAGCTGGACGATGTTCAGCACGATCATGCCGCCGAACGCCCGGGCGCCCCAGACCTGGGGAGCCTGCCGGATCGGCTGCCCGAACTGCGGCACCGACCACTCGCAGATGACCAACGCCAGCAGCCTCCACCCCGGCGGCGTGAACGTCGCCATGGGCGACGGCTCGGTCCGGTTCATGAAGGCGACCATCAGCCAGCCCATCTGGTGGGCCCTCGGCACCAAGGGCGGCGGCGAGGTCCTCAGCGCCGACTCGTACTGAGTCGACCTCGACCCTGAAACCTCCCGAACGCAAGCGGGGCCGGCTCGCAACCTGTTGCGAGCCGGCCCCGCTCCATTTTCAGCCGGTGGACGAGTCGACCCCGTTCCTCGGGGCCTCCCCTCAGGCGGCCGTCCTGGGCTTTCGCTCGTGGAGCGTGGCGGCCAGGATCAGGCCGATGCCCAGCGCGACCGCCAGGTAACCGAGCCCTCGGGAGCCGATCCCCTCGGCGATGGGCTCGATGGTCTTCTCGGTCGCGAACGCCAGCGCCCCGATCACCTCGTAGGCCGCGGTTCCCAGCAGCGCCCCGACGACCCCGCCGATCACGAGCCGGGCGCATCGCGAGCGGCCCCCCAGGGCGATGCCCAGGGCCAGCCCCCCCGCCAGTCCCGCCGCCGCCCAGATCGCGCCGTGCATGGCCATCGGCAGGATGAGGTCCTCGGTATCGGGGTTGTAGTGGGCCTTGTAGTAGGGAACCAGTCCGAACGCCGCGCCGGCGGCGACCGCCCCTCCGAGCACCATCCCGAGGAGCCCCCCCAGGAGCCCGCGCCGGAGGTTCCCCGAGGAGACGCCCCCCGCCAGCCCGACCAGGAGGCCAGACAGGCCCGCGAGGATCCCATAGGAGAGCGCCGCGGTCTTCGTGACCGACGCGTTCTTCTGGCCGTAGACCCGGTTGGCGAGCGAGTCCTCCAGGGTGAGCACGGTGTCGAACCTTGTCAGGTTGAACTCGCCGAGCCCCCAGGCCGCCAGGCCCGCGGCCAGCGCGGCGGCGAGCACGAGCAGGCCCGTCTTCCGTCCCGGTCGGGCCGGTTCGGGGGTCGGATTCGGTTCGGAGAGGGACATGGGAACTCCTTGACGCGAAAAGGCGCCTGGGATGATCGCGGGCGGTGGACCAGGGATGGAAGTCCCATTCTGAGCCGACCACCGATCCGACGCAAGCCGGCCCGGCGGCGGCGACGCCTCAGGCGTCCCGGCCGGAGGGGCCCTCGGCGCGTCGCATGGGCAGCTCGATGGTGAAGGTCGAGCCTCGGCCCGGGGCGGAGGTGACGGAGATCTTGCCCCCGTGCTCGCGGACGATCTTCTGCGAGACGGGCAGGCCCAGGCCGGTCCCCCGCGAGCCCTTGCTCGACGAGAAGACCTGGAAGATCGAGTCGACCTCCGCCTCGTCGATCCCGACCCCGTTGTCGGCCACGACGATCCGGGCGATCCCCCTTCCTGGTCCCAGCGGGTCGAGACGGCCGCCTTCGCGCCCGGGGCGCCCTCGGCGGCGTCGATCGCGTTGGTCACGATGTTCAGGACCGCCCGGTGGATCCCCTCGGGGTCGATCATCACGGCGGGGAGGTCCGGGTCGGGGGTCCACTCCAGCGCGACGCCGAGCTCGGCCGCCCGGCTGGTCATCAGCTCGATCACGTCGCCCACGGCCTCGTTCAGGTCGGACGGCTCCAGGGCCGGCTCGCGATCCTTCGAGAACGAGAGCATGTCCATGACCATGTTGTAGATCCGGCCCTGGTTCTTCTCGACGATCGTCCAGCCGCGGCGGACGATCTGCTCGTCCTTCTCCTTCAGGCCCATGTCGATGAGATAGCTGCCGCCGCGGATGCCCTGGAGGATGTTCTTGATGTGGTGCGAGAGGGTCGCGATCGTCTGGCCGACGGCCGCGAGCCGCTCGGCCTGGAGCTTTGCGTTGTAGAACTCGGTGTTCTCGATCGCGAGCCCCGCCTGGTGGCCGATGGCGACCATCAGCATGAGCTGGTCCTGCGAGAACCGGCCCTTGACCGGGATCGGGTTGCCGTCGGCGTCGAAGGGCAGGGCGGTCGGCGCCTTCGTGTCGGCGTAGAGAACGCCGAGGGTCACGTGCCGGCCCTGGAGCGGGACGCAGATCGCCTCGCGGATGCCCTGGTCGACGATCGACTGGGCCGGCCCGAACCGCTTGTCGGCCGGGGCGTTCGAGGTGACGACCCCCTGTCCCTGATTGAGAACGTGGTCGACGATCGTCCGCGAGATCGTGAGCTTCTCGTCGGTCTCGGCGGCCCCCTCGCGCCAGCGGACCGCCTTGGGGATCAGCTCGCCGGCCTCGTCCTTCAGCAGCACAGCGCCGCGGTCGGCCCCGATCGACTCGAAGACCAGTTCCAGGATCTGGGTCAGCAGCGCGTCGGTGTCGAGGATGTGGCTGATGGCCTGGGTGGCCCGGTACATGACCGAGAGGCTGACCAGGCGTTCGCGGAGCCAGCCGGCGGCGACCTCGGGGGCCTGGAGGACGCGCGAGCCCTCGCCGGCCGGGATGCTCTTGAGGATCGCCGAGCGGTCGTCCGGGCTGGCCGGCCCGAGCATCGTGATCCGCGAGGCGGCCTCCCGGTCGAGCTGGCCGAGTTCCCCTCGCTGAAGAGCATGACCGTCTGGCCGAGCTGGAGCCGGTCACCCGACTGCAGCGGTGCCTGCTCGACGAGCTCGCCGTTGACGTAGGTGCCGTTGGCCGAGCCCAGGTCCACGACCCGATAGCCCTGGTCGACCCGGCGCACCTCGGCGTGCCTGCGGGAGACCTCGGTGTCGTGGAGCCGGATCGGGTTGGAGTTGTCGCGGCCGAGCCCGGTCGGGTTGGCGTCCAGTTCGACCGCTTCCCCTGGTCGGCCCCCTGGATGACGAACAAGGAGGCCACGGGGTCGTCTCCTCGGCACTCGATGCCGGCACGCCGTCGCGCATCCGCCGCCTACCCGGCGGGTTCCTGTTGGTGGTTCAGGCTACCCCCCCCCCGCGCGGCCGTCAACCGTCGAGGCCCGCGGCCTTCGCGCGGGGACTTCCTCGACCATCCGAATTGAAGTACGCTCGAATGCATGGTTCGAGTGCGTGGAGGGGCCCCGCGACGGCGGGAGGCCCCGACGCCCCGGGCATATCGGGTCGCAAGGGAGGGATGAAACCCGATGAACGAGGTCACCCGCCTGCTCTCGGCGATCGATCGGGGCGAGCCCCGGGCCTCGGAGGAGTTGCTGCCGCTGGTCTACGACGAGTTGCGCAAGCTCGCCGCCCTGAAGCTCGCCCGAGAGAAGCCGGGGCAGACCCTCCAGGCGACCGCCCTGGTCCACGACGCGTTCCTGCGGCTCGTCGGGAACGGCGACCCGGGCTGGTCGAATCGCGGCCATTTCTTCGCCGCCGCGGCCGAGGCCATGCGCAGGATCCTCGTCGAGAATGCCCGCAAGAAGGCGAGCACGAAGGGGGGAGGGGGCCGGGATCGCGTCGACCTCGCCGGTGCCGAGCCGACGATCGAGGGCCCCTCGCTCGACCTGCTGGCCCTGGACGAGGCCCTGACCGCCCTGGAGGCGAAGGACGCCCGCAAGGCCCGGCTCATCAAGCTTCGCTACTTCGCTGGCCTGACCGTGGACGAGGCCGCCGCGGTGCTCGGCATCTCCCGCTCAACCGCCGACAACGACTGGGCTTACGCCCGGAGCTGGCTGCGGCTCGCCATGACCGGCGGTGAGCCGTAGGAGCCCCCGTTCCGGACTTTTTGGAGAATCTACCCGCTCCCGTAAGGTGAACCGCGCGCCGATTTCGCACTGAGTTGTGGTCACCGACCGAAGCGTCGGCCCGAGGGCGGTTCGCGCGAGTCCTTGCGGTTCGCCGGTGAACGGCTTGCACCTCATTCCGGCCCGTTCGACGGTGACCCAGGGCTGACCCCGCGGAGGCAAGCTGTCTTGCCCCCGGGTCGAGCCGAGGACGGCGAAGCTCCAGGAGGTCACCTACCATGATGCGGTCGAGGAGTCGGTTCAGTGGGGCGGCGGCCATGTTGGCGATCCTGCTCGGCACGGCGGGGCACGCGAAGGCAGGGATCGTCGTCGATACGATCACGAGTGGAACCACCCGAGGCGCCTACTGGACGATTCCGGCTCCGGATTGAACGGCGGCTTCGCCAGTTCGGCGAACGGCTCGGACACCGCCTCGGGTGGGACCACGACCGTCAGCGCCTCCAACTTCCAGACATCCAGCATCGGACCCGCGTCGATCAGTCTCGCCGTTTCCACCTCCTCAGCGGCAGCCTCGTCGAGCACAACAACCAATGAAGCAAATGGCGAAAGTTATTTCATCGTCAGATTTCATGTCACCTCAGGTGGACTTTATGACGTCGACGGATTCACAGGATATTCGGTGGCGAACTCCGGTGCAGTCGTCCAATTCAGGCAGTACGCGGGCGTAAGCCTCTATTCTTCAGTTGGGACCACAATATTCCTGAAACAGAATTACGAATACAACGACACTGGTGGCCCGATCTCGTACGGATCGATCCCCTTGCAGATTTCCCTACTGGCGGGAAGCTACGAGCTTTGGGCGCAAACTTTCTCCTATTCCAGGTTGAATGGAGAAACGTCCTCGTCCTCCGGAACGGCGGACGCCAGGATCTCGCTGACGGAGCACGTCGCCGCCGTCCCGGAGCCCTCGACCTTCGCCTCCAGCGTCATCGCGGGGTTGATGGGGATCGGCCTGGCCTGGCGACACCGCCTGAAGTTCTCCTCGCTTGAGAGATGATGGGGGGGTCGATCGCGGTGGGGCGTCGCGAGCGGGCTGAGGGCCTCGCGAGTTCGAGAGGGAGCCGGCCTGATGAAGGCGAGCCAGCTTGACGAAGAGGTGGTCTTCCAGGTCGCCCGCAAGATCGACGAACCGGAGGCCCGTGTCGCCTACCTCGAGAAGGCCTGCGGCGACGACGCGGGCCTCCGGCGCAGGGTGGAGCGACTGCTGCAAGTCTGCGAGCAGGACGCGAGCTTCCTCGCGGCCCCAGTCTGCGCGTTGACGTCGGACCAGCCCACGCCCGGTGAGCAGCCCGGTGATTTCATCGGGCCCTATCGCCTGCATGAGGTGATCGGCGAGGGGGGTATGGGTACGGTCCTCCTGGCCGAGCAGGCCGAGCCCGTCCGCCGCCGGGTGG
Organism: Isosphaeraceae bacterium; assembly: GCA_046349995.1. GTDB lineage: Bacteria > Planctomycetota > Planctomycetia > Isosphaerales > Isosphaeraceae > Aquisphaera. Next base: position 12,389 of record JAXMBE010000103.1, on the reverse strand, counting down.
CCTTGAAGGTCATCAAGCCCGGCATGGATTCGAAGCAGGTGATCGCCCGATTCGAGGCCGAGCGCCAGGCGCTGGCGCTGATGGACCACCCGAACATCGCCCGGGTCTTCGACGGCGGCTTGACCCCCTCGGGCCGCCCCTACTTCGTGATGGAGCTGGTCCGAGGACTGCCCATCACCGAGTACTGCGACCAGCAGCAACTCTCCATCCCCGAGCGTCTGGACCTGTTCGTCCTGGTCTGCCGGGCGGTGCAGCACGCCAACCAGAAGGGGATCATCCACCGCGACCTGAAACCCTCGAACATCCTGGTGACGGTGATCGACGGCGCGGCCGTGCCGAAGGTCATCGACTTCGGCGTGGCCAAGGCCACCGGCCAGGCCCTCACCGAGAAGACGCTGGTCACCGGCTTCCACCAGTTCGTCGGCACGCCGCTGTACGTCAGCCCCGAGCAGGCGGAGCTTTCGGGCGTGGACGTGGACACCCGTTCGGACATCTACTCGCTCGGGGTGCTGCTCTACGAGTTGCTGACGGGCACCACGCCGTTCGACGCTGAGACCCTGAGGGACGCCGCCTTCGACGAGATGCGCCGGATCATCCGCGAGGAGGATCCCCCCCGTCCGAGCACGCGGCTCAGCACGCTCGGCGACCGGCTCTCGACCGTCTCGGCCCGGCGGAAGGCCGACCCCAGGCGGCTCGGTGCGTCGATGAAGGGCGAACTCGATTGGGTCGTGATGAGGGCCCTGGAGAAGGACCGCCGCCGCCGCTACGAGACGGCCAACGACTTCGCCGCGGATGTGATGCGGTTCCTGACCGATCGGCCCGTCGAGGCCTGCCCGCCGTTGATCAGGTACCGCGCGGCGAAGTTCTTGCGGCGGAACCGCGGGGGCGTGACGCTGGCGGCGATGGCGGCCGCCGTCTTGCTCCTCGCGAGCTGGGGCGTGGCGGACTGGTCACTGCGACGGTCGGCGATCCATCGGAAGGTGGAACAGGCGCTCGTCGAGGCCGACGACTTGCTGAGGCAGCAGAAGTATCGGGAGGCCCTGGCGACGGCCCGGCAGGCCGAAGGGCTGGCCGAGAGCGGTCCGGCCGCGAGGAATCTTCGCGACCGGGCCGCGCGTCGGCGCGACGACATGGAACTGGTGCTCAGGCTGCAGGAAGTCGACCGAGACCTGGCCGAGTCCATGAAGAGCGTGATCTTCGACCATGCCTCGGCCGACCAACGATACAGCGAGACGTTCCGGGCGTCCGGGATCGACGTGGATCGTCTGGCGCCGGACGAGGCGGCGCGGCGAATCCGAGCGACATCGGTGGCTTCGGAGTTGGCGACGACCCTGGACCGATGGGCCTTCGACCGGTGGAGGGCCAACAACGGGGACCACCGTGGCTGGAGACACCTGTTGGCAGTGGCCAAATTGGCGGATCGGGACGAATTGCGCGGCCGGGTCCGTGACGCCATGGCGGCCAAGGACCAGCTCGCCCTGGAAGACCTGGCGCGAAGCAAGGATGTCGCCACACTCCCCGCCACGACGTTGGTCCTCCTCGGGGTCGCCCTGAACGTCCATCGGAGAGAACTCGCCGTCGAAGTCCTCCGGTCGGCACAGCGGCGATATCCCGCCGATTACTGGATCAACCTGGAGCTCGGGAGGGCGCTCGGGGAGTCCTCCACGCCTCAGGACACGGACGAGGCCATCCGGTTCAGTACGGCCGCCCTGGCCCTCCGACCCCGAAGTCCCGCCGCGTACAACAACCTCGGCGTGGCCCTCCAGGGCCGAGGCCGGTTGGATGAGGCCATCGCGTTCTACCAGGCGTCCGTCCGGATCGACCCGGAGAACGCCCCGGCCCGCAATTCCCTGGCCACCGCGCTCAAGAAGCATGGAGACACCGAGGGCGCCATCGCCAATTACCGCGAGGCGATCCGCCTTTCTCCTCGTTCTGCTACCTATCATTACAATCTAGGAAATACTCTTCGGCAGACAGGCCGACTGTCCGAGGCCATCGCCAGCCATCGGGAGGCGATCCGACTCGACCCGAACTACGCCACGGCCCATAACAGCCTGGGAGTCGCCTTCTATGCGAGCGGCCGGATGGACGAGGCGTTCGCGTGTTTCCGGGAGAGTCTGCGCCTCCAGCCCGGTATGTTCCAGGTCCACCACAACCTCGGCAATGTGCTGATGCGGCGAGGGCAGGTGGACGAGGCCATCGCCGCCTACCGCGAGGCGGTCCGCCTCGAGCCTAATGCCGCGAATCATAGCAGTCTCGGCGACGCCCTGAGGGTCCAGGGGAAGTTGGATGAGGCCATCGCCGCGTTCAAGGAGGCGATCCGACTCCAGCCAACCTACGTGGATGCCCACAACGGCCTTGGGGTCGCGCTGCGCGTGAAGGTCGGTTCGACGAGGCGATCGCATGTTACAAGGAGGCGATCCGCCTCCGGCCGAGTTTTGCCTTCGCCCACGCCAACCTCGGCTCCGTGCTTTGCGACGACAAGCACGACTTCGACGGGGCCATCGCCGAGTTCAAGGAGGCGATCCGCCTCCAACCCGATCACGTCGGGATACGGAGCAACCTCGGGGTCGCGCTGAGGAAGAAGGGCCAATACCGGGAGGCCATCGCCGCAGCCGAGGACGTGATCCGCATCCAGCCGAATGACGCCCGGGCCCACAACGGCTGGCCTGGTTGCTGGCCGTCGTTCCGGATCCTCGACTGCGTAATCCCGCCCAGGCCGTCGAGCGGGGCAGACGGGCGGTCCAGCTCGCACCGGAGGACGGGCCCTTCTGGAACACCCTGGGCGTGGCGTACTACCGGGCCGGCGACTGGGCGGCCGCGATCGAGCGGCTGGAGAAGGCCGAGGCGTTGAGTCCCGACAAGAACCTGGCCATCAACGGCTGCTTCCTGGCGATGGCCCACTGGCGGCGCGGGGAGACGGAACAGGCACGCCGGTGGTACGACAAGGCCGTGGCGTGGATGGAGAAGAACCCTCCCAGGAACGAGGAGTTGTACCGGAACGAGGAGTTGCACCGGTTCCACGCCGAGGCCGCGGAGCTGCTCGGTCTAGCCTCGCCCGAAATCGAGACGAAACCGGTTTCCCACCCGACGCATCCTCCGAGTTGAGGCACAGGATCGATTGAAGCGGCCGCGAGGAGGTTCATCGCGGTGACCGAAGCCTGATCCCGACCGCGGAGCCAGGGGCCAACTCCGCGGAGTACCTCGCCCGCTACCACGACGCGACGGGCCACCCCGAGGACGCGCGTCGCCTCCGGGACGAGTTCCCCCTCGAAATCGCCGAGCCATTCGGCGCGCGTTGATCGCCGGGATGGGGACGAGACGCCCAACAAGGCCACTCCGCGCGCCGGGCGACCCTCGAAATGGACGCGGAGGAACTTTCTCACATTTTTCACCCGCGGACGTTGGGTCCCCCGAGGCCCGATTCGCACTGTCGGGTGAAGGACGCCTCGGCCGCCTCCCGGGCCAGAGCCCTGGAGCGGCGCGAGGCGAGGCCCCTCCACCCTCCAGGGAATCCGCCCATGCCACTCCGCACCCCGCGACAGCCCCCCGCAGCGCCCCCGATCCCGATCCTCACGCATCCGACGCCCGGACCTCGAATGCCTTGAAGGGCGCGAGCTGCTCACGGCCGTCGGCGTGCCCGACGGGCTGGTGAGCTGGTGGGCGGCCGACGGAACCGCGGCGGACCTCAAGGGACTGAACAACGCGAGCCCGAGCGGCCTGACCTACGCGTCGGGCAAGGTCGGCCAGACCTTCAGCTTCGACGGCGTGAACGACTGGGCGTCGCTCGGCGACCCCAGCAGCCTGGCATTCACGGCCTCGATGACGATCGAGGGCTGGATCCAGGTGAATGGAATCCCCACCAGCTCCAACTTCGGGACGATCCTGTTCCGCGGGGACAACCGCGGCGGGATGGACCCGTACCAGCTCGTCATCAATCCGAACGGTAATCTTCAATTCGGGATCAACGGGACGACGGCAGGGGCGAGCCTTGAGGCGCCGATCGCGACCGGGCAGTTCGTTCACGTCGCGGCGACCCTCGACTACGCAACCGGAGTGATGCGACTGTACGAGGACGGTGTCATCGTCGCGGAAACCCTGACCACGGCTCGGCCCTTCGGCCCCCTGGACCCCACGCAGAATCCCGGCGTTGGCATCGGCAACTCCAACTACCTGGCCAACTATAACGTCCCCTTCAACGGGCTGATCGACGAATTGTCCGTTTACAGTCGCGCCCTCAGCCCCGGCGAGGTCGCGGGCATCTCCAGCGCCGGGGGAGACGGGAAGGTCAAGTCCGCGAACTACTTCGCGGCCGACTTCCCCAGTGTCGGCGAAGGTCCGGACGGCACCACCACGACGGTCACATTCAACGTCCGGCGGGTGGGGAGCCTCGCGGGAGCGGCCTCGGTCGACTGGGCCACGGCCAACGGCACGGCGACCGCCGGCCTGGATTATGTCAGCGCGTCGGGGCACCTGGACTTCGCCGACGGCGAGTCGCAGAAGACCGTCCAGATCCTCGTGAACGGCGACAACGTGGCGGAGTCCGACGAGACGGTCTGGCTGGTGCTCTCGACCACGACCCCGGGTTACGCCGTCGGCGGCGGGCTGGCGACGATCGTGGACGACGATGCCGCCGTCTCGGTCTCGGACGTCGTGGTCACCGAGGGAGATCCGCGTTTCGGCAGCCTCGGCGCCTTCGTGAGCCAGGCCGGCAACGGCGGGCTGACCCGCTCCTCGGGGATGACCTACGGGCCCGATGGCAACCTTTACGTGGGGAGCCTCAACACCGACGAGGTCCTCCGCTACAGCGGCACCACCGGGGCCTTCCTCGGTGCCTTCGTGACCGCCGGTAGTGGCGGCCTGGACAGCCCGGCGATGGACGGGTTGATCTTCCGGAACAACCTGCTTTACGTCGCGGGGCGTGACTCCAATAACGTACTCCGCTACGACGCGACGACGGGCGCCTTTGTCGACACCTTCATCGCCCCGGGGAGCGGCGGGCTACTCAACCCGAAGGGCATGGAATTCTGCGCCCGACGGCAGCCTTCTGGTCAGCAGCGGGAACAATAATCAGGTGCTCCGCTACAGCGGGACCACCGGGGCCTTCCTGGGGACGTTCGTGACGGCGGGCAGCGGCGGCCTCTCGAACCCACGCTCGCTGACCTACGGCCCCGACGGCAACCTCTACGTGTCGAGCAGCGGCTCGAACGCCGTGCTCAGGTACGACGGGTCGACGGGCGCCTCTCTCGGCACATTCATCCCTGCGGGCTCAGGGGGCCTGAGTAACCCGGGCGACCTGCTCTTCTCCGGAGGCCGGCTCTACGTGGCGAGCCAGAACACCAACCAGGTGCTGCGCTACGACGCGGCGACGGGCGCGTTCCTCGACGACGCCGTGCCGGCCAACAACGGCGGGCTCGACCGCCCGCTCGGCCTGCTCATGGAGCCAGTCGGGAACCTGGTGGTCGGAGGGTTCGCGGACGTGATCCGGTACGCGGCCCCGTTCCCCGCCCTCTTTACGGTCCGGTTGAACCACGCCGTCCCGACGACCGTCACGGTCGGCTACGCCACGACGGCCGGGACGGCCCAGGCGGGCAGCGACTTCACGGCCGTCTCCGGCGCCCTGACGTTCGCCCCGGGAGAGACGAACAAGACGATCATCGTTCCGATCGTCGACGACGCCGTGTTCGAAGGCGATGAGGCCTTCACCGTCACCCTGTCGGAAGCCGTGGGGGCCACGATCCTCGACGGCCAGGGCGAGGCCACCATCCTTGATAACGACTTCACCACGACGACTTTCGCGAAGACCGAGAACAAGACCATCCCCGACCTGGGCACCTACACGTCGAGCCTGGCCGTGACGCCGACGGGCACAATCCTCGACCTCAACATCCGCGTCAATATCCAGCACGACTGGGACGAGGACCTCGACGTGACGCTGATCGCCCCCGACGGGACTCGGATCGAGTTGTTCACCGACGTGGGCGGCGCGGGCTCGAACTTCACGAATACCGTGCTCGACGACGATGCCACGACCTTGATGATCAACGGCACGGCGCCGTTCACGGGAACGTACAAGCCCGAAGGCAACCTGACCGTGCTCGAGGGGAAGACTCTCGCAGGCACTTGGAAGCTGGAGGCCAAGGACGATACCCGCTTGCTCGCGGGCAAGTTGATCGACTGGGCGATCATCGCGAGATACCTGCCCTCCGCGACACCGCCTCAGGTTGTCGTCACCCCGACCTCTGGCCTCGTCACGACCGAGAGCGGTGGCACGGCCAGCTTCACGGTCCTACTCAGCAAGGCCCCATCGGCCAATGTGACGATTCCGGTGTCTTCCAGCAATCCAGCCGAAGGCAACACGTCCGTCTCGGTCCTGACTTTCACGCCCGCCAACTGGAACGTGGCCCAGACGGTGGTCGTCACCGGTGTCGATGATGCGATCGTCGATGGCCCCGTGGCCTACTCGATCGTACTGGGCAACACGACGAGTACCGATCCCGCCTACAACGGCCTCGACCCGGCCGACGTCTCCGTCACGAACACCGACAACGATGTGATGCCCACGAAGTTCTACGTCGTGAACGACGCCTCGACCGATCGCACCTACGAGTATGCCGCTGGCGGCGGCGCCATCGAGGACTACGCCCTGAACAGCGGCAACACCGCCCCGCGCGGCGCCGCCAGCACGGCCGCCGGCGATAAGGTCTGGGTGGTCGACGCAAACAAGAAGGTGTACGTCTACAACACCGCCGGCGGGCTCCTCGGCTCATGGACCGCCGGCAGCCTGGCATCCAATGCCACGGTCGAGGGCATCGCCACCAACGGCGTCGACGTTGATCGTCGATGCGCAGCAGGACAAGGTCTTCCGCTACCGGCGCGGCACGCGCTTTCGGGCAGCCAGAACGCCGCCAGCAGCTTCAGCCTCAACAGTAGCAACACCAGCCCCAAGGACGTCGCGACCGACGGCTCGTCACTCTGGGTCGTTAATGACTCCAGTACCGACAAGGTGTTCAAGTACAACTCGGTCTCCGGTACGTTCCTCGGTAGTTGGACGATCACCGCTGCCGGTCCCAGTCCGACGGGATCACGCTCGACCCCTCGACGGGTGAGCGCCCTCTGATCAAGCCGACAGCGGCACCGGACCGGGTCTCACCAGTTCGACGGCGCCGCGAGCCGCACGTCGGGATCGCAATCCCCCACGTTGAGCTTCGCCCTGGCCGCCGGGAACTCCAACCCGCAGGGCATCGCCGACCCGCCCGTCGCCGCGTCGACCTCGACCCAGCCGGCCGCGATCACCGACGCCACCTGCGGCAGGCCCGCGACAGCTTCAGGCCGCCGCGGGCCGGTGCCGGCGAACCGCACGGCCCTGCCGCTGTTCGCGCAGGGTGACCACCCCAGGGTCCGGTCGTCCACAACCTCTTGATGAGGAGGAGGCCCCGGGTCGCATTCCGCCGTTGGACGAACGATCCCCCGGCCCGTCGCGCCGGGGGGATCGTCAATGGCTCAGGCCTGCGGGGTGAAGACGATCACCTCGATCCGGCGCGTCGGGGCGGCGGCGGCCGGGAGGCCGCGGGGCCCTCGGTGCCGAAGCCGACCGAGGTAAGCCACCTTCCCCGAGCTGAACCAGCCCGAGGAGCTGATCTTGTGCTTCGAGACCAGGTAGTTCTTGACCGCGTCGGCCTGCTCCTGCGTCAGGATCTGGGCGAGGTCGCCGTCGGCCGGGGCATCCGTGAAGGCGGCGATCACCACCTCGGAGGTCGGCCGCTTCACCGACTTGAACCAGGACGCGACCGCGTCGAGCCTCGTGCGGCCCATCGCCGTCAGGACCGCCCGGCCGGGCTCGAAGAGGTCGTCGGCCCGGAGCGTCCGGCTGTCACGCTCCGCGCCCGGCTGGAAGAGCAGGGCCTCGCGATCGAAGAACGCCTGGCCGCGCCAGCGAGCGCGACAGCGGCCAGGTGCTTCAGGGCCGAGGTGTTCTCCTCCAGGTCGCGGAGCGTCCCCTCGCCCTGCCTGGAGGACAGGGCGACCATCCGTCGATACGCCTCGTCCTCCATCACGAACTTGCCCAGCGAACCTCCCCCTTGCTGATGGTCGAGGTGATCGCGTTGATCTGGCCGAGCCCTCCTCGGCCGCGGCGGCGACGGCAGCCGGACTCGGCCAGCGAGACGCTGGCTTTTCTTGAGGAGGTCGGCCATCTCGACCGCGGGCTCGCTCGCGATCAGGCCGGACGAGGGCAGGGCCGTCCGGGCGGCCCGGGACGATCTCGACGACCTTCGCCCCGACCACCCTCGCTGATGATCCGGGCGGTCATGTCGGCCCGGACCATGGCGGAGGCGGCTGTCCATCCGCATGACCAGCCCCACTGGCGCGCTCGGGGTCGTCGGTGGATCACCTCCACGACCCCGCGTCGCGTCCCCTGGAGGCGGACCTGTCCCCTCCGCCAGGCCGCCGATGTTGGCGAACCGGAACGGACCGCGAAGGTCTCCTGCCAGCCCCACTGCCGCTTCGAGACCTCCACCAGCCCGAATCCGCCCAGCGACAACACCCCGACGACCAGCCCGACATTCGCCAACGCCCGCCACTGACCGATCCGGATGTTCCATCGCCCGCCTTCCCGGTGTCCCACACCGTCGTCAACCGGCCGCCGATCCACCCGCGACTCACATCAGGAGGATTTTACCCTGCCAACCGAGCGCGGCCACCCCGCTTGAATCCAGGGACCATCGCGACATTCGCCGCGAAGACGCCCACCGTCGACCGGACCACCCCAGGTCGCCGCCCGGCCGACCGCCCGGTCGACCGGTCTGCGTTCAACCCTGTCCAGCATCCGACCAGGCCCGCGAGTAACCCGGAAGACCGCGTCGTCTTCAACGTAACGTCGCGGGGATCACGGTCCGACAATCGAAGATAGAGCAGCGACTTTCGCCCAGTAAGCGGAAAGGGGTCAGCCCCCCCGCCCCCACCTCCGCCGCCATCCCCCCCAGGACCGCCGCCGCGTCCAGGATCACCGTCAGCAGGGGGGCCGCGAGGGCACAGGCCAGCACCCGGGGCGCCACCAGGGTCGGGAGCGTCGCCGCCCCGAGCACCTCACGCGCGTCCACCTCCTCGGTCAGCACCATCGAGCCCAGCTCCGCCGCCAGCCCCGCCCCCGACCGCCCCGCCAGCAGCAAACCGGCCAGCATCGGCCCGGTCTCCACCAGGACCGCAACCGATAAGATACTGGGGAGCGTCGACTCGATCCCGTAGGTCACCAGTAGCCGACGCGTCTGGAGCCAGGTGACCAGCCCCCCGCTCAGCCCGGCCACGACCACGATCGGCAGGCTGCCGAACGCCACCCGGTCGAACTGGCGGAAGACCTCCCTCGTCCTCGCGAAGAACGCCCGGGGGAGCACGACGATCGATCGGAGGCTGAAATCGACGAATCGACCGAACCGCTCCAGCCCATCACGCAATCCCTCAAACATGGACGCTCCTCACCAGGCGGGGCCCGATGCTGGGTCCCGCACGAAAACGGACAGGACCCTCACGAAGATTCGCCCGCGGGTCGTTGATATTCGATTGACGCACGCAATCACGGTCGCTATCATCCACAATGCGGAATGCCCGGTCGCTCTCTGAAGAATTTCAGAGAATTCCGGCGACTGTGGGCGGTTCCGTACGATTCTGACCGTCTGGGAGGGTCAGAATGGTGCCGTTACCGGAAACCAGGGTGTGTTGCGGAGTTCGGCTGTTGCGAATGGACATCGCGGCCGACGGGGGGTCCTGGGGATCTGATGAAAAAAAGAGATTTCCAACCGGGATTGTGCGCGAGTCGCCGAAAAGTGTTTGCGATCCTCGCTTCCCCCGGTAGAATCTCGCTTTCGTCGAGGAGGCCTTGCTGATCGACCACTGTGGCTGTCGCCGAAACGGATTCACCGAAATGCGAGTCGAGCGTAACGGAAAGATTGCCTTCGTGGCCCTTGGCTCGACATCTTGGATCGGTTAGGATGATTCCCAACCATCAGGATGGTCACGAACGCGGTCTGTTGCCTCGAATCGATCGGGTATATTTGCATTTTTTCAGGAGTGTTCCCATGCGGAAGGGTTGCGTCAAACTTGGGGCATTGGCCCTGGCGATGATCGCCGGGCTTGTCGCTCCTGGCAGCGTCCGCGCCACCGAGATCCTTACGACCCCGGTCCAGACGTTGACGATTCCCCTCACGCAGACGGACTGGGGGCCGACCTCCTCCAGTCTGGCGGGACTCAATCCGTTCCAGATTCAGCGCTTTAACTCGGCGACCTACAGCCTGCCCGATAAGCCGGCGCAGCTGGTGTCGGTCGAGATGCAGTTGGACTACCAGTTCAACAACACCATCTCGATGCGGTTCGATAACGTCTCGACGATCACCGTCAACGCGTCCGGCAGCATGCGGTTGACCATGCCGGATGGCACGACGAACCTGGTCTCGCCGGGCACGTTCACGAATGCCGCGACCCAGACCTCGACGCCCGCCGACGTCTTCTCGAAGTTCGTGACCCTGCCGACGCAGACCTTCACGGGCTCTCGGATCGCGTCGCTGGCGACGACCGACGCCGGCTTCTCGTCCTTCAACGGCACCGGCACGATCGGCCTGCCCGTGTTCGCGACGGCCCAGTCGCAGTTCACCTCGACCTCCGGCAACGGCTTCGGCAGCTCGGTGACCCTGGCGACCGCCACGATCCGGCTCTTCTACCGCTATACGCTCGTCCCCGAGCCCGCCTCGGTTGCACTGCTCGGTACGGGCGTGTTGGGTTTGGTCCTCTTTGCCCGAAAGAGGACTTCACGCGACGCCGCGATTTGCCGATAAGCTTCCATGAACGATGATCCGCTTGATCGCCTTGTAAGCCATTGAGGTCAGATCCGAGGCCAAGTACGGCCGAGGATCTGACCTTCGTTAGACACCTCCGACTTCACACCTTGGTTTCTGGGTCAAGCTTCCCAGGGGACGGATCGGAATCCGTTCTCATCGATCGCGAGGAGTCGTTCCTCAGCGCGGCCTTCCCAGGGCCCTGAGGAACGGGGCTCGATTCCCGCCGAAGGGAATCGCGCCGGCAGGAGGGAGTTGCCACGTCCCGGCCGGATTGCCGGGGCGCCCGTCTTGCTGCGCGTGCGGTCTTCACGGAAGCAGGATGTACCGTGAATGATCACCGGTCCGCTGGCCCGAGGGCTTGTCCTCGACGGTCAGACGGAGCGTTCGGTTATTCCACGGGCGCCCGCCCGGTCACCCGAACCTTGCAAGGTTTCCATCATGCGTGTCTTAGGTTGGATCAAGGTTGCCCGGCGGCTCGCGCCCACGATCTGGATGCGGACGGGTCGGATCCAGGCGCGGCTGTCGAGGAAGTCTGCGCGCCCCGCGGTGGAGGCGCTGGAACGGATCGATCTCCTGAGCCGGGCTGGCCTCGGCTTCCCGGCCATCCGCCCGGCGGCGGTGCCCGTGCAGACGGCCACGCTGAACCCGGCGACCATCGAGGTCAAGGGGATCTCCAAGCTCTCCTCGACCCAGACGAGCTCGGCCCAGTCGGCGGTGGTGCCCGACACCCTGACGAACTTCAACCTGCCGTTCGCGCCCTCGCTGCAGCTCTTCGACGCCAGCCTGGGCGAGTTGGTCTCGGTCAAGGTCACCGCCAAGGCGACCCTGACCAGCCAGATCATCTCGCAGAACACCAGCACGACCTCGGGCGCCGACATCACCGGCTTCACCAACGGGTCGTTCAACATCGACGGCCTCCCCACGACCGTCTCGGGGAACCTCAACGCGACGACCGCGACGGTCAGCGTGCCGGTCTTCCCGGGCGGCAATCCCGACTTCACCGGGCCGACCACGGTGACCTTCCCGCCGCTGGTCGCGACCGACACCAGGTCGATCACGTACTCCTCGCCGTCCGACCTGGCGTTCTTCACCCAGTCGACGGGGCGGACCACCCTCACCCCGACCCTGCAGGCCACGGCCCAGTCGGGCGCGACCGCGCCCAACGGCAACCTCCAGACCGACGTCCGGACGTTCGGCTCGGGTGAGATCTCGGTGATCTACGAGTACGAGCCCAACTGCCCGAACGTGGTCCGCCTGGTGCGGTTCGGCATCCACCACCAGCCGACCCAGCTCGAGGTGACCTTCGACGGCCCGGTCAACGAGGCGGACGCCGAGAACGTCGACAACTACCGGATCCTCCTGCCCAACCGGCACGGCCGGTACAGCGGGCCGGGCGTGACTTACTCGACGATCGAGTCGGCCGAGTACAACCCGGCCACGAACTCGGTGCTGCTCCAGACGACCCGCCGCCTGAACGTGCACCACCAGTTCCAGCTCGAGATCAACTACCCCTGCTACGACGGCAACCCCTTGCTGATCCAGTTCGGGGGCAAGCGGAGC
>JAXMBE010000102.1:0-20978 GCA_046349995.1 Isosphaeraceae bacterium | reverse complement strand
TTGAGGAACTCCTCACGGACCGGGTCGTAGATCATGTCCCGCTTCAGCCACATGCAGATGTTGGCCGCGTGGACGGTGCTCATGGTGCGGTGCATCACCTCGGCGTTGGCGACCGCGAGCTTCCGCGACTTGACGCAGTCGAAGAAGTTGCGGACGTGGTTCATCGGCCGGCCGGTGCGTTCGGTGTACTCGGCGACGAGCTTCTCGCCCTCGGCGATCAGGGAGGGGGAGGAGGCCTCGGGCTTCTCGTAGTTGTCGGCGATGGTCACCCAGCCGTCGGTCCCCTCGAACTTCATGCCGCAGGAGCCGTGCCAGCCCTCGCGCTGGAGGATCATCTGCACGCCGCTGGCGAACTTCGTGACCATGCCGTCGCCGGTCGGGTTCTTGACGTACTGGTAGGAGACGGCCGACGTGTTCAGGGCGTCGATGCCGGCCTGCCCCTGGGCGAAGGTGTGGGCGCCCCACTCGCCGATGCAGGAGGTGTGGAAGTCGTAGTGCCCGCGCCAGCCGCCCTTGACGTAGGCGGAGTTGTACGGACGCCAGGGGCAGGGGCCGAGCCAGGCGTCCCAGTCGACCTCTTCCTTGGCGGGCTGGGGCTCGGCGGGGAGCCACGAGTGGCTCATCTCGGCGGCGTCCCACGGGGCGATGTGGGCCCGCACGGTGTGGACCTGGCCGAGCCTGCCGGTCCGGGCCAGTTCGATGGCCGAGACGAAGTTCGCCTCGCTGAGCCGCTGCGTGCCGGTCTGGTAGACCCGGCCGTAGCGGCGGGCCGTCTGCACCACCGCGCGGCCCTCGGCGATGGTCATGCACGAGGGCTTCTCCGAGTACACGTCCTTGCCGGCGCGCATCGCCATGGTGGCCGCCGTCGCGTGCCAGCGGTCGCCGGTGGCGATGAGCAGGGCGTCGATGTCGGGGCGCGTCGCCAGGAACTCGCGCATGTCGGCGTACATCTTGCAATCGCTGTTGCCGTACTTCTTGTCCGCGATCGCCTTGACGTGCTCGCGGCGCTGCTTGCGGACGTCGCAGATCGCCACGAACTGGACGTCCGGCTCGGGGAGCATCCAGTTCAGGACGAACTCGCCGCGGCCGCCGATCCCGATGGCGCCGAGCACGATCCGCTCGCTGGCCGCCACGGCGCCGCCGAGGCCCAGCGCCCTGGCGGGGACGATGGTCGGCATCATGACGGCGGCGCCCGTCGCGGCGGCACTCTTGAGACACGTCCGGCGTGTCACGCCGGCGCCGATCGCCTCATTCTCGCCAGGCCTGGTCTCACTCATCTGGACGTCTCCACAAAGGATGAACGGGATCACGAACGACGATTCACCGATCACGCCCCTCCTCGCGCCCGAGCGACACCCGGTCCGGTGTGCGGGAAGGTCGGTGATCCCCGGGCACGAGGGCCGCAGCCGCGGGCCTCTGCCGGGGCCGGGCGGCCGTCACCGGTCCGATCCATGGACGTTCGAAGGCCGCGCGCGAGCACGACGGGAGCCGATGCAGGCAACACGGATGTCTCGCCAATCTTCGCTCTTCCGCCCGGGCCAAACAAGAAGCGAGTCGGTTTCGTCGGCCTGCGCCGAGGGGGCCGGCCTGGCGAGCGCATACCCCGCCCGCAACACGACGGGCCCCTAGGATCCATCCATGTTTCCAGGTCCTATAAGACTCGTTCACGCCAACATTTTCCTGCTTCAGTCTGCAGGTTGGTATCCGGGCGTGGTAGACTCGAGGCCAAGCGACCGCAGACGTGCGACGATTCGGATCCCTCCCGAGCGATCCCCCGACATGGCCAACGAAAGAGATCGACGTCGAACGACGTTCCAGGAGGGGATGAGGCTCCCCCTGGCGGACCGACAGGCGTGGACGTTTCCGGCCCCGGAGGACACCCCCGCGCTCCTCGACGACGCCCTTCGCCGCGAGTATTCCGACCTCCTGATGGCGCATTGCGAGGCCGAGGATCAAGCGGAGAAGCGGATCGCGGAACTCTCCCTGGCCATCTTCCTCATCGGCCTCAACTACGAACTCGACGCCCGGGAACTCCAATCCCTCTTCACCTTCACACCGGGCTCCGACGCGGCAAGCGAGGCGATGGAGACGTTCCAGTTGCTCGCGGCCGATCACGTGCGATACGCCTCGAACGGCCCCGGCGGCGATCCCGGCCGCGGCTGATCCCTCAATACCACGGCGCCCATCGGCCTCGGGACCCGGGTGAGGCTCGCGGAATCTGCGAGGATCCCGTCCTGTTCGTGGATCGGATGCTGCAAGCTGCTCATACATCAGTGCCTCGATGTGCTCCGTCCCCGCGCCGGACGAGAGCCCGAACGGCGCAGGCAGACGTCCAGCATCCTCGGCCGGGACGTTCGACGGGCCGGGCCCACACCACGCTGGTATGCGTTTTGCGAGTCGCGGCTCTGATCGTCTGGCGGACCTTCTGGCCCGGTCGGGGGGACCTCGTTTCCGGGCTGCGGATGGTCGCGAACGCGTCACGCGGGGGCCGCGGTGCGGAGGAGTTCGCCGCCTCGCTACCGGCCTCAAGGGCCTTATGTCGGGAATGATGGATGAATCATGACGCTCATCCGGACGTCACGATCGTCGTGATCACGCGCAATCGCGTATCGGAGTTGCGCCGCACGCTCGCGCACCTGAGCCGCCTGCAGGGCCGTCCCCCGATCATCCTTGTGGATAACGCGTCGACCGACGGGACGGTGGACGCGGTCGCCCGCGAATTCCCCCGGGTGCGGATCGAGCCGCAGCTCACGAACCTGGGCGCCGCGGGGCGCTCGGTGGGAGTCGCCGCGGCGGAGACCCGCTACGTGGCCTTCTGCGACGACGACACCTGGTGGGAGCCGGGCTCGCTCGAGATGGCCGCGCGGCTCTTCGACCAGCACCCCCGACTGGCGGTGATCACCGGGCGGATCCTGATCGGCCCCGAGGAGCGCGAAGACCCGATCTGCGAGCAGCTCGAGCGGTCCCCGCTCCCCCGGGAATCGGACCTCCCGGGGTCTCCCCTGCTCGGCTTCCTGGCCGGGGCCTCGGTCGTCCGGCGGAGTGCCTACCTGGAGGCCGGCGGGTTCGAGTCGCGGTTCGCGATCGGCGGCGAGGAGGAGCTCCTGGCGCTGGACCTGGCCAGCCGCGGCTGGGCCCTGCAATATGTCCCCTCGCTCGTGGTGCATCACTACCCGTCGCCCCGGCGCGAGGCGCACGAGCGGAGAGCCCATCTGCTCCGCAACGCGCTCTGGGCGGCCTGGCTGAGACGGCCGCTGCCCAGCGCCCTGGGCAAGACGGTCCGCCTGATCCGCGCCGCGCCCCGGGACCGGACGACGCTCCGCGCGATGCGGTCCGCGCTGGCGGGCCTGCGGTGGGTCCTCCGCGAGCGCCGGGTCGTGCCCCCCGGCGTGGAGCGGCGGCTGCGGCTGCTGGAGGCCGCGGGCCAGGCCACGTGATCGCGGCCCGCCGACCGGAGACGGAGGACCCGAGCGATGTTCTTCCACGGCGACATCAAGGGGAACCGGCTCCCCCGGGGTATCCTCTGCCTGACGTATGACGACGGGCCCGGACCTCGTACACACGAATTATGTGACTACCTGTACGAATCTGAAATCCGCGCCGCGTTCTTCGTCATCGGCGGGCACGCCGAGGCGCACCCGGAGGTCCTGGAGCGGCTGGTTCTCCGCGACCATCTCGTGGGCAATCACACGACGACGCACCCCGGGCTGGTGGCGCTGGCCCAGGGCGGGGGCGACGTCGTCCGCGAGATCGCCGAGACGGATCGCATCCTCGGGGAGACGGCCCGTCGGCCGCCGACGTACGTCCGCGCCCCTTACGGCAACTGGCGCGAGACCGTCGCGCCGGGTGGCGGGCCGGACCGGCCGACGTCCGTCGTCGCCGGCCTGCTGAATCGGAGCGGACTCTCACATGATCATGTCGGGCCCATCAACTGGGATATCTCCGGCCATGATCATGACTACTGGCGCGACGGCCGCCCCGCGGAGGAATGCGCGAGGGAATACCTGGAGCGGATCGAGCGGGCCGGGAGCGGCATCGTCCTGATGCACGACAGCTCGAACGACCCGGTCATCCGCGCCGGGAACCGCACCTTCGAGGTGACCCGGATGATCGTGCCCCGCCTCCGGGCGGAGGGGTATCGATTCGTCGGCCTGGACGAGGTCCCGCAGGTGCAGTCGGCCGCGCGGGTGTCCCGCCAGGTCGCCCTCCTGGCCGAGGGCGGGGGATACCTCGGGCTGCTCGCGGACGACCGGGTGGCCGAGCGGGGCGGCGAGATCGGCCCGGGCGAGCAGTTCGGGCTCGTCGACCTGGGCGAGGATCGGGTCGCCGTCAGGGCGAGCCAGGGGTTGTTCCTGTCGCACCGCCGGGAGTCGGGGACGCTGCGGGCGGATGCCCGTTCCGTCGGCCCCCGGGAGACGTTCCGGCGGTCCAAGCTCGGCAAGGGGCGAGTCGCCCTGAGGGATCCGGACGGCCAGCCCCTGCGGGCCGGCGGACGACAGGAACGCCCCACGCGCACGGGGGCCGCCGGCCGCTACATCGAGATCGACCTCTTTCGATGATGACATGAGCAACGATTAAAGAAGATGCGTCCTGGTCCGCACGCACGGAGTGCCATCGGTGCGTCACATCCCGGCCCCGCGCAGGGGCGTGCGCACGCCGTCGCGGCGGGGCTGCGCGGGCCGGCCCGATAGTCGGCACGACCCGCCGGTCCCGGACGACGCGTCCGCGGGTGGTCGGATGAGTATCTGCTAATGGGTGTTGGTATGCGAATTGCTTAGAAGACACTCGCGTCACCCGCACGCGTGAGGGCCGGACCGTGGTGGATCCGGGATTCGCATTCACCATGCACGGTCTCTCGTATCCGCCACGATCCGGCCCGTTTCCGTCGCCCTGCCGACATTCGGCGCTCACATTCCGAGGCCCAAGGCATGAGTGTGTTCGACCACGGGGGAATGCCGCCCCGGCGTATCGCCGTCCTGCGCGCATTGCAGCTTGGAGACTTGCTCTGCGCCATGCCGGCGTTCCGCGCCATCCGCCGTGCGCTGCCGGAATCGGAGATCACCCTGATCGGGCTGCCCTGGGCGAGGGCGTTCACGCGGCGATTCCGCGAGTACGTCGATGATTTCATCGAGTTCCCAGGCTATCCGGGGCTCCCCGAGCGCGAGCCCGACCTCGCGCGGCTGCCGATTTTCCTCGGCCGGGTGCGCGGGAGCCGGTTCGACGTTGCGCTCCAGATGCACGGCTGCGGGACGGTCACCAACCCGCTCGTCGCCCATTTCGGGGCCCGACGCACCGCGGGCTTCTTCGAGGAGGGCCGGTCGTGCCCCGACCCCGCGCGGTATCTCGCCTATCCCGATCACGGCTTGGAGGTCGACCGCCTGCTCAGCCTGGTCGAGTTCCTGGGCATCCCCCCGCGCGGCCATGACCTCGAGTTCCCCCTTCATGACGAGGACTTCGCGGAACTCGCGGCCATCGCGGCGGTGAAATCCCTTTCACTCGGCCGGTTCGCCTGCATCCACGTCGGGGCCAGCACCCCGCTCCGGCGGTGGCCAGTCGAAAACTTCGCCCAGGTGGCGCGTCATCTCTCGCTCCGGGGCCTCTGCGTGGTGCTCACCGGTACCTGCGACGAGGTTTCGCTGACTCAGGCCGTCGCCCGGGAGGTGCCCGGCCGGGTGGTGGACCTCGCCGGCCAGACGAGCCTCGGCGCCCTGGGCGCGCTGTTCCGGCGGGCGTGCCTGCTGGTCTCCAACGACACGGGCGTCTCGCACATGGCCGATGCCCTGCGGCTCCCGAGCGTCATCATCTCGACGGGCAACAACCCGGCGCGCTGGGCCCCGCGCGACCACCGCCGGCATCGCGTCCTCTGCCGGGCCTCGGGCGTGACTCCCGGCGAGGTGATCCACGAGGCGGAGGAACTGCTCGGCGGCCGCTCCGGCGCGATCGAGCAGGCGGCTCGCCACGTCGACCCGCCGGTCGCGGTCGACTCCATCCCGAACTTGCAGCCGAACGGGGAGGCCATCCGGTGACGAGACCCCTCCGCATCCTGACATGGCATGTGCATGGGAATTACCTGTATTACCTGTCCCATGCGCCCCACGAGTTCTTCCTGCCCGTGAGCCCGGACCGGAAGCACGGGCACGGGGGGCGGGGCGGCACGTTCCCCTGGCGGGGCAACGTCCACGATGTCCCCGCCGACGAGGTGAGGTCGCTGGACCTCGACTGCATCCTGTTCCAGTGCCGCGAGAACCACGCCGAGCACCAGCACGAGCTGCTCTCGCCCGCGCAGCGGCGGCTTCCGCGAATCTACCTGGAGCACGACCCGCCGCGCGTCCACCCGACGGACACGGAGCATCCGGTGGACGACCCGGACGTCCTGCTCGTGCACGTCACCGAGTTCAACCGGCTGATGTGGGACAGCGGCCGGACGCCGACGCGGGTCATCGAGCATGGCGTCGTCATCCCCGAGCACGCCCGCTATCGCGGGGACATCCCGCGCGGGCTGGTGGTGATCAACAACCTGCGGACGCGCGGCCGCCGGCTCGGCGCCGACGTCTTCGAGGACCTCCGGGGCGAGGTCCCGCTGGACCTGGTGGGCATGGACGCCGAGTCGATGGGCGGGCTGGGCGAGGTCTCCCCGCCGGAGCTGCCCACCTTCGCGGCGGGGTACCGCTTCTGCTTCAACCCGATCCGCTACACCAGCCTGGGGCTGGCGGTCTGCGAGGCCATGATGATCGGGATGCCGATCGTCGGGCTGGCCACGACCGAGATGGTCACGGTGATCGAGAACGGGGTCTCGGGCCACCTGGAGACCAATCCCCGGCGGTTGATCGGCCCGATGCAGGAGCTGCTGCGAGACCCGGAGAGGGCCCGCGCCATGGGGCGGCGGGCGCGCCGGGCAGCCATGGAGCGATTCGACATCGGCCGGTTCGCCCGGGACTGGGACGAGGCCTTCCGCCTCGTCGCCGGGGGCGCCATCCCGACGGCTTCACGACTGGCTCCGGAAAGGGTCGCATCATGAGACGGCGGATTGCGCTGATCAGCGAGCACGCCTCGCCCCTCGCGACGCTCGGCGGCGTGGACAGCGGCGGCCAGAACGTCTACGTCGGCAAGATCGCGTCGAACCTGGCGGATCTCGGCTACGACGTCGACGTCTTCACCCGGCGCGACTCCCGGCGGCTCCCGCGCGTGCAGCAGTGGACCGGCGGGGTCCGGATCATCCACGTCCCGGCCGGCCCGCCGAGCACGATCCGCAAGGAGGAGCTGCTCCCCTGCATGGGCGAGTTCACGGAGTTCATGGCGAAGGTCTGCCGGCGCACCCAGTACGACCTGGTGCATGCGAATTTCTTCATGTCCGGACTGGTCGCGGCCGATCTCAAGCGGGCCCTCGGGCTCCCGTTCGTGGTCACCTTCCACGCCCTGGGGCGGGTCCGCAGGCTCTACCAGCGCGAGGCCGACGGCTTCCCGGAGGAGCGGCTCCGGATCGAGGACCGGATCATCGCCGAGGCCGACCGGATCATCGCCGAGTGCCCCCAGGACGAGGAGGACCTGATCCGCCTCTACGACGCCGACCCCGAGCGGATCACGATCATCCCCTGCGGCTTCGACCCGGAGGAGTTCTGGCCGGTGGAGAAGGCCGAGGCCCGCGAGGCGATCGGCCTCGACCCGGCCGAGCCGGTGCTGCTCCAGCTCGGCCGGATGGTGCCCCGCAAGGGTGTGGAGACGGTCATCCGGGCCCTCGGCCGGGTCGTGCGCGATCACGGGATGGCGCCGCGGCTGCTCATCGTCGGCGGCGAGTCGGACGAGCCGGACCCGGCGATCACCCCCGAGATCGGCCGCCTGATGGCCGTCGTCGCGGAGGAGAGGGTCGAGGATCGCGTCACCTTCGTCGGCCGCCGCGGCCGCGATCGGCTCCGCGATTACTACAGCGCGGCCGACGCCTTCATCTCCACGCCCTGGTACGAGCCGTTCGGCATCACCCCGGTGGAGGCCATGGCCTGCGGCACGCCCGTGCTGGGCTCGAACGTCGGCGGCATCAAGTTCACGGTCCGCGACGGCGAGCACGGCTACCTCTTGCCCCCGAATGACCCCGAGGCGCTGGCCGAGCGGATCGCGCATCTCTATCGGAATCCGAAGCTCCTCTCGGTGCTCAGCCGCCAGGCGATCCGCCGCGCGAATGACCTGTTCACCTGGCAGCGCGTCGGGGGGGCCGTGGCCGACCTCTACGAGGAAGTGCTCTGCGCCTGCGAGCCCGAGCGGCGCGACGAGCTGATGGACCTCGCCACCATCGACTGCGGCTTCGACCGCGTCATGGAGACGATCCAGGAATCGCGCCGCCGCCTCCGGCCGGCGATGATCGAGGCGGCCGAGCTGCTGTCCAACTGCCTCGCCCGGGACGGCAAGGTCCTGATCTGCGGGCGCGGGCCCCAGGCCATGGCCGCCCACCAGTTCGCCGCAGAGCTGACTCGCCGCCACCAGGCCACGGGCCGCTCCGGGCTGCCGGCCCTGGTCCTGAGCCCGGACGCCTCGCTGCACGTCGCGGTCTCCGCCGGTCCGGGGACGGAGGACGGCCTCGTGCGGCAGATCGAGACCTACGGCCGCGCCGGCGACGTCGTCGTCGGCCTGGGCGCCTCCGAGGCTCAATTCGCCGACCTGGCGCGGGCCTTCCGGGCCGCGCGCGAGATGGGGCTTCGCACCGTCGCCATCGTGGGAGGCGGCGGGGCCGACGAGGGGGCCGAGGCGGACGTACAGCTCCTCGTGCCCTCCTCCGATGAGCAGCAGGTCCAGCAAGTCCAGGGCATCATCCTCCACCTCCTGGCCCGGCTCCTGGAGGAGCGCGGCAGCCACGTCGTGCGGCTGCCGGCGGCGGTGGACTCGTCCACGTGGACGACCTGGGAGCTCCGCGTCACGGCGGCGAGTCGCCGCGGCCGACTCCGGGCCGTCGCCCGTTCCTGAACCCGTTTCCTCGTCCCTGGGAGTCCCTCCTCGTGGTGGATCTGAGAGGCAAAGTGGCGCTGGTGACCGGCGGCGGTCGGGGCCTCGGCGAGGCGATCTGCCGGGTCCTGGCCGACGCCGGGATGACCGTCCTTCCCGCGGACGTGCGGCTGGAGCAGGCCGAAGCGGTCGCCCGTGCGCTCCGGTCCGAGGGCAAGGCGGCCGAGCCGATCCAGCTCGACGTCGCGTCCGAGCGGCAGGTGGAAGACGCGGTCGACCGGATCATCGCGACGCACGACCGGCTCGACGTGCTGGTCAACAACGCCGGGATCGACCGGACGGTACCCGTCGAGGAGCTGTCGCCGGAGGAATGGGAGCGGATCCTCGCGGTGAACCTCACCGGGCCGTTCCTGATGGCGCGGGCGGTGCTCCCGGCGATGCGGCGTCGCGGCACGGGGCACATCGTCAACATCGTCTCGACGGCCGCCAAGCGGGCGTGGGCCAACGCGTCGGCCTACCACGCGAGCAAGTGGGGGCTGCTCGGGCTCAGCCACGCCCTGCACGTCGAGGCGCGGCCCCACGGCGTCAAGGTGACGGCCGTGATCGCCGGCGGGATGCGCACGCCGTTCCTGCTCGACCGCTTCCCGGACCTGGACCCCGGGGTCCTCCAGGACCCTCGGAACGTGGCCGAGACGATCCGCTACGTGCTGTCGCAGCCGGCCGAGACCGTGATCCCCGAGGTGACGGTCATCCCCATGCGCGAGACCTCGTGGCCCTGAACCATGAACCGAGCAGCCATCTTCCTGGACAAGGACGGGACCCTGGTCGAGGATGTCCCGTACAACGTCGATCCGGACCGGATCCGGCTGGCGCCGGGGGTCGCCGAGGGGTTGCCTCGGCTGCACGCGGTGGGCTACCGCCTGTTCGTGATCTCGAACCAGTCGGGGGTCGCCCTGGGCCGTTTCTCCGAGGAGGACCTCGTGCCGGTGCGGGAGCGACTGGGAAGCCTGCTGGCGGATCTCGGCGTGCCGCTGGCGGGATTCTACTACTGCCCGCATCATCCCCGCGGGGTGGTCTCCGGGTACGCGCGAGCCTGCCGCTGCCGGAAGCCGCTGCCGGGGCTGATCACGCGGGCGGCGCTGGAGCGGGGCATCGACCTGCCGAACTCCTGGTTCATCGGCGACATCCTCGACGACGTCGAGGCGGGACGCCGGGCCGGATGCCGCACGGTCCTGATCGACAACGGGAACGAGACGGAGTGGCAGCGCTCCCCGTGGCGCTGGCCCCACGCGGTGGCGTCCGACCTGGATCACGCCGCGTGCCTGATCGGCGAGGCGGACCTCCGCGAGGGGCGGATCCCGCCGCACCGGGCGGCCGCCGGGGTCGCGGCGAAAGGGGCCGGCTCATGAGCGGGGCCGGGGGGTGGAATGGTGCCGAGCACGTCCTCTGCGTCCGGCTGGACGCGCTGGGCGACGTGCTGATGACCACGCCCGCCCTGCGCGCGATCAAGGAGTCGCATCCCTCGCGCAGGATCACGCTGCTGACGTCCCCCGCGGGCGCCGAGGCGGCCCGGCTCGTGCCCGAGGTCGACCACGTGCTCGTCTACGAATCGCCCTGGATGAAGGCCACCCCGCCGCGGCCCGACAGCCACGTCGATCGCCGGATGGTCAAGACGCTGCGCCGGGCCCGGGTTGACGCGGCCGCGATCTTCACCGTCTACAGCCAGAACCCGCTCCCGGCGGCGCTGCTCTGCTATTTCGCCGAGATCCCCCTGCGCCTGGCCCACTGCCGCGAGAATCCTTACCAGCTGCTCACCGACTGGGTGCCGGACCCGGAGCCCGATCGGCTGGTCCGCCACGAGGTGGTCCGCCAGCTCGACCTCGTGCGATCGGTCGGCTGCGAGGCGCGGGACCTGCGGATGTCGCTCCGGTTCTCGGCGTCGGCGCGCGACCGCGTGTCCGCCCGGCTGCGCCGGCTCGAGCTCGACACGAGCCGCCCGGGGCTGGTGATCCACCCCGGCGCCACGGCGTCGTCGCGGCGCTACCCGCCGGAGTCCTTCGCCGCGGCGGCCCGCCGGCTCGTGCTGGACGTCGGGATGCAGGTCATCTTCACCGGCTCGGAGTCGGAGCGGCCGCTGATCGAGGCGATCCGCGCCGAGATGCGGGAGTACTCCCACTCGCTCGCCGGCCAGCTCGACCTCGAGGAGCTGGCGGCCCTCATCGCCCGGGCCCCGCTCCTGATCTCCAACAACACCGGCCCGGTCCACATCGCCGCGGCGGTCGGCACGGCGGTGGTCACGCTCTACGCGCTGACCAATCCCCAGCACACGCCCTGGCAGGTCCCCCACCGGCTGCTCTTCCACGACGTCCCCTGTCGGTACTGCTACAAGAGCGTCTGCCCGCACGGGCACCACGATTGCTTGAGGCAGGTGCCGCCGGAAGCCGTGGTGGAGGCGGTCTGGTCCCTGCTCGCCGAGCAGGGGCGGCTGCGGCGCGGCGAGGCGGCCGACCTCCGGCTGCCGATCGTGAACCCCTTCGAGACCAACGTGACCGGCTGACATCGGAGCGATGAGCATGGATACCCTCGGCATCAACGCGGTCTATCACGACTCCGCCGCCTGCCTGGTCCGGGATGGCGTCGTCCTCGCGGCCGCCGAGGAGGAGCGGTTCACCCACGAGAAGCACGCCAAGCGGCCGGTCCCGTTCTCGACGTGGGAGCTGCCCTATCACGCGATCGACTACTGCCTGAAGGCCGCGGGGATCGGCCTGAAGGAGGTCGACCACGTCGCGTACTCGTACGATCCCTTCCTCCTCCTGGGCAAGCACCGGCCCGACGCGACGATCACGCTGCCCCTGGAGCCGAGCGCCCACCCGACGCCCGAGGAGTGGGAGGCCGCCTGGGACCCGCTCTTCCTGTCCTGCATCATGAACGCCCCGAGGCAGCTCTCCGGCGGGGCGCCGCACCACCTTCGCCGGCGGTTCGAGGGCTGCCGCCCGGACGGGCCCTGGCGCTGGCACTTCGTCCCCCATCACCTGGCGCACGCGGCCAGCGCGTTCCTCCCCTCGCCGTTCACTCAGGCGGCCGTGATGACGCTCGACGGCCGGGGCGAGAAGGCCACCACGGCCTACGGCGTCGGCGACGGCAACCGGATCGAGTGGCTCGGCCAGGTGCACATGCCGCACTCGCTGGGGATCCTCTACGAGCAGGTCACCAGCTACCTGGGCTTCCTGCACTCGTCCGACGAGTACAAGGTGATGGCCCTGGCGTCCTACGGCAAGCCGCGCTTCCTGAAGGACTTCCGCGCGTGGATCGAGGTCGGCGAGGGCGGCCGGTACGCGATCAAGCCGCTCGACCTGGAGGCGCGGTTCGGGCCACCCCGGCAGCGGGGCGGGCCGCTCGAGCCGTGGCACTACGACCTCGCCTCGTCGCTCCAGGTGGCCCTGGAGGAGACGGTCCTCGACCTCGCCTCGTGGCTCCACCGGGCCTCGGGCCAGGAGAACCTCTGCATGGCGGGGGGGGTGGCGCTCAACTGCGTCCTGAACGCCCGGATCCGCGACCGCGGCCATTTCCGCAGGATCTGGGTCCAGCCCGCCGCGGGCGACGCCGGCACGGCGCTGGGCGCGGCGATGTGGATCGACGCCGCGGAGCGCGGCGGGGACGCCCGCGGCTATCGCATGGAGCACGCCTTCCTCGGTCCGGAGTTCAGCGACGAGGAGATCGAGGAGTTCCTGCGCTGGTCCAAGCTCCCCTGCCGCAAGATGGCGGACGTCGCCTCCGAGGTGGCGGACCTGCTGGCGAAGGACCAGGTCATCGGCTGGTTCCAGGGGCGGATGGAGTTCGGCCCCCGGGCGCTCGGGGCCCGCTCGATCCTCGCCTCGCCGATCCACGCCGAGATGCAGGCCCGGCTCAACGAGATCAAGGACCGCGAGGACTTCCGCCCGGTCGCGCCGGTGGCCTCGAGGAGGCCGCGCGCCCCGACTGGTTCGAGGGCGCGGCCGCCTCCTTCATGCTCTTCGTCCACGAGGTCCGCCCCGAGAAGGCCGACCGGATCCCGGCGGTCCGGCACGTCGACGGCACGGCGCGGATCCAGACGATCAACGCGTCGCAGAACCGCCTCTATTACGACCTGCTGAGGGCCTTCGAGCGGCAGACCGGCGTGCCGGTGCTGGTCAACACCTCGTTCAACACCCGCGGCGAGCCGATCGTGTGCACGCCGCGCGACGCGGTGGAGTCGTTCTGGACGTCCCCGCTGGACGCCCTGGCGATCGGCTCGTTCCTGCTTCGCAAGCGGCCCCGGGAGTGCTGAGGATGCTCGTCTCCGGTCGTCGTCCCGACGTTCCGCCGCGACGCCCTGCTCGACGATTGCCTGGCCGCGCTGGCGGCCCAGGATTTCGACCCCGAGGGCTACGAGGTCCTCGTGGCCGACGACGCGCCGAGCCCGGCGACCGAGGCGCTCGTGAGGGGCTGGTCACGCCAGACGGACCGGACGATCCGCTACGTCCCGGTGACCCGGGCCCACGGCCCGGCCGTCGCCCGCAACGAGGGCTGGCGCCAGGCCCGGGGATCGATCATCGCGTTCACGGATGATGATTGCATCCCGGATCCCTCCTGGCTGAAGCGGGGAATCGCGGCATTTCGGCCGGGCGTCGTCGCGGTGACCGGCCGGGTGATGGTGCCGATCTCCGGCCGACCGAGCGACTACGAGCGCGACGCGGCCGGCCTGGAGAACGGAGACTTCGTGACGGCCAATTGCCTGGTCCGACGCGCGGCGCTGGAGGAATCCGGCGGCTTCGACGAGCGCTTCTCGCTCGCCTGGCGCGAGGACAGCGACCTGCATTTCACGCTCCTCCGCCGCGGGGGGCGGATCGTCCGGGAGTCGTCGGCCCTGGTCGTCCACCCGGTGCGGCCGGCACCCTGGGGCGTCAGCCTCCGCCAGCAGCGCAAGAGCCTGTTCAACGCCTTGCTCTACAAGAAACATCCCGACTTCTACCGGCAGTACATCCGCCGCGGGCCGCCCTGGGACTATTACGCGGCGGTGGCCGCTCTGGCGGTCGCTGTTGGCGCGGCGGCCACGAGCGAGGTCCCGCTGCTCGTCGTCGCGCTGGGCGTCTGGATGACGCTCACGGTCCGGTTCTGCGACCGGCGGCTCCGGGGGACGTCCCGCGACCCGGGCCACGTCCTGGAGATGCTGGTCACGTCGGCCTTGATCCCGCCGCTCTCGGTCTTCTGGCGGCTTTACGGTGCGTTCAAATTCCGCGTGCTGTTCCTCTGACCTCGCGAACACGGGCGAGGCAGCCAGGGACGGGGCAGGGGGTATGGTCCATGGTCGCGCTTCCCAGGTTCCTCCAGGTCGAGCCCGTCGGGCAGTGCAACCTGCGTTGCCGCATGTGCCCGATCCCCTTCAGGCAGGACGGCCCGCCCCACGGGCCCCCGGCGTTCATGGAGTTCGCGACCTTCACGAGGTTGTTGGATCAGCTCCCCGACCTGGAAGAGCTTCAGCTCCAGGGTCTGGGCGAGCCGATGATGCACCCGCGGTTCTTCGACATGGTCTCCCACGCCGTGGCGAAGGGGATCCGCGTCGGCACGAACACGAACCTCACGCTCCTGAACGAGTGCCGCGCGGAGCTCTGCGTCACCAGCGGCCTGGCCGAGCTGCATGCCTCGATCGACGGCGCCACGGCCGAGACGTACGAGCGGATCCGCGTCCGTTCTCACTTCGACCGGATCGTGAGCAATCTCGAGCGCCTGATGGAGACCCGCGCCCGGCTCGGGAGTACGACGCCGAAGGTGCGGATGGTGGTGGTGGCGATGCGGCAGAACCTCCGCGAGTTCCCGGACCTGGTGAGGCTCGCCCACCGGCTGACCATCGACGAGGTCTTCGTGCAGCACCTCTGCCACGACTTCCGGGAGTCGACCCTGCCGCCGCAGTACCAGCCGATGCGCGACTTCGTCTCGGCCGAGACCCTGACGACCGCCGACCAGCAGGTTGTGCACCGGACGTTCGACGAGGCGCGGGCACTCGCCCAGGAGCTGGGCGTGGATCTCCGCCTGCCGCGCACCAGTCCGCGGCTGCATCCGCCCGGGACGCCCGGCCCGAAGCGCTGCGACTGGCCGTGGCGCGGGGCGTATGTCAGCTACCAGGGACTGGCGATGCCCTGCTGCATGGTCGCCACGCCCGACCGGATCAATTTCGGCAGCATGGCCGAGGAGGGCGTCGAGGCGATCTGGAACGGCGAGGATTATCAGGGCTTCCGCGACGCGCTCTCCTCCGACGAACCGCCCTCGATCTGCAAGTCCTGCTCGGTTTATTCCGGTACATTTTGATGAGACGTCTGCTTACGTGGGGTGGGCACCGCCCACCGGGTTTCCGTTTCCAGCAAACCGGTGGGCGATACCCCACCCACAGCGTTGCCGGCTGCCGTTTTGACGTCCTGGAGCGAGCGAATCCGCCGGGCGGACCATTCCCCAGCGCGTCGAGGTCCAGCCTGGTCGGGGCAGGCGTCCTGGCCGGGAGCCCGCCGGGGAACTGGAGGCCCTTGAACTTGAGGTCGACCGCGATCTCCGCGAGGGGTACCAGGTTGGCCACGTCGGTCAGGTTGTAGAGCACGAGCTTGTGGAGGGCCGCCTCGTCGCCCCGCCGGTAGCGGTGCCACAGGCGGACGGCCTCGAAGCCGTCAACGCCCTGGATGGAAGAATCTCGCGTCAAACCCAGCCGGCTCTCGACCGACTTGAGGCCGCCCTTGTAGCCCAGCGACGCCAGGACGAAGCGCAGGTCCATGTGCGCCTGATCGAGCCTGGCGTGGGGGAAGTGGGCGCGCAGGAACGGGACGTCGAACTGGCTGCCGTTGTACGAGACGATCAGCGGGAAGCGTTCGATGAAGCCGGGGAACTCGTCGAGGTTGTGACCCTTGACGAAGAGTGCCAGCTCGCCGCCGCCGAGCGCGCCGATCACGGTGACGTCGTCGGCGAACCCCGACAGGCCGGTCGTCTCGATGTCCAGGAACACCGCGCGATCGGCGAACTCGGTGTACAGCCGCCAGCTCTCCCGCGAGGGCAGGAGCGTGCGGAAGTAGCCCGGGTCGCGACGGGCCAGCGCGTCGATCGACTCGCGGACGTGGGGCAGGGCCGACGCGTGGCCCCGGCCCCTGTGCGAGGTGCCCTCGCACGAGGATACGAAGCACTCCCAGTCGAGGATCCCCTGATCCCAGAGCGCGCGCTCGCGGCGGGGGCCGTATCCCGGGAGGTGGATGAAGGTCTGGCGTAGCATGAGGTCCCAGCTCCGGACAATTCCTGCACTTGAGCATATTCGACGCCGCCCCGGCGATCCAGGGCGGCCGAATCTGTCCGACGGCCGGGCCATGCACGCGACGCCCCGCGACCCCCGGCGGCGGCCCCACGCCTCGTGTTCACCTTGATGGCGGGGGAGGACTCTGGGAAACTCGGAGTCGACACCCCCGCTCGCCGAGGCGACGAGGCCGCGACCCGACTCCTCCGGTCCGGGCGAAGCCGCTGGCCGATGACCCGACCTCTGGCTTCCCGCCCGGTCGCACCCCGAGAGAACCGAGGCCCACCCCGATGCTCCCGCCACGGATTTCCCGAACGATCGTCGTCGCGGCGGCCGCCCTGGCGCTCGCCCCCGCCTCGCGGGCGGCGGAGCCGGACACGCTGCGTGAGAACTTCGATCAGCGGATCCGCCCGATCCTCAGGCAGTTCTGCGTGACCTGCCACTCGGCGGAGAAGCACAAGGGCGACCTGAACCTCGAGGCCCACGCGACCGCGGCCGAGTTCCGGCGCGATGCCGAGCTGCTCGAGAAGATCGCCGACGCGCTCGACCACGGCGAGATGCCGCCGAAGGAGAGCCCCCAGCTCGCGGCGGCGGAGCGCGACCGGCTGCGCCGCTGGCTGAAGGACAGCCTGGATGCGGAGGCGGCCTCGAATCCGGGCGACCCCGGCCCGGCCGTGGTCCGCCGGCTCACGAACTTCGAGTACACCAACACGGTCCGGGCCCTGACGGGCCTCGACCTGGATCCGGCGCGCGAGTTCCCCGCCGACTCGGCCGCCGGCGAGGGATTCACCAACGTCAGCGCCGCGCTCGCGATGTCGCCGGCGCTGCTCGACAAGTACCTGGCCGCGGCCAAGTCCGTCGCCGCGCACGTCGTGCTCCTGCCCGACGGATTCCGGTTCTCCGAGAAGGTCACGCGGCCCGACTGGACCGAGGAGATCCTCTCCGAGATCAAGCGGCTCTACGCCCGCTACACCGACCCCCGGGGCGCCGAGAAGGTCCAGCTCCAGGGGCTCGTCTGGGAGTCCAAGGGGGGCGGGCAGATCCCGCTCGAGAGCTACCTCGCCGCGACGCTCGCGTACCGCGACGGCAAGGCCGCGGGGAGGACGCTCGCGGACCTGGCACGCGAGCAGCGGCTGAGCCCGAGGTACCTGGGGCTGCTCTGGGACGAGCTCCAGAAGCCGTCCTCATCAGTCCTGCTGGAGCAGGTGCGGCGGCGCTGGCGGGAGGCCAGGCCGGGCGACGAGGCGGCCGTCGCGGCGATGATCCGCCGGTGGCAGGGCGAGCTGACCCGCTTCAAGAGCGTCGGCCACTTCAAGCCCTGGCAGGAGACGGTTAACCCGATCGAGGAATCCCATGCCTTCCGGACGAAGCTGGAGCCCGCGCCGGGGGCCTCGGAGGTCGCCCTGCGGCTCTCGGCCCTCGACGCCGGCGACGGCCATGCCGGCGACCTGGTCGAGTGGCAGGCGCCCCGGCTGGAGGCACCCGGCCGTCCGACGATCCTGCTCAAGGACCTGCAGGCGACGCTGAGGGTCCTGGAGGCGAAGCGGCGGAAGCTGGCGGAGGCCGCGAAGTACCTGGCGCTGGCCGATGCGCTGAGGTCTCGCTCGGTCCAGGGCGACGCCCGCACGCTCGCCGCGGAGCGGGGCCTCGATGCCGACTTGCTGGCGGCGTGGCTGGACCTGCTCGGCATCGCCGGGGCCGGTCGGCCCGCGACGCTCGAGGCGCTGTTCACGAACCGGATGGAGCGGGGCGGCGGCTACGAGTTCATCAAGAGCTGGGGCAGCCCGGCGACGCCGAGCGTCACGGCGAACTCGTCGGACCAGCAGGTCCGGATCCCCGGGATCATGAAGCCGCACGGCGTGGCCGTGCACCCCTCGCCCACGCGGAATGTGGGCATCGCCTGGCGGAGCCCGCTGGACGGCCCGGCGCGGATCGAGGCGCGTGTCGCCCACGCCCACCCCGAGTGCGGCAACGGCCTGACCTGGGCCCTCGAGCGGCGGCGGAGCGCCGAGCGCCGGCGGCTGAGGGCCGGGGAGATCGACACCGGCAAGGCCGCGAAGATCGAGCCGGTCGGTCGCGTCGAGCTGCGGGAGGGCGACCTCGTCTGCCTGGTCGTCGGCCCTCGCGGCGATCACTCGTGCGACCTGACCGAGGTGGACCTGACCGTCGAGGAGCTTTCCGGTGGCCGCCGGCGCTGGAACCTCGGACGGGAGGTCTCCGGCGACCTGCTGGCCGCGAACCCGCACCCGGATGCGGCCGGGCGCAAGGACGTGTGGTCATTCTTTCACGAGAACGGATCTTCTGAGGATCCGTCCGCCCAGGCCGAGCTGCCGGCCGGCTCGCTGCTGGACCGCTGGCTGGACGAGCCAGATGCGGGCGAGCGGGCCCGGCTCGCCCGGCAGCTCCAGGGGCTCCTGGCCGAGGGCGCGGGCCCGGCGGCGGACCCGGCGGACCGCACGCTCGTTGCCCGGCTCCGTTCGCTGGGCGGCCCGCTCCTCGGGCGGATCGACGCGACGAGGACGGGCACCCCGGCGGAGCCGGCCCGGCCCGCGGACGCGTCCAGCGGCCTCGGATCCCTCACGGCGCTGTTCGGCAAGGGCCCGGGCGGCCGGAACGCCGATCCCACCAGCCTGATCGTCCAGGCCCCCGCCGTGATCGAGGTCCACGTCCCGGCCGACCTCGCGGCAGGTCGCGAGTTCGCGGTCACCGCCGCCCTCGCCGCGCCCGAGGGTGCGGAGGGGACCGCCCAGGTCCAGGTGCTCGTCGACGGGCCGGCGTCCACCGGGGCGATCGCTCCGGGGTCGCCGATCCTGGCCCGCAACGGCAGCGACGCCCGCACGCGGATCGTGGGCGCGTTCGAGGCCTTCCGCCGGCTCTTCCCCGCGGCGCTCTGCTACAGCCAGATCGTCCCCGTGGATGAGGTCGTCACGCTGGCGCTCTACCATCGCGAGGACGACAACCTGGCCCGGCTGATGCTCGACGAGCCCGAGCGGCGGAAGCTGGACCGCCTCTGGGACGAGCTGGGCTATATCAGCCAGGAGGCGCTCAAGGTCGAGGTCGGCTACGTCCAGTTCATGGAGTACACGACCCAGGACAGCGACCCGAACCTCTTCAAGCCCCTGGCGAGGCCCATCAAGGAGCGAGCCGACGCGCTCCGCCGACGGCTGAAGGACAGCGAGGCGAGGCACCTGGAGGAACTCCAAAGGTTCACCCGCCGCGCCTACCGCCGTCCGCTGGCGGACGCCGAGAAGGCGGGGCTGACGCAGCTCCACGGCAGGCTCCGCGCGCAGGGACTGGAGCACGACGAGGCCTTCCGGCTCACGCTGGCGAGGGTGCTGGTCGCGCCGGATTTCCTCTACCAGGTTGAGCTGTCCAGGAGCGGGACCGAGCCGCAACCGGTGTCGCCGTGGGAACTGGCCAGCCGGCTCAGCTATTTCCTCTGGTCGTCGCCGCCGGACGAGGAGCTGGAGCGGCTCGCGTCGGAAGGGAAGCTCCAGGATCCGCAGGTCCTGGCGGCGCAGTTGCAGCGGATGCTGGCCGACCGACGCGCCCGGGCGCTGGCGACGGAATTCGCCTGCCAGTGGATCGACATCCGGAATTTCGACAGCCACGACGAGAAGAGCGAGCGCGTGTTCCCCGAGTTCGCCGGGCTCCGCGGCGCGATGTACGAGGAGGCGGTGCTCTTCTTCGCGGACCTCTTCCGGAGTGACGGTTCGCTGCTCGAGGTCCTCGACACGGACCACACGTTCGTGAACGAGGCGCTCGCGAAGTTCTACGGCATCCCCGGCGTGGCCGGCGCGGAATGGCGGCGGGTCGACGGGGTCAGGAAGAACGCCCGCGGCGGCGTGCTCGCGATGGCGGCCCTGCTCTCGAAGCAGTCGGGCGCGTCGCGGACCAGCCCGATCCTCCGCGGCAACTGGCTGCTGGAGATGCTGCTGGGCGAGAAGCTGCCGAAGCCCCCGAAGAATGTCCCGCAGCTCCCCGACAGCGAGCTGGACACCGGAGGCCTGACCTTGCGGCAGATCACCGAGAAGCACCGCAGCATCGAGTCGTGCGCGAAGTGCCACGACCGGATCGACCCGTTCGGCTTCGCCCTCGAGAAGTTCGACGCGATCGGCAGGCGACGCGAGGCCGACCAGGCGGGCCGGCCGATCGACACGAACGTCACGCTCCCGGACGGCTCCGGCTTCGAGGACCTCGCCGGCCTGAAGGACTATCTGCTCAGGAAGCGGCGGGAGGAGTTCGTCCGGCAGTTCTGCCGCAAGCTCCTGGGCTACGCGCTGGGGCGATCGGTGCAGCTCTCCGACCGGCCCCTTCTGGAATCGATGGAGCAGACGCTGGCCGCGGACGGGTATCATGTCCAGGGGGCGCTGCTCGCCGTCGTCCGGAGCCCGCAGTTCCGGCTCCGTCGCGCACTGGTATCCAATTGAGAGAAGAGAGCGGATCACGACCCGGAACCTCATCGATCACGAGGAATCTTCCCATGAGCCAGCGAGCCCCGTTCGACCAGTGGCAGCTTTCGCGGCGGACCATGCTCCGGGGCCTGGGCGTGTCGATCGCGCTGCCCTGGCTCGAGTCGATGAAGGTCTGGGGCGACGAGGTCGCCGCGGGCCCGTCCAGCGATGCGCCGGTGCGGTTCGCCTGCCTCTTCTCGGGCAACGGCTTCCACAGCCGGGAATGGTGGGCGAAGGGGGATGGCCGCTCGATGGAGCTGGGCAAGGTCCTGAAGCCGCTGGAGCCCCACAAGGAGAAGCTGCTGGTC
>JAXMBE010000101.1:0-20981 GCA_046349995.1 Isosphaeraceae bacterium | reverse complement strand
GGGCTTCTCGAGGACCGCCGAGGTCGAGCCCGGCGACTTCCCGTCGGCCTTCTGCGTCCAGCGTGGCTCGCGTTCCTGGAGGACGACCTGCTCGAGCCGGACGCCCGCAAGCTGGCGGGCCGGATAAAGCAGTCCCGCGATCAGGGTCGAGAGCAGCGCCGGCTTGCTCGAATAGTAGTGCTTGGTGCTCGGCGAGGTGCCGTCGGCATCGCCGCCCTTCCGGGCGCGGAGGACCTTGTCCTGCGTCTCGACCTGCCAGGGGCATTCATCGATGACGTACGAGCCGCGCTCGAGCAGGCTCCAGACCGTGCACCAGCGCGAGATGTCGTTCGCCGCCATCATCGTCGGCTGGCGCAGCAAGACGCCGAGGGCCAGCGAACAGGCCGCGGTGATCACCAGCATCGCCACGAACCGACGCGGTTCGGACCGAGACGTTCGGGCGCTGCGGTCGAGTTCGGTCATGGCGGGCGCTCCCGGGAGGGACGCCGGGCGGGCTGCCCGGCTCGGCGGGTTCGGGGCCCGCTCGGGGTCTCGACCCCTGCAAGGGAACCCCGGGGACCGACCCCAATAGCATCGAAGCTCGCCGTGCTCCTGTCAACTCAACGCATCGGCCCCGGTTCATGAGGAGGCGGGTGCGGCTGTTCCTCTCCGACGCGGACGTCCTCGGCGCCGCGGCCGATGCTCTCGGCCACGCTGTAGGTCTGCTCCGGGCGGATATTGTAGGCCGTGACCAGCTCGGCCATGATCCCGAGGCTCAGGAGCTGCATCCCGAGCGTCGAGAATGCGATCGAGTAGAGGAGCAGCGGCCGGACCCCGATCGGCCGATCCCCCAGCACCCAGAGGACCGCAAGATACACCAGGCCAAGGATCCCGATACTCAGGAGCAACAGCCCCGTCCCGCCCAGGATGTGCAGAGGCCGCTGCCGGAATCGCGTCAGGAAGCGGACCGTCAACAGGTCGAGGAAGCCCTTGAAGAAGCGAGAGAAGCCGTACTTCGAGTGGCCGTGGCGGCGCGGCCGGTGGTGCACCTCGATCTCGGAGACGCGAAACCCCCGGGCGCCGGCAAGCACCGGGACGAACCGGTGGAGCTCGCCGTAGATCTCCACCTCGCGGAGCGCCTGATCGCGGTAGAGCTTGAAGCCGCAGTTATGGTCGTGCAGGTGGCAGCCGGTCAGGCTGCTGACCATCCAGTTGAAGACGCGGCTGGGAAGGACCTTGTGCCAGGGATCGTGCCGGGTCTTCTTCCAACCGCTGATCACGTCGTAGCCCTCTTCAAGCTTTGCCAGGAACCGCGGGATCTCGGCCGGGTCGTCCTGGAGGTCGGCGTCGAGCGTGAAGACCCTGCCCCCGACCGCCGCCTCGAAGCCCGCCGTGAGCGCCGCAGCCTTCCCGAAGTTCCTGCGGAACCGGATGGCGCGGACCCTCCGGTCGAGCACCGACAGCCGTTCGAGCACCGCCCAGGAGCCGTCGCGACTGCCGTCGTCCACGAAGATGAACTCCACCGGCCCGAGCGCGCCGCTGTCGAATGCGGCCGCGAGCTCGCGGTGCAGTTGTTCGAGGCTGCCCTCCTCGTTGTACACGGGGATCACGACGCTGATCATGGCGATAACGGACCTGATTCAAGGGGATCGGGCACCCGGCGGTCCTGCCCGCGGAGCGGCAGCAGGAGCCCGGCGGCCAGCAATTCGGCCGCCACCCACACGAGCCTCAGGGCCAGCGCGGCGACCACGGCCAGATCTTCGCCCAGGGCGGGCGCCATCGCAACCATGAGGACCCCTTCGCGGACGCCCAGGCCGCCGGGGAGGACCGCGACCACGAACCCGGCGACGGTCGCCAGGGCCACGCTCGCCGTCACCACGGGCAGCAGCGCCAGATGCTGGCCGGGATCGAGCGGACGGAGCCCCTGGGCCGTCGCGAGCTGGCTCATCCCCAGGAGCACCCAGGCCGTCGCCGTCCAGAGCAAGCCCCGGCCCAGCAGCCCGGTCGAGCACGTCGGGAGCGCCTCGGGCCCGACCGACGGGAACGGCATGCTGATCGTCTTCGCGAGCCGTCGGAAGACCCGCGGCGTCACCACCGTCAGGAACGCCAGCCCCAGTCCGAGTGAGGCCAGGGCGGCGAGCGGGTAGAGCCCGATCGACGCCCTCCCGAGCACCGGGAGATCCAGGTCGCTCGTGGGTGACCGGCCGGCCACGGCGAACCCCAGGGCGGCGATCAGGCCGCCGGACGCCATCATCACGAGCGTCTCGTAGAATGTGGCGATCGCGGCCGTGGCCGGGCGGGCCCCGGAAGGCACCGAAAGCCCGGCCCGCAGGACCACCACCATGGCCTTGCCCGGGACGTACTTCCCGAGGTGGCTGATCAGGTAGGCTCGCAGGGCGGGCCACAGCCCGATGGGGGTCGGGCTGGCACGCAGCACCTGTTCGTACAACCTCCCGCAGCAGGAAAGGCCGGCCAGGTACAGCAACCCGGAGAGCACCAGCCAGGACGGCCCTACCTGGAGCGTCAGCTCATGCCGACGCAGGTCGTCCCACGTCCGCGCCACGTGCCGCCCCACCGCCAGGATCACGAGGATCGTGATCGCGGCCTTGAGGGTGAAGATCACCGGCCGTTTCCAGCGAGAGCGGTCCATCGGCGAGGGCCATCATCGCGGCGATCCCGAGCCGCCGCCTTAGCTCGCCGCGCCGCCACAGGTCGGCTCGGCGGGATCGAAAGTAACGGCACTCGGGCCGGACGGCAAGGCAAGGAACCCGTCGGGGAGACCGCCCGACAGCCCCGGACCGACCCGCAGGCCGACGATGGGACACCGGGAATCCGAATGCGGATGAGCTCCAACACCAGCCCGTTTCTCCAAAGTTATCAGGATATTTGAGTGCACATATTCACGACCATTGAATGAGGCTGCGAATTGCGATTCAGACTCATGCCCAGGCGGAGCACCCAGGCGATGCAATGCCGTACAGGAGGGTCTTGCCGATGTGATCGGCGCCGGAGTGCGTCATCCACCGCAGACGCGACCCATCGCTGCGTCTCGGAGAGATGCCTTCTCCTGGAGAATCGCGAGTTTCGCTCCCGAGGCACCGGGGCCGACGTGCGGCCGAGTGCATGAAATCGGGCGGTGGGCGCGACGCACCGGTGTTGCGTGAATCGCCGGGGTCGATGCCGGCTCAGGACCCGGACGGGTCGCCGGGGCTCTGCGACCCGCGGAGTTCATCCAGGGCCTCGCGCATCGCGGCGTATTCCTCCCCACAATCCGCGCAGAGCCGCAGGTGCTCCTCGACGGGCCGGAGCGATTCGGGGATGGGCCGGCCGGCCCCGATGAGGTCGAGGTACAGGCCGACGCTGGCGAGCCACCGCTCGCAGTCGATCTCGTCCGGGCGCGTGGCCAGCAGCACCCGCGCCAGTTCGCGATACTCCCCATTCCCGAGCACCATGTCGTCATCTCTCCCCGAAATCCCGCGACGGCCGCCACCACGCGCCTGACTAGAGGTCGAAGGCCGCCCTCACGTCCTCGTCCGTGACCCCCGCCGCGATCAGCCGCCCCTTGAGCCGCTGGCGCGCGTCGTGGCCGAGCTTGTATAGCGCGTTGCGGCCGATCCCGAGCTGGCGTGCGATTTCCTCCTGGGGCATCCCGCGCAGCTCGCCGACCAGCGCCGCCCGCTGGCGCTCGGTCAACCCGCCCTCAAGCGTCTTCCGAAGCAGGTCGAGGATCTCCCGACGTTCGGCTTCCCGAGGCGGCCCTGGCGCCGGGGAGGGCGGATCGGGAGGGTCGCCCCGGTCCTCGGCCGCCAGCCGGTCCAGGGAGACGTCGCGCCAGCGGGGCCGGCGCAGCTCGGTCAGGGCAACGCGCACGGCGATGGTCACCGCCCAGGTTGTGAAGCGGCTCTCGCCCCGATAGCCGTCGAGCCGGTCCAGGACCCGCAGCGTCGCCTCCTGAGCCAGATCTTCGATGAGCGCATCGTCCGCACCGGCCCGACCCGATAACCCGCGCCGCAGCCCTCGGAGCAGCACGCCCCGCAGGTCGCTCAGCGCGGCATCGGTCGCCGGACCACCCGAGCGCAGCTCCCGGGGCCAGTCGCGAGCTTCCCCTCCACCCATGCGCCTGCACCCCCTCTGTCGGGTCGGAGCCAGCCGTCCCAATTCTTGGCAACGAAGCGTCGGCCGTCCAGCGGTTCCGGGGCCGTCGCGGCGGGGTAAGAGTCTCCCGGGTCGGCGCGTCTGAACGTCAGAGAACCACGGAACGCCCGGAATCGGAACCGGAGACGCCCGTCGTCCAATCACATCCTGCGACCCCGAAAGGAGACGCCATGACCACCGCGACGCAAATCCGAGACGACCTTGTCGCCCGCACCGGCAACCGGATCGACATCCAGGCCCTCAGCGGCTCCGTGGTCCGCTACGGCCTGGTGGCCGTCGTCGGCTGGATCGGCCTGATGAAGTTCACTCACTACGAGGCCGAAGGGATCCGCCCGTTCGTCGCGAATAGCCCGCTGATGTCGTGGGCCTACTCGGTCCTGAGCGTCGACGCGTTCTCGGCGATGCTGGGCGTCTCCGCGGTCGCGATCGCGGCCATGATCGCGCTGCGGCCGCTCTCGGCGCGGGCCTCCGCCGTCGGCAGCGCCCTGGCCGTCGGCATGTTTGCCACGACGCTCAGCTTCCTGGCGACGACCCCCGGGGTGTGGGAACCCACGCTGGGCGGCTTCCCGGCAATCTCGGCCGTCCCGGGCCAGTTCCTCCTCAAGGACGTCGTCCTGCTGGGAGCCGCGCTCTGGACCCTCGGCGAGGCGCTCAATCATCGCCACGCGTAGGGCGACGTCTCCGCGTCACTCGACCGCATCGCGTGCGCCCCTCGGCGGATCGGACATCCCGACCATCACGCCGCGTGTTGTCACTCTCTTGACGCCCCTTTCGTCCTTGACGATACGAAGGATCGCTAACCAAGCCTGCTCGAACAACGAGGAGACGATCATGAGGCGAATCCTGCTTGCGGCCGCCGTCGGCTCGGCCATCGGTGCCGGCGGGCTCGCGCTGGCGCAGCCCCATGGCTATCGGGGCCCGGAGAAGGTAAGGACGCTCTCCGAGCGGGACGTCGTCGAGACCCTGGACGGGAAGGAGGCCCGCGTGACGATTCAGGAGGTGACCTTCGAGCCGGGGCAGGCCGGCCTGCCGCACCGGCATGCGGGTCCGATCTTCGGGTACGTGCTGGAGGGCGAGTTCGAGCTCGGACTCGGCGAGGAGCCCCCGAAGACGCTGAAGGCCGGGGAGACGTTCTACAAGCCGAGCGGAGTCGTGCATCGCCCGGCCCGCAACCCGAGTACGAAGACCAGGGTGCTCGCCGTGATGCTGCACCCTCGCGACGTGAACGAGATCACGACTCCTGCCGGGAAGGAGTGACCCATGAGGATCTTCGTCGCCGGGGCGAGCGGGGCGATTGGCCGGCCGCTCGTCATCGAACTGATCCGGCGGGGCCATGAGGTCACGGGCATGACGCGCTCCGAGTCCGGGGCGCGAGACCTCGCCGAGATGGGGGCGGCCGTGGCCCGGGTGAGCGCCTTCGATGGTGCGGCCGTCGAGCGAGCCCTGCGGGACGCCCGTGCCGAGGTCGTGATCGACGAGCTGACGTCACTGCCCCAGGACCCGTCCGAGATGGCCGACGCCGCACCCGGAGATCGGAGGCTGCGGATCGAGGGTGGCGGGAACCTCCACCGCGCCGCGATGGCGTGCGGAGTACGACGGTACATCCAGCAGGCGAGCGGCTTCTTCCTCGAGCCGGGCGACGGCCTGGCCGATGAGTCCGCGGGCCTGGCACTTGATGCCAGCCCGCGAGTGGCCGCGAGCGCGCAGGCCTACGCGGAGCTCGAGGCGCGGGTGCTGAACGCGGGGGAGATCGAAGGCGTCGCCCTGCGGTATGGGTTCTTCTACGGGGCGGGCACCTGGTACCACCCGGACGGGGCTTGCGCCGATCAGGTCCGCAGGCAGGAGATCCCCGTCATCGGCGACGGCGGGGGAGTCTGGTCGTGGGTCCACATCGGGGACGCAGCAGTCGCCACCGCGGATGCCCTCACGGCACCGCCCGGCGTGTACAACATCGTCGATGACGACCCGTCACCCGTCGACGTCTGGCTGCCGGCATTCGCCCGATTCGTCGGTGCCCCGCCTCCGCCACGCATTACCGAGGAGCGGGCGAAGGCCTCGGCCGGGGAGGACGTCGTCTATTACGGCACGAGGCTCCGCGGCGCCTCCAATCGTAAGGCGAAGGAGACGTTCGGCTTCGCGCCCCGTCGCCTGGAGTGGCTTAACCGGTGAGGCCCGGGTCCTGCCGGCGCGTGGCCTGTCCCGTCGATCGGTCGGGTTGTAAGAGACACCGGCGATCGGACGCCGATCGGCCGATCTCGCTGCCGTGAAGCACGTGCTGCCGTCCTCCTCTTGCTCGCCCTTCGGCCGCTTCCGGAACCGGCGGCCGGCTCCGCCGACGACCTCGTCGGCTTGTCCAAGGGGAACACGCCGACCGAAGTGCCCGGCGGGGAGCGCGAGGCCAGGTTTCGGTCCCGCGAGCTAGCGGGGCTCGAAACCAGAACACCGGCGGCCACTTTGAATTCCTGTTCCCTTCGCCCCGAGCGTGCCAGTATGATCGGATCTTCGTCCCGAGGCCGATGCGGAGCAGGGCGATCACCCGCTCGTCGTCCCACCCCCATGAACCCCGCAACCGATCATGACGCGTTCGATCGAAAGCGAGCCGGCGCGATGAAGCCCGAGTTCTCCGGTGAGGTCCTCCTCCGCGACAGGCTCCGGCCCCGGCCGGGTATCAGCCATGTCCTCTTCGACTTCGACGGCACGCTGTCCCTGATCCGCCAGGGCTGGCCTGACGTGATGGTCCCGATGTTCACGGAGGTCCTGCCCCCCTTGCCGGGCGAGACCGAGGACGACCGCCGCCACCTCGCCTTCGAGGACATCATGCGGCTCAACGGCAAGCAGACCATCTACCAGATGATTCAGCTCGCCGAACGGGTGAAGGAGCGCGGGGGCGAGCCGAAGGAGCCCCTCTGGTACAAGCACGAGTACCTCCGCCGCCTCGACCTCCGCATCGCCGACCGCCTGGATGCACTTCGCCGGGCGACCATCGCCCCCGACGACCTGCTCGTCCACGAGGCCCGGTCGCTCCTCGAGAACCTGACCCGGCGCGGCCTGCCGCTCTACCTGGCCAGCGGCACCGACGAGGTGTTCGTCAAGCAGGAGGCCGAATTGCTGGACATCGCCCGGTACTTCGGCCCGCACATCTACGGCGCCCAGGACGACTACAAGAACTTCTCCAAGAAGATGGTCATCGACCGGATCCTCCGCGAGAACGCCATCGAGGGCGAGCACCTGCTCTCCTTCGGCGACGGCTACGTGGAGATCCAGAACACGAAGGAAGTCGGCGGCCTGGCGGTGGCCGTCGCCAGCGACGAGGCCCACAACGGCTCGGGCCGCATGGACGCCTGGAAGCGCGAGAGGCTCTGGGGCGTCGGCGCCGACGTTCTCATCCCCGACTTCCGCGACGCGGCGCCGCTCCTGGAGCTGATCCTGGGATCATGAACGCCCGACCGCTCGACCTCAGCCGCCTGAAGGTCCGCCCCCTCGAGGAGCGCGAGAGCCTCACGCGTCGAGGAGATCCTGCTCGATCCGGATCAGGCGGGGGCCCCGCTCGTCCCCGCGGCCAGGGGATCCGTCGAGCTGCTGTGCCTCCGCGATCCTTGCGGCCCGGCGCCGTGGTGCGGGAGTCATCCTGATCTACGCGCTCCACCTGCTCCGCAACGCCGCCGCGGCGGTCCTTCACCGGATGATGGAGCCGCGGCTGGATCACCCACCTGGCCACCAACGCGCCGGGACGATCCACGACTGGGAGTACTCCGGTTGGGCTGCTCCACCGAGAGCGTCCGGGCGTACGTGGCCAAGGGGAGCTTCGGCCCTGGGACGAGACCGGCCGGTTCATCCACCTGGCCCTCCTGGCCGGGAGCCTGCGGGGGGAGGGCTACGGCGTCTCCCTCGGGCGGTTCATCGCCGAGGACGGGACGACTCTTCCCTCCGCCGAGGAACTGGAGCAGGCGATCCGGGCCGAGCCCGCACACCCCCTGACGCCGGCCCGGGCGGACGCCCTCCAACTGATCCGATCGCACGGGCTGCCCACGGGCAGGGTCACGGTCTCCCACCGCTGGAAGCACGCGTCGATCCTGGCGGGTGCCTACCGCCTCGGCGTGCCGGTCTCGATCCATCCGGGGATCGGTTACGACATCATCGCGAATCATCCGATCTTCTCCGGGGCCCTCGTCGGCCGGGCCGCGGGGCTGGACTTCCGCCTCTTCGGCGGAGCGGTCGAGACCCTCGACGGCGGCGTCGTGCTCTCGGTCGGCTCGGCGATCATGGGGCCGCAGGTCTTCGAGAAGAGCCTGAGCTGCGCCAACAACCTCCGGCTCCAGGACGAACGGCCGATCGTCTCGGGACACTCGATCTACGTCGTGGACCTCCAGGACGGCGGCGGCTGGGACTGGACCCGCGGCGAGCCCCCCAAGGATAATCCCGCGTACTACCTGCGATTCTGCAAGAGCTACGCCCGGATGGGGGCCGAGATGCACTACCTCCAGTGCGACAACGCCGCGTTCATCGTCAACCTGCATCAGGCGCTCATCCAGGCCTCCGCATGACTCCCGACCGATTCCATGCCATCACGGCTCAGTATCCCCGCCTGCGGATCGCGATCCTCGGCGACTTCTGCCTCGATCGCTACCTCGAAATCGATCCCGATCGTGCCGAGACTTCGATCGAGACGGGTCTCCAGGTGCACAATGTCGTGAGGGTGCGTGCGCAGCCCGGGGGCGCGGGGACGGTACTGAACAACCTAGCCGCTCTGGGAGTCGGCCGGATCATCCCCATCGGCTTCTGCGGCGACGACGGTGAGGGCTACGAATTGCGCCGGGGGCTGGCCGCGCTGCCGGGCGTCTCCCTGGACCATTTCGTCTCCGCGGCGGAGCGGCGGACCTTCACGTACTGCAAGCCCCTGATCTGCCAGCCGGGCAAGGAGCCGGTGGAGTTGAGCCGGCTCGACTCGAAGAACTGGACGGCAACCCCCTCCGCGCTCGTCGAGCGGCTGTCCGCCGGCCTGCGGGCGGTCGGTCCAGAGATCGATGCCCTCATCGTCCTGGAGCAGGTCGACCGTGAGGACACCGGGGTCGTGACGCGCGGCACGCTGGAGGCGGTCGGCTCGCTCGCCGCCGAACGGCCCGATTTGCCGATCCTCGCCGACTCGCGGCGCGGGCTGGCGGGCTGGCCGGGACTCAGCTTCAAGATGAACCGTGCAGAGCTGACCGCGCTCGCGGGCCTGGACGCCGCCGGCTCGCTCGACCGCGTCCGCGCGGCGGCGGCGGATCTCGCCGTGCGGAATCGGCGTCCGGTCTTCGTGACCCTGGCCGAGGAGGGGATCGTCGGGGCAACCCCAGGAGAGCAGGGCGAGCATGTCGCCGCCTGGCCGCTCCGCGGCCCGATCGATATAGTCGGCGCGGGCGACTCAGTCACGGCGAACCTCGCCGCGGCACTCTCGTCCGGAGCCTCGTTGCGCGAGGCCATCCAGCTGGCCGCCGTCGCCTCATCTGTGGTGATCCATCAGGTCGGCACGACGGGCACCGCGAGCGTCCGAGATCTGCAGGCCCTTCTGTCCCAGGTCGTGTCTTCCTGATCCTCGCGATGTCCACCCATGCCCCTTCCCGGCGACGAGCGAGTCCATCCCGCCTGCCTGCCGCTCGAGGCCCTGGAAGCTGAATGTGAGTTCCGCGCCACGCGGCGGTCCGGGCCCGGCGGACAGAACCGCAACAAGGTCGAGACGGCCGTCGTCCTGACCCACCGCCCGACGGGCCTTTCCGCCGAGGCCGCCGAGCGGCGGACCCAGGGTGAAAATCGGCGCGAAGCCCTGTTCCGGCTGCGCCTCAAGCTGGCTTTGGAGATTCGCTCCCCCGCCATCCTCGCGGGAGGAGCGACCTACCGGCCGAGCGAACGCTGGCTCCGTCGTACCCAGGGCGGACGGATCGTGGTCAATCCCGGGCACGACGATTTCCCGG
The DNA here is from genome assembly GCA_046349995.1 of Isosphaeraceae bacterium. GTDB lineage: Bacteria > Planctomycetota > Planctomycetia > Isosphaerales > Isosphaeraceae > Aquisphaera. The sequence goes on along the minus strand of JAXMBE010000101.1, from coordinate 10,896 downwards.
CGATCCTGGCAGAGCTGCTCGATCTGCTGGCCGCGAACGGCCATGATCCGAAACCGGCCGCCGCGGCCCTGGGCTGCTCGCCGTCGCAGCTCGTCAAGCTGCTCAGGAACGAGCCGAGGGCACTCCTCCTCGTCAACGACAACCGGCGTAGCCAGGGGCTCCATGCGCTCCAGTGAGACCCGCCGAATCGCGGGATCGGAGGCTGAGCGGTTCCAGGAAACTCCCGGCGCGTGAGCACGAGCGTCCCTTCGGTCCGGCTGGCTTACCCCAACTGGCTTCGGCTCGTGACGCCGTGAAGGTCCATCTCGAACTCGATGCCGACAATCGGCGGCCGGCTGAAGTACCAGCGAATGCCGAGAGTCCCCGCAACGCCGATCCGTTTCAGGATCACTTCCGGGAGAATCCGCTCCAGCGGATGGACCGTGTAGACGTCCACATCGCTGACGTCCAACCACTCGGCCCCCAGACCGTGAAGCCGATCCTCCATCAGGTCCATGACGAACGACGCCTTGGCGATCATCGCCTCCGACGAGGTTTCGCCGACCCGAATGATCGACTCGTGCGCCAGGACCCCTTCGGGCAGTTCCCCGGCCCCGGAGACCACGAAGGTCGGCGGCTGCGTCGGATCGCACGGCCTCGTGTAAGAGAAGGCGAACAGAACGGGCTCGCCGGGCGGGCCGACCTCCGGGGCGACATTCGTGCGGGCGACCGGGTTGACCCCATCCACGAACAGCCCCCAGTCCTCGAGGATCCTCGAGTAACCGGCATTGAACTCGGAGAACCCCTGGAACGTGAACGGGCACGGGGATCGCAATTCGATCGCGCAGAGGGCGGCCCTGGGCCGTCCCTCGGCCGCCAGGTGATCGCGGATCCGATCGAAGGCGTCGCGATAGGGCAGGGGACGCCGGAATGTCACGTGGGCGACCTCGAATCCCGGTGCCGAGACGACCCCGCACGAGTAGGGAGAGATACCGGGCAGGAAGAGATAGTCTCCGTCGGGATGACGTACCAGGCTCATCAACGAGCTCCGTTCCTCGGGGTCCGTGTTTCAATGCAAAGATGATCCGCCTCGTCGCGGCAGCAGTCCGGCGAGGCAGGTCCAGAGTACGTTGGTGAAGATATCCAGACTACCACAAGGACAAATCCCCCGGGTCACCGGAAGATCCTGTCCGAGCTGGGGAGAGCCTCGGCCATCCCTCTCCTCCGGTGGTCGTCCCCTCCCTCTGCCTATAATCGGAACATGGACCAGAACGCCGCATCGCTCCTCCAGCCTACTGACGTCGGCCTCTACTGTCCGGCCGGCGACTTCCACGTCGACCCCTGGCGTCCGGTGGACCGGGCGATCGTCACCCACGCCCACGCCGACCATGCCTGCTTCGGTTGCCGCCGTTACCTAACCTCCGCGGACGGGCTCACGGTCCTCCGAGCGAGGGTCGGGCAGGACGCGGACATCCGCACCCTCTCGCCGGGCGAGACGCTCAACATGAATGGCGTCCGTGTCTCGCTCCATCCGGCCGGGCACATCCTGGGCTCATCGCAGGTCCGCATCGAGCACCGCGGGGAGGTGTGGGTTGTCTCGGGGGACTACAAGACCGAGCCGGACGCGACCTGCGCCGCATTCGAGCCGGTCCGCTGCCAGACGTTCATCTCGGAGTCGACGTTCGGCCTGCCGATCTATCGCTGGCCGGGCCAGGGCGTTGTCTTCGAGGACATGCGGACGTGGTGGCGGGCGAACCAGGAAGCGGGGAGAGCGAGCCTGGTCTTCGCCTACGCGCTGGGCAAGTCGCAGCGGATCCTCGCGGGCCTGGCTGCTCTGGGTGAGCTGCCCGGGCCCATCGTGACCCACGGGGCCGTTGAGGTGATGACCCGGGCGTATCGCGAAGCCGGGGTCGCCCTCCCCCCGACGGTCCACGCGTCGTCCGCCGGGGCGAAGGCCGACTGGTCGGGGGCGCTCGTCGTCGCCCCTCCGTCGGCCCAGGGAACGCCCTGGATGCGTCGGTTCGGGCCGATCTCGACCGCCTTCGCGTCGGGATGGATGCGGATCCGGGGCACTCGACGGCGCCGCTCGGTCGATCGCGGCTTCGTCCTCTCCGACCACGTCGACTGGCCCGGCCTGCTGGCCGCCATCGAGGCCACCGGCGCCGAGCGGATCCTGCTGACTCACGGCTACACCGCCGTGGTGGCCCACTGGCTTCGGAGTCAGGGGAAGGACGCCGAGACGATCGCGACCCGCTACACGGGCGAGCCCGACGACGCGGCCCAGGCCGAGACGGCCCCCGCCGAGGAGGAGAAATCGTGAAGGCCTTCTCGGACCTTTATGCATCATTGGACGAGACCACGAAGACCACCCTTAAGGTCCGGGCGCTGGTCCGCTACCTCGCGGCCGCCTCGGCGGCGGACGCCGCCTGGGCGATCTACTTTCTGATCGGGCGCAAGCCGCGGCAGGTGGTGCCCATGCCCAGGCTGCGAGCCTGGGCCATCGAGGAGGCGGGCATCCCCGACTGGCTCTTCCAGGAGTCTTACGACGCGGTCGGGGACATCGCCGAGACGATCGCGCTCCTGCTTCCGCCCCCCGTCCGTTCGAGCGACCTGACGCTCAGCCAGTGGGTCGAGGACCGGCTGATCACGCTCCGCAACCGGGGCGAGGAGGCCCAGCGAGAGGTGATCCTGGACGCCTGGCGATCGCTCGATCCCCAGCAGCGGTTCGTCTGGAACAAGCTGATCAGCGGCGGGTTCCGCGTCGGGGTCTCGCAGCAGCTCGTCACCCGGGCGATCGGCGAGTTCGCCGGGGTCGATGCCTCGCTCATCGCGCACCGACTGATGGGAGAATGGGAGCCCTCGGCCGCGTTCTTCCAGCGGCTGATCGCGCACGACCCCGGCGATGCAGACCCGAGCCGTCCGTACCCGTTCTTCCTGGCCTATCCGCTCGAGGACGCCCCCGAGATTCTGGGGGACATCGCGGAATGGCAGGCGGAGTGGAAGTGGGACGGGATCCGGAGCCAGCTCATCCGGCGGGGCTCGCAGACCTTCCTCTGGTCTCGCGGCGAGGAGCTCGTGACCGAGCGCTATCCCGAGCTCGCCGCGGTCGGCGACGCCTTGCCCGAGGGTACCGCGATCGACGGGGAGATCCTGCCGTTCAAGGATGACCGGGTTCTCCCGTTCACGCTGCTTCAGAAGCGGATCGGCCGCAAGGCAGTCACGAAATCAGTCCTGGCCGAGGTTCCGGTCGTGATCATCGCCTACGATCTGATCGAGCACGAGGGTGCCGATCTTCGCGCGTGGCCGCTCGAGCGTCGCCGCGACGCGCTCGCGGGACTGATCGCGGGCCTGGGGGCCGAGTTCCCCGACCTGGCCGCCCGACTCCGCCTCTCCCCGGTCGTCCAGTCGGGCTCCTGGGAGGAGCTGGCGGATGCCCGGCTTCGGAGCCGGGACGTGTCGGCCGAGGGGCTCATGCTCAAGCGGAGAAGCTCCGCCTACGGCGTCGGCCGGCGGCGCGGAGACTGGTGGAAGTGGAAGGTGCAGCCCTTCACGATCGACGCCGTCCTCGTGATGGCCCAGCGGGGCAGCGGCAAGCGCGCGAGCCTGTACACGGACTACACCTTCAGCGTCTGGGACACCGAGCGTGACGCCCTCGTGCCGATCGCCAAGGCGTACTCCGGCCTCACCGACGAGGAAATCCGCCACGTGGATGCCTTCGTCCGGCGGAACATGATCGAGAAGTTCGGGCCCGTCCGCACGGTCAAGCCGGAGCTGGTCTTCGAGCTGGCCTTCGAGGGCCTGAACCGATCGAGCCGTCACAAGTCCGGCATCGCCGTCCGCTTCCGCCGCATCCTCCGCTGGCGGACCGACAAGCAGGCCCGCGACGCCGACACGCTCGAGACCGTCCGGGCCCTGCTCCCGCCCGGGCCCGGCGGGACCTGAATCCAACCGCCGGGCCTGATGTCCTCGCTCGATCAGAACCGTCCTCTCAGGTCCTCGATCACATCCCCTTTCTCGGCGACCATGTCGAAACGCGAGTCCGGGACCCTGTTCAGCTCGAGCCGCTGGACGCGGATCTCCTCCGTCACGACAGGCTTGCCGCGGCTGGTCGGAGGGGCGTCCTCGGCGAAATGGGCGACGCGCACGATCGTCGGCAACCAGAGGCCCGGCTCGACCTCGCGCAGTTCCGAGTTCTCCCACCTCGTCCCGACCACACCGTCCTTGCTCATCTCGCGTTTCCGGACGGCCAGGCCGTGATCGCGGTCGAGCCAGAGCCGGTCGACGAGCTTGCCCGCCAGTAACGAGGGGTTTCGCAGCGAGTTGAGGTGCCCGCTCAAGACCACGCAGGTGGAACCGTCCACGACCTCGGCCTTCTCCAGAGAGTAGGCGTTGTTCTTGAACCAGTCCACCAGCCGGAAGAGCGCCTGGGCTTGTCGGACGGAGTTGCCCCTGGAGGTAGGGTCGATGGGTTGCAGGCCCACGGCCGAGAGATAGGCCGACACCCCGAACCAGTTGGCATCCTGCTTGTGCGGCCAGACCTGCACCTCGTGCGTCCTGTCCCCGCGCGGCCTCCGCATCCAGAGCGTCCGCCCGTTGAAGCCGCGCGTCACGTCTCGCTCCATCGGGTCGAGGAGCCCCGGGTCCTTCTTGCGACGCCTGGGGACCCCCAGCGCCTCCTGGGCCTTCATGCTGGCGATCGCGCGATCGTAATCGTCCTTCAGGGCCTTCTGATTGGCCCTGACCCAGGCGGGGTCCCTGGGGTCGGTCGGCTGCGGCGGGACAAGCCCGAAGTCATCGGTCTCGGACAGGTACTGCACCCGCTCGGGCTGGATCTGGCGGCGGTATCGCTTCTCGCCCTTGAAGGCCTCGGTCCATTCGTCGTTGGGGAGGAAGAGCTGGTTGCGGTACTGCGCCAAAGCCAGCAGCTCGGCGGGCTTCAGCTCGCTGGACGACTCCAGCCTGTAGGCGACTTCCAGGCTGGTGATCCGCGCGGCCTGCCGGGCGAACCGCTCCTTGATGTCGCTGACCTCCGGCGTGTCGCCCGTGGGCAGGGCGGCCCAGGTCGCCGTGCCTGCCAGCAGCGCGCAGCCGAGGAGGGTCAGCCGCCACCGCCGAATCCGTCGCGTCGTCATCGTTCTGCTCCTCGTTCCAGGGCCGCTGGTGAGGTGTCCGCCGGCAAAACCTGGCCCGTGGAGTAGAGTTGCCGGCCGAGGTCGGGGTCGTTAACTTCCAGCAGGGCGTCGCCCGGTATCTCGAGGTGGAAGAGGTCGTCGGGTATCGCGTCGGCCGGGGGGTAGTCCATGGTCTCCTGGGTGACCGTGCCGTCCGCGTGCTCGGAGCGTTGCTTCAGGGGCTGGCGCGTCTTCGCGTCGAACCAGACGATGGTCGTCGGCGGGATGCCCGATGCACCAGCTGCACCCGGCCACCGCAGCACGACCTTCTGTGCCGCCCGCCCCGCGATCGTGTCCGATTCCAGGGCGAGCTCGCCCCGGTGGGACCTCGCCCAGGCCTCGAATTCGTCCCGGTCCAGGACGAGGCCCTCGTCCGACGGGCGACGATGGGCCATGGAAAGCGCAGTCGACCAGGCGGCGACCGTTCGCCCGGGGACGTCCCAACGGAACTCCCAGCGATCGTTCCGCACGACCACCGCGACCAGCTCGCCGCCCGCGCGAACCTCCTTGCGGAGCCCCTTGTGCCGGACGACCCAGGTCTCCTCGGTACGATCGCTCGTCGGTCCCTTCCGGCGGATGATCGAGTGGGACGCCGGGGCCGCCGTCCAGGCCTGGCGGGACTGCCTCAGGAGCTCGGCCGCGTCGGCATGTCGCGATCGGGCCAGATGGCTGAAGACAGCCAGCAACACCGCGGCAGCCGCCGCGAGCTTCCATCCCATTCGTCCGCGGGACGAGTCCCCCTCGACGCGGCCGCGCGGGACGGCGGGCACGGTGGCCAGGCACGCCTCGAGGAGCCCGTCGGGGATGGGCGGATCGGGGATCGCCCGGAGTGCGGCGTCGAGCGCCAATGGCTCCCGAGGATCCGACTCACGACTCTCGAACCCTGCCATGAGCGTCTCCCCCGCTGAGTTCGCGACTCGGGTCCCAGGCGGCCAGTTCCCGGTGCAGCCGCCGACGCGCCGTGAAGTACCGCCAGCGTGCCAAGCCCGGATCGATACCCTGGATCTGGCCGATCTCCTGGTAGCTGAACTCGTTCCAGAATCGGAGCGTGAAGGCCTCCCGCAGGTCGTGCGGCAGGCGGGCAAGAGCGTCCCGGGCCGCATCCTGGAATTCACGATCTTGCGCCCGCTCTTCCGCCGTCCGCCCGCCCGCCACGGGCTCGGCCAGGGCCTCGGATTCGTGGGCCCTGTGGTCGCGGAGCCGTTTCCGCCACTGGTTGCGTCCGATCGCGTAGAGCCACGTGATCGGAGACACATCGAGCTTTCTCCGCGTCTCGGAGGCCCAGAATGCGGTGAACGTCTCCTGCGTCAGGTCCGAGGCCCATTCGGGGGAGCCCGTGAGGCGATGGAACCACCGGTAGAGCCCGGCGTAGGCCTCGGTGACGAACGCCTCCCGTCCTGCATCCACGGTCAAGCCCTCAACCAGACGCGGCCGCTGACCCGACCTTCCTCCGGGCCGATGGCGCCGCCACCGGATCCGAAAGGAAGTACCCCCGACGCCCGTTTCGTTGGCGAGAATTCCGCGACGCCGACCAGATTTCCCCGAAACGGAACGTTTCACGCTTGAGGATGAGTCGGCGAGCCTCCTCGATCAACATCCTGCGGTCCTCGCCATGCCATCTGCGGACGGCGACCGACCGGGGATCGTGCTTGACAGTCTCGGATCGAGGCCGGGACAATGAAGTCGAAGAACGTTCAGGCCGAACATTCACCATCGGTACCTCCCCTCGCCGGCCGAATGGCCTCCTGGCGGTGCATCGAGCGCCAGGTCGCGACCGGAAGCGAAGGGTCTCGTCTCGGCCGACCGGGCGAGAGTCCTCCGAGGTCCGAAACGAGGGTCGAGCCCATGCCACTGGCCGTGGTGGCGCATCCAGCCGGGACGCCAAGCGAGCGTCGCGTCAATCCGGGCGACCCGGCCGCACTGTTGATTCGCAAGGCGTTCGAAGACGCCCTCTCGCGTCTGAGAGCCGCGGATCCGGAGGCCCGGAAGGGGGACGTGGAAGGGGTCCACCGCCTCCGCACCTCGACGCGGCGGCTCCGCAGCGAGCTGCGGACGGTCCGATCGCTGGTCGATCCGGAATGGAGGCAGGGACTGGAGTCGGAGCTGAAGTGGCTCGCGGCGATGCTCGGCAGCGTGCGCGATCTGGACATCCTGGCCCGCCGCCTGCGCGAGGCCGAGGAGGCCCGCGAGGCATCCGGAAACGACGAGCCGTCGGAGCTCGATGACGCGAGTTCTCCGCTCGGGCCCATCTTCGACGAGCTTCGCGCCCGCCATCACCGCAATTCGGAGTCCCTCCGCGAGGCGCTTCGGAGCGGTCGGTATCGAGCGTTGATCGCCCGGTTGGAATCGGCGATCGATCGCCCCGAGCTCAAGAAGCGGGCGTCGAGGCCCTGCGGCGAGGTGCTCCCGCCGCTGGCCGCTGCCGCCTGGAAGCGGCTGAAGAAAGCCGCTCGCACCCTGAAAGTCTCGGGTCCAGACGAGGAATTCCACGAGGTGAGGAAGCTGGCCAAGAGGGCACGATACACCGCGGAGCTGATCGGCCCGGCCCTCGGGAAGGCGGCGCAGAAGTCGTCGCAGCGGTTCGCCCGCCTGGCTACCCGGATCCAGGACATCCTGGGTGAGCACCAGGATGCGAGCGTGGCCGTCGAAGAGCTGAGTGGCTTCCTCGACGGCCTCACGACCGGGGGAGAGCCCGCCCGCGAGGCACGCCGGCTGATCCGCGGGCAGCGCCGCGTCGCGGACGACGCGCGCAAGGCCTTTTTCAAGGCCTGGCCCAAGCTGGACTCCCCCAAATCGCTCCGCTGGTTGAAGCCGCGGGCGCATGGGGGAGCCTGAGCAGGCGACGCGGGGTACGCCCTCCCCCGGCCCCGCGATCGCTTGAAGCCGGTGACTTTCGCGGGCTAGAATCCACTCTGGATGGACTTCGAGCCGGATTTTCGGAGCCCCCTGGAGCCGGGGACGTGGCCCCCGTGCGATCCCCGTGCCCTGAAATGGCCGGATCGGTTCGATTCGCCCCACCAAGGTCGTTTACCGATGCCCGACGCTGACTATTACGAGATCCTCGGTGTCGCCAAGGACGCCACCCCCGAAGCCGTGAAGAAGGCCTACCGCGGGATGGCTCGGAAGTACCATCCGGATGTCAATCCAGGGGACAAGTCCGCCGAGAAGAAGTTCAAGGAGGTCCAGCAGGCCTACGACGTGCTCTCCGACCCGGAGAAGCGGGCCCTGTATGACCGCTACGGCACCGCGGCGTTCGAAGGCATGGGCGCCGCCGGGCCTCGCACAAGCGCCTCGGAGTGGACGGCCCGATTCGGCGAGCCCGGCCAGGAGACGATCGACTTCAGCGAGTTCTTCGGGCCCTTTAGCGGTCCCGGCCAGGATGCCGGCGGCGCCGGCGGGGCCGGCGGCGCGGGGATCTTCGAGGAACTGCTCGGCAGGATGAGGGCCCCTCGGGGCTCGGCCAGGCCGAGGGGAGGCCGCTCGCTCGAGGCCCAGCTGACGATCCCGTTCCTGACGGCCGTCCGGGGCGGCGAGACGTCCATCAGCGTCCAGCGCGAGGACGGCAAGCAGGAGAGCCTGGTCGTCAAGATCCCCCCGGGGGTGGACACCGGCGCCAAGCTCCGGCTCAAGGGACAAGGCGAGCCCGGCCCCAAGGGTGGTCAGCGGGGCGACCTGACCATCCAGATCACCGTGGAGCCGCACCCGTACTTCAAGCGGGACGGCCGGGACCTGACCGTTGAGGTGCCCATCAGCATCGCCGAGGCGGTGATGGGCGCCAGGATCGACGTCCCGTCGCTCGATGGAATGAAATCGGTGACGATCCCACCGGGCTCGTCCTCGGGTCAGAAGCTCCGGCTCAAGGGGAAGGGCATCCCGGCCTCGGGCCATCATCCCGACGGCGACCTCTTCGTGCAGCTCCGGGTGGTCGTCCCCAGGAGCGTCGACGAGACCAGCAAGCGACTGATTCAGGAATTCGCCGACCGCAACAAGCAGAACCCCCGCGGCGGACTCTGGTAACCTCACCGCTGCGTGTCCGTGCGGGCAGCCATGGACCCTTCAGGACCGGATTGTCCATGAGTCGATCCATCATCTCGCGGGAACTCGTCGCCCAGCAACTGGCCATCTCCACCAAGGTCCTCATCCGCTACGAGCGGCTCGGGCTCGTCCGGGTCTGCCAGGAGGGGGACGTCCAGGGTTACGAACCGGCCCAGGTCCGCAGGCTCTGGACGATCGCGAGCTTCCAGCGCGACCTCGGGATCAACCTGGCGGGCGTCGAGGTGATCCTCCGGCTACACGACCAGATGCTCGAGCTGCGCCATCGCCTGGACGGCCTTGCCGGCCATCTCCGCGAGCTTGTGGAGCAAGACGAGGCGCAGCAGGCGAGCCCCCTTCCGACCGACAGCCATGACTGACGGCCAGGCGCTACCGAAGCCGGAGCGGGGTGGCGGCGGCGAACCTCCCCGGACCAGGCTGCGTCGGATCCTCAGGGAGAATCCCGAGGCTCGTCCCCAGCTCAGCCGGGCAGTCGGCAGCCTGCTCGGAGTCGTGGTGGCGACGCTTGCGATCGTCGGCATCCTGGCCATGTGGCACCTTCACCGCAGGGCGGAGTTGATCCGCAGGCGACTCGGGCCGCCGAGGGACGTCTCACTACCCGAACTGGAGGACAGGCCGCCTCCACGACCGGCGGAGCCGCCTGCCCGACCGGGAGACCCCGCTCCGTGACCCAGAAGGCCACCTTCCGCCCCCACGAGCGGATCAAGGACCCCGCGGACTTCCGCCGCGCGTTCGACCGCAAGCGCTCGGTCGCCGACGGCGTGCTGATCGTCTACGGGGTCGAGAACGGCCGGGACCATGCGCGCCTGGGCGTCTCGGTCTCCCGCAAGAAGGTTCGACGGGCCACGGCCCGCAACCGGATCAAGCGGCTCATCCGCGAAGCCTTCCGCCTCTGCAAGTCGGAGCTGCCGCCGGGCATCGACCTCGTCGTGCTCCCGCGCGGCGGCGAGTTCAACTTCGCAGAGGCCGAGCAGTCGCTCCGACGCCTGGCGAGGGACATCTCCCGGCGGCTCAAGCTGCCGCCGCGCCGGACCGACACCCCACCTTCGGAGGAATCCCCATGACCCGGGCCGGGTTCGCCCGCTGGCTTGCCCTGCCCGGACAGCTCGCGATCCTCATCCTGATCGGCCTGATCCGCGCCTACCAGTGGACGCTCAGCCCGCTCCTCGGACAGGTCTGCCGCTTCCACCCGAGTTGCAGCCGCTACATGGTCGAGGCCCTGCGGAAGTACGGCCTCGTCCGCGGCCTGGCCAGGGGCCTCCGCCGCCTCTCCCGCTGCCATCCCTGGAATCCCGGCGGGTACGACCCGCCGTGATCTCGCAGCGATTATCCTCGGTTTTCTGTCAGGCGAACGCCTCCTCCGGTTCCTCGACACGTGCGGGGTCGGCGGGAGCGGCCTTCTTCAAGCGTGCCCGCCACTCGCCGAGGCGCTGCATGACCACGAAGAAGGCCGGCACGAAGAAGACGGCGAGCACGGTGGCCGCGATCATCCCCCCGAAGACGGCGGTGCCGAGCGAGCGGCGGCTCGCGGAGCCGGCCCCGCTGGCGATGACCAGGGGCCAGATGCCCAGGATGAAGGCGAACGACGTCATCAGGATCGGCCGGAATCGCAGGCGGGACGCCTCGACGGCCGCCTCGGTGATCGACCGGCCCTTCGCCCGCAGCTCACGGGCGAACTCGACGATCAGGATCG
>JAXMBE010000100.1:0-21399 GCA_046349995.1 Isosphaeraceae bacterium | reverse complement strand
CGAGGCGGGCCCTGCCGTCGACCGTCCAGGCGACCCGGGACCGTATGCCCTCCCGGCGGAGGTCGCGGACGAGCCGGGAGACGCGTTGGCGTCCCTTCCCCTGCCCGGCCCCCCGATTCGCGACGATCCCGACCCAGGACCGCGTCCGGACGGCGGACGAGCCGCCGACGCGGGCGGTCGGGACCGCCCCCGTGCCGACCGCCATCGCGGGAAGCAGTTCGGGGGAGTCTCCTGGCGGAGCCCCCCCCTCGGGCGATCGGCTAATTTGCGACATCCCTCGGTCGCCTCCCCCCGGCGATCACGGCGTTCGGCCGCGCCCCCGGATCGGTTCTCGACCCGTTGCGACCCGGCTCAGCGGACCAGCGAGGCGGGCCGGGTGGAGACGGCCGAGCCGTTGCCGAGCAGGCGCTCGACCAGCGACTTGTTCTCGCGGAGCGACGCCTGGAACTTATCGGTCAGGCCGGTCAGCTCGCCCCGAAGCTCACCGTTGGTCGACTTGAGCTGCTCGACCAGGGCCTCCAGGTCGGCCTTCGCCTTGGTCTCCTCGTCCAGCTCGGCCTGGCGAACCTCGATGATCGTCTTCGTCTGCTCGATCGACTGCGTGACCGACTCCAGCTCGACCTTGAGGTGCGAGAGCTCGTCCAGGACCTGGGCCCTGGCCTTCTCGACCTCGGTCTGCCGCACCTGGAGGACGGTCAGCTCGTCGTGGGTCTTCTCGCGTTCGAGGAAGGTGTCGTCCAGGAGCTTGGCGAGCGACCGCTTGGACGTCTTCACGTCCTCCTGGAGCTTGGCGAAATCGGCCTGGAGCTTCGCGACCGCCTCGCCGCCGCTGCGGTTGACCTGGGCCACGCCCGCGGCCAGCAACACCCAGACCGGGGCCAGCAGCAAGGCGAGGACCGACAAGACTTTCCCGGCTGTCGACATCGGAAATCTCCCCGCCCAAGTCGGGTGGAGTGAACAGGTGAGTACAGGTGAAGGGTTCGGGGCCGACCGGCGGCAGGCCCCTGGCCGATCGCGAGAGCCCTCGGCTCGCGGTGTCCGCGGGGCGGGCGCAACGGCGTAAGATATCCCCAATATACCTGTCTCCCCCGACCGGTGCCAAGCCGCCGGGACGCAACCTCTCCCACTTTTCCGGCGAATCCGCCAGGATGATTCGGATCCGCGCAACCGGACGAGTCGCCGACGACGGCTTGCCAGGCGGGGCCGGGGGCGTCAGACTCGCGGTCGAGGGGGGATCCGCCCCCGCCGGGGTCAGGAGGGTGAATCCGTGGGCATGAACGTTCGGTTCGAGGGGGACCTCACCGTCCTGAGCAACTTCGGACGGCTGATGGACGACCCCCGGTACGTCGACGCGGGCCGCGACGTCCGCGCCCTGCTCGACGAGGGGCATCGACGGTTCGTCATCGACCTCGACTCGCTCCGGGGCCTGAGCGAGACGTCCCTCGGACTGCTGACCACCGTCACCCGCCTGATCCGCCAGCGCGAGGCCGAGGTCGTCATGATCCGGGTCCATCGCGACGTCCTCCGCTACCTCGATGACATGCGGATGGACGACTACTGGGAGATCCTCGACAACCTCGACCAGGCCCGCGAATACTTCGATGGAGCCGCCGATTGACCCGGCCGGAAGGATGCCGCCCATGACCCGAATCGTTTTGCTCGTTTCCCTCGTCGCGACGACCCTCCCGACCCCGACCGCCCGGGCCCAGGCCCCCCGGATCGAGGCGTTCCTCGTCTCGGGCAAGCTCGCCGACGGCGAGGCCGCGATGGTCGAGGCCCTGAAGGCCGACCCGAAGGACGACCAGGCCCGGTTCGGCCTGGGGGTCGTCCAGTTCCTCCGGGCCGTCGAGGGGCGCATGCAGGCCTTCTACCGGCACGGGCTGCTGGCCGGGATCGCCGGCGGCGGGCTGCTGCCGCCCCTGACGAATCTCCCGATCGCGCCGAATCCGCGCCCTTAGCCGATCGAGGGCGCGAAGGCCAGGGCCCTACTCCAGACCTGGGTCGACGAGCTGGCGAAGGTCGAGGCGACCCTCGCCGGGATCACCGCGGCCGACGTCAAGCTCCCCCTCCGCTTCGGCCGGATCCGGCTCGACTTCGACGGCGACGGCGAGGCGACCGCCGAGGAGACGCTCTGGAAGGTCTTCGCCCGGTTCAATCGCCAGGGGGGCCTCGACGCCGAGACGGCCGAGGCGTTCGCCATCACGTTCGACCGGGGGGACGTCGACTGGCTCCGGGGCTACTGCCACCTCCTCTCGGCGATGGCCGAGTTCCTCCTCGGGCACGACTTCGACGCCTGGTTCCGCGAGAACGGCCACCTGCTCTTCGGGGGTGCCGCGATCCCGCACCGCTTCCTCGTCGAGGAGCGCGGGGCGCAGCTCAACGGGCAGTTCGGATACGGGACGATCGCCGACCTGGTGGCGGCGGTCCACGGCATCCGGTTCCCGGTCGCCGAGCCGAAGCGCCTGGCCGCGGTGGTCACGCACCTGGAGGCCACGGTGGCGCTGAGCCGGTCCTCCTGGAAGGCGGTCATGGCCGAGACCGACGACGACCGCGAATGGATCCCGAACCCGTCGCAGACCTCGGTGCTGGGCGGGGCCAGGGTCTCGGCCGAGATGCTCAAGGGGTGGACCGAGGCGCTGGACGAGCTGGGGGCGATCCTGGCGGGCCGGAAGCTCGTGCCGTTCTGGCGGGGGACCGACCCGACCCGGGGCGTGAACCTCCGCCGGGCGCTCATGGAGCCCCGGACGTTCGACCTGGTCCTCTGGGCCCAGGGGGGCGCCGCGGCACCTTACCTGGAGAACGGGCCGGTCAGCACGCCCGAGACCTGGGGCCGGATCAACCGGATCTTCCGGGGCGAGTTCCTCGGCTTCGCCTTCTGGTTCAACTGACCGTCGCGGGCCGGTTGGGGACGGGAGGTCCGGGCTGTCGCGGGCCGGGGGGTTGGATGGATCTTGCCCGCGCACTAGAATTTCGCATTCCCACCGCCGCGCCGACGCGGCGGCCGGGCCGCGACAGCCGCCGTCGAAGGGTTCAGGCCGACCATGCTCCGTCCGACGTATCAGGTGACCGAACTGCTCGGCGACGGGATCGGAGCCGAGCTGTCCCGGGCGATCCACGCCCTGGCCGACGCCCTGCCGGTCCGCCTGGAGTTCGTGCCGATCGACCTGACCCTGGAGAACCGCCGGGCCAGGAAGTCGGCGCTGTATGACGAGGCGGTCGCCTCGATCAACGCGACGGGCGTGGCGCTGAAGCACCCGACCGCCACGGCCGAGGAGAGCCCCAACGCCGTCCTCCGCCGCCGGCTCGACCTCTCGGTCATCCACCGGCCGGTTTACACGATCCCGGGCGTGCCCTCGAACTTCCGCCGCGAGCTGGACCTGGACATCGTCCGGATCGCCACGGGGGGGACCTACGACGACCCCGGCCGGATGATCGGCGAGGACGGCGCGGTCAGCCTCCGGATCGTCGAGCCGCCGGCCGGTCCGCGAGGCGGCCCGGTACGCGTTCAACCTCGCCCGGAAGACCTCCAAGCGCGTCACCAGCTCGTCGAAGTACACGATCCAGAAGGCGACCGACGGCCTCTTCGAGAGCGTCACCAAGGAGGTCGCCGGGCAGTTCCCCGAGGTGCCGCACAACGTCGAGCTGTTCGACGCCCTGCTCGGCAAGGTCATCATGGCCCCCGAGAAGTTCCAGATCGTCCTGGTGCTCAACGAGTACGGGGACTTCCTCTCGGACATGGCCTGCGGCCTGGCGGGCTCGCTGGGGATCGGGGCCAGCGCGAACCTGGCCTTCGACGCCTCGGGCGTGGTCCGGGTCGCCCTCTTCGACGCCGCCCACGGCACGGCGCCCGACATCGCCGGCAAGGCCTGGCCAACCCCACGGCGATTTTCCTCGCCCTGTCGATGCTGCTCTACCAGCTCGGCGAGATCAGCGTCGGCCAGGCGGTCAAGAACGCCACGCTCGACCTGCTCCGCGAGGGCGTCCGCACCGCCGACCTCGGCGGCAAGGAGAACACCGAGAGCTTCACCGCCGCCGTCGCCGCCGAGGTGAAGCGGCGACTCGGCTCTCGCCGCCGACTGACGTCGCCCATCGTTACCCGGGGTGACGGGATCTCCATCGACCCGAAGCGTGGTGAAGTAGCGCATCGCTTCGCGTCCACCTCGCCCCGGAGGGCGGCGGGTCAATAGCCAGGTGGCAACCCCTGGAATCCCAGACGTCGGCAGTTCCGCGCCCTCGGCTCCCATCCCCCCCCGCCGCCGCGAGGCGATCGGCCTCGCGGCGGCGAGGTTCCGGAAGAGCGGGATAGGATCGTCGCTGAACATTCAGGGGTTGCCCAGCTGTGACCCGTCGCCCCTCCGGGGCGGGACGCGGCCGTCGCGGCGCGGCAAGGCTCGAGGTGCTCGCGCGTCCGAGCCGCCTCGGACGGAGAAGCACCTCGTGTCCTGAAGACGCGCATTCAAAGAGCGTGGGCGAGGCCTGCATGCCCTCGGGCCGAGCGAGCGGGCGGGAGATGCCTCGCTCACGCTTCGGGTTGTGATGGTGTTGACATATCATCAGGGCGACCCGAGACGCCGGGGATGGGCGGCGGGTGTCGCCGCGGCGACGAAGGCCCGGCTTCACGGCCGATCGCGCGCGACGCGCGAGGACGCCTTGCAACCATGATCTTCGCGCCCGACCGCCACGCCCCGCCGTTCGTCCCGACCGGCACAACCTGTGCGAGAAGACACTTCGTCGCCTCGCTCGCCGGTCCAAACGGACGCCCGGCGACGCACGAGCCGCGGCTCCGTTCGCACCTTCTTGAGACAGGTCCGCACCGATGAACGACGCCAGGAAGAACCGCAAGACCTTCCGTCCCCAAGCTCGACGATTCCACGCTCGAAGGCCGTGTGGTCCTCTCCGGAGGGCTGCACGCCTCGCGCGCCCAGATGATCGCGGCCCTCCAGGCTCGCGCCTTCAGCAACGTGACCGCTCAGAATAACCTGACCCCTGCGCCGGCACGGGCACCGGGCTTCTCATGCGCAAACCAGGGGGTGGCCTCCGCCGCGGCCCGCCAGGCCCAGCTCAGCGGCTCGCCTTCAACAACGAGGCGCGGCTGCTCCAGCAGAACTACAACCAGCAGATCCGCGAGACCACCAACGCCCTCAACAATGCGATCCTCCAGACGATCCGCAACGCGAACACCGGCGGCCCGACGAACAGCTGGTGGAACGCGGACCTCAACTCCAGGCTCGAGGGCCTGACCGACGCCGCCGCCTTCCAGCTCTCCAGCCAGATCGGCCTGCTGCCGAACTCGACCCAGCAGGTCGCCCGGCTCCAGAACTCCCTGATCGGCAACGGCGGCAGCAGCCTCCTCTCCCGGCTCCAGTCGATCTCCCAGAACGCCAGCACCTACAACCGCCTCGGCGGCCTCGGCACGCGGCTCTTCGAGAACCAGATCAGCCGGGCCGTCAGCTCGGCGATCCAGGGGGGCACCTCCGGCTACAACAACCTCTTCGGCAACAACCTCTACAATGCCCTGCTCGACCCGACCACCGGCGTCCGGTCGTCGCTGCCGCAGTACTTCGGCAACCAGATGCTCAACCAGGTGGGCAACACCCTGGGGATGCTCAGCCAGACCTACGGCAACCTGGGCAACAGCCTGCTCTTCCCCAACGGCGCGACGTCCGCCACGCCCGAGGCGCTCCAGAGCTTCGCCGCCCAGGTCAACCCGGCGTTGAACCTCGCCACCTCGCAGATCGCCGCGGGCCTGTCCCTCTTCCCCAACGTCCGCGCGACGCTCGGCAACTCGATCCAGAACTCCTTCTACGGCAACAACCCGAATAGCCTCCTCTCCTCGCTCGGCGGGATCACGAGGGCCCAGGACTTCTCGAACAGCATCCAGAACTCCTTCGGCACCATCTACGACAATATCTACACCACGTTCGGGAGCGCCTTCGGCCTGCCGAACACCCCCTCCGCCGGCCTGCCGACGAACGGGTTCAGCAGCGTCTACAACAACCAGTTCTCCAACTTCGGCAACGGCTTCAACAGCGGGTTCAACAACGGCACCGGGTCGACCAACTTCTACGGGTTCGGCACCCCGGGCGTCGACTTCAACACCAACTTCTCCTCGGGATTCAATAACTACGTCAACACCGTCAATCAGAACCTCGGCTTCACCAACCCCGGTCTGACCTTCAACGCGGGGACCGGCATCGGGACAGGGACGGGCACGGGGACCGGAACCGGCACCGGCACGGGGACCGGAACCGGCACCGGCACGGGGACCGGAACCGGTGGCCTCGGCGGTTTCGGCGGCTTCTAGGTCCGAGAGACGACACGTCCCGCTGGGACAGAGTCGCGAGGCCCCGGCCGACCGCGCCGATGACCTTCACGGGTCTTCGGGCGGATCGGCCGGGGCCTCGTCGATGTCCGCGTCATCGAGGTCGACGTCGACCTCGGCGTCGGTCAGGCGGCGGAGCATCCGGCCGCGTTTCCGGGGCATCCGGGCGCGGCCGAATTCGGCGAGCCTGGGTTCGAACTGCGGCCAGGTCAGGACGGTCAGGCAGCTCTCGTCCTGGAGGATCGCGACCAGGACCCGCCTGCGGTAGACGGCCAGGACGGCGACCGCCCCGTTCTCCGCATTGCGGCCGATCCGACGGGTCCGTGCCAGGGCCCGGCGGAGTTCCGCCTCGGCCCCGGCCGGGTCCCGGTCCGCCCCGAACCGCTCGGCGAGCCGTTCCAGGGCGTGCCTGGTCAGGCGGGCCCCGCTGTAATCCCGCTGTCCCGGCGGGGGCATGGCGACGACCCTGTCAGGCCCATTCCGGTCGTGCGCGACCTTCCCCGTGGCCGCCCACTCCGCGCCCCGCTTGATCCACTTCTGGACCGGCGGGTCGTTCAATGCCTCGACATCGTGGCCGAGGCGCAGTGAAGACGCGGCCCTTGCCGTACTGGTTCACCCAGACGACCGCCTCGTCCTTGCTGGTGACCTTCTTCGGGTCGGTGCCGGCGGGGTGCCGCTTCGGGTCGCTGAAGGCGGTCGCCAGCACGACCGAGCCCGGCGTCAGCAGCGAGTTCGAGTACAGCTCGTCGCGGACGTGCTCGAACGTCGCCGGCAGGCCCTCGGAGACCGGGTGGGAGACGTCCGTCTTCTTCACGGTGAACTGGTGCATCGGGCCGTGGAAGCCCTGGGTCCGCCAGCCGCCGGCGATGGCCTTCTCGAATTCCTCCCAGTTCGGCCTGGCGAACGCGGCCGACGAGAAGTGGTAGACGACCAGCCCCTTGCCCCCCTTCACGGCGTCGAGGAAGGCGGCCTTGTTGGCGTCGGACCACTTGCTCTCCTCGGACCCCTGCGGGGTCTCCTTGTAGTTCAGCAGCAGGACATCATATTTGGCGAGGTTCTCGGGCGTGAGATCCTTGCCGGGGGCGGTGGTCACGTCGACGGCGATCTGGCCCCCCTCGGAGAGGAACGTCTTCAGGGCCGGGGTGGTCTCCTTCCACTTGTGCCCGCCGACGTTGTCGCCGGTGATGATCAGCAGCTTGACCGGGCCGTCCGCCGCCATCGCGGTCGCCGTCGAGGCGAGGATGCCGGTCAGGACGAGGGCCTTCAGGGTGCGTCGCATGGAGCGTTCTCCTTGGGGTTGAACAGGTGTCTGGTTTGCGAGGTCTCCTAGGGGGCACCGCCGCTCTTCGTAGGGTGGGCACCGCCCACCTTCAGGGGCCGAGGGTCGGTGGGCGATGCCCACCCTACGGGGCCCCCGGCGGGTGAGGTCGATTCATCCGTTAACGCACGTCGTCCAGGGGCACGGGGCCGAAGACGGGGACGGCCATGTCGGCGCCGTCGGCCAGGTTGCAGAACGGGTCGAGGCCGTGGCCGTACCAGAGGAACGCCCCCTCGGGGATCGGGCCGGTCAGCTTCAGCTCCACCGTGTCGAGGCCCTTGCCGAGCGACGCCTGGAAGATCAGGGGGATCTCCTCGCCGTCCGCCTTCCGGATCGAGAACCCGGCGATCCGTTGCGCCGGGGTCAGGCCGATCACCGGGGCGTTGGGAGACCCGCCCATGCCGGGCCGGCCGAAGCGGCGGTCGGGCATCATCATCCCGGGCATGGGCGCGGGCCCTACCCCGCCCCGGCTCGGGTCGGGGACGAGGTTCACCCCCTTGAACTTCACCAGCAGCGTGTTGCCGGACGACTTGATCACCCGGTCGAACGTCGGAGTCGTCGCGCCGGCCTGCCCGTACAGCTCGCGCAGGGCGATCCTCGCCAGCCGCTGCCCGGTTCGCTTGAGGCCGCTCGTCCCGACGTGGATCAGGTCGTCCAGTTCCAGGTCGATCACCGAGACGACCGCCGTGCCCGGCACCTCCTCGGCGATCCGGCGCTGGAGGTCCTGCACGGTGTTCCAGGGGCCGGGGTCGCCGGCCCGGATGAACCGGCCGATCTGGACGAAGTAGAACGGGAGGTCGGGCTGGTCGAGGTCGGCCCGGACCGCCTTGATGAACTCGGTGAAGGTCTTGCGGTAGACCTGGGACGCCTCGGGGTTGGCGTCGCTCTCCCCCTGGTACCAGAGCACCCCCTTGACGCCGCCGCCGGCCAGGTTGAGCTGCCGGATCATCGAGCCGTAGAGGCTCTTGCCCTCCTCGGCCTTCTTGGCGGGGTCCCACTGGGCCATGCTCGTGCCGCCGTGGGCGCAGGGGATCAGCCCCACGGGGATGCCCGTGTTCTGGACCATCGCGGTGGCGAAGGCGAGGCCCAGCCCGGCGCCCTTGGCCCGGGCCTTGTGCTGCTGGGCCGACCGCTCGGCCCGGGTCGCCGGGTCGCCGGAATGGACCGGGTCGGGCGAGTCGACCAGCCAGTGCAGCGGCTCCTTCGCGACGCCCCAGGCCCCGTCCATCCCCAGGGACATCACCATCGGGAAGGACGGCGAGACGTCGATCAGGTTCCCATACCCCTCCATGTTTGACTGGCCGGCCAGGACCCAGAGGTCCCCGACGAAGATCGGATCGACCACGACGTCGGCCCGGGTGTCCCCCTTACGGACCGTCACGGTGAGCGCATACGGCCCTCCGGTCGGCACGTTGACGAACCGGTCCCCCTCGAACCGGGCCTCGTCGGGGGGCAGGCCCGGCCGGAACCCCGGAACCCCGGGGAACGCCGCCGGGTTGAAGGCCGGGGAGGCCGCGCTGACATTGAGGCGTGCGGTGAGGATCTGCCCCTCGCCGATCTCGGGATCGAGCCGGACCGGGATCGACGCCCGGCCGTCCCGATCGCGCTGATAGACCCGGAACGCCGTCGGGGAGGCCAGCCGGATCGGCTTCGCCACCTCCGCGGGGGTCTGTTGCGCGGACGCGGGGGTGTTTGGCACGAGGCAGAGCGCCGCGAGGGCGGCCACCAGCCGGGCCAGGCCCCGTCGCGAGTCTTTCGGTGTGGTTCGTTCCAAGGCGCGTGTCTCCCCTGGCTTGTGGAGGGATCGATCCGATCGGCCGCCCCGGGCGCCCGGCCGACTCCGCGCCGGGGACCGGTCTCGCACGCCCGCCCGGCCGACCGAATCGCGCTCATCCTAAATCAACGGTGGGACCCGACGAAAGGGACTGGCAGGGCCCGGGGGGCCGTCGGCGGAATCCGCCGGCCGGGACGTTTCCGCCCGTTGTGCCCGGGCGCGGGCCACGGTTAGAATCCCTCTGAGGACTTGCCCGAACGGGTCCGGTTAAAGGGTCGCGGGACAGGCACAACCAGGGGACGACCGCGGATGCGCCAGGGCAAGTCTGGAACGGGGTCCCTCGACGATCGCGACCCGGCCCCGCCCCTGCCCCGACCGGCCCCCGAGCCCCCCCGGCCCGGCCAGGCGAACCCGCCGGCGGTGATCGAGACGACCGTCAGCCCGTTCCATTGCCTCTATCAAGACGCCCTTCACTTCCACACCCAGAGCAAGCTCGCCCTGGGCCGGTCGGAGGGGGATGCGAGCCGGCTGGCCCGGGCCTCGCTGACGCTCTACCTCGCCAGCGCCGAGGCGCTGGTGCACCAGGCGGGGGCGGAGCTGGGGCGTCCCGAGCTGATCGCGGCGCTGGTCGACCCCCGGCGGCCGCTGCCGCTGTCGGAGTTCTGGCGGATCCTCCCCGCGCTGGCGGCGGAGGGACCGGCCGGCCCCTACCAGGCGGAGCAGGCCCCCTGGCCGCAGTTCGCCGAGCTGCTGCTGCTCCGGGAATCGTGGGCCTATCCGGGCCCGCCCGAGGCCCGTCGGGCCTACTACCTGGCCCCCCGCCCCGGCGCCGACTACGAGCCCGTCCAGCCCCACCAGGCCGCCGCCCTGGGCCTGCCGTCCGACCGCCTCTTCTTCCCCAGGACCGGCCTGCCCCGCGACCCCTACGCCCTGCGTCCCCACCACCTCGACACGGCCCGAGGCGTCCTGGACGCCGCGATCGAAGCCCTCGACCGCCGCCTCGCCGGCGCCCTGACCCGCGACCAGCGCCACCGCCGCGAGCCCGTCCGCCCGATTCCGCCCGCCGGGCGGTGATGCGAAGATCCGGCCAGAGGTCGGCGATCGCCTCCACGAGGTCTCGTCTGGCCTGAATCACCTGCCGAATGACGCGACTCACGGCTCCTGACGTCTCGAAGCGGCTAGGTCGAGTCCCCTCCCGTTCGATGGCGTCCCACTCCTGGGAGGTCAACGGGGCGGCGGGGCCGCTTTCAAGCCCCTCCTTGAGCTTCGCCTCAAGGGCTTCCCTAGCCTTACGCTCCTGACCTCACGGATGATCGAGCGGAGATACTCGCTGACCGTCCCGAAGCCCTCCTTCCGGGCCTGGGTCTCGACGAACGCTTTCATTGAGTCGGGAAGTGAGATATTCATCGTGGCCATCGGCGTGTCTCGTTTACCCGCAATGCAGCTGAGCGGACAATGACAAAACAAATTAGTTTATATAACAAATAAATTTATTTTGATATTATGTTAGCTCTCGGAACTGTCCCAAATGGGAGCTTCTGTCAGCTTAGGAGCTTCTTCAACTGAGCGTCGTCGAGCAATTCTCTCAAGATGGCCCCGACATACTTCTGCCTGCCCGGCAGGTGTCCTCATCGGTCAGCGCGCCGAGAAACTCTCTCGCTCACAAGCTGGAGAATTGCCTCGGCCTTCTCCTCCGGCGTCTGTACTGCTCCTCCCTCGACCGGTGGGGGCGAAGTGAGCTGCAATGGCCCTGCTTCAAGTCCGCGTCACTCTTCACGGCATCAAGTAAGCTTGGGCCGTAATGGCTCAGTGATCTTGATGTCGTTAATCACTTGCGACGCCCTATCCCTGAACTTGTTATACCGTGAGACGAGGCCGCTTTTTCTTGACGTAATCGAAAATCTCTTTGTTGGTCTTCGTGGAAATGTTCCGTCTCGCTTGAGGTCGGAGATCGCCTCGTTGATCTTCTCCTCCTCGATGGTGACGAATGTCTTTCCCAGGGTGGAACTCACCTGTTGGCTCAGCAGTTCCGACGCTCGTTCGATGTTCCACTCCGTGGTGGCAACTCGGCTGTACATCGTCCCTATCAGCCAGCCAAGCTTCGCCTGGAACGCCTCCTTGAGTGCTGGGCAATCTTCGCGGCGAGCACAGTCTCGTAGTGCCCAGAATGAAGCGAGATTGAGAGCTTTTGTAGGAAGCGCCAGCAGGGTTCGAGCACCGCGACGGTCTCATCCGTGTGCAGGTAGAAGAACCCGGCCTTGTTATTGTCCATCAGACTTTCCAGGAACATGACGAGCTTGTCCTTCGTCTTGTTCCCGGATAACGCGATGCTCTATCTGCCAGTCGTCCTGGCTCTTCGCCGCCTCCATCAGCAGAACGCTTCGGAGAAGCTTAACTGCAGCCAGCGTAATGTAGGAGACGCAAGGTCCTCCGTCCTGCCGCACAAGGTCGCAGGTTTGCGTTAGTACCGAAGGCCATAATCATCATGCTTGGCATAGTAAGGAAAATACTCTTCGATCAAACCAAGCAAACCCTCACTCTTTCGGAGGACATCCCCCTGGCAAAGCTCGGGCTTGGGATCTTCGTATACGTAATGCGTCGCCATGCTGGACCCGAAGTGGTAACCGGCGGTCGATTACCATCCAGCGCGTCGAATCTCTTCGTTTAGGTGCTCGATCTCCCGCTGCTCGGCGAGGAGCTTCGTGTTCAGCTTCAACAAAACCGTCGTCTGCGACTTCGGGATACGCACCACGAACTTGTCGGGACGGAGACCCGCTGCAGGATCCTCCGAAACGTCCCGAAGCGACCGTGACTCCTTCTTGAGGTTGCCTTCAGCGATCGCCGGCGTCATGCCTGTCTCAGGCAATCCTAGGGAGCTGGTCATCCCCAGGCATCGTCACTTGTCCTTTCAAGCTGAAGACCGTAGATGTTGTCCAAGAACTTCAGAGCGGTATCCTTGAGCTGAGCCGTCCGTTCGGTGACTGCTGCTTGGGCCGAGGCGTTCACTGCCTGGGTCGCCCCTGGGGTATCTGTGTGGAAAGTTCACGTCGATAGCCACATTCTCGCCGTTGTAGGCGAGCGTCAGGTTCATCGTGCCGTGTTCGCCGGTCAGCTTCCGAATGAGCTTCCTCTCGGGATCTCCCCACCCCTCTTGAGCGGATTCTGGGAAGCGTCCCCGAAGTTGAACAGCTTCCAGAAGCGACTCCAGGTGGGTTGGGCTCCACGAATGAGAAGTTGACACCGACTCCAATAGCGGGGTGTTGGGCAACTCGACCAGTACCTTCGAGGCCATATGCTCGGCCAGCTTGCGCGCTCGGCAGTGTTTCTACGCGGCCTGAAGACTAGGCGGACGCCGGACGCCTCAAGAGTCACGAGCGGATGCCGGTAGATGACGGGAAAGATCGGCGCAGAGCGATCTCTGTCTCGATGTTCTCCTGGTGAAACAGGCTGGTCCCCACCCACTCAGGCGTGAAGATCATCCGGTTCCAGTACCCGGCAAGCACGATCCCTGATGTGTCGAGCGTCGGTGTCATCGTCCACGAACGCGTTAAACATTTGCCACCCAATCACTAGGCTGATGAGGCTTCCGAGAATATCATCGGCAATTATAGGGAATCCGCGACGATCTCCACCCCATATCACGCCGTAAGTTCTTCCACAGCAGTCGCTTGAGAGCGATTCCCCGCGAGTGAGCATAGTGAGGTTCAGCAAACGGACGGTCCAACAACTCTCGGACAACTCCGTCCGAGTCGGAGTCCCTCAGAACTCCGCAAGGCAACGTCCATCTGTCCACTGATAGTGTTCGGCATGGATTCTCGTACCTTGGGCCTAGTATACCCCGCTGAAGAGACCGCTAGAGACCAGCTCCCGGCCGCCTTAAGCATCTTTTACGTCAGGCACTTACCCGTCCTAATTTGCCGCGACTTAATCGAATTGGTTAACACACACGGAACACACCAAATGACACTGTTGGGCATTCTGCGGGACCAGGAAAACCCATTCACTGCAGGCAACTGGATTGGCTTCTTTAGTCTACGCAGTATCCCCGGATTTTGTGCACGACCGACTCTGGTTCCCCGCGACCGACTTTGATTCCCACTCGACTGACTCGGCTTGCGTCGACTGGCGACGGATTGCAGGCCTGGGCGATTGCCGATCCCCGTTGTGGGTTCCGGGAGCCGCAAGCGCGGATTTCGGTCAGATCTGAGACGAGTTCTTCCGCCGATGTGGGAACGAATCGGATTTTTGGATTCCCAAACTTTGTATTTTGTCCTTCAGAATCCACCCGTTACAGTAGGGGCCAGACGTCCCCATTCCCCTCTGGAGGAACGGTCCCTTGGCACAGTCCATCGAAGCCTATGTCGCCCCGATGCTTCTGATCGTCTGCCTGTCGCATCTCGCCCAGCCGAGGCTGTGGGCGGAGTTCTTTCGGGCGCTGGCGCGGACGGGCCTGGCGCCGCTGATCATCGCCATGTACACGATGCCGATCGGACTCCTGATCGTCGTCGGGCATAACCGGTGGGTCTGGGGCTGGCCGGTGTTCATCACCGTCGCGGGCTGGGTGATGACGGTGAAGTCCGCGATCTACATGGTCGTGCCGGGCCTGGCGGACCGCATGCTCGCCAGGGCCGACCGCTGGGAGCGAGACTTCGCCGTCTTCCGCGTCGTCGGGCTGGTCGGGATCGTGCCCTGTGCCGTGCTCACCTGGCAGGCATTCCGGCATCTGGCTGGATGATCGCGGAAGGAAACGCGGAAAACGTCACATCTTCTCGAAGTCACCGAGGGATCGGATGACATAAGTATTGGCCGGCTGATAATGGTCCTGGGCCAGGTAGGGATACAGCTTGACGCGGCAGCCCCTGGCGCGCATCGCCTCGTAGGCCATCTGCGCGCAGAAGAAGGGGACGATGTCGTCGTGCGTCCCGTGGTGGAGGAAGACCGGGGCCTGCGGGGCCCAGTCGTACCGGTCGTTGTCGCGGAGCGCGTCGTCCATCTCCGGCTCCTTGCCATCGAGGAAGCGCTGGCGGAACTCCGGGTCGAGGCCGAGGCGGGGGTTCCTGGGCGCGAGGGCCATCACGTCCCTCGTGAGCGCCTCGGCGTAGGGCGCGGCGACGGTCCGCTCGAAGGGCCGTCGCAGCTTGTAGACCCGGCACATGGTCCGCAGCTTCCAGTAGTTCGTCTGGTGCTCCGGGTAGTCCTCGTCGTAGCTGCAGAAGAGGTGGATCTGCGCGGAGAGCGCGTACGTCCCGGCGAGCAACGAACTGGCCGCCACCGGGAACTCCGCGCGGCAGGTGTCCTCGATCAGCTTGTGCAGGGCCATGCCGCAGAGGCCCCCCTCCGACCAGCCGGTGACGAACACCCGGTTGTCGGCCTTGATCGCCTTCTGATCGGCGAACTCGCGCGCGGCCCGGAGCATGTCGAGGGAGGTCCAGGCCAGCGACCTCGCGTGCAGGTAGGGGTGCTCGCGCCCCCGCGACGCCCCGTAGCCGATGCCGTCCGGCGCCACGACGAGGTACCCGGCCGCCGCGAACGTCGCGGCGAGATATGACATCTCGTAATGATCGTCGTAAGCGTCCTTGATCCTGTCGCACTCGTAATAGGACGGCGCGTTCCGTTCGCCGCTCCCGGGGATGATCGTGCCCCGGCAGTAGCACATGGTCCGGGGCCGCTCGACGCCCTTCGGCACGAGGATCGCGCCGGAGGCGACGATCTCCGTGTCGTCGACGTCGCGCGTCGTGTAGCGGACCCGGTAGACATCGACGTCGTGGCGGATCCAGCCCCGGGTGCCGGCGATCCTGTGCCGCCCGTAGATCGCCTCGGCCGGGTCCGTGGTCAGGAAGTCGGCGGATTTCAGCAGGTTCACCCGGGTCGTCCCTTCTTCGCTGCGCGCCGCGGCGCCGAGCAAGGCCGCGCTCCCGGTGACCTTGAGGGCCGTACGTCGGTTCAACTCCAGGTCCTCCCACACCCGATTCGTCGAGATCCCGGCCGGATCTCCGGGCTCGTCCCGCGTCGCGATCGAGCGACCGCCGGGGGATCGATCTGCCGGGAGATCAGGAGATCTTGAGGAGACAGCGGCCAGGCAGGTCGAGGACACAACAAGTCGCCGAGTCGTGCTCTAGAGTTGCATCGAGCAAGGTTGGATGGCGAGGAGCCGTTCGCGCCGCGCGAAGGCAACAACGCAGGCATCGGATCGCCCTTCGTCATTGTGAACTCGTGCATGCTCGCCTAACATCGGGATGTCCCAGGCTGCGTCGCCCGGGCAGACACTCACCGCGGAGCGGCCGGACATGAAGCGAAACACCTGGATTGCCCCCCTGCGCGGACACAGGTCCTCCCCCGGCCGAGTCGCGGCGCGGCGGCGGCCCCGGCTCGAACCGCTGGAGGACCGCCGGCTCCCCGCGGTGCTGGTCGTGCAGACGGCGGCGGACGGACCGGGCGAGATCACGGGGGGCGGGAACGGCGTCTACTCCGCCACGACCCTGCGCGCCGCGATCGAGTTCGTCAACGCGTTCCCGGGGCCGGACACGATCCAGTTCGCGCCGGCGCTCGCCGGCGGCACGGTGACGCTGACGCAGAACGACCGCCAGGTCCCGCTGGCGGCGGGGGGCCCCACGGGGTTCGTGATCACCGACTCGCTGACGATCCAGGGGGACGCGGCCAAGGGGATGACCCTCTGGGGCAGCGGTAGCCAGCGGCTGATCAGCGTCGGCAGGGCGTGACGCTGAACCTGGAGAACCTGACGCTGGCCGGCGGCCGGGTGTTCGGCGCCGACGGGGGCAGTACGGGGGGCGACTTCCGGGGCGGCGGCGGGGCGGCGCGCCGGCCTGGGCGGGGCGATCTACGCTCACGACGCGACGGTGAACCTGACGGGCTGCACGCTGATCGGCAACCCCGCAGGGCGGCGCCGGGGGCGGCGGCGGGGCCGCCGGGCGGCGGCCGCCGGGGGCGCGCCTCGTCGATCTTCCCGGGCGGCAACGGCAGCGTCAGCCTCTCCGGCGGGGGCGGAGGTGGGGGGATGGGCGGCCCCGGCGGCGACGGCTCGGGGAACACCGGCGGGCTCGGCGGTGCCGACTCGGCCGGCGCCCAGCGCCGCCGCAGGCCACGGGGACCGCCGGCGGCGGAGGCGGAGGGGCTCAGCGCCGTGTTCGTCGCCTACTCGGGAGGCCCGGCGATCGGCGCCAATCCCTGGGGCTTCGGCGGCGGCGGCGGAGGGGGGCAGCACCCGGGACACCTTCGGCGGAGACAACAACGGCGCGCGGGCGGATTCGCCGCCGGCGGGGGCGGCTCCGGGCTCACGGGGAGGGGCGGCCAGGGCGGGTTCGGCGGCGGGGGCGGTGGGGCGGAGGCGGGAGCGTCGCCGGCGGGGGATGGGAGCCACCTCGACGGGGCTCCAGGCCGTCCCGACCATGGGCGGCGGCGGCGGCGCCGGGATGGGGGCGCCATCTTCCTGAAGGGCGGCACGGTCTCGCTGACCAACTGCACGATCATCGGCAACCAGGCCGTCGGGGGCGCCGGCGGGGCGGCCACGAACCCCGGCGGTGCCGGCTCGGGGATCGGCGTGCGCCATCGCCGGACTCGGCGGCACGGTGAACCTGTCGAACTGCACCATCTCCGGCAACACGGGCGGTCGCAATCAGATCGTCATCTACAACACATTGGGCACCCGCGCCTCGGCCTCCCTGGTGAACACGGTCGTCGCCGGCGCGGCGGCGGGGCGGCCCCGACGTCGCCGCCGTCGGACTCCTCGGCGCGCATCGCGCCGCGACTGTCCGGGTTCGGCAACTTCCTCGGCCGTCCGGGCCGGTTCCCGCGACGGGGCGTCGCCGGCGTCGGCGACCCGCGCTCGGCCCGCCGGCCGACAACGGCGGCCCGACCCCGACCTTGCTCCCCCTGCCCGGCAGCCCCCTGATCAGCGCCGGCACGAACCGCCGCCTGCCCGCGACCGACCACGCCGCGGCCGCCCCCGGCTGGTCGGCCGCCGCGTGGACATCGGCTCGGTCGAAACCGCCTGATGCCTTGCCCGACACCATCTTTGACCAGTTCAATCGACTCATCTGATGAGGAGATGTCACGAGGGCGGGCGACCCTCAACATTCCACGATCCCCGGCGACTTGCGGCGGCGAGTGTGCCGTGCAGGGACATGGGTGCGCCCGGCGCAGGGACATGGGTGCGCGGGCCGGTCGGCCCCCTGCCCTGTGCTGTGTTCACTCAACAGGCATTCCGGCAGATCGCCGAGGAATGCCGAACGTATCGGCATGTCCCTCCGAAGGGACGTCCGAACGCATGCGGCAGCACAGGCAGCCCCAGACCCCGGATCGGCACACCGACCCCGCCACCTGGGTTCGCACCCACGCCGCCCGGATATATCGACCGCGAGGTCGTTGACAGCCGATTGATTGCATATACAATCTCGGACGAGGAGGCCGAACGATGGACGAGGTCCCGCTGGAGGCGATGGTCGACCGGGTGGCGAGGGAGTGCGTGGCGGTCCGGATCCGGATGCTCAACCGCGTCGTCACGAACATCTACGACGAGGCCCTCCGGCCGCTCGACCTGAAGGCCAGCCAGATGAACATCCTCGTCGCCGCCGCCAAGATGGGGACGGCGCGCCCCGTCGTCGTCTGCGAACACCTCCACCTCGACGTCTCGACCCTCAGCCGCAACGTCGACCGCATGAAGGCGCGCGGGTGGCTCGAGGTCGTCCCCGACGAGGACGGCCGCTCGCAGCCGTTCCGGCTCACCGAAAAGGGCCGCGATCTGCTGGCGAAGGCCATCCCGGCCTGGAGCCGAAGCGCAGGCCGAGGTCAAGAAACTCCTCGGCGACGACATCGTGCCCCAACCTCAACCGCGTGACAGGGCATCGCCGCGAACTGACCTCTTTTTTCGCCAACTCATTGCATATACAACAAACCAGGAGGGGCCGTCCATGAAGCTCGACGACCACGAAACCGTGAAGCGAATCCAGTCCCGGCCGGGGCCGGCCCTCGCCAGGGAGGACGCCATTCTGGATGCGGCGTGGCTCAGGCAGGTCGTCCTGGACGCCGGCGCCGACGACGTGGGGTTCGTCGAGATCGGCGCCCTGCTCGACGACCAGCGCGAGGATCCTGCGGGTGTTCCCCCGGGCCAGGACGCTGATCAGCTTCGTGGTCCGCATGAACCGGGAGCCGATCCGTACCCCGGCCCGGTCGGTCGCGAACACCGAGTTCCACCACACCGGCGACGAGGTGAACGAGGTCGGGCGGAGCGTCGTCCGGGCCCTGGAGGACCGGGGCATCCGCGCGATGAACCCGGCGATGGGCTTCCCGATGGAGATGGACCGATTCCCGGACAAGGTCTGGTTCGTCTCGCACAAGCCCGTCGCGGTCGCGGCGGGGCTGGGGATGATGGGGATCCATCGCAACGTCATCCACGAGAAGTTCGGCAACTTCATCCTGCTGGGCACGGTCCTCGTGGACGCCGAGGTCTCCGAGGTCGGTCGGCCGATCGCGTACAACCCCTGCCTCGAGTGCAAGCTCTGCGTGGCGGCCTGCCCGGTCGGCGCGATCTCGACGGAGGGGGCCTTCGACTTCTCGGCCTGCTACACCCACAACTACCGCGAGTTCATGGGCGGCTTCACCGACTGGGTCGAGCAGGTGGTCGAGAGCCGGGATGCGATCGACTACCGGGGGCGCGTCAGCGACTCCGAGTCCGCCTCGATGTGGCAGAGCCTCTCCTTCGGCGCGAACTACAAGGCCGCGTACTGCCTCGCCGTCTGCCCGGCGGGGGAGGACGTCATCGGCCCCTACCTGGCCGACAAGAAGTCGCACATGAAGGAGGTCGTGCGGCCGCTCCAGGAGAAGGCGGAGACGGTCTACGTCCTGAGGAACTCGGACGCCGAGGTGCACGTCGCCAGGAAGTTCCCGAGGAAGCGGATCAAGCACGTGGGCAACAGCCTGCGCCCGAGCTCGGTCGACGTCTTCCTCAGGGCCGCGCCGCACGTCTTCCAGCCGGGGAGGTCCGCCGGGCTGAACGCCACGTATCACTTCTCGTTCACCGGGGCCGAATCGCGCCGGGCGACCATCGAGGTCCGGGACGGGACGATCCGGGTGCGCGAGGGGCACGAGGGCCAGCCCGACCTCTGCGTGGCGGCCGACTCGGAGACCTGGACCGGGTTCCTGAGGAAGGAGAAGAGCATCGTGTGGGCGCTGATGCGTCGGAAGGTCCGGCTCAAGGGGCCCCTCAGGCTCCTGGTGCGCTTCGGCGCGTGCTTCCCCCAGTAGGACGACCCGGCGCCCGGCCCGAGGGCGGTGGCCAGACGGCTCTGGTCGTCGAACCTGATCGAGGGAAGCCGACAACGACCAGGACCGCGCCGGTCGGCTGACATGCCCGCCCGTTCAATGCGACCGCCCGCCGGCAGGGAGCGGTAACTCCGATGCGAGGCGGGCGGTGCGATCAATCGGCGGTCGCGAGGGCGTCAAGCGCCCGGGACGCGGCTCACCAGTAGCCGGCGGCTTCCTCGATCTGCCGCTCGGCCTCCGCCTTGCCGTAGCCGTAGCGCTCCTGGAGCTTGCCGACGAGCTGTTCCCGACGGCCGGCGATTCGGTCGAGGTCGTCGTCGGTGAGGTCGCCCCACTTCTCCTTGACCTTGCCCTTGATCTGCTTCCAGTTGCCCGCGATCTGATCCCAGTTCATGATGCGACTCCTCTCGGTTGTGAATGGTGGACGAAGGCACCGCCCCGGTCAGGGCCGGGCGGCCGGCGGGCTGCCGGGCTCGACGCCCTTGGGATCCACGTGGAAATATCGGTAAACCTGGTCGGTGAACCCCGGGGCCAGCAGGGTGGCGTAGTCGTCGCCCTTGACCAGCGGGGCCCGCCGCAGTTGTTCATTCGTCATGTCGATCGCGGTCGAGACCGAGGTGTCCTCCCGGTCGTACTTGATCCGGAGGGCCGACCAGGGGACCGGGATGTAGTCCTCGCCGATGTTGAGCACCCCGCCCTTGCCCAGGATCGCGAAGGCCACCCGCCCGTCCTTGTCGAACAGGAGGTCCTCCACCTCGCCGATGCTCTCGTTATTGGCCCCCTTCAGCGGGGCGTCGATGATCTTGCTGGCGCGGAGGACGTACTGGAGGGCCCGGCTGACGTCGGCCTCCGGCTCGCGGACGGGCTGGCGTGCCTGGCCCGGCAGGTTCCCGAAGAACTGCCGGACGCTTGTCACCCAGCGCGCGTTCGTCAGGTCCCGATAATCCGAGTTCTGGAAGGTCGGGGCCTTCTTCAGGGCGTCCGCGGTGATGTCGAGGTTCGCCGCCCACTTGCGGTCGACGAATCGGGGGGTCAGCATGTCCCAGGGGATCGCCGTGTACTTCTCGCCGACGCCCGCGATGCCGCCGTAGCCCAGGATGGCGTAGAGCGGCTCGCCCTGGGGCGACATCACGACATCTTCGAGGTCGGCGATGTGCTCATTGGCGCGGTTCATGATATCCGTGCCGAGCAGGTCGCTGACCTTCCGGATCTCGTCGAGCCCGGCGCGGCCGCCCGGGGCCGGCGCGTCGGGTTGCTGCGCCCGGCCGACGGCCCCGAGCGACAGGGCCAGGGCCAGCATCAGGGCGTTCTTGGAGGTCATCATTGTCATCTCCGATGGGTGAGAGGCCACGCGAGGGGGAAACATCCCGCCCTCGCGTGAGACCGGGAGGATCTCCCGGTGAGGCCTCTTGAGTCGTCAGGCCACGACGGCGACGCCGGCGAGCGCCATGACGAGCAGGACGAAGCCGATGAGCAGGAAGACCCCGAACAGGAACTTCGAGACCGACGCCGCGCCCGACGCGACCCCGCCGAAGCCGAGCATCCCCGCCACGATCGCCACGAAGAAGGCGATCAAGGACCACCAAAGCAAGTTCATCTCAGGCCTCCTTCCGGAATCGAGCCCGACCTACCCGAGTCGCCCTCGGGCAAACTCCCAGGTGATTTCATCGAAGGCGGACGCCTGCCCCGTTACCGTCCCAGGTCACC
>JAXMBE010000099.1:0-21487 GCA_046349995.1 Isosphaeraceae bacterium | reverse complement strand
CGGCACCGCGGAAGTGGACCACGATCGCGATCATCGGGCCCTTCTCGGCGAGACGCTCGACAACCAGCGTCTCGGCATCCAGGGCCGTCGCCCGGCACCTCCCGATCGCGGCATTTCGCAACGCGGGCTCGGTACGCCGCAGCCGGAGCAGCTCGCGGTAGAGGCGGAGCACCCCCGCGTGCAGCTCGCGTGCCGGCTCATCCCAGTGGAGCTTGCAGGAGAGGAAGGTCGACTCGGCCTGGCAGTCGGGGATCGTCGCCAGCAGGGCCGGGTCGGCGAACGCGGCGTAGTCCTTGAACTCGCGGCGCCGGCCCTCCTTGACCAGCCGCCCCAGCTCCTCGTGATGATCGGTGAAGAAGACGAAGGGGGACGTGGCGGCCCACTCCTGACCCATGAAGATCAGGGGCGTCTCGGGCAGCGTCAGCAGCAGCGCCGAGGCCGCGCGGTAGGTCGCCGGGTCGACGGTCCGGCTCAGCCTCTCGCCGTGAGCACGATTGCCGATCCGGTCGTGGTTCTGGATGGTGAAGACGAACCGTGACGGGGGGATGCCCTCCGGATCAGTGCCGCGATGGTAACCCCGGTGGATCGAGTACTCACCCGTATACAGCCAGCCACGATTGATCGTCGTGGCGAGGTCCGCGAGGGATCCCTTGAAGTCGCGGAAGCAGCCCTCGTCGTCGCCGGTGAGGTGGCGGCGCAGTTCGTGATGAAAGTCGTCGGACCAGACGGCGTCCAGGCCCCAGCCTCTGTCCCCGCGGGGCTTCACCATGTGGGCGAGATTGCGGGGGTCCTCGGCGATCAGGTGGACATTGGGCCTCCCGATCGTCCGCTCCACCTCGGCGGCGAGCTCGGCCAGGAAGTGGGGCTCGCTCTCGTCGTGCAGGTGATGCGTCGCGTCGAGCCTCAGGCCGTCGATGTGATCCTCGCGGAGCCAGCGGACGGCGTTCTCGATCAGGAACGCGCGGACCGTCTCGCTGTGCGGGCCGTCGAGGTTGAGGGCCGGCCCCCAGGGCGTCCGATGACGGGCCGAGAAGTAGTGGTCGCTGAACCGGGCGAGGTAGTTGCCGTCGGGGCCAAGATGGTTGTACACGACGTCGAGCAGGACGGCGAGGCCCAGGCGGTGCGACTCGTTAACAAGCTTCCGGAGATCGTCCGGCCGGCCGTAGCACCGCGCCGGTGCGAAGAGAGACACGCCGTCGTAGCCCCAGTTGCGGCTGCCCGGGAAGTCGGCCACGGGCATCAGCTCGATGGCCGTGGCGCCCAGGTCGGCGATCCAGCCGAGCCGCCTCCGGGCCGCTTCGAAGGTCCCCTCGGGCGTGAACGTCCCGACGTGAAGCTCGTAAATGACCAGCTCTTCAAGGGGCACGCCGCGCCAGCCCTCGTCGTTCCAGGCGTACCGCTCCGGATCGATGATCTCGGACGGGCCGTGGACGCCCTCGGGCTGGAACCGCGAGGCGGGGTCCGGGAATGGACCTTCGCCGTCGACGAGATAGCGATACCGCGTCCCAGCGCCGACCCCCGGGAGGGATCCCCGGAACGAGAAGCAGCCGTCGGCCTGCCTCGTCAGCGAGATGCTCCGGGGCCCCGGGCCCTCCAGGACGACGCTCACCTCGCGGCGGTCCGGGGCCCAGACCCGGAAGCAGACGTGTCCCCGGTCAAGCCAGGCCCCGAAGGTCGGCGGTCGGCTCATCGCGCCGTCTTCTTGAAGACCAGGATCGACAGCGCCGGCAGCAGCAGGTTGAGCGAGAGGGGCTGGCGGTTCCAGCCGATCGGCGCGGGGGTCAGCTCGCCCATGTTGCCCTGGCCGGAGCCGCCGTAGAGGGTGGCGTCGCTGTTGAGGATCTCCGACCAGCGTCCGCCGCGCGGCACCCCGACCCGGAAGTTGCGATGGGTCTGGACGCTGAAGTTGCAGACCACCAGGGCCTGGTCCGATTCGAGGGAGCCCTTGCGGACGAACGCGAGCACGCCCTCGGTCGCGGTGTCGGCCTCGATCCAGTAGAACCCGTCGGGCCGCGTGTCCAGTTCGTGGAGCGCCGGCTCGGCGCGGTACTGGGTGTTCAGGTCGCGCACCCAGCGCTGGATCCCCTTGTGCCGGGGGTCGTTCAGGATGTGCCAGTCGAGGCTGGCGTCGTGGGTCCACTCCTCCCACTGACCGAACTCGTCGCCCATGAACAGGAGCTTCTTGCCGGGCAGAGCGAACATGTAGCCGTAGAGCAGGCGGAGGGCGGACCGCTGCTGGAAGTCGTCGCCGGGCATTCGGGCCAGCAGCGAGTCCATGCCCTTCTTCGTCTCGTCGTGCGACAGCGGCAGCAGGTAGCTCTCGTTGAACGCGTAGTGCATCCGGAAGATCAGCCTGGAGTGTGCCTTCGGCCGCTGGTCCGGCTCGAGCAGGAGATACTCGCGGATCGTGTCGTGGACCCAGCCGAGGTCCCACTTGTAGTCGAAGCCGAGCCCGCCGGACTGGACGGAGCGGGTGATCCCCGGCCGGGCCGTGGCGTCCTCGGCGAAGGTGAGCGTGCCGGGGTGCAGCTCGTGGATCCTCCGGTTGGCCCGCTGGAGGAAGGCGATGGCCGCGAGGTTTTCGTTGCCGCCGAAGCGGTTGGGCGTCCACTCGCCCGGCTCCCGGTGGAAATCGAGCCGGATCATCGACTCGATGCCGTCGAACCGGAGCCCGTCGATGTGGTACTTGTCGAGCCAGTAGAGGGCATTGCCGGTCAGGAAGTTGGTGACCTGCGGGCTCTCGTAGTTGAAGGCGAACGTGCCCCACACGGGGATCGTCCGCTGGGACGCGTCGGCAGGCTCGTAGAGGAATGTGCCGTCGAACTCGGCCAGGCCGTGGGGGTCGATCGCGAAGTGGCCGGGGACCCAGTCGAGGATCACGCCGATGCCCCGCTGGTGGAGCGTGTCGACCAGGTACATCAGGTCCAGGGGGGTGCCGAATCGCGCCGAGGGCGAGTAGAAGCCGATGGACTGGTAGCCCCAGGAATCCAGGCTGGGATGTTCCGAGACCGGCATCAGCTCGACGTGGGTGAAGCCCATCTCCAGGCAGTAGTCGGCCAGCCGGGGGGCCAGCTCGCGGTAGGTCAGGAAGCGGTTGCCCTCCTCGGCGACCCGCATCCACGAGCCAAGGTGGACCTCGTAGATCGACAGTGGCGCCGTGGGCGATTGACGGGCGGAGCGGAGGGCCATCCAGTCCCCGTCGCCCCACTCGTAGCGGGTGAGGTCGCAGACCCGCGAGGCCGTGCCGGGCGGTACCTCGGCGGCGAAGGCGTAGGGGTCGGCCCGATCGAACCGCGACCGGCCGTCGGGGGACACCATCGAGTACTTGTAGCCGGCCCCCTGGCCGACCCCGGGCACGAAGGCCGTCCACACGCCCACCGGCCCCCGATTCTCCATCGGGTGGACCGAGGGGTTCCAGCCGTTGAAGTCGCCGATCACGGAGACCTCGCGCGCGTGCGGGGCCCAGACGGCGAAGTGCGTGCCCGACGAGCCATCGAGATCCAGCACGTGGGCCCCGAGCTTCTCGTAGATCGCGTCGTGGTTGCCCTCGCCGATGAGCCGGAGGTCGCTGTTGCTCAGGATGATCATCGCTCGCCTGGTGCTCGGGGGAGGTTACATGAAGTAGTCGAAATCCTGCTCGGTCCGGATCTTCCTCCGGACCTGCAGGATGTGCGCCGGGTTGACGTTCGGGTCCAGCTTCACGAAGTTGCTGGGGCCGTTCCAGAGGAACCGCTCGTCGCTGATCAGGTCGTGGACCTGGTACGACTCGGTGATCCCCGACCCGAGGTGCAGGTCGTACACCGGCAGCCGCACCCAGCCGCTGTGGGTGTGATGAGGGTCGAGGTTCACGACCACGACGATCAGGTTGGCCATGTCGGGCGTGGACTTGCCGTAGCAGAGGAGCGCGTCGTTATCGACCTCGAAGAACCGCAGCCCGCGGTTCTGCTGGAGCGCGGGGTTCTGGCGGCGGATCTCGTTGACCCGCGCGATGTAGTCGCGCAGGCTCCAGGAGACGTCCAGGTCCCAGTGGACGACCTGGTACTTCTCGGAGTTGAGGTACTCCTCGGAGCCCGGACGCACGGGGGTCCCCACACACTGCTCGAAGGGCGGGCCGTAGATGCCGTAGGTCGCGCCCAGGGTCGCCGCCAGGACCAGCCGGATGATGAACGACGGCCGCCCGCCGTGCTGGAGGAACTCGGGCAGGATGTCCGGCGTGTTGGCGAACAGGTTGCCCCGCATGTACTCGGCCGATTCGCTCTGGGTCAGCTCGGCGAGGTACTCGGTCAGCTCCCGCTTGGTGTTCCGCCACGTGAAGTAGGTGTAGGACTGCGTGTACCCGCCCTTGGCCAGCCGGCGCATCACCTTGGGCCGGGTGAACGCCTCGGAGAGGAAGATCGTGTCCGGGTGCCGCGTCCAGACCTCGTCGATCACCCAGTCCCAGAACCGGAACGGCTTGGTGTGTGGGTTGTCCACCCGGAAGATCGAGACGCCGCGGTCGATCCAGAACAGGAAGACGTCGCGCAGCTCGTTCCAGAGGGCCTGCCAGTCGTCGCACTCGAAGTCGATCGGGTAGATGTCCTGGTACTTCTTGGGCGGGTTCTCGGCGTACTTGATCGTCCCGTCCGGCCGGTGGCGGAACCACTGGGGATGCTCGCGGACGTACGGATGGTCGGGCGAGCACTGGAAGGCGACGTCCAGGGCGATCTCGATGCCGAGCTTCCGGGCGCTCGCCACGAGCCGGTCGAAGTCCTCGAAGGTGCCGAGCGCGGGGTGGATGGCCTTGTGGCCCCCCTCCGGCCCGCCGATCGCCCAGGGGCTGCCTGGGTCACTGGGCCCGGCGTTGAGCGTGTTGTTCGGGCCCTTGCGGAAGGCCCGGCCGATGGGGTGGATCGGCGGCAGGTAGAGGACGTCGAACCCCATCTCCGCGACGTAGCCGAGCCGCTTCTCCAGGTCGCGGAACGTGCCATGCCGCCCCGGCTCCTCGGCCGCGGAGCGGGGGAACATCTCATACCAGGAGCCGAACCGGGCGCGCTCACGCTCGACCATGATCCGCAGCGTGCGGTCGAACGTGGAGCCGCCCCGGCGGTCGGGGTACCGCGTCATCCGCTCGACCAAGCCCTGCTCGAGCCCCGCCCTCACCCGCGCCACCTGGCTCTCGGTGCCGCCAAGGAACCGGGCCCGCTCGCGAAGCCAGTCGGCGTCCGGGCCGGCCGCCCGCTCGGCGGCCTCGAGGACGAGTTGCGCCCCTTCCAGCAGCTCGCTGTTGAGATCCTGCTGGCCGGCCTCGTGCTTCTTGATCAGCTCGCGGTGCCAGGTGAGGTGGCGGTCGACCCAGGCCTGGAGCGTGTACTCGTGCCAGCCCTGCTTCAGGACCACGAACTTGCCGGTCCAGCGGTCATTGGAGAGGTGGGTCATCGGGACCTCTTCCCACTCCGCGTCCCCGGCGTGCTTGTGGCGCAGGACGGCCACGACGACGTCGTGCCCGTCGGTGAAGAGGTCGGCCAGCACCGCGACCTCCTCCCCGACCGTGCGCTTGATCGGGAACCGGCCGTCGTCGACGATCGGCGCGATCCCCTCGATCACCACCCGCGACGGCGCCCGCTCGCGAGTCGCATCCGGCCGCACCTCTGCCGCCGCTGCCTTCGCCATGATTGATCCTCCTGAGGCCAGCGTCTCCCGTGAATCCTCGTACTCGACTCTCCCGGCGGGATCGGCGTCATGGGCGACCTTTCCGCCGACGCGATTCATCGGAGCGCTGAACGGCACAGTTCATGCCAGGCTATCGTAACACAAAAGGAGATCAACCCAGCATGGGGCAGGGGCCCGGCGGAGTGGTCCCTGTCGTCACAGGAGTGATATCCGGATGGGTCAGGAGAAGATCGACGTGACCGCCCTCCCCGCAGCGATCGGCAGGGGGCGGTTGAGGGCGTCGCGGAACTCGGTGGCCGGGTCGTGCCCGGCCCGCAACGACCCGAACCGTCCCCAGGAGCGGGACTCGAAGACATGATGCTCGCCCCCTTGCGCCGGGCTACAATAGGCAGGCATGAGCAGTCGTCTGGCACGTTGATGGCTGCTCATCAATCTCTCCGGTCATCACGCGAGGAACAATTCTTGAGCTCGGCGAGCGTTTCGCACATCACCAAGACACCAGGGATCTGCGGCGGCAGGGCCTGCATCGCCGGCCATCGGGTCCGGGTCCTGGACGTCGTCGCCTGGCACGAAAAGCGGGGACTCAGTCCCGATGAGATCGTCGATCTCTTCCCGGGAATCACGCTGGCCGATGTGCACTCCGCCCTGGCCTACTTTTTCGACCACCGCAAGGAGATCGAGGATGAGTTGCGGAGTACGCAGGACTGGGCCGACTGGGTGGAAGCCAACGTCCCATCGAAGATCCCCGACGCGATGAGGAAACGGCAGGGTGGGTGAACCGCTTCGTTTCTTCATGGATCAGCACGTGCCCAGCCCGGTCAGTCGCGCACTCGGTCGGCATGGAATCGACGCGGAGACCGCCCAGGGCGCGGGGCGATGCGGCTTGACTGACGCGGAGCAACTCGATTACGCGACCGCGTCGGGGCGAGTCCTTGTATCGTTCGATTCCGATTTCCTGTCGCTGCACCAGACTGGTCAAGGCCACGCCGGAATCGCGTGGTGCCCCGAGCAGAAGTACTCCATCGGGCAGTTGATCCAGGTACTGCTCCTGCTTCACGGTGTCCTGGATCGCGATGCCATGAAGAACCACGTCGAGTATCTCTGACGCGGAGAGGGGCCCGCTCGCTCGGACGGATGATGGGAATGGTGCTCGGGACCTGCGCCGGGATCTGACGCTCATCCGAAGATCGCGGTAATCGGCTTTCCGGCGGCGATCGGCAGGGGGCGATTGAGGGCGTCGCGGAACTCGGTGGCCGGGTCGATGCCGAGTGCCCAGAACATGGTGGCGGCGACGTCGTCAGGGGTGACGGGGTCCGTGGCGGGGTAGGCGCCGATGCGGTCGCTGGAGCCGTGGATGGCCCCGGGCGTCGTGCCGCCGCCGGCCATCAGGACGGTGTAGCACATTGGCCAGTGGTCGCGGCCGTCGGGTCCGAACTGCTTCGTGTTCATCACTCGCGGCGTGCGGCCGAACTCGCCCATCCAGACGACGAGCGTCT
This sequence comes from Isosphaeraceae bacterium, assembly GCA_046349995.1. Taxonomy (GTDB): domain Bacteria; phylum Planctomycetota; class Planctomycetia; order Isosphaerales; family Isosphaeraceae; genus Aquisphaera. The sequence continues at coordinate 14,342 of JAXMBE010000099.1, read as the reverse complement.
CGTCGAGCAGCCCCCGCGAGGCCAGGTCGCGGATCAGGGTCGGAACCGTCTGGTCGGTGACGGGCAGCAGGCGTTTCCTGAGTTGGTTGAAGTTGTCGCCGTGGGTGTCCCAGCCGCCGTTGCCGCCGCCGATGAACGGGGCGAAATACACCGAGACGAACCGCACCCCGGCCTCGACCAGCCGCCGGGCCAGCAGGCAGGACTGGCCGTAGGTGGTGCGGCCGTACTCGTCGCGTAATCGGTCGGGCTCTTCCGAGAGGTCGAAGGCTTGCTTCACCCGAGGAGAGGCGAGCATCGTCAGCGCCCGCGTGTAGAACGAGTCCAGCCCCTGGGCCGTCTCCGACCAGCCCATCAGGTCGGTCTGCTCGTCGATCAGCTTCTGGAGGCCCCGCCGGTCATCGAGTCGTTCGAGCGAGAGCCGGGCGGGCAGGGCCAGTTCGGGCAGGCGGAAGCCCGGCCGGTTCGGGTCCTGACCGACGAAGAAGGGGTCGAACCGCTTGCCCAGGAAGCTCGCGTGCTGGCCGGGCGTGACGCTGCCGTCGCGCAGGACGTGGGGGTAGGCCACGAAGCTGGGCACGGCCGGGTCCTCGCTCGGGCGGAACCGGGCGACCGTGCTGCCGTAGGCCGGGTAGAGCTCCGGCGTGTCCCGGAGCCGGATGTCGTCCAGCGGGGGTGCATGCCCGGTCAGGCTGTAAAACGTGGCCGAGTTGTGGTTCCGCATCGTGTGATGCACCGAGCGAATCTGCGCGAAGCGGTCCAGCACCGTGGCGAACCGCGGCAGGTGCTCGGTGATCGTCAGCCCCGGCTGCGACGTGGCGATCGGCCGGAACTCGCCCCGGATGCCGTCGGGGGCATCGGGCTTCATGTCGAAGGTGTCGATGTGCGACGGGCCGCCGAACTGGTGGAGCAGGATCACGTGCCTTGCCGGCGCGGCCGGCCGGATGCCCTCGGCCCGTAACCCGTGGAGCAGGTCAAGGCCCGCGATCCCGGCGGTCCCCGCGCGGAGCAGGGCACGCCGTGAGAGTCGGAATGGCCGGGTGTGTTCGGGGAGTCCGCTCGACATGGCCGCCCCTCTCAATGGCGAAGCAGGAATTCCTTGCTGTTGAGGACCGCCCAGGCGACGTCCTGCCAGCCGGCGGCCGGGCTGGCCGCCTCGCTCACGTGCGCGAGCATCGCGGCCCGCTCCCGGCCCGACGGCATCCGGCAGAGAGCGCCCAGGTAGAGTTCCTCCAGGATGGCGTCCGGTCCGGCCTTCTCCGCGATCCGGCGGGCGAGCCGGCCGTCGGGCGACTCCAGCTTGCGCCGGACCGATTCGCCGTTGATCATCTGGAACGCCTGGGCCAGCGTGGTCGTCTCGTTCCGCTCGCATTCGCAGGCGAGCTGGCGTTCGGGCTTGCCGAAGACCTTCAGGAACGGCCCGGACCCGACGCCGGGGAACTGCACGGCGCGGAGTCTCGCGGGGGCGCCGGGGAACCGCTCGGGGACGTCCAGGACCTGGCCGATCGCGTCCAGCAGGACCTCCGCCGGCAGCAGCCGCACGGACGCCCGGCTGAAATTCGCCTGGTCGTCGGCGTTCGATTCGTCGGGCGTCGCCGAGAGCCCGTAGGTCTGCGACTTCATGATCAGGGCGACCAGGGGCCGCAGCCGCATCCCCCCTCGGATCAGGTGGTCGGTGAGCGCCTCGAGCAGCTCGGGATTGCTCGGCGGATTCGAGGCCCGGAAGTCGTCCACCGGCTCGACGATGCCCCGGCCCAGGAGGTGAAACCAGACCCGGTTGGCGAGGTTCCGGGCAAACTGCCGGTTGTCTCGCGTCAGCCAGTCGGCCAGTTCCTCGAGCGCCCGGCCGGGCACCTCGGCCTTGCCGGACGCCCGCCCCCCGAGCGGGGTCGGGAGGATGCGAGCCCCGGATCTCGGCTGGATCATCGCGGCCGGTCCCGAGACGAACACGACCTCGTCGCCGTTGATCTCGTGCTTGTCGAGCCGGTCCTTGCGGAGGTTGTTCAGCTCCTTGCGCCGGATGTTCGAGAAGTAGGCCGCCAGCCCGTAGTAGTCGTCCTGGGTCCAGTCGTCGAACGGGTGATTGTGGCAGCGTGCGCACTGGAGCCGGATCCCGAGGAACACCTGGGCGACGGCCTCCGCGGCGGCCGTCGGGTCGCGGTTGGTCCGATAAAAGCTCGTCGCGGGGTTGGTCCACGTCGTGCCCCGGGCGCTGATGAGCTGGCGGACCATCTCGTCGAGCGGGGCGTCGGCCGCGAGCCGGTCGCGGAGCCAGCGCTGGAAGACCCAGACGCCCTTCGGCCCCATCGTCTTCTCCTCGTTGCGGAGCACGTCCGCCCACTTGAGCGCCCAGAAGTCGGCGAACTCGGGGCGTTCGACGAGGGTCTCGACCAGGCGGTCCCGCTTCGCGGGGGCCCGATCCTCCAGGAAGGCCCGTGCCTCGTCCGCGGTGGGGAGCCGACCAAGGGCGTCCAGATAGGCGCGGCGAAGGAAGACCCCGTCGCCCGACGGGGCGGAGGGACGGACCTTCAGGGTCCGCAACTTCCGGAAGACGTGGGCATCGATGACGTTCCGTTCCACCGGGCCGCTCCACGCGAAGCCCGGGCGATCGGGGACGAATGCGAGGCGGCTGACGCCCCGTCCCTGGAGGAAGCGGACGGCCACGGTCAGCTCGCCGGCCCTGCGCGCGACGACGAGCCCCTCGGGGGAGACCTCGGCGAACGTCGGGTCACTGAGGTCGAAGGCGGCCTGCCGGGTCACGTCCCGGCGCGAGCCGTCGTCGAACCGGGCGACGACCCGGAGCGGCACGGACGACCCGGGAAAAGCTGCGACGTGGCGTCCCGGGGCCACCTCCAGGGCCTTCAACCGCGGGGCGGTGGCGATGTCGTCCGGGGCGCCGGCCGCGATCCAGTCGATGAGCACTCGGGCCTCGGGCGACCCGCCCGCGAAACGGACGCCGCCCTCGTGTGGGAGCCGGCCGGAGGGCTTGAGCACGACCAGGCTGCGCTCCGGCGCCGCCGGATCGATGCGGCGTGCCAGCAGGTCGCGCGTCAACGACCGATGATCGAACGCCGGATCCTCGCCCCGCAGGCTCAGCCGGAACCCGCCCTTGCCGCTCGCGTTGCCGTGACACGCCCCCATGTTGCAGCCGGACCGGGAGAGCAACGGGACCACGTCGTTCCTGTAACTCGGCGTGCCGGGCCGGGATGGGGGCTGGGTCGGCTCGGATCCCCCTCCCCGGGACGGGGGGGCCGGAAGGGCGATCAGGCCGGCGGCCAGGGCGAGCGCCGGCAGCGACGACGCGCGTCGCTCGGGGCGTTGCGACGGGTCGCGTCGCGTTCGGTGCTTCGGCTGGTGCATGACGCCAACCTGCTGGAGCCGACGATACCGCCCGCGGGGAGGGCCGATGTGCAAGCTTTGTTGAACTTAGCCTTCCAGTGCAGGCGCGTCAACCGTCCGCGTCCCGCGGAGCGAACCGGCGACCGACCCATGACGTGCGGGATCCCGGAATGGGACGAGATCAGCGGGCCTCGTCGGCCGAGATGCTCTCGCCGCCGCTGCGGGTCATGAGCTTGTTGAGGACGACCTTGTTGATGGTCTGAGACACCGTGCGTACGCTGCCGTCGCAGTTCAGGAAGTTCACCTGGCCCGGGTGCTTGCTCATCCAGTAGGTGTAGAAGTTCTGGTTCCCGATGGTGATCGGCCGGTTAATTGTCCGATCGGCGTTGGTCCGGACGCAGCAACTGGTGGCCATGGCCCAGTTGCCCGTGAGCGTCTCGCCCATCAGGATCGTGTTCGTGGTCCCGTCCGAGATCTCGGCGATGCCAACGGTCGAGTTCTGGTAAGTGATGCCGTTGTCGTAGATCAGGCAGTTGGGGTTGCTCGGATCCTGGGTCGGGCAGGGGCCGTTGGCATCAGGCAGGACCATGCCGGCGGCCATGTTGCCGCGATAGTCCGAGGGGCCGATCTTCGGCGTCTGGCCGGTCCCGGTGGTGCTCGAGGCCGTCTCCGGCCGGCGGTTCGAGGGGCAGACGAGCGTCTCGAGGGTCCGGCGGATCGAGGTCGAGTTCTCCGGGTTGGTGGGCGGGACGAGGAAATTCAGCTCGTTGTAGAGGTTGATCTGCTCGAGCTTGCCGAAAAGGCCGGGCATCATGCCCCACATGTAGCTCTGGTAGGGGGTCGAGGGCGTGGCGCAGTTGGCATCGCCGCCGTTGGTGATCGCTCCGTTTGCGTCGTAGATCGGCACCATGCAGTACCAGCCCGAGGGCAGGGTGTTGAACGAATCGTGATACTGCATGGCCGCGAGGCCCAGCTGTTTGAGATTATTTTGGCATTTCGCCCGGTTGCCCGCCTCGCGGGCGGACTGGACCGCCGGCAGCAGCAGGGCAACGAGCACCCCGATGATCGCGATCACGACCAGCAGTTCGATGAGGGTAAAACCGGCCGGCGAGCGCCTCGAGGCAGCGTGAATCCGCATCGTTGTTCCCTTGGCCCTCCGCCGGGAAATCGGCCGGACCGGGCGAGTTGGCGTTCTCACAGTCGTCCTAGGTACAAGATACACAATCCACGAATTGAGTGACAACCAACCCGCTCCTGAATCATTCGGACTCACCCGGCGGTCCCGCCGGATCGGGCATGGAGGCGGCGACCCCGCTCATTCGAGCTCGATCGACCAGTAAGCGTTGTCCAGGAAGGTCTTCCAGCTCTGATACTTGCGATGCGAGAGTGTGAGCCGCAGGGACGGGCTGGTGCGGGGCTCGACGGGCTCGCGGTAGAGCCGCATCCCGGCCTCACTGGGCGTCCGCCCGCCCTTGCGGACGTTGCACTTCAGGCAGGCGCAGACGATGTTCTCCCAGGTCGCCCCGCCCCCCCGGCTTCGCGGGACGACGTGGTCCAGGCTGAGTTCGCTGGACGGGAACTTCCGGCCGCAATACTGACAGCGATTCCCATCGCGGGCGAAGAGGTTCCGCCGGTTAAACTTGACCTTCTGGCGGGGCAGGCGGTCCGAGCCCAGGAGGCGGATGATCCGGGGGACCTCGACCTCGAACTGCACCGTCCGGATGAACTCGTCGTCGGGCCCCCGGAACAGGGCGCGGGCCCGTGACGCCTCGCGCCAGGTGGTGAAATTGAACGCGACGAATTGACCGTCGTCGATCGTGATGACCTCGGCCAGCTCCTTGAACAGGAGCGCGAAGGCGCGACGGACCGGGATCACGTGGACGGCCAAATAGAACTTGTTGAGGACCAGCACGCTGGCGTCGAGCGCACGGCCGGGGCTGCTCATGGGAGAGGCTCTCCTTTCGACCGGCGAACCGGGGGATCGGACGTCCCCCGGAGTCAGGCGAGGCGGTCAGGGCAACGACCCGACGACGGCCCGGTTCGGAGGCCGGTTCCAGGTCCGAGCTGACAGGCCTGATGGGCGTTGCCCCGACGTGGAGAGCCGCCGGGATCCAGGGCTAGGTCCAATGCCCTTAAGTTAAGGGATTCGTGAGCACTCCAAGAGTAGGGTGGGTCAGCATCGCCTGCGATGCGCGGCCCACCGGAATCCAGTGGGTTGCGCCCGACTGCGTCGGCTGACCCACCCTACCAGAAAGCCCGCTCACGGGTTGTTAACTAACGAGCATTGGAGCTATGTCAGCGCATCGCGGACGGCCCTCCCCACCTCGGCCGTGCTGGCGGTTCCTCCCAGGTCTGGGGTCCTCGGGGTCGGGCGCTCGAGCACGCGGGCGACCGCCGAGCGGACCCGCTCCGCGGCCTTCGCCGCCTTCACGTGATCGAGCATCATCGCCAGGGAGAGGATCGCGGCGAGCGGATTGGCGATCCCCTTCCCGGCGATGTCTGGCGCGGATCCATGCACGGGCTCAAACATGCTCGGTGCCGTGCCGGCCGGGTTCAGATTCCCCGAGGCGGCCAGGCCCATCCCCCCCTGGAGGACCGCGCCGAGGTCCGTGATGATGTCCCCGAACATGTTCGTGGTCACGATCACGTCGAACCGCTCGGGGCTCACCACCATCCGCATGCAGCAGGCGTCCACATGCTGATAGTCCGCCTTGATGTCCGGGTAGTCACGTGAGATTTCCGTGAATGCCCGCATCCAGAGGTCATGCGCGAAGGTCAGGACGTTCGTCTTGGCCACGAGCGTGACCTGACGCCGCAACCCGCGATCGAGGTCGGCCGCCGCCAGGCCCCGGAATGGGCCCTGGGCCGCCCTGGCCCTGGCCTGCTCGAACGCGAAGCGGATGCAGCGTTCCACGCCCGCCCTGGTGTTGATGGAGGTCTGGATGGCGACCTCCTCGGGTGTGCCCTTCCGGGTGAACCCCCCGGCACCCACGTAGAGGTCCTCGTTGTTCTCGCGGACCACCACCATGTCGATGTCCGCCGGGCCCTTGCCGCGGACGGGCGTCTCCACGCCCGGATAAAGGCGGACCGGCCGGAGATTGATGTACTGGTGGAAGTCGAAGCGGAGGCGCAGCAGGATGCCCTTCTCGAGAACGCCCGGGGCCACGCCCGGGTGCCCGACGGCCCCGAGCAGGATGACGTCGCAGCGTCGCAGGGCGTCGATGTCCGCCTCGGGCAGCACCTCGCCGGTCTTCAGGTATCGCTCCCCGCCGAGCTGGAATTCCGCGAGCTGATAGTCCAGCCCGTCGAGCCGGCGGACCTCGTCCAGCACCGCCAGGCTCTCCGCGGTCACCTCGGGCCCCACGCCGTCGCCGGGAATCACGCCGATCTTGAGCAACCTCGCCTCCAGAGCTGCGGCGCCGCCGTCCCGCGAGCGTGGCCGGCGCGCCGTTGAATCGTGCTGATGTCCCGAGTCACCACGGGCCACCCAATGGTGTACAATAACAAGGACGGTAAAATGGCGAAGCGATCATAACCCCGGCGCAGCCGCCCCTCAAGGTTCAGTTCAGGGCCGGGCCCCGTCGGGACGCAAACGCCTGAACAGTCGTCCCTCGATCGGGTTCCGTCCGGAAGATGATTGACAACCGGGAGCGTCCGGAGGTACTTAACTTAGGGCGACGAGCGACATCCAGCATCGACATGTCCTGATTCAGCTCGATCTTCAAGTCGGTGATGAATGGCGGTAGCCGAGCCCATCGGGGCGACGCCCGGAATCGCGAGCCGGGGTACGGAGAAGGCGTGATGGCCACTTCGGTGGACGACAACTCGTCGGGAAGAGATACCAGGGGCCTCTCGGCCCTGGACGAGTCCAATCTCGAGAAGTCCATCGTCCGCCGCGGGCTGGCATCACCGGCGGAGGTCGAGGCCTGCAAGGCCCACCGCGCGAAGCTCGCGGGCAGGGCGGGAGAGTCCTCCCCCAGCCTGCTCGAGATCATGGTGGGCGCCAAGGTCCTCACCCGCAGCCAGATGGTGCGCCTGCTCCAGGAGAAGGGCGAGAATTCGAAGAAGCTGGAGATCCCCGGCTACAAGATCCTGGAACGCCTGGGCCGGGGCTCGATGGGGGCCGTCTACAAGGCCAACCAGCTCAGCGTGGATCGCGTGGTGGCCGTCAAGGTCCTGCTCGATTCGCTCGCCCAGAACAAGGAATTCATCAAGCGGTTCGAGCGCGAGGCGAAGATCGCCGCCAAGCTCTCGCACAACAACATCGTCAACGCGATCGACGCCGGGGAGGCCGGCGGCCGTTTCTTCTTCGTGATGGAGTACATCGAGGGGCCGACGATCAAGGACTTCCTCGACAAGAACAAGGTCTTCGAGGAGAAGGAGGCCATCAGGATCGTGCTCGCGGTCGCGGAGGCGCTCAAGCACGCCAACCATCGCGGCCTGATCCATCGCGACATCAAGCCGGAGAACGTGATCCTCACGAAGGACGGCGGCGTGAAGCTGGCCGACCTCGGGCTGGCCCGCCTGACCGACGACGAGAAGTGGGGCCTCTCCGAGGCGGGGATGGCCATCGGGACGCCCTACTACATCAGCCCCGAGCAGGTCCGCGGGCAGACCGACATCGACATCCGCGCCGACATCTACAGCCTGGGGGCCACCTTCTACCACATGGTGACCGGGCGGGTGCCCTACAGCGGGGACAATCCGGGCGAGGTGATGCGAAAGCACGTGGACATGAACGTCCATCTCGTGCCTCCGGACCACCTCAACACGGCCCTGTCGAGCGGGCTGGGGATGGTCGTCGAGACGATGCTCGCGAAGAACCGCGAGCACCGCTACGGCAACCCCGACGACCTGATCCTCGACCTGAAGTGCCTGCTCCAGGGGGACAGCCCGATGATCGCCGGGCAGAAGCCGGAGAGCCTGGAGGACCTGGCCCACGGCGAGTCCGACGAGGCCGTCGACGGCCCCAGCGAGGAGGAGCTCATCGAGCTGGCCGGCACGGTCAACAACCGCAACCAGGTCATCGCCGCCATCGCGATGCTCCTGGCCGTCTCGGTGATCACCAACGTGATCCTGCTGGCCACGCACTGACCGCGCCGGGCCGACCCTCCGCGGCGCCTGGTGCAAGACGCGAACCCCCCCGAGGGCCTCGGGGCGGCTCGCCCTGGTCGATTGCAGAATTGTTTAGCTGAAACAGTCTGAATGACTGGATTAGTTCTTGCTGAAGTCGAAGGACCGGCTCGTTTCCTTGCCGAGCGGGTCGCTCACGAACTTGCGATGGCAAGACGGGCAGAGATCGAAGCGGAAGCCCTTCCGGAGATTGGCGCCCAACTCCTCGCTCGTGAGGGTCTCGTCGCGCTGGAGGATCTGGGAGACCGCCTCCATCGGATCGTCGTCGAGATCGTCTTCCTTGATTTCGGTCGGGTCAAAGCCGGGATAAGCCTCGATCTTGACCACGTAACGGCCGTCGCCGGATGCGGTCAAATCCTTGCCGCAGAGATCGCACGTGAAGTGGACCATCAGCGATTCATCCTCAGAATTGATGAGGCGGTCCAAGAGTCCGCTCTGATCACGAAGTCAATTCTAATCGGGGGGTTTGGTTCCGTCCAAGCCCTGTCTTGGCTATTCCACCAATTAAGCAACGCGCCCATCCTGTCAAGGCGAGTATCACCCCCGCCAGGCCCGACAGCGACGCCAGTCCCGCCATCGCCACCCACGCCGGTCGATATTCAAGTTCAACAACATGATCGCCTGAAGAAGTCTGAATTTCTATGAATCCCTCGGCGGACGGCCCCGGCCGGGCGGGCTCGCCGTCGAGCCGGGCGCGCCAGCCGGCGTCCCAGGTCTCGCGGACCAGGATCCGGTCCCGCGCCGCGGCCGCGCGCCGGATCGCGGCCGATCCCGCCCCGCCTCGACGCCCCTGTCGCCGCCCCAGAGGCCGAGTCGGCCCAGGGGTCGGGCGAGAGCCAGGCGATCCACACCTCGCCGAGGCGCTCCACCTCGCCGGCCCAGCCCGCCGGCGGCGGGTCGCCGCCACCGGCCCCCACCCCGGCCCGCTCCAGGCGCGCCCGGGCGCGACGCACGCCCTCCCAGGTGACCTCCCGCCGGCTCGTCCGGGCCTCGGCCCCGCCCCCGGCCTCGAACAGCGGCGCGAGCCAGTCGAGGCTCCGGGTCAGCTCCACCGAATCGTAATTCCGCGGATCGCCCAGCCCGAACCGCATGAGAACATTCGGGGGCGGCTCCTCACCGATCCCCGGCGGCCGCCCTGCGCCCCGAGCCGCTCGCGCGGCGCCGGGTCGGCGGGCGGCTCGCGGCTCCTGGAGGGCGGGATCGCCGGGTCGAGCCCCCGGCCGAACGCGAACAGCTCGATCATCGTCAGGCCGAGCACCAGCAGGGCGGCCATCCGGGCCGCGGCGAGCCATTCCGGAGCCCGAGGGCGAGGGCCCACAGGATCATCAGTTCGCCCGCCACCGCGTAAGCCGAGGGCAGGAACGTCACCGCCGCCCCGACCTGGCGCTCGACGCGGACGCGTGCAACCTCCGCCGCCTGGTCCGCCGCCCCCGCGGACGTCTCGCGGACGTGCCGCTCCGCCATGCCTTGCCGCATCCGGGGCTCGAGCCGCGGCAGGAGCAGGGCCGCGGCTCCGAGGGCGAGCGCGGCAGCGAACCAGCTCATGACCCAGCGGCGCGGGAGACGATCGCCGCGGGACAGGGCGTCGATCCCGAATCCCCCCAGCAGGGACAGGCCGAACGCGACCCACAGCACGAGCCGCCGGTTGTCGGTCACGTCGAGGACCGGCATCGCGCGGAGCAGATTGTCGACGGGCGGCAGCCGGAAGGCCCCCAGGGCGGCGACCACCACCAGCGCCGCCAGGAGGCGCACCTCGGGCTGTCGCCTCCATCCCTTGATGCCCAGCGGCGCGAGCCAGATGATCGTCGCCAGCCCGGTGTAGCCCCCGGCGGACTCGTTCAGATTGTTGACCCGGAGGGCCCGGGCCAGGTTGGGGTGCCCCCGCCGCTGGCTGCCGTAGGCGTAGGGCATCGCCGTGCACGCGGCCTCCAGCAGCCGGGGACGGGAGAGCGTCCACCAGGGGCCCGCCTCGAGATGACGATCCGCCCAGACCGGGCTCTCGGACAGGTAGACCCAGAGGGGGACGATCTGGATCGCCGCCACGGTGAGGCCGAGGACCACACCGGCCAGCCAGCAAGCCGCCCCGGGCAGCCTCTCGCGCCACGTTGAGGCCCCCGAGCCGAACCGCCAGGCGGCGAGCAGGCCGCCCGCGATCAGGACATGCGCGCTCGTCTGGATGTGTCCGCCGGCGATCACCAGCGCGACCACGACCGCCAGGAGCCCCGCCCCGCGGCCCCCCGGCCGGGCGATCGCGCGGTCGGTCGCCAGGAACAACCAGGGCAGCCAGATGGCAACCGGCGTGACCGGGTAGAGCAGCCAGACGACCAGAAAGCCCGAGAAGGGGAAGGCCAGTCCCGAGAACCAGCGCCCCCACGGCCCCAGGCCCCAGGCCCTCGCCAGCAGGAACATCCCCATGCCGGCGGTCCAGAGTCGCCCGAACGCCATCCAGCCGAGCGCGGTGGGAACTTCGGCAAGATACGCGATGGCGTTGAACGGATCGAAGACGGCGCTCTGCCCGTTGGCGAGGTGGGGGGCGCCGCAGCCGGCGTGAGGATTCCAGAGCGGCAGCCGCCCCTGGCGGATCATCGCCCGGTTGAACTCCAGCCAGGGCTGGAACTGGAGCACAGGATCCATCAGGAGCCGGTTGAGCGGCTCGTAGCCGGCTGCTTGCTCGAGGCGGAAGCTGGCCTGGACCAGCAGGACGTCGGCCGGACTGAGCGCCCGTCCGCCGAACAGCGAATCCCAGAAGAAACCGGCGAGCAAGAGGGCGAGCGTGAGGGCGAACCGGGCAGTCTCGGACAGTCGAGGGCGTCTCACCGGGCCTCCCTGCTCGTGGGCTCCATGGGGCTGATTCTGTTCCGGCCTCCTGCCGCGTCGAGCCGAGCTCCGGGCCTCCCACACGCGCCCCGAAATGAGCGGCCTTCGTGGGAAACCGGGCGGTCGCCCTTGTAATCAGGGGGCGGGATCCGGATAATAAGACTTTTCCCCAAGAAAGCCAGACCCGGCGTTCCGTGCTGGAGATTCTGTACGTGGCCGTACCAAAGAGACGCAAGTCCAAGTCTGCGAAAGGCAAGCGAAGGAGTCACGATTTCCTCGTCGCGCCAGCCTTGAACGTTTGTCCGCAGTGTAAGCTGGCCGTCCCTCCGCACAAGGTGTGCGACCTGGTCGAGGAATGCGGCAACGTGCAGCGGAGCAAGCCGCACAACCCGATGGCCAAAGAGAAGGTCAAGAAGTAGCCGAATCGGTTGACGTGGGCGCCCGGGCGGGATCCGGCCGCGGAGCGAGTCCCCGGGCCGTCCCGGCGGTGAGGAGAGTGTTCGATGGGTCGCGAGTGTGAAGTCAGCGGTAAGAAGACCTCGTTCGGCAACCACAAGACCGAGCGCGGCAAGGCGAAGTACCTGGGCGGCGTGGGAAAGAAGACCACCGGCGTGAGCCGCCGCACCTTCAAGCCGAACTTGCAGTGGATCCACGTCTGGCTGCCCAACGGCACGACGCGTTACGTGCGGGTCGCCACCTCGGTGATCCGGACGGGCCAGTTGACCCTGGAGGTCGACGGCAAGATGCAGACCTTCCCGTTGATCAAGGCGGCCAAGGGCAGCGCCAAGGCCCGGGCGCAGCTCAAGGGACTGTTCCCCATCTGAGCGGGCACGGCCCGACCGTTCGCCCGGGCATCGCCGGACGAGAATCCCCGAGGCGTTGGGCCTCGGGGATTGCTGTTTCGAAGCGTCGCCGCGTCGCTGCCGGGCGCGGGACGCCCGCCGGTTCATTCCTCCTCCGACGCCTGTTGCTGTTCGAACCGGCGGAGCCGCACCAGGACGCTCAGGTCTTCCAGGGTCGAGGTGTCGCCGCCGCTCTCCACGCCCGCGGCGATGTCTCGCAGCAGCCGCCGCATGATCTTGCCGCTTCGGGTCTTGGGCAGGGCGTCGGTGAAGTGGATGTCGTCCGGACGGGCCAGTGCCCCGATCTCCTTGACGACGTGCTCCCGCAGCGCCTTGCGGAGGGCCTCGCTCGGGGTCTGCCCGCCCTCGAGGGTGACGAACGCCGCGATGGCCTGGCCCTTCAGGTCATCCGGCTTGCCCACCACCGCGGCCTCGGCCACGCTCGGGTGGCTCACCAGCGCGCTCTCGATCTCCATGGTCGAGAGGCGATGGCCCGCGACGTTCAGCACGTCGTCGACCCGTCCCATGATCCAGTAGTTGCCGTTCTCATCCCGGCGGGCGCCGTCGCCGGTGAAGTAGACGCCCGGGATGTCGCTCCAGTACTGGGTCTTGTAGCGCGCGTCGTCCCCGAAGATGGTGCGGAGCATCGCCGGCCAGGGCTGCTTGATGACCAGGAACCCGCCTTGGTTGGTGTCCACCGGAGAGCCGTCCTTGGTGACGATCTCGGGGACGATGCCCGGCATGGGGCGGGTGGCCGAGCCCGGTACGGCCGGGGTCGCGCCGGGGAGGGGCGAGATCATGATGGCCCCCGTCTCGGTCTGCCACCAGGTGTCGACCACCGGGCAACGGCCGCCGCCGATCACCTTGTGGTACCACATCCAGGCCTCCGGGTTGATCGGCTCGCCGACGGTGCCCAGCAGTCGGAGGCTGGAGAGGTCGTGCCGCCTGGGGAACTGCTCGCCCCACTTCATGAACGCGCGGATGGCCGTGGGTGCGGTGTAAAGGATCGTGACCTTGTAGTCCTCGATGATCTTCCAGAACCGCCCCTCGTCCGGCCAGTTGGGGGCCCCCTCGTACATCACGCAGGTGGCGCCCATCGCCAGCGGGCCGTAGACGAGGTACGAATGGCCGGTGACCCAGCCGACGTCCGCCGTGCACCAGAAGGTGTCCTCGGGCTTCAGGTCGAAGACCCACTTCGCCGAGAGCGCCGTGCCCAGCAGGTAGCCGCCGGTGGTGTGCAGGATGCCCTTCGGCTTGCCGGTCGAGCCGGAGGTGTAGAGGATGAACAGCGGCTGCTCGCTGTCCATCGGCTCGGCGGGGCAGACATTCGAGGCGTTCACGTCCAGCTCGTGCCACCAGTGATCCCGCCCCGGAGACCAGTTGATTTCCAGGCCGGTCCGGCGGTAGACGACCACGTGTTCGAGGGTGGGGCATTCGTTCGCGGCGCCGTCGGCGTTCTCCTTCAGCGGGACGACCTTGCCGCGGCGATAGCCGCCGTCGGCGGTGACCAGCACCTTGGCCTTGCAGTCCTGGATCCGTCCGGCCAGGGCCTCGGCACTGAAGCCCCCGAAGACCACCGTGTGAGCCGCGCCGATCCGGGCCGAGGCCAGCGCGGCGATGACCAGCTCGGGGATCATCGGCAGGTAGATCGCGACGACGTCGCCCTTCTTCACCCCCAGCCCCTTCAGGACGTTGGCGAACCGGCAGACCTCACGGTGCAGATCCTGATAGCGGAGGACGCGGCGATCGCCCGGCTCGCCCTCCCAGATCAGCGCCGCCTTGTTCTTCGTGGGGCCTTCGCAGTGGCGGTCGACGCAGTTGTACGAGGCGTTGAGCTGGCCGCCCACGAACCACTTCGCGAACGGGGGATTCCACTCCAGCACCTTGTCCCAGGGCTTGAACCAGGTGAGGATCTCGCCGGCCTTCTCGGCCCAGAAGCCTTCCGGGTCGTCTTTCGCCCGGTTCCAGATCTGCTGGTACTCGTCGAGGCTGCCGATGTGGGCCTTGCCGGCGAAGTCGGCGGGGGGCGGGAACACCCGGGTCTCGTGGAGGACGCTGGTGATCGAACCGCTGCTGGTCGGGGCGGGCATATTCGTGGGCTCCAACGGCGCATGGGAGAGGCGGCCCGAGGTCCCAAGGCGGGCTCGGGAGCCGGGGCTGACGACGCGTGTGGCCGCTCGAGCCCGGGATTCGATGGTGAGTGGATCTTAAGTC
>JAXMBE010000098.1:0-21561 GCA_046349995.1 Isosphaeraceae bacterium | reverse complement strand
GAAGCCGTTCCCCGCCGCGTTCCGGGCGACGAACTCCAGCGCGGCGGGGTCGTAGTCGGAGAAGCAGACGCGGAGCCCCCGGCGAAGGGCGACGAGCCCGGCCAGCCCGATCCCGCAGCCGATCTCGAGCGCCACGAGCGGCGGCCCTCCGGGCATGACCCTGTCCCAGGCCTCGCGGGCCACGGCCTCCGCCAGGAGGAGGGCCCCCGGCCAGAGATAGGCCCAGTAAGGCATGTAGTCGTCGTCCCGGTTCCACTCGTGGACTCCGGGATCATCCAGCATCCGATCCGGATCGGCCGGACGGGTCAGGACGAGGCCGTGCCCGTGGAACTCCAGGCGCGCGGTCGCGACCGGTCCGTCGTAGGCGGTGCGGCGCGGCTCGCCGGGCGTGATGTTCCGTCGCGATGGCTCCATGCGGTTAGAACTCCAGCGGAGGCAGGAACCGGCGCAGCGACTCGCCGAGGCGGACGGCCAGGACCTGGGCCTCCGGGAAGAGTCGCCCCGGACTGGCCCGGAGCGAATAGGCTACGGCCTCCTGGCCCAGGTTCACGCGGATCAGGCCGAACGGCACCGCCCGGTAGCGTCGCAACGGCGCGGCCAGCACGCGATCGAGGATCTCCTCATCCGCCAATCCGATGGGCTCGTAGGTCAGGACCACGACGGCCAGCCCGAGCACCGCGGCCTTCCAGAGGGGGAATCGACCGCCGACCGCCATCGAGACACGGACCAACAATTGCCCGTACCCATCGTCCGAGATCGCGAGGTCCAGCGGTTGCCTCACCACGGCGACGACGCTGAGCGCCCTGCCGAGCACCGGCATCGCGTTCCACTTCACGGGCCGCCCGTAGTAACGCACGACGTCGAGCGCGGGCCGGAGGAACTCCTCGCCCGGCTCCGAGGTCGAGCCTCGCTCGCGGAGCGGCGGATCCATCAGCCCGAACAGGTCGTCCTCGGTCACCTCGATCGAGCCTCAGTGGGTAGGATGCGCCGTCGGACCACGATAGAATTCAGCCTGGAAGAGCATAGAGCAAGCCGACGACGAGAGCGGGGCGCCGAGTTGCCGCAGGGGCGGGCGCCGGTCGTTACCGAGAGGAAGTCAATCGATGTCCGAGGAGCTCACGCCCCGCCCGGGGTCGGAATCGCGGGTGAGCCTGTCCATCATCATCATGCCCGGCCAGGCCAATCCCTACGGCACACTCCACGGCGGGGTCCTCCTGAGGCTGGCCGACGAGTGCGGCGCGATCGCGGCGCTGCGGCACGTCGGTCACGGCCAGATCACGACGGCCGCCATGGACTCGTTGACGTTCCTCGGGCCGGTGTTTGTGGGCGAGCGGGTGGAGCTGTTCGCCGAGGTCACCCACGTCGGCCGCACGTCGATCGAGTCGCGGATCGAGATCTTCGCCGAGCCGCTCGAGAAGGCCAGCAGGCGGATGGTCGGCGTCGGCTATGCCCTGTACGTCGCCCTGGACGACCAGGGGCGGAAACCGCAGCCGGTCCCCCCACTCCTCTGCGAGACGGAAGCCGACCGCCGTCGCGACGCCGCGGCCGCCGCCCGGCAGGCCATCCGCCTCGCCCGCCGCGCGGAAGCCCAGGCCGAACGCGAGCAACAACCGTAGCCACCCCGGAGGGTCGGGACGCCCCGATCTCGCGGCGCTCAATCCTCGGACGTCGCGGGCGGGTAATCGGCCTGCGACACCGGCGCGGACGAGGGCAGCCCGGGGACCTCGAACTTGGGGACCGACGCCTCGGTGTACGCGCCCTCTCCCATCGGCCTCTCATCGTAGCGGCGGGACCCGCCGTAGGCGTAGCTCGAGGAATACGAGGTACTCCCGCCGGCCGAGGACCCGTAGTCCAGGTCCTGCGAGACGTCACTCAGGCCCTTCTTGAACTCGATGATGCCACGCCCCAGCGAACGCCCCACCTCGGGGAGCCGCTTGCCGAAGAGCAGCACCGCGACGCCCATCACCAGGAGCATCTCCAGAAGCCCAAGCTGCGGAAACATAGAGGATCTCCACGGAGTCGGTCCACTCGAGGAATCGCCCGCCGTTTCTCCGAGCCGAAGCGGGCTCAGGGGGTAGGCGGAGTCGACTTCTTCTCGGCGGTGACGGCCTGATCGATCTCGTCCTCGATGCCGGCGACCCCCTTCTTGAATTCGGTCACGCTCTTGCCGAGCGACCGCATCACGCTGGGCAGCCGGTTGCCGAAGATGAGCAGGGAGACGAAGGCCACAATCATGAGCTCCGTCGTGCCGATGTTCTGGAAGAAAGCGAAAGGCAGCATGAGCCAGGTCCTCACATCAGGATTCGAAGTCGCGAACTCAACTCGAAGGAAACCGCGGCCCTGGGGGTCGGCCCGGGCGCCACAGGGTGGTCAGTCAACGGGGGGAGCGGACCTAGGGGAGTAGCTTCCCGGCCGATCCGGAGCTGATCAGCGTCCGCGTGACGATCCAGGCCGCCACGGCAGTCGCCGCGAGGATCGTGAGGAACCAGTAGAGCCGATGGCCCCGGACCAGGAAGGCGCCCGGGATGCGCGACCGCCTGCGATCCGCGGCCGTCCTCGCCCCCGGGGCGACCCGTCCGGAAGGGGCCCGGGGCGTGGGAGTCCGCCGCACGGGGGAGAGCCAGGGCAGGATGGTGCGTGCGCGCTGGCTCTGGAGCACACCGGATCTCCCGTAGAGCACCAGCACGACCATCCCGATGATCAGGATTTCCCGCAGGCCGATCATGATTGCCTCTTACCCGCATCCCCCGGCCGGCGATCGGCCGATCGTCCCGAGCGATGGTGCCCCGGTCTCCGCACGGACTCGGCGTCTGACCGCGGCGTACCCCGAACGAACCAACCGGGGCGGCAGCGGCGAACGCGCTCGAGGGATCGGATTTCTTGGGCCAAGGTGCTCGCAGCACAGGAAGGATAGCGCAGGATGGGGACCGACAGATCGGCACCAACCAGAGGACAGGGCGTCTCAACAGGGACGACGCGGGTGTGGTTTTCTCTCTCTCATGGTATCGCAGAACACCCGCCTGTCAAACGGATTTCCGCCCGGGCTGCCCGCCCGCGGAACGTGGGTTCGGGGGCGGGGGTCCAACCGGAATCCCCTCCGTCGGAGGTTCCCCGGTTCCGCACGTCCCGAAATTCGAGATCCGAGGCGCCGGCGGCCTTTCCTCCCATCAGGGACGGTTTCTCCGATACCTTGCCCCGCAAAGGTTGGATCCGGGCCGGATCGGCGCTCTCGTGTCCGCCCGGAGTGGAGGGCCAGAGCCGTGGCGGGCAGCCGTCGCAGGTTTCAACGCTGCCTCGGCGTTCAGCCCGTCCCGGAGACCGGGGGCGGGGGCCCGATCGGCGCTCGATGGCCGTATCCGTGCCAGATCATCCGCAAATGCACCTTGAATCCATGCTCATTAATCTTTGATACTTGGATCGTCTCACCACGTAACCCCACCTCGGCCGCTCCCTCCGCATCAGGCGGTTGGGGGTACGCGGCGTTCTGGCGGCTCGCAGAACCGCCGCCTGCCTCCTGCCGTCGCCGACAGACGGCGGCTCCCGTGCGACCGATCGGGGAGGACGTCGCCCGGCCGTTCATCCCCCCGGCGCCTCCCGGCCCGGCGGCTCATCGAACTTGACGTCGCCCGGCTCCATCGACTCGCGTGCCGGCTGCCCCGCGTCGCGCCCGGTTGCCGCCTCCCCACCCGGCCCGCCTGCCACGTCCGACGGGTATTCGTAGTTGAGGATGGCATCGACCAGGAGGGTCCCGAAGGGGGGGAGGTTCCCCTTGCCCTCCAGGCCCGCGTGCTCCTTGAGCACGGCCAGCAGCTCCTCCTTGCCCCGTTGCGTGGTCAGCATCTCCCGCAGTTCAGCCTCGCGTTGTTGACGATCCATGCTGTCCTCCCCACCCCGGGCCGAAAGGCCGAACGTCCCGGCCGGTGTCGGCCGCAGTCTCCGATTGCCTTGAAACACCTTTCATGAGCAATTCTCAGGCCGAGACGGCCCTCTAGGATCGGGTACATTCTGTGCAAGAGCGGCCTTGAGACTGTTCCGTCCTGGAGAATGCCGTGGGGCGTGGAGAGCAAATCTCGGTTGCCGCCCGGCCGACGGTGCCGCTGCTGGCCTACGACGGCGATTGCGACTTCTGTCGGCGCTGGGTCCTCCGGTGGCGGGCCATCACCGGCGATCGGGCGGAGTACCTCCCTTTCCAGGAGGTTGCCGTCCGGTTTCCCGAGATCGGCGAGGAGCGGTTCCGGGGCGCCGCCTGGTTGATCGAACCGGGAGGGCGGGCCACCAGCGGGGCTCGCGCCGTGCTCGGGCTGCATGCGCTGGCCGGCGACTCGCGCTGGCCGGCGTGGCTCTACGAGTCCCTGCCGGGATTCGCCGACGCCGCGGAGGCGGTCTACGGCTTCGTTTCGCGGCACCGCGGAGCGGCGGGGAGGGTGACGACCCTCCTCTGGGGCGCGGTCCCCGAGCGGCCGCGTTACCGGCGAACGCGGGCCGTCTTCCTCCGAGGCCTGGGCCTGATCTACCTGATGGCCTTCGCGTCGCTGGCCGTGCAGGTCGATGGCCTCATCGGCAGCCGGGGCATCCTCCCGGCCGCGGAGTTCCTCGGCTCGATCGGCGGTCGGTGGGGGGTGGAACGGTTCTGGATGGTCCCGTCCCTGCTCTGGCTCGACGCCTCCGACCGGTCCCTACACGCGCTCTGCTGGGGCGGGATGGCGCTCGCCGCGGCCCTGATCATCGGCGTCTGGCCACGCGCCTGCCTCGCGGGGCTCTGGCTGGCCTACCTGTCGCTCGTGGTCGTCGGCGACCCGTTCCTGGCCTACCAGTGGGACTCGCTGCTGCTCGAGGCCGGCCTGCTCGGGGTCCTGCTCGCGCCGGGGGGATTCTGGCTCGGTCGTGCGCGTCGGGAGCCGTCCCGGGCGGCCGTCGGGCTGGTCCGCTGGCTGCTCTTCCGGCTCATGTTCCTCGCCGGTGTGGTGAAGCTGACCAGCGGCGACCCGACCTGGTGGGCCTGGGAAGCCTTGCGGTACCACTACGAGACGCAGCCGCTGCCGGCCTGGACGAGCTGGTACATGCACCAGCTCCCGCCCTGGTTCCAGGCCGCCTCAGTCGGGTTCGTCTTCTGGGCCGAGCTGGTCGCCCCACTCCTGATCTTCGCCCCGCGCCGGCCCCGGATGGTCGCGTTCGCCACGCTGGTCACCTTCCAGATGCTGATCGCGGCGACCGGCAACTTCGGATTCTTCAACCTGCTGAGCATGGTCCTCTGCCTGGTCCTCGTCGAGGACCGGGACTGGGGCCGTCCGGCCGGGGACGACGAGGGATCGGGACCTCGAGGTCTCCTGGGCCGGGCGGCGATCGGGGCGGCGTGCCTGGTCATCGTGGCCGTCACGACGATGAAGACGATCGACCGCTCGGGGCCGGTGATCGTCTTCCCCGAGTCGCTGGAGGCGCTGAGCCGGGCGGTCGCGCCGTTCCGCAGCCTCAACTCGTACGGCCTGTTCGCGGTCATGACGACCGAGCGGCGGGAGATCCTCGTCGAGGGGAGCGACGACGGCGTGTCGTGGACGGCGTACGAGTTCCGCTGGAAGCCCGGCGACCCCGGCCGGGCTCCGCGATTCACGACGCCGCACCTGCCGCGGCTGGACTGGCAGATGTGGTTCGCGGCGCTGGGGCGCGACTGCCGGAGTCAACCCTGGTTCCTCGCCTTCGAGCGCCGGCTGCTCGAAGGCTCGCCCGAGGTCCGTAACCTGCTGCGTCCCGGCACCTTTGCCGACCGGCCGCCTCGTTACCTCCGTGCCCGGCTCACTCGGTATCGATTCACCGGCCCCGGAGAGGCGGCCTGGTGGCGATGCGAGGAGCTGGGGACGTACTGCCCACCCGTTGGGCTGTTCACCGGGACCGAATCCGCCGATGTGCCGTGATCCGGTCAGGCCACGGTGGCTGCATGCGCAGACGGCTCTGGTACGATGGACACGTTGGCCCTCACGACGCGCGACGTGAGGCGAAGGGATGTCCCGACCCTGACCGGAGCGAGCCAGCTGTTCTCGGGCGAGCTTGCGCGTCGACTTCGGATGGAGTGCGAGAGGCGGGAGTCGAACCCGCACACCTTTCGGTACAGGATCCTAAGTCCTGCGCGTCTGCCAGTTCCGCCACTCTCGCGAGCCTGAATCGGGGCGCATTGCGACCCGATAGCCCTCTCATTTCATCGTAACAGACAGCCACCACTTGCCAAGAGGTTCGAAGGACGCATGAATCGACGAAGGTTCCTCGAAGGTTCCGGCTTCGGTCTATCCGGCCTGGTCGCGGCGCTGGCGTCCGGCTCGCCGGCGAAGGGGGCCACGGCGGGTCCCCAGCGCGAGATCGCTGCCGATCTGGTGATCGTGGGAGGAGGACTTGGGGGCTGCGCGGCGGCGCTCGCCGCGCTGGAGAACGGCCTCCGCGTCGTGCTCACCGAGCCCACCGACTGGGTCGGCGGCCAGCTCACCTCGCAGGGGGTGCCGCCGGACGAGCACCCCTGGATCGAGCAATTCGGCTGCAATCGCAGGTACCAGGATCTCCGGAAGGGCATCCGTGACCATTACCGCCGGCACTACCCGCTGACCTCCGCGGCCAGGGCGGACGACGCGCTGAACCCGGGACGGGGCTCGGTCTCGCGGCTCTGCCACGAGCCGAGGGTGGCGCTGGCCGTCCTGACCGCCATGCTCGCCCCGCACGCCTCCGCCGGCCGGCTCCTGGTCCTGCTTGAGCACGAGCCGATCCGGGCGGAGACGGCGGGCGACCGGGTGAACGCCGTGATCGTCCGGGATCGGCGGACCGGAGACGAACGCTCCCTGATCGCTCCCCACTTCCTCGATGCCACCGAACTCGGGGACCTCCTGCCGCTGGCGGGCATTGAGCACGTGATCGGGGCCGAGGGGCAGGACGAGACCGGAGAGCCCCACGCGCCGGCCCACGCCCGGCCGGAAGTCCAGCAGGCGATCACCTTTTGCTTCGCCATGGACTACCTGGAAGGTGAGGATCACACCATCGAACGCCCTGCGGAATACGCCTTCTGGCGCGACTATGTCCCGGAGCTGACCCCTCCCTGGCCCGGGCGGCTTCTCGACCTGACCTATTGCGACCCGATCACGCTCAAGCCGGTCAGCCGCGGCTTCGACCCGCGCGGCGAGGGCAAGGGCCTGTGGGTGTATCGCCGGATCGCGGACCCGCGGAACTTCGAGCCGGGCTATTCCCCGGGCTCCAGCGGCACCACCCTGGTGAACTGGCCCCAGAACGATTATTGGCTCGGCCCCCTGGTCGGGCCGGGGGTGACCCCGGAACAGGCCAGGGCCCACGAGGTCCGCGCCCGGCAACTCAGCCTGTCCCTCCTCTACTGGCTCCAGACCGAGTGCCCCGGACCGGACGGGAAGGCGGGATGGCGAGGGCTCCGGCTCCGCGCCGACCTGCTCGGGACCGTCGATGGCCTGGCGAAAGCCCCCTACATCCGGGAATCGCGCCGGATCAGGGCGGAATTCACGGTCACCGAGCTGCACGTCGGGACCGAGGCCCGCCGCAAGCGGACGGGTCAGCAGGACGTGATCGGGGAGCACTTCCCCGACAGCGTCGGCGTCGGCTCCTACCGGATCGACCTCCACCCGAGCACCGGTGGGGCGAACTACGTGGATATCAGCTCGCTACCGTTCCAAATTCCCCTCGGTGCCCTGATCCCCCGACGGGTGGAGAACCTCCTTCCCGTCTGCAAGAACATCGGGACCACGCACATCACCAATGGTTGCTATCGACTCCATCCCGTGGAATGGGCCATCGGGGAAGCGGGCGGCCTGCTGGCCTGCTTCTGCCAGAAACGGAACCGAACGCCCCGGGCTGTCCGGAATACCCCGCGAGACCTTGCGGATTTCCAGTCGATGCTCGGCTCTCAGGGGGTCGCGCTCGACTGGCCGAAGTTGTCGGCACGTTGAGATCTGGGCGGGTACGCTGCAGGGAAGCCGGAGTCGGACATCAATGCATCAAGGATGCCGTTGCGGATTTCGGTCGCTTCGGCCACGATGATTGGCCGGCGGGACAGCCGTCACGGATTTCGCCTTTTCGGCCGATCCCTGGGCTTCCTCTTTGCGTATGATGAAAGTGTGTCCCTCGCGGGACGTCCGACGGGATTTCGCGTCTCGCGTCTCGATTCCAGGAGATTTCAGAGTGGCTACCAGCAATCCCGCGTTTTCCAAGGACATTTTCGCTGGCTGGGAGCAGGTCTACGGTGCCCCCCGCAGTCTCGTCACGACGGTGCAGGGCACAATGGCCAAGACGTTCCTGCTGCTCGGGATCATGTCGGCCACCGCCCTCTGGGCATGGAATGCGGTGGCCTCCGATCAGCTCCAGCTCGGCGTGCTCCCCGTCGCCGGCATCGCCGGGTTCGTCCTGTCGCTGATCACGATCTTCAAGCCGACGCTCGCCCCGTGGACCTCGCCGGTCTACGCCGCGATGCAGGGCGTCTTCCTGGGGGCGTTGTCGCAGGTGATCGAGATGCGGGCCCCGCAGATTTATCGAGGCATCGCCCTCCAGGCCGTGATGCTCACGGTGGGCACGCTCATGGTGATGCTCTTCCTCTACGGCAGTCGCGTGATCCGGGTGACCGAGCGGCTCAGGGCCGGCATCATCATGGCGACGGGCGCCCTCTGCCTCTTCTACCTGGCATCGATCGTGCTGAGGCTGTTCGGGGTCCAGATCCCGTTCCTCTTCAGCGCCACGCCCCTGGGCATCGGCTTCAGCCTCTTCGTCGTCGGCCTGGCGGCCTTCAACCTGCTGCTCGACTTTGACTTCATCGAGGAAGCATCCGCCCGTCAGGCCCCCAAGTACATGGAGTGGTACGGCGCCTTCGGGCTGATCCTGACGCTCGTCTGGCTCTACCTGGAGATGCTCCGGCTGCTCCAGAAGGTGGCAAACAGCCGCGACTGAGCCACGCCCGGCGATTCAGCTTCGGACCCGGCCCGCGAGAGCCTTGCTCTGGCGGGCCTCTTTCTGCGCGCAAGCGGCAGTGCGACATCACTCCGATTCGGGACCTCGACCGATTCGTTGTGGACGCATGGAGGGCCGGTTCAATCCTCTCGCTCCCCCTCGAAGGGGTCTTCGGGGAAGGCCGCGTCCATGAGGAACATCCGGAAGTCGGCGCGGTCGCGGATCGGGTTCAGGTTGGGATCCGTCCGGTAGATGTGGGCCGAGCGGAAGGTCCCGGCGGTCGAGATCCGGAGCATGGACATCGCCTGGTCGCCGAGCCGGCGGTCCTCCGAGGCGGACGTCGCGTCCCGTCCCGCGTCGAGGATCGGGGCCATCTGCGCCCGGCAGCAGGCCAGGCTGTATCGATCGCCCGGAGAGAGGTGCGGATAGCTCTCGAAGATCGCCTGAGCCTGCCGCAGCGACGACAGCGCCTCAGCCGTCCGCCCCGCCTGGCGCTGCATACGCCCGAGCGAGATCAGGCATCGCGCCAGGCCACCCCGGAACCATGAGGCCTCGGGCTCGGCGAGGGACAGCTCCCTGTAGATGTCGTGCGCCCTCAGGAAGTGGGGGCGGGCCTCATCCTCCCGGCCGAGCTCCTGGCAGACCCAGCCGAGGAACAGGAGGCTGTCGGCTCGATGGCCCCAGTTCCCCGTGACCTTCAGTTTCTCTTCGTCCTGGCCATCCCGCACGATCTTGTCCCACGTGGCGCAGGCCTCCAGGAGCGATCGGCGAGCTTCGGTGCCCCGCCCTGTGCTCCGATAGGAAAGGCCGAGATGGCTCAAGCAGACGGGAACAGCAATCTGATAGAGGAGATTGTTCGGACGATCGTGTGCGAGTGCCTTGAAGGTGGCCAGGGCCTGCTGGAAGGCGCAGATCGCCTCGGCCGGCCTGCTCACGGCGTCGAGCCCGGTACCCAGGGCGGTGTATGCCTCGCCGAGGGCGTGCTGGACCGAGAACCGATCCCAGCGGTACGTGTTGGCATCGCGGTTTCTGGCTTCCGTATCCGTGCTGGTTTCGGAGCGAACCTGCTCCTCGAGCATGTCTCGCGCAGTCTGGAAGGAGCGGAGCGCGGCTTCGGGCTGTCCGGACTTCTGTTGCAGGTGGCCGAGCACGCGGAACGCAACCCCGACGTCACATCGTAACTTATAGTCTACATTACCTACTTTATTGAGATAATTATAACTCTTGACTAATTCTTCTATTACATGCATTGCTTCTCCGGTCCGGCCGAGTTGCCACTGAAGCTGGCCGATCCCCGCGCAGGACCTCGCGAGGCCCCACCGGTACTCGACGGATCCGGGATACTCCCGGACCAGATCCCGCCAGATCGTGATGGCCCGCTGGTAGGACACCATGGATTCGACATCCCGGCCATATGCTCCCAGCGACGCGTAGGTGGCGGCCAGATCGGCCCGTAGGCCGGGATCACATTCACCCTGAGCAAGGAGTTCCTCGTAGTCCTTGGCAGCCGATTCCAGCAATCGTCTGCCCATGTCCCGGAGGAGGGCCGAATCGTTCCGCTCGGCGAAGATGTTCTCACCGGTGTTGACGAGGTAGTCATTCACGACCCTCCTGGCTCGTCGCAGGCTGGTCTCCGCCCTCGCCTTCTCGGCGAGGCTCCGCGCCTGCTCGGCGCGGAGCCGAGACGCGGCGCGGTATTGCGACCAGGCCATGGCCAGCGACAGCCCGGTTGCGAGCACGAGGCTCGCCGCCGCGACCGCGACGGAGCTGGCGAGCCCCGGGTTGCGGCGGCACCAGAGCAGGAACCGCTCGTGCGGCGGCGTTTGCCGCGCGCGGATCGGCTGCCGGTCCAGGAAACGGCCGAGGTCCTCCGCCAGCGCCGCCGCCGTCGCGTACCGCCGCGACGGTTCCCGGGCGATCGCCCGGTGCACGATCGTCGCCAGGTCGCGGGGGATGTCCGAATCGAGCCTGCGGAGCGGGGGCGGATCCTCGGCCGTAACCTGGGCGAACAGCCGGTTGGTGTCGCCGGCGTCGAACGCCGGCCGCAGGGCCAGCAGCTCGTAGAGCGTCAGGCCCAGCGCGTAGATGTCCGACCGGGCGTCGGCCCGGCCCTCGAGCCGCTCGGGGGCCATGTAGCGGAGCGTGCCGATCAGGTCCCGCGAGGCGGTCAGGTCGTCCGAGTCGCTCGCCTTCGCCAGGCCGAAGTCAGTGATCCAGGCGTTGCCATGGAGGTCGAGCAGGAGGTTCGAGGGCTTGATGTCGCGGTGGAGGATGCCCTGCCCGTGGGCGTGGTCGATCCCCTCGGCGACCTGCATGCCGATCCGGGCGACGCTGTCGAAGAACGACGAGCCGGAGCCGGAGAAGCTCGAGAGCGTCGAGGCATCGGGCGTGACGGCGACCGGGTCGGCGAGTCCCCGCTCCGACCTGCGGGTGGCCGGCTCCGGAGTCGGAATGGTGGCTGCCACGGCATCGGGGGGCCGGGGAAAGCGGCGTGTCATGGAGGCTTCGCCCGCGACCTCGTCGCGACCCCGGCTTATCAGCTTGATGTGTTCGGACGAGCCCGGATCCAGGCCGGGGAGTGCGGCCGCCTCGTGACGGGAGTATCGGCCGGTGGCCAGCGAGCGGGCCAGTTCCGCGGCGATCGGCACGGCCCAGTCGGCCCAGTCCGTCGCGGCGAGGCGATGCGGTTCCGGTCGCCGCGATCGCCGCAGTTCGCCGATGACCACGTCGAGGCCCGGGCCCCGGATCAACTGCATGACGTAGAAGTAGGTCCCCTCGTGGTGACCCAGGCCGAAGACCGGGACGATGTTGGTGTGGTGGAGCCGGCCCGCCGCGCGCGCCTCGCGCTCGAACCGCCGCAGCCGACGGTAGTCGCCGGTTAGCTCGGGCGGGAGCACCTTCAGGGCCACGGTCCGGTCGAGGCTGACCTGCCGGGCCTCGTAGACGATCCCCATGCCGCCGCGGCCCAGCTCGCGGATCAGCTCGTAGTCGCCGAGCCGGCGGATGAGGGGGGCAGCCGGCTCGGCGTGTCCGTTGCCCGCGCTGTCCTCGCAGGATGAGCCCCTCCCTGACTCGAAGACCGCGTCCACCACCGAGGCATGCTCGGGGAACCGGACCTGGTATTCCTCCACCGTCGGGTGCTCGCCCGCACGCCGGCGCCGCTCACACTCGATGCGCAGAAGCTCCTCGAGCAGCGCCGACCGCCGCGGCTCCTCCGAGTCGGCCAGGAAGTCCTCGATCCGCGGCCGCGGCCCCCGATTCCACTCCCGCTCGAAGCGGTCGGCCGCGGCGTCGATCCAGGTCCATTCCGCCGACGGGATCACGGTCAAGGGGCACCTCCGACGAGGCGACACGGGAACGACGACCGGGGCAGGGCCCCCCATGCTCACGGAGTACCGTCGCTGTGCGACATCCACCTGCTGCGGATCCGCTCCAGCTTGCGCTCGATCGAACGCTCGGTGTAGCCGAGCTGATCGCCGATCTCGCGATTGGTGCATCCCTCCAGCCGCCGCAGAGCGATCTGGCAGAGCTCGGAATCCTCCAGCGACGACAGCCGTCGCTCCAGGGCCTCATTGAGGACGGCGGCCTCCACAGGCGAGGGGCCGGCGGCGTCCATCTGCTCCAGTGCCCAGCCCGGGCACGAATCGTCGGCCGTCGCCCCGAGCCCGTCCCGCTCGCGCGCCACGTCGCGTCGCCCCTGGCGATGCGCCCGTGCCGTGTTCCGCGCCTTGCGGAGGGTGATGGTGACCAGCAGCTTCCAGAGCTGGTCACGGCTGGACAGGTCGAACTCGCCCCTCCGCTGCCGCGTGCAGAAGCTGTGGAACATGCTCTGGAGTACGTCCTCCTCGTCGGCGCGGCGCCGCACGCGCCAATCCAGGTTCCTGCGGGCCAGCTCCAGCAGGTCGCGGAAGTAGTGCTGCCAGATCAGGCTCGCGGCCAGGTCGCGGACGCCTCGGTCGTCGGCGCGCAGGAGCTGGATCAGCCGGGTCACCGATGCGTTGTGGTCCATGGTGCACCCAGAAATGGAGCGAATTCCCTCGGCGCATGGCAACGGTCGCCCCGGCCGCCGCCTTCACAATCAGGCTATCAGGCAAGTCGACGGGGGACCAGGGATCCTCTCGTCAACTCCAAGCACACTTCCGCATGTATGGTGCAAAGACTCGGGTCCCGATCCAGTGAGAATCGTCGAAAAATCGCCGGCGATCTGTCGGGTTCGGCGCGGCGGCGGTGATCTCTCCCTGTCGATGCTCGCTGATCGCCCGGCTCGCGCCTCCGCCAACGCCAGAGGGATGACGGCACGTTCGCGATCGCGGCCGTTCCCGAGATCGGTCTGCTCCGGGCGGAGGGACGCCGGCGAGAGATCAAGCCAATCGGCGATGAGGAGGTGGGCTCGACCCTTCCGAACCACGTGCTCACCCAGAGTGACCAAATTCGCCTGCGTCACACCCAGCCGCGAACCTCTAGGGGCAGACCTCATGACGAAGCGCTCTTGGCTCTACGGCCTCACTCTGGCCGCCCTCGCCGTCCCCGCCATCTTCCTGTCGCGAAAGGATCAGCCGCCCCGCAGGCTGCACGTGACGGCGCTGCTCGTCCCCGAGGCATACCGGGACATCGCCCGCGACCCGGAGGAGCGGAAAGCCTTCCTGGACTACGTCGACCTCAGGGCTTACTTCGAGCGCAAGGGCCTGCAGAACACATGGTTCGTCGCCGTCTTGGACGGCTCGGTCCATGTGATCATCCCGTACGAGCAGCCGGAAGCGTTCGGCGACTTCCGGGCGATGCTCTACACCGTGGCGGGCCATCCGTTCCTCGATCTCCGAGTGGACATGAGCCGCGCCCAGGTGACGGTCATGCCAGGAGCCGAAAGTCCCACGGACATCATACCTAATTCTACAAGCTCATCAAAACAAAATGATTAGTTAAGATATAACAACGCTACTTCAATCATTTTGAATCTGAGTCTATTGCGATGGTGTCGGAGCCCGGCATTCCCCGACTCGGGCCGGGCGAGTGCGAGGTGGTTGCTCGTGTGGCCGAGGCGGCCGTCGTGAGTTCCGTCGCCGACCAGACCGATCAGATCAAAGGCCGGCGCGATGCCCCCATTGTCTGCAACCTGCCGCCGGGCTGGCACGACCTGGTCGTGAAGCGGGGTCATCGCTTAGAGGTCGGCCCGAGCAAGAACGTCGCATTAGACGCCTGGGATCCGAAACGCGCCGGCGACGGCCCCCGCCCATCGCCGTAGCGGGGGAGGACCCGCGACGGCGTCGGAACGGTCGGCGGCGGGTAGGAGTGGGGCCCGACCGCGCTTCCGAGAAGGCGACCGCCCGCTCACGTCGGGTGTCGGCGACCGGCCGGGCCGGTGCCGGAGGTCGCTCCGCCCAGGGGCATCGGCCGCGTTAGCCGGACACCCCAAGATCAGGGGGCGGGATCGACGGCGAGGTGGTGACGACCCTTCGCCGACGATCCTGCGATCCTTGGTATCCGCGTGATCAGCCGCCCACGTTGACCCACGCGCGATTCTTGGCGCTCTGGGCGATGGCCTCGCAGATCCGGACCTCGCGATCGCCGTCTGCGAAGGTCGGGAAGTTCGGCGTCCCGGAGCAGCCCCCGGCGATGAAGCTGTAGAAGGCGAGGTCGAGCTGCTTGAAGGCGTCTGGGAAGCCCTCGGCGTGGCCGCCGGGGTAGTGGCTGGTCTCGCCGACCTCGGCGGAGAGCAGGGCGGGGTCGCGGTTCATCAGAGAGTTCGGCCCGCCGCGACGGCCCAGCCAGAGATACTCGGGCGATTCGCTGTCCCAGACCATCGAGCCCTCGGTGCCGCAGATCTCCAGGTAGAGGCGGTTCTTCCGGCCTGCGTGCATCTGCATGACGTGGAAGTAGCCGCGCGTGCCGCCCGAGAAGTGGAGCAGCACCGCGCCGTAGTCCTCGGTGAGGATCTTCACGGTCTCGGTCGCCTTCTTGCCGCCGGGGCCGGAGAACGTCTCGGCACCGCCGACCGGCTTCTTGCGCTCGGGGTGGAAGGTCGCGAGGTCGGCGTTGACGGCCTCGATCTCCAGGCCGGTGATGAACCGGGCGAGGTCCATCCAGTGGGTGCCGATGTCGGAGACCGCCCGCAGGTTGGTGTGGCCGTCGGGCTCGACACGCCAGTTGTAGTCATCGACCAGGAGCAGCCAGTCCTGGGTGTAGGAGCCCGAGACCGAGAGGATCCGGCCGATCTCGCCTCTCGCCACCCTCGCCCTCATCTCCTGGCAAAGCGGGTAGAAGCGGATGTTGTAATTCACCCCCGCGGCCTGCTTCGGCCGGGCGGCGGCGAGCTTCACCAGCTCGGCCGTCTCCTTGGAGCTGATCGCCAGCGGCTTCTCGCAGAGCACGTGCTTCCCGGCCTCGAGCGCCCGCTTGGCATGCTCGAAGTGGACGTGGTTGGGAGAAGCGATGTGGACAGCACTGATCGACGGATCTCCGAGCAACTCGTCCAGCGAGCTGTACACCTTCGGGATGCCCGACCGCTCGGCCAGGGGCCTGGCCCGTTCCGGCGAGATGTCCAGCAGGCCCGCGACCTGCACGCCGATGCGCCGCAGGGCCTCGGCGTGAACCGGGCCGATGAAGCCGCCTCCGATCAACGCCACCTTGGGAGGGTTGGACAGGACGTGGGGTGCACCCATGGAGAGTCTTCCTTCGATCTGGATCGTCAGGGAACGGGGCGTGTTTGTGCCCCGAAAACCTCCCTAGGCTACCGAGGCAAGGGGTTAGCCGCAATCGGTGCGGTTCGGGCGTCGGGGCCGACCCGAGCCGCGTTCACTTCACCTCGCCAAGGGAAATGGGCCGCCTCTCGGCGGCGGCGATCAGGGCCGCCTCTAGGACCCGCTGGGTCTGGTAGGCGTCGTTGAAGTCGGGGATCGGCACGGTCGGCTCGTGGCCGGCGAGGACGTGGAGGATATCGTAGGCCTGGTTGATGAACCCGTGCTCATAACCGAGGACGTGGGCGTCGGGCCACCAGTGCTCGGCGTAGGGGTGGTCGCCGCCGTGGGTGCACATGATCGTGGTCCAGCCCTGCACGGCGCGGGGGCGGGTGGCGTCGTAGAACTGGAGCTCGTTCATGCGTTCGAAGTCGAACTTGACGGCCCCCTTGGAGCCGTTGATCTCGAAGCCGTTGCGATTCTGGTTCCCGGTCGCCTGGCGGGCGGCCTCGAAGCTGGCCACGGCGCCGCCGGAGAAGCGGGCCAGGAACAGGACCGTGTCGTCCACGGTCACCGGCCCGGTCTCCTCGCCGCTCTGCACGCCGGCGGCGATGCCCCCGGCGGCGGCGCCGACCATCCTCTTGCGCTGCTTGATGAACGTCTCGGCGATCGCGCCGGAGATCTCGGTGATCTCCTCGCCGGTGACGAACCTCGTCATGTCGATGATGTGGGCGTTCAGGTCGCCGTGTGCGCCGGAGCCGGCCCCCTCCTTCTGGAACCGCCAGACCAGGGGGATCGACTCGTCGGCCCAGTCCTGGAGGTAGAAGGCGCGGACGTGCCGGATCACGCCGAGGGCGCCGTCCTTCACGAGCTTGTGGGCCATGGCGACGGCCGGGCAGCGGCGGTAGTTGTACCAGACGAAGGTCCTGACGCGGGCGTCCCGCGCCGCCTCGACCATCTCGCGGGCCTCGGCGAGCGTCCCGGCGATCGGCTTCTCGCAGGCGACGTGCTTGCCGGCCGCGATCGCGGCCTTGGCGACGGGGGCGTGCATGAAGTTCGGGGTGACGATGTCCACCAGGTCGATCTCGGGCAGCCGGACGGTGTTCTCCCAGTTCGACGAGGCGTGGGCCCAGCCCCAGTTGTTCGAGAAGACCTTCGGATGCTCCTCCCGGCGCCCGCAGGAGGTGTGCATGACCGGCCGGAGCGGGGGCTTGAAGAACTTCTGGACCTGGGACCAGGCATTCGAGTGGGTCCGACCCATGAAGCCTTCGCCGATCATCGCCACGTTGATCTCACGCATCGGAAGATTCCTCGCTCGAAGGACGCTCGCCAGTCATCGGGGGACCTCGTCGTGTGCTCGCCACACCCCGCTCCGGCCACTATAAACGGCCGCTGGATCGTCTCCAAGGGCCGAGTGGAGCCGGCCGCGAGGCGATCGCCGGGACGCCCGCCGCCGCGGGAAGTCGGCCCTTGCGGCCCGGCGACGGGCGTGGCTAGTCTCAGCTTGGGAGGGGCGGGAAGGGATCGCCCGCCTGCCGGAGGTGGTCCGCTTCGAAAGCACGGGGAAGACGCGCACGAGGGTTCGAGCCAAGCTGCGGGTGGGCATGGTCGGGGGAGGGGGGCCGGGGAGCTTCTTCGGCGCGCCGCACCGGCGGGCCGTCCTGATGGACAATTCGGCGGAGCTGACGGCCGGGGCCCTGCGCAGCCGGCCCGACGAGTCCCTGGCGGCGGCGAACGAGCTCTTCTTCCCACGAGGATACCCCGACTGGCAGACGATGATCGCCCAGGAGGCGGCCCTGCCGGCGGACTCGCGGATCGACTACCTGACCATCGTCACGCCCAACGACGCCCACGTCGGGCCCGCCGAGGCCGCCGCCGCGGCCGAGATCGCCATCCTCTGCGAGAAGCCCCTGACGACGTCGCTCGACGAGGCCCGCCGGCTCCAGGCCGTCGTCCTCGCGCAGGAGGTCCCGTTCGTCGTCGCGCACACCTACACCGGATACCCGATGGTGATGCTCGCCCGGGAGATGGTCCGGGCCGGGGACATCGGCGAGGTCCGCAAGGTCGAGGCCTGGTATCCCCAGGGCTGGCTCGCGACCCGCCGCGAGGACGAGGGGCACAAGCAGGCCGCCTGGCGCGTCGACCCCCTCAAGGCCGGCGCCTCGGGCTGCGGCGGCGACATCGGGACGCACGCCTACCAGTTCGTGCGGTTCGTGACCGGACTGCATGCGGTCCGGCTGCTGGCCCGGATGAAGTCGATCGTCCCCGGCAGGGCCCTCGACGACGACTTCACCGTGCTGGCCGAGCTGAGCAACGGCGCGATCGCCACCATCACGGCGTCGCAGATCACCACCGGCGCGCAGAACGACAACGGGTTCCGGGTCATCGGGACCACCGGCACCCTGACCTGGTCGCACACCCGGTTCGACGAGCTCGAGCTCTACAACAGCGACCAGCCGGTGCGGGTGTACCGCCAGGGCAGTGACTACAGCTATGTCCCGGCCTCGATCAAACCGTATCTGCGCCTGCCCGCGGGCCATCCCGAGGGCTTCCACGAGGCGCTCGCCAATCTCCACCGCACGCTGGAATGGACCATCCGGAGGAGCCGAGGGGAGCCCGCGCCGCAGCCCTTCGAACACCCGGGGATCGCGGACGGCGTCGCCGGCATGGCCTTCCTTGAAGCGGCCGTCCTGAGCGCGTCGCGGGGCGACGCGTGGGTGGAGGTCCCGAGGGGCGGATAGGCTTCGGCTTGTCGCATCGCTACAGCCTGTCGATGGTCGTTGACGGCTCATGCGGTGGAACGAGTTTGCTCAAATCGGCTCCGACTCGGAACGGGCCCAACGCCGTGACGACATCAGTCGCCTCCTCAAATCGATCCCCTGGATCCTTGGCGAGGAGCCGGTTGAGGATCGCCGCCAGTTCAGGTGAGACGTCGGGGCGCAATTGCTGAATGGGCGGCACGGGCTCCAATGCATGGGCCAGCAGGATCTTGACCGGCGTGTCATAAGCCGGTCCGCTGAACGGAGTACATCCCGAGAGGAGTTTATACAGTGTGCATCCCAAACTATACAGGTCCGTCCGAGGACCGACGGCATACTTTGCAAAGGCCTGTTCCGGGGCCATGTATCCGATGGTTCCTACGATCTGGGCGCTGCTGGTCAACTCGGTAACGGACGCCGATCCTTCATAGAGCCGCGCCAGGCCGAAATCGAGCACCTTGACGTGGCCCGCGTGAGTCACCATGACGTTGGAGGGCTTGAGGTCCCGGTGCACCAACCCGTGTTCATGGGCATGCTGAAGTCCTACCGCAGCCTCTGCGATCAGCTCACAGGAATCTGCAGATGACAGAGCACCATGTCGAGTAACCAGGTCAGATAGATTGAGGCCATCGACGAGTTCCATCACCAAGAAGTGGATGCCATCGGCCTCTCCCGCATCAGTGCCCTGGATGATGTTAGGATGGCGTAGAGACCCAACCGCCTTGATCTCCCGCGAGAAGCGAGCCATACCTTCGGCATCGTGAAGCCGGTCAGGCGACAACGCCTTGAAAGCGACGATGCGGTTCAAGGGGAGATGGATCGCCCTGTACACCGCACCCATGCCTCCCTGGCCCAGCTTCCTCTCCAGCAGGTAGTTCCCGATGATTCGACCTTCCTTGACCTGAGCAGTCGTCGGAACTGATCGGTCCCTCAGCGCCTCGAGATCGGACTGGAGACGGCTGCGTTCGGTCGTGAGGTCATATTGTTCGGCCGCTTGACGGACCATGCCCTCAAGTTCGGCGGGGTCCCAGGGCTTGAGGATGTAGCGAAAGATCTGGCCCGCGTTGGACGCGTTGATCACGGACTGGATGTCGGCGTAGCGGGTGAAGAGCATCCGGATGGCATCGGGCTGGAGCCGACGCGCTTGGCCCAGGAATGCGTCGCCGGGAGTGCCTGGCAACCGCTGGTCGGATAGGATGAGGTGGACATCATGCCGCCTCAAGAGCTCGATGGCCTCGGCGGAGGAGCAAGCCGTGAGAACCCGGTAGGCCTTGGTGAATTGATGCCGGAGCGTGTTCAACACTTCCGTTTCATTATCTACGATCAACAGGGTATGCCGCGATCGACCCTCAGGCGGAAGAAATCGATGATCCAGCGTGTCGACGAGATTCCAGGAGGCATTTGGAGATCGGATCCCTGCTTCGGTCTTGCCTCGTAGAAGACGCTTAAACCAATCACGCATGTCCATTTCCGCGATATACTCCTTTCCGCTTCGAGATCGCCACCCTATTCTGCTCGCGGCTGAGTCGCGCGTGCACGGTCGACCTCGTTGTATGACCGCACTACGAGGACAGACCGCGTTGGCATGGTTAACGCCTGCCGATGGCCTCCATGCGAGTTGTCCACCCAGTTCCTACGATTTGATCGACTTTCTTTGATGAGTGAATTGAGGGTGGTGTCCGGTAGTGGTTGCAGGGGGATTCTACTGATGGGTAGGCTGGTCGTCCAGGAACCGATTCGCCGAGACGGAACGCCCCAGGACGACTCATGCCCACGGACGACCTCAGCGGCTTTTGCTGCCAGAACGCCGATTGCCCGCGATTCGGTGAGCGCAATCTTGGCAACCTCTCCATCTGCGACCGCTTCGGCAAGGCGAACCACCGCCTCTTGTACTGCAACGCCTGCAAGGCCCGCTTCTCCGAGTTCAAGGGCACGCCGCTGTTCAACTCCAAGCTGCCGCACGACAAAGTCATCGCCATCCTGGAGCACCTGGCCGAGGGGTGCGGCGTCCGCCAGACCGCCCGGCTGGTGGGCGTCAACAAGGATACCGTCACGCGGTTGGCCCTGCTCGCCGGCCGGCACGCCAAGGCCGCCCACGACGAGTCGGTGGCCTTTTCCCCCCTGCACCCGCGAGGTCCAGTTCGATGAGAAGTGGGCCTTCGTGCAGAAGAAGCAGAAGAACTGCGACCCCAGGAACCCGGACGACGACCACTGCGGCGACTACTGGGACCACGTCGCATTCGACCCGGAGCACAAGCTCGTCCTGGCTGTGGTCCCCGGGGCACGGACGCAGGAGAATGCCCGCGCGGTCGTCGCCGAGGTGAAACGGCGAGTGGACTGCGACCCGCCGCCGCTGATGACCAGCGACGAGTATCCCGCGTACGGGACGGCGATCGAGGAGGCCTTCAGCGAGCCGGTGCCCGCCCCGGCGCGGCGCAAGCCGGGGCGGCCGCGCGTCGTTCCCGAGCGGCGGTTGCCCGACGACGTGATCTACGCGACGGTGCATAAGCACCGGGAGAATGGCCACGTCATCGCCGTGGAGCAGAGACAGGTCTTCGGCTCGCCGGAGGCGCTGGAAGACGTGCTGGGCGAGTCGGTGGCGAGCCGCCGAGTGAACACCTCGTTCGTGGAGCGGCAGAACGGCACCGACCGGGGCCGGAACGCCCGGAAGGGGCGGAAGACCTATCGGTTCAGCAAGGACTGGCAGGTCCATGAGGCGATGACCTACCTGACGCTGTACAGCTACAACTTCTGCTGGTGCGTCCGGACGCTACGGGTCAAGGACGAGCAAGGCCAATGGCACCAACGATCACCCGCACTGGCGGCTAAGCTGACCGACCACGTATGGACATGGTCAGAATGGTTCAACCGTCCAGCCATTCAATTTCCGTAGGACACCACCGCCCGTGCGGGAGCGGGAAGAAGTTCAAAGCGTGCTGCGGTCGAAATTCGGCTTGATCCTGTCCAGAACGCTTGCAGGATCCGGTCACCCCGGCTTCCGCTACCCCCGCCACGCCTGAAACCGGCTCCGCCCACGCACCAGATCGGGCGGCAACCTCCCACGCTTCTTCGTGCCGATCGCGGTCCTCCAGGACAAGGACCGCCACCCTAGCCGATCGGCCAAACGGATTCAGGCAGCCTTGCCGGAAGGACACGTTCTTCACCCCGACCTTCCGCGTCGTCTCGTTCTT
>JAXMBE010000097.1:0-21621 GCA_046349995.1 Isosphaeraceae bacterium | reverse complement strand
TCGTCCCTCCCCCCATGCCACGACCACCCATCATCCCGCCACCCATGCCGCCGCCCATACCACCCATGCCACCCATCATGCCGCCGCCCATGCCGCCCATGCCACCCATCATTCCGCCACCCATGCCACCCATACCGCCCATCATTCCGCCACCCATGCCACCCATGCCGCCCATCTGGCCGCTGGCACCCTGGGCGATGAGCCCCGGCGGCAGCACGACCCGGAGTTGCCGCCGGGTCTGGTTTGTGACCGAGACGGTCATCCGTCCGTCGCCCTTGCCCTCGGCCTCGACGGCCACCAGGCCCCGGTTCATGGCGTCGAGCAGCCTGTACTCCGGCGTGTCCCCGGCCTGGGATTCGGAAAATTCAGGTTTCGGGGCCGACCGATCCTGTTGAACCCTTCGAGAAGACCTCTCCCCATCGGCCAGACTTCGATCAAACCCTCCGAGCAGGATGATTGATGTGACAAGGCCCTGAACCATCAATGATTTCATCACTTGCTCCTTTCTTTCATAAATGCCTGAGGCCGACTTCGATCTCGCGACGATCTCTAGGGCTTAGAAGCGTGTTTTCCCCCTGGGATGTTCCAGCTTACGGGTTCCATGAGGATTGATTAATGTTTACCACTTTCGAGCCAATATGCAGTGCCTGCATGGGACCTTGAATTCCGGCGAGACCCGGCATGCCGCGAGCGAATCATCCGCGGCACCGACGTTCCCCGGATGCCGACGAGGGAGGCTGGAAAGACGTCTGAGCCCCCCGAGCATCACCGCGACCGAATCCTCCGGCGAGAATCCCACACCAGGACACCGGCTCATTCATTCCCGGTCGGGGGCCGTGTAGAATGACGGAAAATGACCGATCCAGCCTCGCAAGCAACGTCCGCGGAGATGCAGGCGATGACCCGGAAAGCGACCTTGACGTTCGATGGCCGAACGATCGAATTGCCCGTCATCGAGGGTACGGAAGGGGAACTCGCGATCGACATCAGCGATCTCCGGGCTCAGACCGGCCTGATCACCCTCGATCCGGGCTTCAGCAGCACGGGGGCCTGCACAAGCGAGATCACCTTCATCGACGGCGAGAAGGGCATCCTCCGCTATCGCGGCATCCCGATCGAGCAGCTCGCCGAGCACTCGACGTTTACCGAGACCGCCTGGCTATTGATCCACGGGAAGCTGCCCAACCGCACCGAGCTCAACCGCTTCCGCGAGCGGCTCACGTTCCACGCGCCGCTGCACGAGGCGTTCAAGCACCACTTCGAGGGGTTCCTCGTCGACGCCCCGCCGATGGCCATGCTCTCGGCGATGATCAACACGCTCTCCTGCTTCCCGCGCCGCAGCAACGAGCCTTCCCCGACGACCGAGGAGGGCATCTTCTTCGAGGAGGCGGCCCGCCTGATCAGCAAGGTCCGGACGATCGCGGCCTATTCCTACCGCCGCTCGATGGGCCTGCCGTTCATCTACCCCGACCCGAAGCTGCCGTACGTCGCGAACTTCCTGCACATGATGTTCTCGATGCCCTACGAGCAGTACGTCGCCAGCCCCGAGGTCGTCGACGCGCTCAACCTGATCCTGCTCCTTCACGCCGACCACGAGCAGAATTGCAGCACCTCCACCGTCCGCGTCGTCGGCTCCAGCCAGGCGAACCTGTTCGCCTCGTGCGCCGCGGCCGTGGGTGCGCTCTGGGGCCCGCTGCACGGGGGAGCCAATGTCGCCGTCCTCGAGATGCTCGAGGAGATCTACAACGGCGGCATGTCCCCGGAGGAGGCCATCAAGCGGGCCAAGGACCCCAAGAGCGGCTTCCGCCTGATGGGCTTCGGCCACAGGGTCTACAAGAACTTCGACCCCCGGGCCGTGATCCTCAAGCGGGCCGCCGACAAGGTCCTCGCCCAGCTTGGCGTGAAGGACCCGCTGCTCGACATCGCCCGCTCGCTCGAGGAAAAGGCCCTCTCCGACCCCTACTTCGTCGACCGCAAGCTCTATCCGAACGTCGACTTCTACAGCGGCATCATCATGCGGGCCATCGGCATCCCCACGAACATGTTCACGGTCATCTTCGCCATCGGCCGGATGCCCGGCTGGATCGCCCAGTGGAAGGAGCAACACGCCGACGGCAAGATGAAGATCGCCCGCCCGCGCCAGATCTACATCGGCAACAACGTCACCGACTACGTGCCGATCGAACGCCGGAAGTGAGCCGGCCGGGGAAGGCGAGTTGAACCACGGAATACACGGAACACACGGAAGGAGAAACCCGATCGGAGCGGTAACAACGGTCCTTACCTTTGCGTTCCCCTCCTTTTCCTTGTCTTCCGTGTGTTCCGAGGTTCTTTTCCCCGGGTATTTCCCAGTGGATGCGCCCGAGCTGTAAGATCCGCGGCGGCCGTTTGTGATTCTCTGTAGGAGGATGCACAGAGGCCGTGGTTCCACGTACCCGAGCGAGCTTGCTGGTCCGCCTGAAGTCCCCGCGCGACGAGCACGCCTGGGCGGAGTTCGTGGAGATCTACGAGCCCTTGATCCGCCGCCTGGCGCGGGCCAGGGGCCTCCAGCCGGCCGACGCCGACGACATCACCCAGGACGTCCTCCGCGCGGTATCCTCGGCGATCGAGCACTGGGACCCCGACCCGTCGCGCGGCTCGTTCCGCGCCTGGCTCTCGCGGATCGCCCGCAACCTGGTGCTCAACCTCGTGGCCGCCCGCGGCCGCCAGTCCGCCGGCCAAGGCGCCGGCGGCACGGACATGGTCCTCCTCCTGGAAGAACTGCCCGCGGCCGATGACGAGGATTCCGCGCTCTTCGACCTCGAATACCGCCGCCAGGTCTTCGCATGCGCGGCCCAGCGCGTCCGTCCACGGTTCCATCCGACCACCTGGCAGGCTTTCTGGCGCACGGGCGTCCTCGGCGAGGACGTCGCGGCCGTTGCGGCCGACCTGGGCCTCTCGCACGGGGCCCTGTACGTCGCGCGGAGCCGGATCATGGCCAGGCTGCGGGAAGAGATTGCCCTGCTCGACCTTGACGGCGACGATCCCCCTTCGACTTCGCCCTGAACCGACCCGAGGAGGCCCGCCATGTCGGCCTGCCCCGACCCGCTCCACGAGGACCGCTTCCTCCGCCTCCTGGCCGACGACCTGCCGGACGCCGAGCAGGCGGAGATCATCCAGCACGTCGACCGCTGCCCCGAATGCCAGGGAGCATGGAGCCGCTCGCCGCGCGGAGCGGGCTCTGGAGGAACCTCTCCCTGCTCCGGGACGAACCCGCGGCCGACGCCACCCGCGAGCTGCCCGAGGGGCACAACTTCGAGGCCCCGGACGACGAGGAGATCCCCACGGGCCTGCTCGAACCGCCCGACGAGCCCGAACATCTCGGCAAGCTCGGCCCTTACGACGTGATCCGGCTGATCGGCCGCGGCGGGATGGGGATTGTCTTCCTCGCCCGCGACCGGGCCCTCGACCGCCTGGTCGCGATCAAGCTCCTGACGCCCGGGATGGCCGCGACCGGGGCCGCCCGGCGGCGGTTCGCTCGCGAGGCGAAGGCCGCGGCCGCCGTCGCCCACGAGCACGTCGTGACGATCCACGCCGTGGACACCCTGCCCCAGGGCGTCCCCTACCTGGTGATGCAGTACATCGCCGGCAAGCCGGCGCAGGACGTGGTCGACGGCGATAAGAGCCCGGAGCTGGCCGAGATCCTCCGGATCGGCTCCCAGGCCGCGAGCGCCCTGGCCGCGGCCCACGCGCAGGGGCTGATCCACCGCGACATCAAGCCGGCGAACATCTTGCTAGAGAACGGCGTGGAGCGGGTCAAGATCACCGACTTCGGGCTCGCCCGCGCGGTGGACGACGCGACCATGACCCAGTCGGGCGTGGTGGCCGGCACCCCGCAGTACATGTCGCCCGAGCAGGCCCGCGGCGACCAGATCGATCACCGCACGGACCTGTTCAGCCTGGGGAGCGTGCTCTACGCCCTCTGCACCGGCTGCGCCCCGTTCCGTGGCAACTCCAGCATGGCCACGCTCAAACGGGTCTGCGAGCAGACCCCGACACCAATCCAGACCCTCAATCCCGACATCCCATCCTGGCTCGTGAAGATCATCGACCGGCTACACGCGAAGGACCCGGCCGACCGCTACGGCTCGGCGGCGGAGGTCGCCGACCTGCTCGGCCGCTGCCTGGCCCACGTCCAGCAGCCGGCCTCCGTGCCATTGCCGCCCGAACTCCTCCCGGCGCGGAACCACCGCGCGGCGGCCCTCTGGGGGGCCATCCCGGCGACGCTGCTCGTCGGCGTGCTCCTGGGCTTCCCCGCCGCCCGCGAGGCCGCCGCTCAGGCCGCCCGCTACGTGGCCACCGTTTTGCGCCTCAAGACGCCCGAGGGCACCCTCGTCATCGAGACCGACGACCCGGCCGTCGGCATCAAGCTCGACGGCAATGAACTGGTCGTCACCGGCGCGGGGATCAAGGAACTGCGGCTCTCGGTCGGCAAGCACAACGTCCAGGCCGTCAAGGACGGCAAGATCCTCCGGGATGAACTGGTCACGATCGAGCGCGGGGGCCGGAAGGTGCTGAGCGTGCGGCGGGAAGAACCCGACACGACGGCAACCAATTCGGCGAAGCTGGAGTACGATCCTGTCCGGGATACGCTCTCCCAGTCCGAGCGCAACCCCCGTGCGGCCGACTCGGCCGGGCCATCGCGAGCCGTCGAGGAGTACGCACGCTATCGATCCGCGCTGGAGATCAAGAAGCTGGAAGCCGCCCGCCAACGTGCCGAGCGGGCAGATCGAGTCGCGGAATACGAGGAAAACCGCCGCGTGCCCCGACCGACATGGACGGCCCCGGGCGGGACGGCCATCCTTCCCGGCTCTCAGCCGCCGGGCGCGCACCTACCGGCCTCGCCGAATCCTCAGATCGCCATGACCGGGCTCGGCTCCGTCCGCTCCCTCACCTTCTCGCCCGACGGCCGGCTCCTGGCGTTCGGGACGAAGGCCGGGGAATTGATACTCTGGGACTGGCGGTCGCAAATGAGCACCCGAGGGCCCCGAGCGGCGGAAGACGGTCCCCCGGCCGTCATGGCGGAAGCCTGGATCAGGGCCCACTCGGGCGGCGTGGAGTGCGTGGCCTACTCGCCCGACGGCCGGCTCGTGGTCTCGGGGGGCTGGGACCATCACGTCAAGCTCTGGGATTTCGGGGCCCGGCCCGTCGATCCGAAGCCGACATGGGACTTCGCCGGCTTCAGCGACGGCGTCCGCTCGGTGGCCTTCAGCCCGGACGGGAGCGAGATTGTCGCGGGCGGGTTCGACCGGCAGGTGATCGTGCTCGACGCGAAGAACGGCCAGCGCGTCTGGACGTCGCCCACGCTGGAGCAGCCGGTCAGCGGTGTCGCCTTCTCGCCCGACGGCCGG
The DNA here is from genome assembly GCA_046349995.1 of Isosphaeraceae bacterium. Lineage (GTDB taxonomy): Bacteria > Planctomycetota > Planctomycetia > Isosphaerales > Isosphaeraceae > Aquisphaera. Next base: position 16,231 of record JAXMBE010000097.1, on the reverse strand, counting down.
CTCATCGCGATGGCCATGGGCGACTATTCCAAGGGCACGCCCGGCAACCCGGTCGGCCAGCCGGGCGAGGTCCAGGTCTGGAGCTGGCCAGGGCGGAAGCGGTTTGCCCGGCTGCTCGGCTGGAAGCGCGAGTGCAAGTCGGTCGCCTTCAGCCCCGACGGCAAGCTCCTGGCCGCCACCGGCGCCGACGGCACGACCCGCCTCTATAGCTGCGGGCTCGACTCCTGTGAGGAAAAGGGCATCCTCGATCCCGGCCCCTGGCCGGCCGGCGTGGCCTTCCGCCCCGACGGCGGCACGCTCGCCATCAGCAACTGGGCCGGCGAGGTCTCGCTCTGGAAGCTGCAGGGTCAGGAACAACAACACCTGCGCCGGTTCCGGGCCCACGAGGGCAACATCCCGAGCATCGCCTTCTCGGCGGACGGCCAGCACCTGGCGACCGGCAGCGCGGAAGGCTCGGTCAAGGTCTGGCTCGTGGACGGCAAGACGGCCGCCTCGCCGGTCGCCGGCCAGGGTCGGAGCCAGGTTGCGGACGAGGCCCGACGGCTCGTCGAGTCGCTCGTGAATCAGCCGCGCCGCCCGTCCACTCTCGGCCAGGGAATGGTGCTTTACGTGCGGGACCTTGTCGGGAACCGGAACATGCTGCTCGCGGACCCGCGGGCCGTCGGAATGCCGATCGCCGAGGACCCCGACTGGTCCTCCGACGGCAGGCGCATTCTCTTCCACGCCTCGCCCGACAAGAGCTGGCTCGGCTCGCGGATCATCGCGGTCGAGGGCTCCGACGGCACACCGAATTTCCGCGACCTCGGCCCAGGGTGCTGCCCGAAGATCTCGCCCGACGGAAGGTCGATCGCCTTCCTGCTGTTCAACGAGGTTCCCGGTTCCCCGTCCGGCGTCTGGCTGATGGACGCCGACGGCGGAAACCGCCGCCACGTGGGTCTCTCCGGCGCCCCGTTCTGGTCGCTCGACGGCAAGAAGTTACTCATCAGCAGCCTGCTCTCGCCCACCACCGTGGTCGTGTACGACCTGGCCGCGCTGCGGGCCGATCGGGTCAGGCTTCCCGCCGGCAAGGTGATCTCGTCCTGGCCCCGCTGGGCCGGGCCGGACATGCTCGTCGCCTGCATCGGCGGCGAGAAGGAGCCGGACGAGATCGCCCTCCTGGACGTCCGCCAGCCTTCGGGGTCGCGGGTGATCCGCACCCTCTGGTCCCGCCAGATCGGCCCGAATTTCTATCCGCGCTCGCCGTTGCTCCACAAGGCCGGTCTGTTCTTCATCACCGATGAGGGTAGCAGCCGGAGCCTGTACTTCCTGCCGACGGACGCCCGCGTCGGTGCCCTGCCCTCCTCGATGGCCGTGGGCGGCCCCAAGCTGAGCGGGCTCACCCTCTCGCCCGACGGCCGCTTCCTGCTCTTCGCCAGCGACCGCCTTCACGACGACGTCGCCGGGCGCGCCGATGGCCCGGACCGACTGGCCGGCGACCGCCGCGTCGAGCGGCTCGCCGACGTCCTGAAACGCAACCCGCCGGAGCACTCGGCGAGGGCCGGCGAGCGGATGCAGCTCTACATGCGGGACCTGTCCGCGGGCGGTACCGTCCTGATCGCCGATGAGCCGGTCCCCGGCCTGACCTGGACCGGCGCCCCGGACTGGTCGCCCGATGGCACGCGGCTCGCCTTCGACGCCTCGCCGGGGAAGGAGTGGAGCAAGTCGCGGATGATGATCCTGGAGGCGAAGGATGGCAAGCCGAGCTATCGCGAGATCGGCATGGGCAATTGCCCGAGGTTCTCTCCCGACGGCCAGTCCATTGCATTCCTGCTCAATCCGGGTGCGTCGCCGAACATCGCGCCGGGTGCCTACATCATGGACGCCGACGGCTCGGATCTCCGCCCCGTCGGTTTCTTCGGCGCCCCGTTCTGGTCGCCCGACGGCAAGACGCTCCTGGTCAACTCCTTCAGCGACCCGACCGAGTCCAACCTCCACGACCTGGCCACCGGGAAGACGACCCGGATCGCGGTCCCCGGCCAGAAGATCTTCTCCTGGCCCCGCTGGGCCGGCGACGGTCGGCTGATCGCCTGCCTCGGCGCGGGCAACGAGCCGCACATGATCGCCCTGGTCGACATCCGCAGGCCCGAGGAGCCGCAGGTCGTCCAAACGCTCTGGGAGCGCAAGAACGGCCCGAACGTCTACGCCCGCTGGCCGCTCCACGACCGGAGTACCGGCCGCAGCTTCTTCGTGGGCGTCCAAGGAAAGCGGCGCACGCTCTTCGGGCTCGATCCCGGACACACCGGCCCGGCCACCGCCTGGTCGGACACCGGCCGGGAGGACGAGATGGGAGGGCTGGCCCTCTCGCCCGGCGGCCGCTTCCTCCTCTTCGGAGCAAACCGACCCGACCGGGCCGGCACGTCGGAGCCCAGGGCCGCTGTGCCCGAGGAGAAGGCCCGGACGCTGGCCGAGGTGCTCCAGGCCCACCCGCCCAAATCCAGCAACGGGCCGGGCACACGGATGCAGATCTACCTCCGCGACCTGACCGAGAATCGGACGTCGCTGATCATTGACGAGCCGATCCCGGGGCTGCCCTGGTCCTCGACGCCCGACTGGTCGCACGACGGCACGCGGATCGTCTTCGACACCTCCGAACGGATGGCCAGCCGCTCGCGGCTGATGATCCTGGAGCGCAAGGACGGACGCCCGAGCGTCCGGGACCTCGGCCCGGGCAGCTTCGGCGCCTTCTCGCCGAACGACCAGCTCATCGCCTTCGCGATCAATCCCGCCGACAACCCCGAGGAGGCGGGCTACTGGCTCATGGGCGCCGACGGTACCGGCCGGAGGCGCATCATGGCGGACGGCTTCGGTGCGCCCGTCTGGTCGAAGGGCGGACGCAAGCTCCTGCTCAACAGCTTCGAAGACCCGGCCGAGATCCGTATCCATGATCTTGAGAATAAAACGACCTCGGAGGTCAAACTTGACGGTCAGCGCGTCTTCTCCTGGCCAAGCTGGGCCGGCGACTGGACATTGGTCGCCAGCATCGGTGCCGGGGACGAACCCGACTCGATCGTCATGCTCGACGTCCGCCAGCCGGACCAGGCGCGGATCGCCAGGACGCTCTGGAAGCGGAGCGACGGGCCCGACATCTATGCTCGCTGGCCCGTCTACACGGACACGCCGGGCGTCTGCTACTTCATCGGCGCGAACGGCGCCCGGCGGTCGATCCTCAAGGTCTTCGCTGAAGGGCCGGCGTACGACCTGTTCGAGTCCCGAGCACCCTCCCCGGCGGTCCCCGTCGAGGGCCCGCCGCAGGTGGACTACTTGGGCGGGCTGAACCTCGCTCCCGGCGGCCGTTACCTTGTCTTCAATGCCCACCGCCCGTTCCGCGCGGGATACGCCGCCCGGGACGAGAAACCCGCCCAGGTGCCCCCGCCGAAGGAGGCCGACCGCCTGGCCGACGTGCTCAAGGAGCATCCTCCGGCCCCCCGCGACCCGAACGGCATCCGGATGCAGCTCTACCTCCGCGACATGGAAGCGGGGAGCATCGACCTGATCGTCGACGAGCCGCTACCGGGGCTGACGCGCACCTCCATGCCGAGCTGGCTGCCGGACGGAACCGGTATCGCCTTCCACGCCACGCCCGATAACGACTGGAGTCGCGCGCGGATGCTGGTCCTCCGGGCCCGCGACGGAAAGCCCGCGATCGACGACATCGGGCCGGGGACCTGCCCCGCGTACTCTCCCGACGGCAAGCGGATCGCCTTCCTGGCCTGGTCGACGCTGCCCACGGGCGAGGAGCCCGGGGCTTACATCATGAATGCCGACGGGACCGGACGACAGCGGGTGCCGGGCCCCGGCGAGCACGGAGCACCGTACTGGTCGCCCGACGGCAAGAAGCTCATGATCAACCCGATCTCTGAGCCGACCGAGAGCACGGTGCTCGACCTGGGGAAGAAGGGATACGGGGAGATCATCCGCGTCGCCGGCCACGAGCTGGTCTCCTGGCCGCGTTGGGTCGGGAACGACAGGGTCGTGGCGATTGTCTACGAGGGGGGCAACGTGAACACCGCGCAGCTCGTCCTGCTCGATGTGAGCACGCCGTCGCGGTCCCGGATCATCGAATTCCTCTGGAGGCTCGGCCCCGCGCTGGAGATCCTGCCCCGCTGGCCGGTCTACCGGGCCTCGGCCGACGAGTACTACTTCGTCGGCGTCAAGGACGGGAAAGAGCGCAACCTGTTCCGTCTCTCGCCGGGCCGGGACTCGAAGGTCCACAAGCTCCAGGATCGCTACCGCCCGGACCAGCTCGAAGGGCTCGTCTTCTCTCCCGGCGAGCGGTATCTGGTCTTCAACGCCAACCGGCCCGATCGGGCGAAGCACGCGGCGCAGGCCGAGATTGAGTCACTCGACCTCCCGGTGAGGAAGGCCGAGTGGCTGCGGAACTGATCGAGGGATCCTGACAGATACCCGGGCGGCTGCCCATTTCCCGTGTTTCAACGAACAGATTCCGCCCTCGCTTCATCGGGCTCCGGGACGCCTGACCTCAGTCGACCGGCAGCCCGCTCGGGACCGACACCGGGACCTTGCTGGGGAGGTCAACCAGCGAGGGACTGGTCAGCGCATGGAGGAAGGCGATCAGGTCGTGGAACTCACTCGTTCGCAGCCGGTTGCTGCGTGCGATGACCGGGTCAATTCCTCGGAGCATCGCGAGCATCACGCGGGGCTCATCCACGACGGTGTCCTGCAACTCGGTCGCAAGTTGGGATCGATCGTAACGCAACAAGCTCTGGACCGGCTGAAGGTGGTGGAGGACCGCTCCTTCAAGGGTCGTGAACGCACCGTCGTGCATCCAGGGCCCGGTCGCGGCGACATTGCGGAGGGGTGGAGTCCGGAATCCGAAGCGCTGGTTCGAGTCTCCCGTGACGCGCATGCGTCCGAGATCGAGCGGGGCCTCCGGGGCCTTGCCCGGCCCGAGTTGAGGGACGCCCAGGCAGTGCGGCCGCTGGTCCGTCATCAACCCGCCGCTGTGACAGGAGACGCAATTCGCCTTGCCGTAGAACAGGAGCGCACCGCGCTTCTGGGAGAGATTCATCGCGCCGTCCTCGCCGGCGAGATAGCGGTCGAAGGGACTGTCGCGGAAGGTGAAGGCGTCCTGCTCGTACGCGGCGATGGCGACAGCGGCGTGCTGGAAGCCGAATGACGCGTCGCCGATTCCAGGGAAGGCCGCACGAAACAGGTCGCGGTACTCAGGGATCGCCCACAGTCGATCCATGAGGGCTGCCCAGATCCCCGTGAAGTCGGCGTCGTCGAACGAGGCGAGCTCATTGCCCTGCGGGATGTCCGCGGGCTGGCCGCGCATCTCGTCACGCGAGGTCACGGGGAACATGGCCTGGACCTCCAGCGCGCTGCGGAAGCCCCCCGGGAGCAAAGCGCCGGCGGGCGAGCGGAAGCCGCCTGAGGCCAGCCGCTCCACCCGCATGTCCCAGAACATCGTGGTCCATCCCTCGTCCCCTCGATTGAACAACTCGGTGGCGTTCCTGGGGATGAACTCTCTCGTCGGATCCCTGTCCCGATCGGTGCCCAGGCCGATGCCCCGGGTGCCGATGGGCAGCGACAGCGCGTCGCCGGTCACGAGGGTCGGATGATGGCAGGTCGCGCACGAGATGTCGCGATTGCCGCTGAGGAGCTTGTCATGGAAGAGGGCCCGGCCCAGATGCACCGTGGCCGCCGACGGCTCCGGCCCGGGATGGGGCGACCTGACCCCCGATTCCGCCAGCCGCCTCCTCAGCGAGTGGTCGATGCTCGAGGTCGCCTGGGAGAAGGCGCTCGGCGTCGCCCCGGCGCCGAGAGCAAGCCCGATGAACAAAGAAAACGCCGCCGTGTGGACGCGACTGGCTCTCATGGGAGAATCCCCTTACCGAAGTGGGGCCTGGTCGATGCCCTCTGCCTGTCGACGCGGTGTCCGGAGCGTGGCAGGCAAGTCTTCGCTTTCGATTTTGGATTTGTCCAAAATGATTCGCAATAGCTGATCAAAAAAAGGAACAGATAGCCGATTTGTTGACAAATGCGCTCCCGCAGACCGAGAAATGCGGCGGGCGCCCGGATCCTCCCCGCCGACCCCGGGGGGATGTTCAGCCACCCGGCGAGTCGCTTCTCGCTGGGAGGCCCGGCGCTCCCCCTGGCCACCTCGCGATCATCCGCCATGATCTCGCTCCACGGGCGGAAGGCCTCCTCCCTCGCCGCGGCGCGAGCCGACCGGATTGGCCCGAAGGGCTCGTCATCCCGCCCGGCGAACGGTAACCTGGGATTCAACGCAGACCGGGAGGAACGGCGAACCGAAGCCGAGGCCCGGCCCCGCTCCACGACCCGGAGCGGATTGCCGAATCGCCCGTGACATCCGCCCCACCACCAACCCAGGGAGGTCGCCGTTGAGGCTCCCCCTTCCCGCGATCCTTGTCCGTGAAGGCCTGTCCGCGGCCCGACTCCTGGTCCGGGTGGGCATCCTCTTGGCAGGAACATTCGTGCTCTTCTGGGTCGCGAACCGATCCGGCCCGGACGAGTCGGAACTGGTGGTCCACGTCTCCGAGCCAGACGTCGAGCTCAGCATCGGCGAGGAGACCTACACGATCAAGGGACGCGCCCTCCAGCCGATCGTCCGCATCCTCCCCCCCGGGAGCTATTCAGTGGTCGTCCGGCGCGGGCCCAGGGAGCTCTTCCGGCAGGCGTTCGACCTCCGCCCCGGCGGGCACGTCGTCTGCACCGCGTGGGATCAGGGAAGTGCACCCGAGAAGTCGCCGCTCCCTCGGGACGATGTGCCGCCCCACCTGGCCGGCCTCCCGCGCCACCCGATGCCGTTCCTGGTTCGCCTTCGGGCACGGGCCGAGGGCACCCGGACCACGCGCCCATCGACGGGGCCGTCGCCGGGCGGCGTCACACCGTAGCAAGATCCACGGAGACGAACCCCTGGCGGTCGATCGAAGCGGTCAGGCCGGTGTCGATCCACCCCGGCCGGCCGGCGACGCGGGCCTGGAGCCGGCCGGTTTGCTCGGGGCCCAGCGGCTGGCCAGAGTCGTCCACCACCTGGAGGGCCACGCCGGGGAGCGGCCGGCCGAGGGTGCCCGGCCTATGGCCCGTCTGCCGGACGCCGTGGTCGTCGACGTCGGCGGTGGAGCCCGTCAGCCGGCCGAGCTCGGGATGGTCCAGGTAGGGGAGAGCCGGGTCGATCGTGTCGAGCGGGGGCGTCGCGCGGGGACGATGCTCATGGGCCGCCACGCCCGCCTCGAGCACCGCCTGGCGTACGGCGAAGGCCGTCACCGGCGCGGCCACCGGCGGGCCGAACGAGACGATGACCGTCCGACGAAGACCCCGCGGCCGCTTCCGGAAGAAATGCCCGCCCGAGAAGCTGAAGGAGCTGCCCCAGAGGTTGTCCAGGAAGCAGGGGATGACCGCGACCTGCTCGCGGCCGGAGAGGATTACCTCCAGGCCCCGGTGGAAGGGGCCGGTCAGCCCGTTGCGGCTGATCTGGGCCTCCGGGAAGATCCCCAGCGCGAAGCCGTCGTCGAGCACCCTACGGCAGGTCTCGATCATCGCCCGCTGCGCCTTGGGGCCGGAGATCGGCACCGGGATCAGCCCGATCCATCGCGCGTAGCGACCGAGGATCGGCCAGTCGACGTAATCGGCGTTGACCATCGCCTCACCCCGCCGGGGGCTGGTGGCCGCGAGGATCACGCCGTCCAGCCAGGAGACGTGATTGGCCGCGATCAGCACCGGCCCTCGTCTCGGCACGTTCTCCCGCCCGACGAGGACGAACCGGTAGCGCAGCGACAGGAGCAGCCGCAGGAAGGGCTGAACCAGCCAGTGCATCGAGTACACGAAGGCGGCCAGGAGCAGGACTGCGACGGCCAGGATCACGACGAGTTCGCGGGTCATCCTTTTTCCTCCGCGGCGCGCGGCGGCTTCCCGAGCGGGCCGAGCGTGGGCAGGGCCAGGAGAACGAAGCCGGCCGTCGTCAGGAAGGCGAGGCGGTATCCGTCGTGCGCCCCGAACCGGAGGGCCGACTCCAGCCGGTCGAACGCCGATCCGCCCAGGATGCTGATGTTGCTGACGGCCATGAACAGGGCGTAGGTCGAGGCCGCCATACGCGGGTCGGACGCCTCCATCGCCAGGACGTAGAACACGGCGTCGGTCCAGCCGTTGGCCGCTCCGAAGGCGCCGCCAGCCAGCCCCGCGGCGATCGGCCCGGCCACGACGGCCTGTGCGGCGGTCGTCGCGGCCAGCCCGACCAGCCCGACGCCCATCACCCAGCGCCTCCCTAGCCGAGGCGACAGGGCCGGCAGCAGGGCCGCGCCGATCGCCCGGCCGACGTACCGGGCGGCCCCGAGCTCGCCGATCGTCCGCTCGCGGAAGTCCAGGCCGCGGGCATAGAACGGGCTCAGGTTGATCTCTACCCCGTAGCCGAGCGTCGCGTAGAAGGCCCCGAAGGCCAGGAGCACCAGCGAGCGAGGCGAGAACAGGACCCGCAGCGCCCGCCAATGGAACCGCTCGGCGTCGGCGGCACGCGACGGCTCCGGCACGGCCAGGGCGAGAGCCAGCGGGATGAGCCCCGCCGCCGCGCACAGCCAGATCACGAGCGTCCCGCGGCCGGGGCCGTTCCCGGTCCGTTCCAGCAAGAGCCCGAAGCCGAAGGTGCCCGCGGTCGCCGCCGCGGCGCGGCTGGCCACGAGCAGTCCCTGGACACGATCCCGATCGGCCGGCGGAGTAACGTCGATGACCATGCCGTCGCAGCAGGTGTCGTACAGCGCCAGCCCGGCGACGGTGAGCACGGCTGTCGTCGCGAAGAGGTGAAGCCGCTCGCCGGGGTGCAGGAGGGCCAGGCAAGCGAGCCCCAGGCACTGCACGACGAGCCCCAGCACGATGTAGGGCTTGCGGTGCCCCAGGCCGAGCAGGTCGAACCGATCGGAGATCGGCCCGCCCAGGAACTTGAAGATGAAGGGTAGCAGCGCCAGGGTCTGGGCGTCGGCCGCCGCCGTGCTCTCCACGCCGTCGGCGATCATGTAGAGCTGGTTGAAGTTGAAGAAGTACGCGACGACGACGCCCTGGATGGCGTAGAGCGAGGCGAAGAGCGCCAGGTAGCCGGGCCCGACCTTCCCTTGTCGGCTCATGCCGCTCGTCGCTCCGTGGTCAGGTGGAGAGGGAATCCGACCGGGGGTCGTCGTCGGGCTCATCGGCCCGGTCGGCTCCCGACCCGGACTCGGCCGAGGGGTCGGGGACGGGCCCCGCGAGCCGGCCGGTCCGCAGCACCTGGGTCATCAGGTCTTTCGCGCGCCGCGGCCAGTCCGTCGCCTCGATCCGTCGGATTGTCTCCTCGACGGGATATGGCACGCGCTTCAGCTCGATCCGGTTGTCGTCGATGATTGCGTAGGCCGCGCGGGGGTCGCCGTCGCGGGGAAGACCGACGCTCCCCGGGTTGAGGATCACCGTCCCCTCCACAGCCAGGTTGAACTGCATGTGGGAGTGCCCGACGCAGACGATGTCGGCCCCCGCGTTCTGCACCCGGCGGGCCCAGATGTTGGGGTCCTTCAGGAGGTACTCGTCGAGTGGGTCGCGGGGCGTGGCGTGGACCGGGAGGTACCGCTTTGCCGCCGAGCGTGACCCGCTGGGTGACGGGCAACGGATCAGGTATCGCCGCTCGTCTGCATCGAGCGAGTTCCACATCGTGGCGGAGGCACGGCCAGGTAGCGGAAGCCGAGGTCGCCAGTGACCGGGATCCTCTGGGCGACGCCGTGGTCGTGGTTCCCGCGCACCGCGTAGGTGGCGTGGTCCATCGCCCAGCGCACGCAGGGCTGCGGCTCGGGGCCGTAGTCGACGAGGTCGCCGAGGCAGAGGCAGACGTCGAAGGGCTCGTCGATCGCCGCCAGTGCCGGCCAGTTCGCGTGGATATCCGAGACGACGAGGATCTCATGCCGCGATCGCTCGCCGGGATGGCTCTGCGGGTGCTGTCGACAAGGCCGCGCTCCTCTCCGTCAGATCGCCGCCCCGCCGGGTTCTCCCAGCCAGGCGTCGCACCAGAGCTGGAACATCAGCAGGGTCCAGAGCGGCTTGCGATGGTCGCGGACGCCGGCGCGGTGCTCGGCCAGCCGCCGCGTGACCTCCTCGGGGCGGAACAGTCCCTGCCGCCCCAGCCGATCCTCCGCGAGCAGGCGGTCGGCCAGAGGGCCAGCTCCCGCGGAGCCAGCGCACCGGGATCCCGAAGCCCTTCTTCGGCCGCCCCAGTATCGACGAGGAGCTCATCCGAAACCGCATGCTTGAGCAACCGTTTGGTCTGTTTGCGAGCGTACTTGAACCGGGCCGGCAGGTTCAGCACGGTTTCCACCAGCTCCGCGTCGAGGAAGGGCGCCCGTACTTCCAGTCCGCAGGCCATGCTCGCGCGGTCGACCTTGGTCATGATGTCCTCCGGCAGGTAGGTCTCCTGGTAAAGTGCCAGCGAGGCGTCTAGCGGCCGGGGTGCCGCGGCAAGGAACCGGCCAGAGCGAGGTGCTCGGCCTCGACGTCGAGCCGGGCCGCCCCGGCGGGATCGATCAGGAGGCGGGCCAGCTCGGGCCCCGAGAACGAGCCGAGCCAGCGCTGGTGGGCCAGGGGCAGGGGCTCTGCGGCGCCGCGGACGAACTGCTTGAGCTTGAAGTCGAAGCTGAAGTTCCGGTGATCGACCGGCAGGCGATCGACGGCCGACCTGGCCAGGGCGCGGGCCGGCCCGGGGAGCCGGCGGTAGAGCCCCGCGGCGCGCTCGGCCTGGAAGGTGGGGTATCCTGCCAGCAGCTCGTCGGCCCCGTCCCCGCCGAGGGCGACCTTGACCTCGCCGCGGGCGAAGTGGCTCAGCAGGTGGGTCGGCAGGATCGAGGCGTCGCCGAAAGGCTCGTCGAGCCAGGCCGCCACCTCGGGCAGCAGCTCGTACACCTGCTGGACCGAGAATGTCCGCTCGTGGTGGTCGGTCCCGAGGTGGAGAGCCACCCGGCGGGCATGCTCGGATTCGTCGAAGCTGGGGTCCTCGAAGCCGATGGAGAAGGTGTGGACGCCACGCCGGCTCCAGCTCGCAGGCTGCCGCCGCCACGCTGGATGAGGTCGACGCCCCGGAGAGGAACACCCCGAGCGGGACGTCCGACCGGCGATGTCGGCCGACGGCGTCGCGGAACTGCCCCCAGAACTCGCGGCTTGCCCGCTCGAAGGAGAGGCCCGCGACCTCCTCGTCGGCGGGCGGCACCGCGGGCGTCCAGAAGCGGGACACCCGAAAGTTTCCCCGCTCCCAGACCAGCAGGTGGCCGCGGGCAGCCGCGCAGGCCCCGCCAGATGGAGTGCGGCGTCGGATGTACTCGTAGAAGAAGTAGCGGGCCAGGCCGTCGCGGTTCAGCTCGCGGGGTGACGTCGGGATGGTTCAGCACGGCCTTCGGCTCGGAGCCGAAGGCGAGTCCCCTGCCGGGCAGAGGGCGCGGGTAGAGCGGCTTCTGGCCCATCCGGTCGCGGGCCAGGACGAGCCGGCCGCGCGGCTGATCCCAGAGGGCCAGGCCGAACATGCCATTAAGCCGGCGAATGAAGTCGCAGCCCTCTTCCTCGTAGAGATGCACCAGGCTCTCGGTGTCGGAGGCCGTCCTGTAGCGGTGCCCCTTCGCCTCCAGTTCGGGCCGCAGCTGCAGCTCATTGTAGAGCTCGCCGTTGTAGCTGACCCAGACCGTGCCGTCCTCATTGGACATCGGCTGCGCGCCGCCGGCCACGTCGATGATCGAGAGCCGCCGATGGCCGAGCGCCACGGGGCCGACGCAGTGGAACCCGTCGCCGTCCGGCCCGCGATGCGCCAGGACGCTCGTCATCCTGGCCAGGACGCTCGGGTCGGCCGGCTGCCCTTCTCGATTCACGAATCCGGCGATGCCGCACATACCGGGTCGACCATCCTCCTCTCCCTCGATGTGGACTCCGCGAGTCGCCCGCACCGGGCGACGACCCCGGCTAGCGGTTCCAGGTCATGATATTTTCGCCGCTGAGGCCGTGGTCGTCTTCCAGGCCGTGGAGCGGTGCGTCGGAGCTGATCTCCTCCCTGCGGATTAGCAGGAACATCAGGTTCCTCTCCAGGTTCACGCAGAGGTCGTCCAGGGGCAAGTGATTCAGCCGCCCGGTCGAGAACGGATTCTGAAGCTCCACGCCGATCTCGTCGAGGGCCAGGATCGGGTAGGCGACCAGCATGGTCACGAGGGGAGTGAGCCAGTCCACCTTGCCGACGATCCCGAACGGCAGCGCCACCAGGAAGACGAAGATGAACTGGCGGATCTGGATCGAGTACGCGACGGCCAGCGGCGTCTTGAGGATCCGCTCGCAGGCCCCGATGTGGTCGATCAGCAGGCTGCGCTGCTCCTCCGCGCGGTTGAACGCCAGCCGCTCCATGCCCTTCTCGAGCCCCTCGTGGAGCAGCCATCCCATGATCAGGGCCACCGCGCTGGGCATGTGCTCCGCCGAGGCGACCCGCCCGGCCTTGGTCTGGCCGACCAGGGGCTCGAGCTCCGGGACGGTCGGCTGCCCGCGCAGACTCCGCCGGCAGACGTGGGCGAAGGCCGCCGTCCAGACGACCATCTGCCGCCGCCATTCCGGATCGTCTGGCCCGTAGGCCAGCGCCTGGATCACCAGGTTCCGGCACTGGTTGACCATCCCCCCCCAGAGCTTGCGGGCCTCCCACCAGCGCTCGTAGCCGGAGTTCGTCCGCAGGACCAGGAGCGCGCCGAGCGCGGCGCCAAGGATCTCGTAGGGGGTCAGCGGGATCCCCACGTCGGGGAATTTTGGGTGCTTCTGGAGCAGGGTGATCAGGAGGGCGATCAGGCCGAAGAGCAGGACGCGACGGATGATGTAAGGCGCGGCGGAACCCCGGTACTGGCTGATCTCGCTCCAGAACCGCTCCGCCTTCGGGAAGAGTTGCATCGGGCCGGGTTCCCTGACTCGGTTGACATCCATCGTCGAATCGCCGGACTCGCCACTATACCCTAGCCCGAGGGGGCCGTCGGCGGCAAAGTGTCTTGGGCCGGGCATCGGGGCATCGGGGCATCGCGGGGCATCGGGCCCCAGGCCCCTTCAACCGCGCCTGGCGGCCAGCGCGCCCCGGTCCGGCAGCCGGCGATAGATCACCAGGTCGTAGGGCCGGGAGCCGCCCAGGAGAGGAACCGGGGACGACGACCCGACACGCTCCTCCGCCGAGTAGTGCGCCACCCGCGACCAGCGGCCGCCGAAGTGCCGCAATGTCCGCTCCCGGTTGGAGGGCTTCACGATCAGCACGTCGACCGCCGCTCGCTCGTCGCGCGAGAGTGCCGGCGAGATTCCGGTCCCTTCCATCTCGGGCATCAGCCCGGCGTAGGGGGGCAGGAACACGGTCGCGGCCGCGCGCTTCGCCGGATAGTACGCCTCGTAATCGGCGTAGACTCGGTCGGTCGGTCGGACGGCGGCCGAGACGACCTCGTCCACGGGCCGGGGATCGCGCAGGCGCCATTCCAGGCAGGTCACGGCCAGTCGGGCCGGCAGCCCGACCAGGCAGGTCAAGACGAGCAACAGCGCGGCGACGGGCCCGAGCCGGCGGCCCGACCCCTGCTCGATCTGAACGGCCATACAGGCGGCCATCGGCATGAACGCCATCCAGCCGTAGTAGCGCGGGTACTTGCCCGCCAGCCCCAGCAGGAAGGGGACGCCGATCCCGATCGCCACCCCCAGGACCAATGGGGAGCGGGCCAGGACGGCGCCGCGCCTCCAGGCCGCGACCAGCGCCAGCCCGAGCGTGGCCAGGAGCAGAGGGCTGCTCGGCTCGGCCAGCGGGGCCCACAACGCGGCCGCGAGGCGGGCCGGGATCGTCGACCGCGCCCCGGCGACGATCGCGACCGACTTGGAGAATTCCCCCCAGACGCCGTTGCCCAGAAGGTAGGCCGCCAGCGAGCCGAGACCGAGGGCCATCCCCGCGGCCACCCAGGAGAGATCTGCGAGCGCATCCCGGCCGCGCACGGCCAGCAGTAGCAGGCCGAGGATGGCGAGATAGAGTGCCAGTTGCAGCCCGGCCCAGGGCACCAGGGCCGTCGCCAGGAGCAGGACGGCGGCCCGGGGCCGGGGCCGCCGAATCGTCAGCCCCAGCGCTAGCGATGCGACGACCACCATCCCGAGGCAGTCATACCGGCCGCTCCGGTAGCAGAACGCCACGCCGTCGCCGCAGGAGACCAGGACCGCCAGAAGCACCCTGGCCCTCGTGGACCGGACCAGTCCGAGCCGGCCGAGGGCCGCCAGGCCGATCGCGACGGTAGCCAGCAGCAGGACGTAGTTCAACGCCCGCACGGCCGTCACACTCAGCCCGAAGACTCCGATCCACGGGCAGAGGCACAGGGAGTAGAGCGGTGAGTTGCCCGCGAACGGGAGCCCTCCGGACTGGAACCACGCGGTGGTGGTGAACCCGCGGCCCTGCCAGAGATTCACGGCAGGGTCGGCGAACATCACTTCGTCTTGCCAGACGACCGGGCTCCGGTCGCCCGTCAGCAGGTTCGCGGTGAGGAAGCTCGCCGGGAGGAGGAAGGCGCAGAGGATCCCGGTGCGGCGGTACTTCGGCAATCCGTGCATCGAACGACTCCTTGGCTCCATCCAGGGGCGATTCCGTGGCCGGGCTGCCCTTCGACCGTCAGCGATTCTAAATGCCGGCGCGAAGCGTGAACAGGTAGACCGCGGGGGGCTATGCGGTTCGGCGGGCGATCCATCACCGCGGGTTGATTTCGCGGGGCTCCGGGTCCACAATGTCTCCACGCGCATCCTCATGGCATGGCACGGCACAGTCCGACCGAGAGCGGTTCCATCCCTCCGCCTGAGCGACGTCCGCCCCGATCCACCGCACCTCAGAGGAGTTACTGCCGATGGCCTCGTTCGACCCCCAGGACCACGGGTTCGGCTTCGAGGAACCGCCGCCGCGACCGACGACCCCCCCGGTGCGCCGGGGCTTCCTGGTCGTGCTTTTCGTGCTCTCGATCGCCGCCATGATCGTCTACGGGGTGCCCTACGTGGCCGATCGGACGGGATACGCCTGGGAGGCGGGCCGCGCCCGGGCTGCGACCGAGGCCCTGGCGAAGCTGGAGAAGGGCGGGGTCGTCGCCCAGGCCTCGGCCCTGTTCCGGCTGGCGGTCACTGCGGTCTCGCCTGCGGTCGTGAACGTTCATTCGCTCCGGGAGCGGCGCGGGGGCGAGGCGGTGCCGGGGATGCCCATCGGCGGCAATCCGCTGGCGTCCGGGTTCCAGCAGACTGAGCTCGGCTCCGGAGTGGTCATCGACAAGGCCCGGGGCTACGTCGTGACCAACCACCACGTGATCAAGGATGCCGACCGGATTGTGGTCCGCCTCTCCGCGGGTGACGAGATCCCGGCCCGGCTGGTGGGGGCCGACCCGAAGACCGACCTCGCCGTGCTCCAGGTCCGCGCGTCGCTGAAGGCCGAGGCGGCCTGGGGCGACTCGGACCAGATCGACATCGGCGACTGGGTGCTGGCCATCGGCAGCCCGTTGGGCTTTGATCACTCCGTGACCGCGGGCATCGTCTCGGCGACCGAGCGAAACGACCTGAGGATCGCCGACTACGAATCCTTCATTCAGACCGACGCCGCCATCAACCCGGGCAATTCCGGCGGCCCGCTGATCGACCTCGCCGGCAAGGTCGTCGGGATCAACACGGCGATCATCACGAGGTCCGGCGCGTACGAGGGGATCGGCCTGGCGATCCCATCCTCGCTGGCCAGGCGGGTCGTGGACGGCCTGATCAAGGAGGGAAGGGTGATCCGGGGCTACCTGGGCGTGCAGATCGCCCCGGTTGACGTCGAGGTGGCCCGGAAGCTCGGCCTCCCCGATCACCAGGGGGCGCTGATCGCCCGCGTCCAGCGGGGGAGCCCGGCCGACGCCGGCGGGCTCCGTCGCGGCGACGTGATCGTCAAGCTGGGCGACCGCGAGGTCTCCAGCCCGGCCGAGCTGAAGCTGGTCACTGCCGGCCTGGACGCCGGCTCTCAGGTACCCCTGGTCTTCTACCGCGAGGGGGAGTCCCGCACTGTGACCGTCACGATCGCCGAGCTTCCCGACGCGCCAGAGGCCGCCGCGCTAGGGATCCGCGTGCGGGAGCTGACGGAGGAAGGGAAGGGCACGATCGTCCAGGTTGACGCCGTCAAGCCGGGTAGCCCGGCCGCGAAGGCGGGGCTCAAGCCGGGCACCCTCATCCTCGG
>JAXMBE010000096.1:0-21648 GCA_046349995.1 Isosphaeraceae bacterium | reverse complement strand
GCTGAATACTCGCGAAGGAGACGGGTCCCTGGGGCGTCGGGGGGGTATATTTCGATGGAAACGGCCGCCATATCTGACAGGGTCGTCCCTGAATCTGGCGACCGAGTCCGCGGGTCAGCAACGGCCATCTGCCGAACGGGTGTCCGTCATCTCGCCTTGGTGTTGCGGTTCCCCTCAGGGGCCCGGGGTCAGGCTGTCGTGGATCATGGGGGGGGGGGAGGTATCAACGTCACCCGAGGGGGATGGGAATCGCCTCAGCACAATCCGACCTCCATTGCGTGACCTGCGGCCATCTCACGGTCCACCCGGTCCGGGGACCAAGCCCCTTCGTGCAGCGAGAAGAGAGGGCGGCTCCGGAAGGCTTGGGCGTCCAACGCCCCGGGGATCCGGGGCCAGCGGCGGACGAAGCTGCCGGCCTCCGCGCCCTTCCTGCCGGGGAGCCAGGGCGGGGCCGGGCCTTCGGTGGTGAACCAGTCCGAGACGCGCTCCAGGTCTTGCGCGCTCTCCAGCCGGCCGACGAGCTTGGTGCTGCAATTGCCGAAGACTTTGTAATCGAGCGCGCGAGAGCTGCGAACACAAGAGGCACACGCCCGGCACTCGCGGCCCTGGATGAATAGGCGGATGAGTGCCCCCTCCGCCGGAGGCCACGAGACCGCGCCGGGATGAGCTCGCGAGACTTGTCGATCTAGAACGAGAGGCCGGGGCGGCCCCGACGGGCTCGGCCGAGGTCACCATCGGGCGGTAGACCTCGGCGTCCAGGGCGGCCAAGAAGGACCGCTACCGCTCATTGTCGCCCAGGGCATTCTGGTAGACGATACATGGCGGCGTCTTGCCGGGGGTGTCTGGCGCCATCTCTCATCGTGGGCTTTCGGCGGATGCCGGGACGGGATACCCCGAATCCTGCCGCCCGGTCGACCCGGTTCGCCGGGCTTGCCACCGCCATCGAACTCGACCTTCCTAAGCCTCCCCCTCAGCCCTGACGTCGCTTCTGAATCCACCGAATCGGCACTTCGTGCGAACGCGGCGATGCCCGGCCCAGAGCCGTCTAGTCGTCCGAGGTGGTCGCTGGATCTCTACCACCCTCACAGCTTGATTCGTTCCTTCTTGCGTCACACGGCGCGCCATGGAACTCCCTTCGTCTCACGGGTCCCGTGGCAGTCGAGAGTTGATTGCGAAGGACTCCCATTCAGGCGAGGCAGCCCTGTCCTAGAGTTCTTTCAGTGCGCCTTCGCGGTATCGCAGTGTCTTCCCCAGGACTTACG
The DNA here is from genome assembly GCA_046349995.1 of Isosphaeraceae bacterium. Classification (GTDB taxonomy): domain Bacteria; phylum Planctomycetota; class Planctomycetia; order Isosphaerales; family Isosphaeraceae; genus Aquisphaera. The sequence continues at coordinate 20,386 of JAXMBE010000096.1, read as the reverse complement.
GGTCGCCCCGACGGGCGAGCGACGATCCATCTACTTGCTCTGCGGCTGGGAAGCAGTGGCTCGTCGCGAAGGCCGAAACCCGCTGGGAAATCGAGAGGACGAGATGACACCCAACAATGGCCGAGCAGAACAGCAACATCACGCCGGCTCGAGGAAGACGAACCGTCCCGCGCAGGCGACCAGAGTCGGCACGGAGAAGGCCCGGTTGATCGAACGGGGAGCCAGGCTCTTCAACCATCTGGTCGACCGGGCCAATCGCGGGGAGTCGGTGGGTGTCGGCTACGCGCAGTTCGCGTGCTGCGTACACGGAGCCGAGCGTTTTGTAGAGATCTTCGGCCGGCCCTACCTCCCATCGGACACGAAGTACGTGCTCGATCTGGCTCATCGCGTCACCGAGCGCGCCGGTCAGAGATCTGTCGTCAAGAACGGCGTGACCCGCGACGTGGGCATGGACACGTTCATCTGGCGATCAGAGTTCCCCCACGAGAGGTCGTCGAAGGCGTTCAGTACCCCATCCGCGGAAGAAACCTGGAAGAAGGTCTTCCCGGATGGCGGTCGACGACTACTCAAACCAGACGAGATCTCGAAGATCCTCTGATTCGCCTGTGAGAGTCTGGACGACCCGTTCGGGTGACATGCCCTGGGCGGCGTCCGAGATCCATGAGCGAAATCATCTCGAGCACCAGCCCCCGGCCGAGCGTGGCGGCGAGGGCCGAACGTCTCGGATCCGGTCACCGGATCGCAGGATCAACGAACGACGTCGCTGCGGACCGGCAGAGTCGGGACTCTCGCTGTCTGAGGGACGCGTCTCCTTCACGCCGATTGGCTTGATGCGGGTCGAATCGGAGGATCGACCCGTGGTACGCGCCAAGAATTCCGACCACGATCTTCGGCGTTCGAGTCGGATGGTAAGAGATCCGGGCCCGCTAGCGGACCCTGACCACGCATCAGTGTTCTTGAAGCTTGGTCAATCTCCGATTGTCCATTCGTAGTAGCGATGCACCCGGCCCGTCATTCGGCTTCCTGCGAATTCTCCTTGGCATCCTTGTTCTTAGGATTCTCGCCCGTTCGCTTCTGGCCGATCACTCGAGGTGGTTTCGGAGGCTCGGGTGCTTTCGGCGGCCGGGGCAGCCGGGGCGCGATCCCGCGTACCGGGTCGCCCGGGCGACCCGGCTCACCGAGCGTTCCACTACCGATCGTACTCAGCTTCGCCATCGCGTTTGACTCCAAGCCTATGTATTGCCTCCGGGCCACTCAAATCTGCTCACGAACTCTCAGGCTATATTTGGTTCGAATCAGCCCCTCGGAGATTGTGGCACGGTGTCGTCGAAGCGAGGCCGTCTCGGCCCGGACACTCTGAGCCGAACGATACTCTCGGGGCCGCCAAACCGCAGGGACTCAAGACTCTCGATCGACGCCACGACCCGGGTCCCAGCCAGGCCGAAAGTCGAGGAGTTCGGCTGTCCGTCCCGGTACACGTCTACCCCTTCGGTTTGCCGCCTTCGGTGTTTCGCTTCAGGTTTCTGACACCCGCGAGCCCTTCCACACGGCCGATCCGGGCCGCTGCGGAGGAAAGGCACGATCGCCTCGGGCTCAACCTGTTCTTCCTGAGGAGCTCGCTTGGCGCTCCCCTTCTTGGATGGATTCTGCGCGCGTCGGAATCCCTCCCTTCATCCGACCGGCACACGGGGCATGTTTCTTGCCGAGATCTCATGAGTAGATATGGGCGTAGGATCTGCTGCCGCGGGAGAAAGGTAGCCACCATAATCTCCGGGGGCCTGACGAGCCCCCACCGGGTTCTCCGAAGTGTCTCCTCCCCCGTCCCGCCGGCAGGCCGCAGGACTCAACCCCCGATCGGTACTCTCCTGCGGCGGGTAGCCAGCCGGGTAGCCAAACCCGGCAAGAAGAACCCATCGAGGCCCTGCCGGAGCCGATAGGCCCGGGGGGTCTCGGCGGGTCAGGCCCCGAAGCAGCTCACGACTGCGGCGCATGGCTGACCGACCACAATCACCAATTCCGGGCTCTGGTGTGCCATTCCACCCCGGTGGGGCGAACCCGGTCAGCAGCCCACAGGTCCTCCTGGCTCATCGGACTCTCGGGTCTGTGACGCTCTCGGGCGAATCCTGGTTCGCCCCGAAAAGGCCGTGGAGTATGCCGGTGCCTCTGCGATCACCCGGGAGTCAGGGTGAGACATGCTCGGGAATCGACGTAGCTCCTCTCCTGCGATCGCCGGTTGGGAGGAATGGTTTGTTCATGTGGCAGGAACGGTTCGGACGCCGGATGACCGCGATGACCCGAGGGCATATGCATGGGACCCGTGTCCGGCGAGCGTCTGTAATACTCAGCCGCAATGGGGAGCGGACACCTCTCGAGCGAACCAGCCCCCTCGGAAGAACTTCCGGAGCCGTACCCATTGTCATTCTCTTGGGAGGTAGAACGCAGCAAGGACCGCTCTGAACTTCTCCCTCGTCTCCGGATCGGTGGCTGACGCAGGGCGGATCAACCGTGAATCGGCCTTCCTGAGCACTTGGAAGAGCTGTTCCTGCCAGGCGGGATCACCGAGATCGAGTTCTGCGTACACTCGCCCCGCCTCGGCCTCGACCTCCCCACCGACCACTACCCAATGCTCCTTCAGGCCGAATTCGAACCAGCCGGAGCCCGGATACGACAGGGTGAGCAGCAGTATCCCGTCCTCAAAGCTATCGTCCTCCATCTCGAAGCAGAAGAAGTACTCGAGGACCCCCTCCGCCTGCAGACGGTCGACGACCGCCCTCACCTCGGCCCTTACCGCGTCTGTGATTGTACTCATCGACTTGCTCCCTATAGTGAATGTAAAACTGGCGAGCCGATCCCGCGGGCCATACCACCGGACGGGCATGGCGTTCGTCTGCCGGGGCCCGTGGCCAGATCGCCGTCTACGGTTAGGCACGTCGCGGATCCGGGCATCCGGCCCGCCACCGGTATCCGAGAGTCCGAGCCACCTCGGCACCGGGGAGGAAGGGCCGACTCCTCGGCTCCATCTCGGGAGTCGCGGAGATTTGCGCGGGACTCGTACCTCGTCAGGGCGAGGCGAGGACACGGCTCCGTGGCGGCGAGCAGACCGACACCACTCCATGGCCCAGCGCGCGAAGTCGTGTCCTTACAGACAATCGACGTATGAGCTTCGGGCTCGAGGCTGAACCCGCCCCGGGAACGCCCTGACGCGGAGATAGACGACTGCCGATTCGGGCATCCGAACTGGTAGGGATCGGAGTCGTGAGGAAATGCCCGAAGCTTGATCGTTGGCATCCTGATGAAGGCTATCATTGATGGATCGGGAGAACTTCTATCCGACGGTCACGCCGACAGCGAGATGAGGAGAAGTTGCGGGTCGAGCCTCGAGGGATCCAATATGCGAGGGAGCGGTTGACCGAGAACCGCCTCTGCGCAGTGCCCTTTCGCCTCGATGAACTCGATCGCGGCTGACCGCAGGGACGGATCTTCGCTGGGATTGCGGGCGACTGCTTCGATGCCGTGGATCGCGTCGCCGACATCGGGACCGAGGGAGAACAGGGCGGAGAGAGCCGAAGATCGGACCCGCGCGTCGGGGTCCTCCAAGCCGACCCAAAGGGGCAAGATGACTTCACTGGGCTCGCTGATACGCACCAAGGCCTTCAGGATTGCCGATCGAAGCCCCGAATCACTCTCGGCCTGAAGCATCCTGACGAGATCCGGGATCAAGACCTCGGCTGCCCGCCCTTGATCCCCGAGGATCTCGATCGAAACCTGCTTGAGTGAACTCTCATATCTCTCTCGAAGGATCTTCCCGAGCATCGGGACCAAGTTGTCCCCGAGCCCATCGCGAAGTGTACGGCGAGCGGCGTCCATGAAGCCCTGCCCCCCACACCCGCAAAGCTGAAGGAGTCCCAGCAAACCCTCGCTCGATCGGTCATTCGTGAGGATGTCTTCCGGCCACCCCCTGGATCGGTAACCTGCCAGGATGTCTTCCGGGCTCGAGTGGGAAATGATCTCGTCGAGGATGTCGTGTGGCTCCTGTGGTTCCAAATCCTCCCCGTCCTCCCTGGCCAGCAAATGAGACACCGCCGATGCGGGGTCGAGCCTGCCGAGCGATCTGATGGCCCCCGGGGCTACCCAACAGTGGCCGCGGGAGAGCAATTCATTGAGAGCCGGGATCGCGAGCTGTCGCGACCGAGGGCTGAGCCGTTCAAATCGTCCGGGGTCGAGGTCGCGGGACCCGAGTTCCCGAAACGCGTCGAGGAGCTCGACGAGCGTCTCCTCGTCGAGCGATCCCGTCCTTCGCAAGACATGTTCGGCCGCGGACTGGACATCGCAACCTTCCCAGTTGTCGGCGAGCGCCCCGATCAACCTTGAGATGGTATCCGGGTTAGGCTTGAAACGACTCAGGGCACGATCTTCATCGCCCAGGAGGAGGCCGGCTGCCAATTCACCAGTCCAGTCGCCCCCGGTCAAGATGTTGAGGAGCGCGGGGATGGCAATGCCTGTACCTGCACTCACTTCCCCGAGGGCGCGGATCGCCTCCAGTGGACCCTCCTCGTGAAATTCAACCCACCACTGCGTGAAATAATTGAGCCGATTTGCAACCTCGATATCTCCCTTGCCGACCCTACCCAAAGCCTGTGCGAGGGCATCTCGATCCCTCTCGTCAGAATCGTCGAGCAAGTCCATCAACGCCGCCGCCGCACGGATGTTCGGCGTGCCGAGCTCGGCGAGCGTCTCGACGGCGATGCGGGAGACCGACCCCGGGTCGTGCAGGAGGGCTTTCTTGAGCGGCAGCCCGCGACCGAGGAGCTCGTCACCCAAGTCCAGGAGGATTCTCGTCGCGGATTCCTTGAGCCAGGGAGTAGATACAAGTAGCCCGGCGATGATCTCCGTCAGCATCTCGCAAGGTCGCACTTCAAGGGCCAGCAGGGCTCCCGAGGCCAAGAGACGGGTCTCGTCGCAACGTTCCTCCAGTAGCCCTTCCAGATCCGATATCAATGCCTCCGAGCCGATCCGCCCGAGGGCACGGACCGCGATCCAGCGAGTCTCGAAATCCAGGCCCGAGATGATCTCCGCCCTCAATGCCTCCGCCGCACGGGCATTGAGCGTGCCGAAATCGGCGAGTATCGCGATGGCGATGCGAGGGACCGAATCCGGGTCGTTCGCGACGGCGTCCCTGAGCGGCAGCAGCCCTCCAAGCTCCTTGGGCTCCAGTTGGAGCAGAAGTTCCTTCGCGTAATCCTGGGCCATGGAGTAGGGGTCGAGCAACGCGACTACGATCTCCGTCATCATCTCCTGAGGACGCACCCCCAGCGCCATCAGGGCCGCCAAAGCCCTAAGGCGGGTCTCGTCGCAACCCTCCTCTAGGAGTTCCTCAAGGGCCGAAACGACCTCGTCCGAATCGAGGCCGATCCTTCCGAGGGCCCCTATCGCACTGCAGCGAACGGAGCAGTCCTCGTCCTTGACGTCCTCCACGAGGTAGGGGAGTGCGCGTCGGGCCGCGGGGCCGAGCTCCCCGAGCCGATCGGCGGCCTCGGAGCGGACCTCCTCGTCCTCGTCGCGGAGCCCCCGGATCACCTGGGAAATCCAATGATTGCGCCTCATCTGGTACCCCCGGCGACCGGAGAGAGTCGCTCTCTCAACTCTAGTTCGCCCGTTGATGCGGCCGGAGCTTGCCGACGGTGAGGTAGGCTGGGAGCCGCGGTGAGGCCGATGAGTCCACTGTGTGCCGGAACCCTTGGTAGTTTCTCTGCAGGCGACCGCACAGCATGATCATCGACGAGTCGCGATTTCCGGAATCCCGGGCCGGCCCGCTCTGCGCGAGTCGTACGCCGGCATCAGCGACGGTGACATGTGACATCGGAGCGGGCGCAAATCGAAATCCCGCTACTTGCCGGAGTAGCCCAGGCTGGCTCAATTCCCGGCCATGGCGGCGCGCGGACGCGCCGCCAGCGGCGATGAGATCGCCGCTTGAGGAGCTACCTTCGACCTCATGAAATGCATCGGCGACGCGGGATCGCTCGACTCGGAGGGATCACGGCAATCCCATTCGCCACGGCAAGGCTGCTCGGGCCCTTGCTCCGAGGGCTTCGCCCCTTCAGGTCGATGCCCGGCGGAGCGAATCGCGCAGCTCCATCCAGAGCCAGCCGAGCCAGTTCTGCCCGACCCACTCGCCCTCCTGCAGGGCCGCACCCCAGAAGAGGCCCGAGCCATATGGGCGCCTGCTGCAATCCTCGACGAGCCGGGCCCCGCCGGTGGCGAGCAGCTCCCGCTCCAGGGCCGGATGGGCCTGGAGCTTGAGCTGCAGGACCATCAGCATGTTGTCGAGATCGGCCGGGCCCATCGGCTCGACGACCATCTGCGATTTATGCTTCTTGGCGATCATCTTGGCCGCCATCGGGGACTTCTCTAGGCGGATCGCCTCCCGGATCGACTCATCCTCGAATCTCAACGCCTGGAACAGGGCCTCGGCGGTCCGCCAGGACTTGCCGCCGAAGGTCACGGGGAATGGGGCCATGTTGCCCAGCCAGCCGAACGGGAGGGCCACCTTGGTGAACGGGATGATGCTCTCCGACATATTTGCTCCTCGTCCAGGGTCGCGACGCGATCGGCCGCCACGGCCACCGCGGCCGCGAGCGTGATCGGAGGCACGGGCTCCCGACGCCCCCGCACCCGCCCCTCGGCGGGACGCAGGACGTCGGACTCCGGGGGCCACTCGTGGACGACTCTTCGGCCCCCGATGATGGTGGGCGACTCCGCGGCTCCCGGAGTGGAGCCGCCGGGCGAGGGGCGTCCCCCGGGACGGTCGCGGACCGTTCGCAGGGGATTGCGATCAATGGCTTGTCATGAAAGCCCGGGGGACGCCGGCTACAGCCTGACGTAGCAACGGCGCCAAATGGCGCAGCGATTCGCCAATTGGTGAAGTGCGGCGCCAAATGGGGAGGTGCGGCGCCAAATGGCGCGGCGATCCGCCAAATGGCGCAGTGCCGCGCCAAATGGCGCGTCCATCGTCCCGGTCGCCCCGAGGGGAGTGCCGCCGCGGGGCGGAAGCCGACCTAGACTAGGATGGGCCTCGAGGCGCGTGACGTCTCGGAATCGGGACGCCATGTGTCCTGCGAGTCGGCTCGATGACGGGGCCCGTCGGACCTCGCCGGGCGTCCGGCCTCGCGGCATCGGAGGGAGGAGCCCTCCGAGGGCCGCGGGCAGGGCGTAAGTCTCTGACCCATGGTGCCTTGCGATGTGCAACCCACCAGCGACGGATGAAGTGCCCTCGCAACTGGATGGGATCCACGTCCCCTTCCTCGGCTGGTCCCGGGCCGCCCATGAGTTCCGGCGACTCGCGGCGAGGCTCGCCCCCACCGGGTCCTTCCGCCCGCTCATCATCGGCGAGTCGGGCGTCGGCAAGAGGACCATGGCGTGCGTCTGGCGACGAGTCTCGGGCCAGTCTCCCGAGGAGAGGCCGATCATCGACCTCGACACCTGGGGAGACGCGGTCCCGTTCGAGTGCATCGCCGTCACCGCGCGTCGCCCGCCGCCGGGGCGGGACTGCTGGCGGCTCGACGAGGGGGCCTGGGGCGAGGCCGGTGGCCGCGGCGATCTCCCCGCCGAGCTGATGCAGCGGTTCTCGATCCCGATCTACATGCCGCCGCTCCACGGCTGCCGCCAGATCGATGCACTCGCGTACCTCGACTTCTGCACCAGGGCCCGGTTCCCGCGGCATCGGATCGAGTACCGCCGGATCGCCGCCGACCTGATCGAGGGCATCCTCTTCGGCAGCGACTGGCCCGCCAACCTCGCCGGCCTCGCCCGGTCGCTCCGAAACCTCTCCTACGCGGATGGGGGGCGCCTGAGTCCGGCGGATCATCGAGGAGGAAGCGACCCGCCCGGCGATACCCTGAGGGACCGCTGGCCGGAGCTCCGCTGGTTTGGCTCGCGAGGGGTCGGTTCGGATAACTCGGGATTGGTCGCCTGGGCCTGCGGCGGCGAGGAGGTCGCCGCGGAGTCGGTCCCGGACGTCGCCGTCAGGCTGTACACGCGGCTGGCACAATCGAGGGTCGCGGAGCACTCCGGTCGCGAGGCCGAGGGGATGCACCGATCGCCCGGCACTCCGAAAGTAAGTACGGATTTGCCCCCGCCCGACCTGACGGCGCGGGAGTTCCTCGAGCTCTCGGAGGAGCAATTCGCGCGGAGGTACCTGATCGCTCACGATCCCGCGGGAGTCGAAGGAGGCCACCGGGAGCTCGAGTCGGCCCTGGGCTGGCTGAGGAAGACCCGCATCCTGGGCACGGACTTCACGGCCCTGCAGGCGGGGTTGAGGATCTACCCCGTCCGGGCCGATCTCCCGTCCTATCGCGCCATCGCGGTCAATCAGGTCAGATCTCGCATGAGGAATCCGGAAATCGACCTTCCGGCCGATCGGGCCCCGTCGCAGGTCCCAATTTCCCCCGCCGAGGCGGATGAGTTCCGCCTCGAGCAGGGGATCTTCCACATCGTGTACCACTCCCCGAGCGCCGATACCGAGAAGGAGAGTTACCCGCGGGACAAGGGCCTGGGGCTTGCCTACTACCGATACCTCCTGCAGCATCCGGGGCGCAAATTCTCCCCGACCGCGCTGGAGCAAGCGGTCGCCAATAAGGGTCTGGCGGCCAGGGGCGACATCGACCGGAGCGAGTGGGAGGCGATGTCGTCGGGCCCCGCGTATGACGCCATCCTCGACGACCAGGCCAGGAGGGAAATCGCGACGCGGCTCGAGGAGATCGCCGGGGAGATCACCAGGGCCGAGCGACGGGGGGATCTGTCGAAAGTCGATCGGCTCCGGCAGGAATCGACCAAGCTCCACGCCGGCCTCAACCAGACTGTCCGGAACCCGCACGAAGCGAGGCTCGCGGAACTCCACGAGGGCCTCAAAGAGGTCTATCGAGATCTGGAGGAGGCTCGAGAAGACGGGAATGCCGTCGAGATCGGCGAACTGGAGGAGCAGCGTCAGTCTCTCGTCGACGAATTAGCCAGGATCATGAAGGGCGCCAGGGACAAGGCCCTCGACATGTCCGCGAAGAAGGCGAGGGACCGGGTCCGCAAGGCCATGGGACAGGCCTGCAAATCCTTCATGCTTGGCAAGCTGCCGGGGCTGGCACTCCACCTCAGGGGGGCGGTGGTTTTCAAGCACGGTCGCTGGTCGTATCACCCGCCCGAGGGATCGCTCCCCTGGCGGACATGATCGACCCTCGAGAGACCGACCCATCGGCACCGGGGGCCCCGCCTCTACGTTCCGCTTCCTCACGGTCGCTTGCCCTGGCGGACCGTCGCCGAGTCGACTTCGTTGCGTGGCTCCGCGACACGCCGACAGGGCCCGCTCGTCTCCGATCAGATCGCGAGCGCTGACCGGCCTGCTCAGGAGGCCGGATGGGCCCCCCCCCTTGACTCTGTTCTTCTCCCTCGGGCTCCCGGAGTGGAGCCGCGGAGTCGCCCTCCTCCTTGTGGGTCGGGTGTCGTGCGGTGCTGGCGGGCCGGGTTCTCCCGGCCCCCTGCAATCTCGAGCCGCCCGGGCGGGTGCCCGGCGGGCCGCCGAAGCCGACCCCCTCTGTGGGAGATCCTGACCGTGTCTACCAAGCACAACCCCGCCCCCAAGTCGATCGAGCAGGCCGAGCAGCTGGGGACCGTGAAGCCCCCGGCCGAGCAGGTCGCCGAACGGGTCCGTCTCGACCAGCTGGACCGCCGCGACCTGAGGTTCTTCCTCCGGGACCCGAAGCAGCTGCAGGAGGACAGCCTCAAGGACATCCTCACCAGCCTCCAGCGCGAGGGGCTGCAGGCGCCCATCGAGTACTTCCAGGACGGGCCGCGCAAGGTGCTCGTCAAGGGGCACCGGCGGGTCGCGGCCTGCGGCATCCTCGCCCGCAAGGGGGCGAACGGCTTCGGCCCCGACATGGAGCTGGACGCGATCAGGGTCCTCGAGACCGACCCGCGCGAGCTCTATGTCCGGTGCGTCCTGGACAACTCCGTCCGCAAGAGCCTCGACCAGCTGGACCGCATCCGGGCCGCCCGCCGGCTCTTCAAGTATAACGTGCCCGAGGCCCGGGCGGCCGAGGCCCTGGCCATCTCGGTCCAGTCCTACAAGCGAGACCTGATCATCGCCGAGGACCCCTGGATGTTCGAGCACGTGGCCGAGAACGACATCAGCCCGACCCCGGCCGCGGTGATCCTCAAGGCCATCGCGGACGCCGAGCCGACGCACCCCGGGATCCGCGAGCAGGCCCGGGAGGAGCTGGACGAGTGGATCGAGGCGAAGCGTTGCTGGATCGAGCGCCAGGACAGGATCCAGAAGATCAAGAAGGGCCGCGACAAGGGCCTGAGCGAGCCCAATCGCCAGGTCAGGCGGTACCTCAGCAATCAGCTGGCCCTCCACTGGGCCGAGCTGATCCGCAGCGGCGAGCACCTGGACGACACCACCGAGTGGACCTTCCAGGTGGACCTCGACCCGGAGAAGGACCTGCTGCAGATCGGCGGCGTCCGACTCAACCTGGCCAAGGACCCCGCCCGCAAGCTGGCGGAGGTCGCCTCCAAGCTGAGCCAGCCTCGCCAAGGACATCGGCCCCTTCCTCCAGAAAGCCGCTTCCAGGAGGAGAAGCTGCAGCAGAAGCGAGGCGGCGGCCGCACCGTCCTCCGCGACACGCAGTACCTCAAGGACCTGGGGCTGGACGCCCTGGCGAGCCAGTTCGAGCAGGAGCTCGACGAGGCCGAGCCCGAGGGCGAGGGCGACGAGGACCCTGCCCTCGACGGGTCCAAGCCCCGGGCCGAGCGCGACCTGTCCGACGACATCGACGTGGGCCCGGCCGCGGGCCCCGGGGTCGTCCCGTCGGATGGCGAGGAGGACGCCCGATGACCCGGGTCGCCCACGACCCGCGCGAGTGCAGGGAGGCACCGCGCGGACCGCGGCCCCCGTCGTGCTGGACCTCGAGACCACCGGCCTGCGCCGGTGGGATCTCGTCGTCAGCGCCGGCCTGCTGATCGACGGGTTGGCCCATCTGCTCTTCGTCCGGACGTTGCACCCGAGCATCGCCAACGTCTCGGAAGCCGAATTCCGCTCAGCCCTGGGGCCGCTGGCGCGGCGGGACCTGACGGTCGTGGGGCACAACCTCCCCTTCGACCTGGCCTTCCTGCGGCGGGAGGGATCCCCGTCGGGGGCGAGTGTCGCGACACCCTGAAGATCCTGCGCCTCATCGACCAGGACCGGGGAGGCGGGGCCGGCCAGGGCCGGGCGCGGGTGGACCTCCGCGCCCCCGTCGGCGCCGAGCCGCTCCTGAACTACCGGCTCAAGGACGTCGTCAGGCAGCTCCTGGGCCTGAAGATGCCCTACTTCCCGGGGCTGATCGATCGGGTCCCGTACGCCCAACACCGCACCTACCTGACCTGCGACCTGCTGGGCACCTGGGCCCTCTACGGGCACCTGTGGCCGAGGTCGCCGCCGCGGGCCGGGCGTACTACGGGCGGGTCGTCGCCCCGCTCATCCCGGTCATGCTGTCGATGACCGAGGCCGGCGTCGCGGCCGACGCGGGGTTCATCCGGAGGAGTCCGACCGCCCGCAGGACGCCATGGCCCGGCTCTCGGACGAGCACCGGGGGCGGCACGGGGTCGCACTGGGCATGGACCAGGCGGAGTTGAGCCGGTGGCTGTTCGAGTCGCTCGGCCTCCCGGTGCTCAAGCAGGGCCGCAGGGGGCGGCAGGTGGGTCCCGTCGCTGGACGCCGAGGCCCTGTGTCGGCTCGAGGCCTTCAACGACGACCCCGGGATCGCCGCCTCGTTGCGGCTGATCCGCGAGTACCGGGCGGCCGCCGGCCTCATGGTCCGGCTCCGGGCCCTGCTCAGGCACGTCGACCAGGGCACGGGCCGCATCCACTCGACGTTCGACGATCGCCAGGCGACCGGTCGGCTCTCGAGCACCTACCCCAACCTCCAGCAGCTGGCGAAGAGGCGGGAGGTCGACGGGCTGGAGGTCAGGAGCCGCAACGCACTCGTGGCCTCGCCGGGCTGCGAGCTCGTGGCCTTCGACATCGGTCAGGCCGACATCCGGGTCCTGGCCAGCGTGGTGGAGAACTTCCCGACCACGGCGAAGCGGCACCTCGCGCGGCTGAGGCGGCGTCGGCTGGCCCGCCTGGGGCCGCGCATCCGTGGTCTATCCCAGAGGCTCGACGAGTACCGCAACCCGAGCTTCGTGCCCCAGCCCAGGGGGCAGGGCGCGAAGGGCGTGGACAGCTTCAGGCCGCCGGAGGTCTGCCGACTGGCGGAGGACTTCCGCACCCCCGGGGACTTCTACTCCAAGGCGGTCGAGCGGATCCTCGGCCGGCCGCCGCGCGACAAGGCCGAGCGGAATCGGTTCAAGCCGATCATCCTCGCCATCGTCAACGGCAAGGGTGCGAACTCGCTGGCCAGGGACCTGGACTGCGGCGTGGCGGAGGCGCGGGCCTACCTCGAGAAGTTCGACGAGGTCTACCCGGAGGTCGCCGCCTACAAGGCGATGATGTACGAGCAGGTCGCCCTGACCGGCCGCACGCGGACCTTCCTGGGGCGTACTCGGACGGTGGCGGCGCACCGCTGGATGGTGTCCCGGAGGCGCGTCCGGATCCTGGTCACCTACAAGGGCGGGGACCGCTACTGGCTGGACATCATCCCGGTCGAGCCGCGGCTGCGAGTCCTCACCAGCTACGTGGTCAGGGCCTGGGACGCGAAGTCGGGGCGGCTCATCTACCACCACAAGAAGGGCCGGCTGACCGGGCACCCCTACCGCCTGTTCGACGAGCACGGGCTGCAGTATCGGCTGCCGGTGCGGAACTGGGGCTGGCGGAGCATCAGGACGGTGCGCGCCGACGGCCAGGAGGCGCGCTACGAGGGATTCGACTCGACGGCGCGGGCCGCCTTCAACTTCATCTGCCAGGCCGGCACCGCCGACGTGGTGAAGCTGATGATGCTGCGCTCGCAGCCGGCCTGCCGGAAATACGGGGCCCGGCTGCTGCTCCAGATCCACGACGAGCTCGTGTTCGAGGTGCCGGGGGAGCACGCCGCCGCGTTCGCGGCCGAGATGAAGTCGCTGCTCGAGCGGCCTCCCACGCCCGACTTCCGGGTCCCCGTCGTCGTCGAGGCCAAGCGAGGCGCCCGGTTCGGCGAACTCGCCGAGATCAAGGGCGAGGCGTCCAGGCCGCACTGGCTGAGTCGCCTGCTCGCCCCGATCGCCCGGTTCCTGCGGTGGATCCTCCGCCGAATCCGCCCGACGGGGCCGAGATCCGAGTAGTCCGGCGATCCGCAGCGGCCGGCCCTCCGACGGAGGGCCGTCCTCTCGCCCCACGCGTGCGCACGGGCGCGGACCCCCGTGCGCACGCGCGTCGTCTATATTCGCACGCGAGATCAATCCATCAACATGAAAGGAGAATGAATTGGACAGCCCGAAGCGTCGCGTACCCCATCCCTCGCCGGCCGCGGCACGCCGCTGGCCGGCCGGGCATGACCTGCTCACCGTGAGCGAGGCCGCCCGCGCCCTCCGCGTCTCCCGCCGGACCGTCGAGCGGCTCGCCGGCCGGGGCGCGCTCCCGTTCTACGAACTGCCCGTCCGCGGCGGGCTCCGGTTCGACCGCGCCGACCTGGACGCCTGGCTCACGGGCCGGCATCGCCCCGCCCTGGGGGTGGCCTGACATGGGCTCGGTCTACCGCCGGGGATACAGGGACCGGAGGTCGGCCGCCGTCCGGAAGACGAAGACGTACACCATCAAGTACCGGGACGGCGACGGCCGCTGGGTCGCCGAGTCGACGGACACGACGTCCAGGGTCGTCGCCCGCGCCTGCTCGCCGAGAGGGAGGCGCGGGCGGCGGGACCGGCGGGGGCGTCGGCGTCCGCGGCCCCGGGGCGGGAGATCCGGACCTGGAGGAGATTAAGGAACACTTCCTCGGGGCGATGGCATTGCGGCTGAGCCCCTCGACCTGCCGGATGTGCGCCGGAGCGCCTGGCATTCACGCTGAGAGACATGGGGCGTGCGTCCCTGGAGGCCGTCGCGCCGCCGGGCATCGACGACTATGTCCGCGGGCGCCTGGAGGCGGGGGCATCGCCCCGGACGGTCAACCTCCAGGTCTCCGTGCTCCGGCGGATGCTGGCCTGGGCCCGGGAGCACCGGCTGATCGACCACAACCCGCTGGAACGCTGGAAGCCCGTGCGGGACCCGGGGACATGCCGGCGTCGTGCCTTGACCCCCGAGGAGGTGCGGCGGCTGCTGGATGCCGCCCCGCCCTGGCGGAGGATCCTCTGGATGACCATGGCCGCCACGGGCATCCGGAAGGGCGAGGCCTGCCGCGTGCTCGTCTCGGACTTCGACCCCGGGCGGCGTGTGATCCGCCTGCGGCCCGAGATCACCAAGACCTCCCGCGGCCGGATCTGCCCGATCCCCTCTGGCCTGGGCCGCCTGCTCGAGGGGTACCTGGAGCGGCGGGGCCGCAATGAACCCGGGAGCCAGCGGGGATACCTGGCGACGATCGGCCGCCGGCTCGCCGAGGAAGGCCGTGCCGGCCGCGACGACCTCCCCCGTGCCGACCGGCTCCGCCGCATGGAGGCCGCGGCGACGGAATTCACCGGGCATCGCCACCTCTTCGCCAACAGCAAGGGGATGCAGATCCGGCACAACCTCGATCGCGAGTTCCGCGGGGACCTGCGGAGGGCGGGGATCGACGGGCCGGGGCTATCGATCCACTCGCTCCGCTACACGGCGAACACGTCATTGCTCGCCGCCGGGGTCCCCGAGACCGTCGTGCGGGCCCGGATGGGCCACGTGACCCAGCGGATGACCGACCGGTACTACGACCCCGACGGGGACGACGGCAAGGGGACGGGGGCGATGGCCGCCCTGATCGGGGTCGAGGATCGCGACCTCGAGGCCGCACTCGCCCACCCTTCGGGCCCTTGCGACCCCTCGCCGGGGATCCCGGGGCCCGAGCCGATCCGCCCGACGGCGGAGCTCCTGGGCTGCCTGTCGAAGCGGTTCTCGAACGTCGCGATCGGCAAGATCCTCGGCGTCAGCGAGGCCGCGGTGCGGAAGGCCCTGAGACGCATGGGCATCGTCCGAGAGAAGCGGATCCACAGCAGCCTGAGCGACTGCGAGGCGGCCCTGGTCAGGTCGGAGATCCGGCTGGCCATGGTGCGTCGGACCGCGGGGTCGGGAGGGGACGATCGTCGATTCGTCGGAAGGGCCGGGTAAGCCGGCGAAGGAGCAGGAGTCCCGGGCCTTGGCGCATTCGATCTGCCCCGGGGCTCCGACGAATCGACGGATTTCGGATCGATGAGCCGATGGTCTGTCGGTGTCCTGAACGCGAGACGCAGATCAGTGCAGACGCGACATGAGGGCACGGCGAGAAGCTCGGCAACCGTGAGGATTCTCGGCAATCCATTCGGCTGCAGCAGAGGGTAGCGGCTAGGACTGTTTACCCTTATTGCAAATGCACGACTTCCGTCCGAGCTTGGCACACTTGACGCATTCATGAAGGTGGCGAGTGCCATCCGGGAAGGCCCGCTTCCACTCCTCTTCCGTGTACGGCGTATCCTTGAACGCCCTCGATGGCCTCGGGTGGGGGCTCCTGGATCGCCAGATGAACGTATCCATGCCCACATGAAGCACCACGCCGTTCTTCTCGACACGCTTCCGTCCCGCGGCTGCCGTGACGCGATGTGCCAGGCTCAGGACGTATGACACGTCCGCTTGGCAGAAGGCGCGGTCGAAGATCTCCCGAAACTCATCGACGCCATGGACCAGGCAGGCGAACTGCGCGTAGCCGACACCCAGCGAATCGCCCCGGTTGGCCTGCTCGACGAGGAATCCGAAGAGTTCGGCCCCGCGTTCGATCAGATGCAGGTCCCCTGGCTCGTCTTCCTGGCTGTCGTGCGCGGCCGTCTCCGCGAACTCGGCCAGCTTGATCTCGCGAGCAGGCTGTTGCCCCGGCGTGTGGCGCTTCGGAATCATCTCAGGCTCTCCGATCCCCAATCCTGCCTCTCCGACGTCATGCCCCCGGCCCTCAAGCCCCCATGGCCGTTCAGTTGACCGGACAACGGGTCACGCGACGACCCGGGCGTCCCGGGAAGTCGGAGTGGGCCGCTGCATGGCTCCGGGAGAAGTCTAGGACAAATGCAGCCTGCCCGTGCGGGAGCCCACGTCCACCGAAGGACATTCGAGGGCCGCCGTGAAGGGGGCCAGGCAAGATGTAAAGATCGCGTTGCCCAGTCAACCCAGGTTCGCCAGCTCAACGACCGGACACGTCGCGGCAGGTCCACTCCACCGACGGATCGGTCCCGGGCAGTCGCCCCGAGGAGCGAGCCGTCGTCTCCCGACCACACATATAATCATATGTATTGACACATGTTGTTCCGTGCAGTAGAATTGAGTAGACGAATTGAAGATCCGAACACTCGATGATAAGGAGCTCGACGATGGCGACGACGACCGTGACCACCTGGTGCGACGAAGAGGGCGACCCGACGGCCGAGGGGGTCGAGATCGGCGGGATCCGGATCACCTACGCGGAGCTCGAGGACATCACCGACCGCGAGATGGCGATCGACCGCGGAGTGACCGAGGACCTCATCGAGATGTGGGAGCAACAGGGCGGCCGCGATTACGCACAGCTCGTCGACTGGCTCCACCGGTACGCGGAGGAGTGCCGGCAGGACCAGCCCCTGTGCGACGCACCGGCGACCGAACGGGAGCTGGCGGATCTGATTGGCGAGAACCTCCGGGAGCTCTACAGCTACCGGGTGGACTCCTTCGTGGAGGCCGGCGTCATGAGCGGCAACACGGGCCTGGTCGTCCGCGTCGGCAATCACGAATTCCAGGTGACCGTCGTACGGTCCCGCTGACCCGATCCCGCAATCGAAGACACAGGAGCGAAGAGATGGACACCTTGAAACTGACAACCTGGGGCAGGGGCCGTGATCCGTCCGAGTGCGGCATCGCGATCGACGGCCATCGGATCACCGCCGAGGACCTCGAGACCGTCACGACGAGGGGAGAGGCCGAAGGCCTTGGCATCCCCGGCGTGCTGTTCGACCGCTGGCAGGCCGAGCAGCCCTCGTGGCTCTTCCACTGGTGGCTCGAGGAGCAGGCGAAGCCGCGGAAGCGAGGTGCGAGATGACGCTCGACCACCTCAAGCAGAACGGCCGGGGGATGACCAAGTTGGTCGTCTCCTTCCCGGTCACCCAACGCGAGGGCCTGGCCGAGCTCTCCGTCCGGCTCGGCCTCTCCCAGCAGAACCTGATCCGGTCGGCGGTCGCCCGACTCCTCGAGGACCATCGCCCGCGGACCGAGGCGGCGAGCGAGCCCGAGCCCAGGAGGCGCCGGGGTCGCCCCAGGAAGAATCGAGGTGATCAATGAACTTCCAATACCGACACGGCTCCCGGACCTTCGGCGGCGAGATCCTCCGCGTTGGTCCGGCCATCCAAGTCGTCGCGTTCGAGGGCGAGTTCTACGCCGCCCTGGTCATCGGCTGGATGCAATCGGGACGATCCGCCGCGGTGATCACGAAATGGGAGATCGACGGCCCGGCCGAATGCCAGCAGCTCGTGGGCACCAATGGCGAGTGGTCGCGATACTGGGAGGCCTTTCTGTCGGTCATGCCCGATGGGCTGGCCGAGGCAGTCCAGGCGTACGAAGAAACATTCCGCCAATGAGGAGCATCTCGATGAAGACCAAGAGCAAGCCCAAGCAGAGTCGGACGGAGGACATCGCCCCGCGATTCACCACGAGGCAGGTCGAGAGGGCGCTGGTGGCGAACCTCTCGCCCGCCCTGGCCGACCGGGGCGGGACCGTCCTGACCTTCTCCGAGCTCTCGATGACGGGCCACGGGCTGGTCCTCCGGCTGTCCGGCGGGCAGGAGTTCTGGTGCACGCTCGCCGAGGCTGCGTACTGACCCGGGCCACGAGCGGCTGGGGCAGCGACTTCATCCCGGGCAACCGGAGGAATCCATGGCGAATCCGAAGAAGGATCTCAGGCGCATCAATCAGAACATACCTTCTCGCCTCTACGCCCGCCTCGAGCGGGCCGCCCGCCGCGAGGACCGGACGAAGTCGGCGATCGTGGTGCGGGCCCTGGAGGCGTACCTGGGCGGCAGGGGTGATCCGCGAGAGTCGTTCACGGTGGGCGACGAGAGGCGCCCGCCACTTACTCAACCCGATGGAGCCGAGGGGGACGATCGATGACTTACCACTTCCGCATCCGGACGGCGACGGGCGGCATCGTCAACGTCTCGCAGTGGGCCAGCGACCCCGAGCGCGCGAAATTCCTCATGTTCAAGAGATACCCCGGGGCCACGATCATCAGCATGTGGTGAGGGGGGCCCGGATCGGGGGAATGTGCCTCACATTCCGTTCGGCCGTGATGGCGGTCAGTCGACACCGGGGGAGCCCGAGGACGAAGGGAACGATGGGCAGCGTATTCCGACGGAGCTTCAGGGACAAGAAGACGGGCAAGACGAAGCGGATCCGGACCTACAGCATCAAGTACCTGGACGAGGCGGGTCGATGGCGGACGGAGCCGACCGAGACCACCTCCAGGTCCGTCGCCCAGAGGATCCTGGCCGAGCGGGAGCTGCAGATCGGGGGCTCTTCGCCCGCACCGCAGAGCACGGTCCCGGCCCCGATTCCGGTCGACGAGGAGCACACCCTCGAGGAGATCCGCGAGCGGTATCTCGCGTCGATCGGACTGAGACTCCGCGCGTCGACCTGCCGGATGTATGCCGAGCGCCTGGGCTACACGCTCAAGGAGCTGGCGATTCGCCACCCGAGCGGGCTCAGCACCCAGCTGATCGATCGGTACGTCCGGGACCGCATGGCGGCGGGCTCGGCCCCGCGGACCGTGAACATGCAGGCGACGATCCTGCAGCGGAGGCCTGGGCGGGGCGGTCGGCGAGGCTCGCCAAGGCGAACCCCCTGGAACGCTGGAAGCCCGTGCGAGACCCGGGGACTTTGTATCGGAGGGCCCTGACCGCGGACGAGGTGAAGCGGCTGCTGGAGGCGTCCCCGGGCTGGCAGAAGATCCTCTGGGCAATCATGGCCGCGACGGCATCCGGAAGGGGGAGGCGGTCCAGCTCCGGATCTTGGACTTCGATGCCGAGCGAGGCCTGATCCGACTCCGGCGCGAGATCACGAAGACGAACCGGGACCGGGTCTGCCCGCTGCCGGCAGGACTCGTCGAGCTCCTGACGAGGTACCTAGAGCAGGAGCGCGATACCCGCCCGCAGCGCCAGCGGGATTATCTGGATCGCATTAGGGTCGAGCTGAGGACGTTGAGGATCTCCGGGTCGATGGACAGCAGGAGGGGCCGGAGCCTATCCGAGATGGAGGAGGCCGCCTCGGCGGGGGTCGGCCACCAATACCTGTTCGCCAACGGGAAGGGCCTGCCACTGAGGCGGAACCTGGACCGCGAGTTCCGTGCGACCCTGAAGCGGGCGGGGATCGAGCGGGACGGGCTCTGCATCCATTCGCTGCGTTACACGGCCAACTCCACGCTCCTGGCGGCGGGGATCCCCGAGGCGGTGATCCGGGCGCGGATGGGGCACGTGACCTCGAAGATGACGGACAGGTACTTCGACCCGAAGGCGGACAACGGGATCGGCACCGACGTGATCGCTCGGCTGGTGGGGGTGCCGGATACCGCGCCTGGGACGCCATGTGAGCACGAGGCGGGGCAGGCGAGTCGGGCCCTGAGCCTCGAGGAGGGCCGGCCCTTCCGCCCGACCCAGGCTATGCTCGCGGCCCTAGCGGAGCGGTACTCCAACATCGCGATCGGCAAGATCCTGCGGATCTCGGAGAAGGCGGTCCGCGACAGGCTGAAGCGGGCCGGCATCAAGCGGGCGGATCCCGTGACGACGGTCATTGACGACTGGCAGGTCGCGATCATCCGGGCAGAGCTCAGGGCAGAGCTGAGCAGGCGCAACGAGAAGCGGTCCGCCGGCGAGGGTGATCCGACCTGAATGCGGATAGGGCATAGAGTTCTGATTCGGGCATGATGACTGGATCTTCCTTCGCTCCAACCAGTCGAGCCGAAGGACGCATCGTTTGACGACCGGCCACCGGATGCCGCATATCCGGCTTGAGACTCTCGATATCGCAGGGGTTGCTGTCCTCTAGCTTCATTGTCCAGCGAGGATGGGTCCCTTCGGGCATGGGTACCCACTTCACACAGGAAACGAGCCCCATATCTGACGGGCATTGGCTCTCGATGTAGGAGTAGACAGGAGAATATCTCGGCGACACTTTCCAGGCTTTCGCAAAGGCTCCTGGAGAGTGCCGACGTGAAGCCACCGATGCTTTGCGTGCCCCGTGTTCCTGAGCCGCGGTGGGGGCGTGTCTCCGTGGTTCCGACCGCTGG
>JAXMBE010000095.1:0-22407 GCA_046349995.1 Isosphaeraceae bacterium | reverse complement strand
TGTCGCCCGGACCCCGATCGAGCCGGACGAGACGGCCGGGGCCCTTGAGGCCCGGCTCGCGGTCCTCGGTGCCCCCCTGGTGGCACGGGCGATCGACGAACTGACCGAGGGTTCGGCCACGATCCTCCCGCAAGAGCGGTCGAAGGTGACGAAGGCCCCGAAGCTCCGCAAGGAAGACGGGCTGATCGACTGGACCAGGCCCGCCCTCGCCGTCCACAACCTCGTCCGGGCCATGCAACCCTGGCCGATCGCCGCGACCTTCCTCCACCGGGCCGACCCCCCCGGGGCCGAGCCCCTCCGGGTCATCGTCCACCAGACGACCCCCGTCGACGTCGAGACAGACGCCCCGCCCGGCACCATCATCAACACGTCGGGCGACCGGCTCGATGTCGCGGCGGGTCAACAGGCCGTCCGACTGCTGATGGTCCAGATCCCGGGAAAGAAGGCGATGCCGGCCGCCGACTTCCTTCGGGGGTACCGCGTCGCCCCCGGTGATCGGTTCGGGCCCTATCCCTCACCGGTCTGAGGTGAGACCGCGGATTTCAGTCCGCGTTCCCTGTTGGGCGCGACGCTGGTAGAATCCTAGACTCTCTGGGATGTGTCCAGAGTCGAGAGAACCCGCCCTCGCTTCGCGACCCCCGACCCGCCGGCGTACCCAGGCGCCCGACCGGAGCACCGGCCGATGCCAGACCCTCAGAAAAAGCTCTACATCGAGACCGTCGGCTGCCAGATGAACGTGCTCGACAGCGAGCTCGTGGTGGGGAAGCTCCGGGGCGAGGGGTATGAACTGACTGATGACATCGATCAGGCCGACACGATCCTCTACAACACCTGCTCGGTGCGCCAGCACGCGGAGGACAAGATCTACTCCGCCCTGGGGCGTATCCGTCGCCTGAAGGAGGAACGGCCGGACGTGACGATCGGCGTGCTCGGCTGCATGGCCCAGAAGGACCAGAATCTGATCCTTCGCCGGGCGCCGCATGTCGACGTCGTGATCGGGCCCGGTCAGCTCGGCCGGGTCCCGGAACTCCTCGTCGCCGCCAAGGAGGAAGGGAAGCCGCAGCTGGCCGTCAGCCTGCCCAGGACCGGCGGCTCCCGCGACACCGTGACCGCGAGCTTCGCCGAGTACGACCCGCTCCGCGAGCCGGCCATGCGGCCGAACGCCCACCAGGCGTTCGTCCGGGTGATGATGGGCTGCGACAAGTTTTGCACCTACTGCGTCGTGCCGGCCGTCCGAGGGCCCGAGCAGAGCCGTCCTCCCGGCGTGATCGTCGACGAGGCGAAACAGCTCGTCGGGCAAGGCGTGAAGGAGATCACGCTGATCGGCCAGACGGTGAACAGCTACAAGTACACGACCGAGGGTGGTCGGACGGCCCGCCTTTCGGACCTGCTGGAATCCCTCCAGGCGATCGACGGTCTCGAACGCATCAAGTTCGTGACAAACTTCCCCAACGACATGACCGACGACCTGCTCCAGGCCGTCCGCGACCTTCCCAAGGTGTCGCGGTACCTCCACGTACCCGCGCAAAGCGGCTGCGACGAGGTCCTGAAGCGTATGAAGCGCATGTATACTGTCGCACTTTACGATGACATGCTCGCGAGGATCGCCGAGACGATCCCCGACGCGGCGTTTTCCAGCGACTTCATCGTGGGCTTCTGCGGCGAGACCGAGGCGTCGTTCGAGAAGTCGATGAGGCTGATCGAACGGGCCCGATTCAAGAACAGCTTCATCTTCAAGTACAGCCCCCGGGCCGGGACCAAGGCGGACGTCCTCTACATCGACGACGTCCCGGAGGACGTGAAGAAGCGCCGGAATAACGAGCTTCTCGCCCTCCAGACCGCGATCAGCTTCGAGGACAACCGGGCCCGGATCGGCCGCGAGTATCTGGTCCTGGTCGAGGGGCCGAGCAAGACGGAAGCCAGGCGCGAGGGTTCGGGGGCCGGCGAGGGGCCGCTCCAGTTGACGGGCCGGACGAGTTGCGACCGCATCGTGGTTTTCGACGGTCAGGAACGGCTCATCGGTCGGATGATTCCCGTGTCGATCGAGGACGCCAGCGCGGTGACCCTGTTCGGGCGTGTCCGGACACTCGAGGCGGTGGGGCTGTCGGCCTGACGTGCCGCGACCGACCTCGGTGACAAGAAGTCTGGACAACGGAGAGACCATGGCCGCGGTGACGGGGGATCGGATGTCGAGGAAGCTCGGCGATCAAGTACGCCGCTGGGCGAGTTGCGCCGGGATCGATCCCGGCATCATGCCCTCCGACGTCGCCCTCGCCTCGGCGTTCCGGGGGGCCAAGGACCCCTGTCGGCCCGCCGCCGACCCCCGGGCGATCGACGACTGGGAGTCTCGCCACGGGTTCGCCCTCCCGCGCGGCCTGAGGGCCTGGCTGGAGATTTCCAACGGGTTTTATCTCCGGGGCCCGCTGATCCATCCCCTCTCGGCGATCGGGCCGATGGTGCCCTTCGCCAGGTTCCCGGAGCTGTTCGTCCAGCCGGAGAGCTGGTTCGAGCTCGGCAACCCGAACGTCGAGACGGTCTGCATCGACCTCGCCTACCTCTGGCCGTCCGGCGGGCAGCCGATCTTCACGTCGGGCGATGACACCACGCAGAGCCCCCCGCGCGTGATCGCGCCGAGCTTCGAGGACTGGTTCATCGCGATGCTGGCCTCGGGAGGGCGGGAGTACTGGTTCGACCCCGGATTCCGCGACCTGGGGCATCCCTGGGCCGCCCACCGGACGCACGCCCCGGTCCCCACGCTTCCGGCCAGGCTGCGGCCCCTGGTCCGCAAGGCTTCGAAGCTGCTCACCCCGGGGGTCGACGACCGTTCGGTGGCCACGGCCCTGGGGATCTCTCGGGGCGACGTCGAGTTGCTCTGCCGGCACATCCAGCACGCTCCCTGAGTCCTTCGGGGCAGGCCCCCCGGACCGTGACTCGACAGGAAGAGTCTCCAGACGCCGACCTCCATGAGCCGACCGGCCCAAGCCAACGCTGACTGGTTCCGGACGCTCCTGCTCGACCCCGAGGCGACCCGCCTCTGGCTCGGTGGGCTCGGCGTCCGCGACCCGAATCGGGCTTTCGGTCGCTCCGCGACCTCGCCGATCGCGTGGGGCGCGACGACCTGCTCCCGGTTCTCGCCGCCCAGTTCCAGAACCTCCTCCCGCACTGCCCGGACGCCGGGATGGCCGAACCTCGACCGCTTCCTCGAAGCCGACCCGGACGCCGGCGCCGCCCTCGGCCGGCTGGCCGAAAACTCCGCGATCGACCGAGATCCTCCTCCAGCTCTTCAGCACCAGTCAGCACCTGGAGTGAGATGCTGATTCGCGACCCGTCGCTCCTCGAATGGCTCCGCAGCGGTCCGGAGCGTCGGGACCCGGAAGGCGCTCTTCGCCGACCTCTGGGAGGCGTTACGGCACGCCGCCGACGAGAACGCCCAGCCGCCTGGTGCTGCGGCGGTTCCGCCAACGCGAACTGCTCCGGATTGGCTACAACGACATCGTCAGGGGCTCCCGCTGGAGATCGTCACCCTCGACCTCTCCGTACTGGCGGACGGCTGCGTCGAGGCCGCGACCCGATCGCCCGATCCCGGACCGAGACGCGGCATGGCGTCCCGACCGGTCGGAAAGGCGAACCGGCGAGGTTCGTGGTGCTCGCGCATGGGGAAACTCGGCGGGCAGGAACTCAACTACTCCTCGGACATCGACCTGATCTTCCTCTACGACGTCGAGGGCCAGACCGACGGCCGCAGGCCCGTCTCGAACGCGGAGTTCTTCGCGAGGATGGGGGGCGAGATCGTCCGCCTCCTCGCCGACCACACCGCCCTCGGCGTCGCCTATCGCGTCGACATGCGGCTCCGCCCGGACGGCGACCAGGGCGCGCTCGCCCGGTCGCTCTCCGCGACGCTCGGTTATTACGAGACTTCGGGGCGAACATGGGAGCGGCAGATGCTGATTAAATGCCGCCCGATCGCGGGCGACATTGACCTCGGCCAGACGTTCCTTGACGCGATCGCCCCGTTCGTCTATCGGCGGTACCTGAGCCGCGGCGGAGATCGGCGAGATCCGCTCCATCAAGAGAAAGATCGAGCAGCGCACCCTCTCGGCCGGCACTTCCGAGATCGAGGTCAAGACCGGCCGCGGCGGCATCCGTGACGTCGAGTTCGTCGTCCAGTTCCTCCAGCTCCTCCACGGCGGCGAGTACCCCCAGGTCCGCGATCGGAACACGCTCGCCGCGATCAGCCGGCTGGAGAGCGTCGGTTGCCTGACGACCGACGAGCGGACGATCATGGACGACACCTATCGGTTCCTCCGCCGCGTCGAGCACCGGCTCCAGATCATGTTCGACCGCCAGACCCACCAGATGCCCCGCGACCTGGAGGAGCAGCGCATCCTGGCCGTCCGGACCGGCTATCCCCCGGCCAGCGCCTGGGAGGACCGCACCGGCCCCGCCCAGCGCTTCCTCGCCGATTACCGGGCCAAGACCGACCTGAATCGACGTATTCTCAACCACCTCTTGCACGACGCCTTCCCCGAGGGCCCGGAGGCCGAGGCCGACCCAGTCGTCGACCTCGTGCTGGACCCCGAGCCGACCCCCGAGCTGATCGACGCGGTGTTCGGCCGCTACCCGTTCCGCGACCCGACCACGGCCCGGCAGAACCTGATGGCCCTCGCGCGCGAGGAGATCCCGTTCCTCTCGCAGGCGCGCTGCCGGCACTTCCTCGCGGCGATCGCGCCGGCCCTTTTGCAGGCGGTCGGCAAGGCGCCCGACCCGGACATGGCCCTCAACAACCTGGAGAAGGTCTCGGCGTCGATCGGGGCCAAGGCCGCCCTCTGGGAGCTGTTCAGCTTCAACCCGCCGAGCCTGCGGCTCTACGTCGAGCTCTGCTCGACCAGCCAGTTCCTCTCGGAGATCCTCATTAACAACCCAGGGATGATCGATGATTTGATCGATTCCCTGGTCGTCGACCGCCCGCAGCCGGCGTCCGCGATCCGGGCGGAACTGGCCGAGCTCTGCCGGAACGCCGAGGACCCCGCGCCGATCGTTTTGAGTTTCCGGAACAAGGAATGGCTCCGTATCGGCTCCCGCGACATACTCGCCCGGGAACCGATCCGCGACGTGACCCGAGAACTCGCGGATGTCGCCGAGGCGGTGGTGGGCCAGGTCGCTCGCGACCACTGGGAACGACGGGCGGCACGGCACGGAGTCCCCCGGACCGACTCGGGGGAGAAGGCACGCTGGGCGATCGTCGCGCTCGGGAAGCTCGGCGGCCGCGAGTTGACCTATCACAGCGACCTGGACCTGGTCTTCCTCCTCGAATCGGACGGACAGACCGACGGGCCCGACGACCCGAT
The DNA here is from genome assembly GCA_046349995.1 of Isosphaeraceae bacterium. Classification (GTDB taxonomy): domain Bacteria; phylum Planctomycetota; class Planctomycetia; order Isosphaerales; family Isosphaeraceae; genus Aquisphaera. The sequence continues at coordinate 17,059 of JAXMBE010000095.1, read as the reverse complement.
CTCCAACGAGCAGTTCCTGGGCGAGGTCGTGCGGCGATTGCTCAAGTCGCTGGGCGGCTCGACCGCCTCCTCCACCCTCTATCACGTCGACACCAGGCTCCGACCGCACGGCGCGTCCGGCCCCCTCGTCGTGACGCTCGACGCCTTCCGGGAATACTTCCGCGGCCCCGCGCAGGCCTGGGAGAGGCTCGCCCTCTGCCGGGCGAGGGTGGTCCACGCCAGCGGCGGATTCGTGAAGGTCGTCAACGAGGCCATCCGTGAGGCCCTCTCCGCGCCGGTCGAGCCGGTCGCCTTTGCCCGAGAGGTGCTCGCCATGCGGAGGCGGTTGGAGGAGAACCCGAACCGCAACGAGCTGAAGCGGGGCTACGGGGGGCTGGCCGACATCGAGTTTCTCGTCCATTTCCTCCAGGTCGTGCACGGAGCGAAGCGCCCCGATATTCTTCGACCAAACTTATGGGACGCCCTTGATGCACTCCGGCGTTCCGGCCTGATCACGACCGCCGAGCATGCGGATCTCAAGGAGGCCTATTCGTTCTGGCGAACCGTGGAGAGCCGCCTCCGAATCGTCTACAGCAGGAGCGGGGTGGACCTTCCCGACAACCCCGAAGAGGTCGCCAGGCTGGCCCGCCGCCTCAATTACCTGGAACCCGAGCCGACCGCCTGCGCGGAGGCCTTCCGCCGCGACGCCGCCCTCCTCGCCGAACGATGCCGGGGGCTCCTCCACTCGGTCCTCGACGGGCCGCCGCGGGTGGCTCGCGCCTGAGCATTCGGATGGGCAGGGGGGTCAACTGGGTGCGACGGGGCCGTCCCGCCGGTCGTCCGGACGCCGGACCTCGCCCAGCAGGTAGGTCGTCTTCGACTGCGACTCATAATACGTTCGCATGATCATCTCGGCGAGCAAGCCCATGAGGATGCTCTGGACACCGAGGCCGAAGAGGATGACCGTCAGCGAGGGGAGTGGGGTCTCGATGAAGGTCTTGTTCCCGCCGCCCGTCAGGGCGTGGTGGAAATACTTGAAGTAGAGCATCAGGCCGAACATCAAGAAACTCAGGAGAATCGATGCGAGGCCGATGCGGCCGAAGAGATGGATCGGCCGCTGCGAATAGCGTTGAAAGAAGCGGATGAGGATCAGGTCGAGGACGACGTTGAAGGTCCGCCCGAGCCCGTACTTCGTCCGCCCGGCCGTCCTGGGGCGGTGATTCACCACCTGCTCGGTGACCCGGGCCCCTTGCCAGGAGGCGAAGATCGGGATGAATCGGTGCATCTCACCGTAGAGCCGGACACCTTCGAGCACGCCCCGGCGATACGCCTTGAGGGTGCAGCCGAAGTCGTGCAGGGCGACTCCTGAGATCCGGGCGACCAGCCGGTTCGCGATCCAGGAGGGGACCTTCCGGGTCAGGAAGGTGTCGTGGCGGTCGCGTCTCCAGCCCGAGACGACGTCGTGCCCTGTTCGAGCGTCGCCAGCAGCCGGGGGATGTCGGCCGGGTCGTTCTGCCGGTCGCCGTCCATCGGCACGAGGACCGCGCCCCGGGAGAGGTCGAGCGCCGCCGAGAGGGCCGCGGTCTGCCCGCAATTGCGGCGCAGGAATCCCACGACGACGTGCTCAGGGTCGGCCTCCGTGAGTTGCCGGAGCCTGGCGGCGGTGCCGTCGGTCGAGCCATCGTCGACGAAGATCAACTCGTACCGCAGTCCGGTCGGGCGCAGGATGGCGTCCAGCTCCGCATGGAGGGGAACGACGTTGTCCACCTCGTTGTAGACCGGGACCAGGACCGAGAGGTCGAGCAGGTCGCGGCCGGACGGTTCAGTCGCCATGCGGTAGGTCGCGCCATCCCATTCAGCGGACGATGTATTGCAACAGGTAACGACGACTGAGGATCAGCGATTCTTTACGCTTTTCGAGCGAGCCTTCGAAGGCCCGGTCCTCGACCTCGATGGCGACGTGCCCATCGTAGCCTGCGTCGTAGAGCGCCCCGAAGAAGCGGCCCCAGTGGACGTCCCCGTGGCCGGGGAGCTTCGGGGTGTGCCAGAGCTTCGGATACGAGAAGACCCCGTGCCGATCCAGGGCGGCCCGGTCGATCCGGGCGTCCTTGGCGTGGAGCTGCACGAGCCGGTCCCTGAACTCGCCGAGCGGGGCGAGGTAATCCATGTGCTGGAGGACCATGTGCGACGGGTCGAAGTTCAGCCCGAAGCTGGCGCTCGGGATCTCCTCGAACATCCGCCGCCAGATCGTCGGCGTGGTAGCCAGGTTCTTCCCGCCGGGCCACTCGTCGCGACCGAAGAGCATCGGGCAGTTCTCGATGCCGATCCGGACGCCCCGGGACTCGGCGTGCTCGATGATTGGCCGCCAGACCTGGAGGAATCGCGGCCAGTTCTCCTCGACCGACAGCGAAGGGTCTCGGCCGATGAACGAGTTGACGACGTTGATGCCCAGGTCGGCCGAGGCGTCGATCAACCTGTGGAGGTGCGAGGTCGCGACGGCCGACTCCTCGGGATCGGGCGAGAGGGGGTTGGGGTAATAGCCCAGCCCCGAGATCTCGACGCCGTGGCGGGCGGTCAGCTCTCGGACCCGGTCAACGTTCCCGGGCCCGAAGTTGCTGACGTCCAGGTGGGTGACGCCGGCGTACCGGCGCTGGGCCTTGCCGGGTGGCCAGCACATCAGCTCGACGCTGGCAAAGCCCGCCTCCGCCGCGAATCCGAAGACCTCGTCAAGACTCAGGTCCGACAGGATCGCCGATACGAAACCGATTTTCATGTCGCTGGTCCTTGGAGGCGGGGCCACGATCGGCCGGAGAGGCGGGCGTCACCCGAGTCGTCAGAGGGCCTGCACGTCGACCCAGGCGCGATCGCGGGCGCTCCGGGCGATGGCCTCGCAGAGCAGGACCTCGTAGTGGCCCTCCTCGAAGGTCGGGAAGGGGGCGGGCCCCTGCGCGCCGCCGTCGATCCACTTGTAGACCGAGAGGGCGAGCTGCTTGAAAGCGTCGGGGAAGCCCTCGGCGTGACCGCCGGGGTAGTGGCTGATCGCGGCGGCCGAGGGGGCGAGCTGCGCGGGGTCGCGCTGGACGGATTCGGTCAGCCGGGTCCGGCGGCCGATCCAGAGTTCGTCGGACTTCTGGCTGTCCCAGACCAGCGAGCCTTCCGTGCCGGCGACCTCGATGAAGAGCCGGTTCTTGCGGCCGGCGGTGCCCTGGGAGACGTGGTAGAGGCCGTGCGTGGCGTCGCCCATGTGGAAGAGGACCGCGCCGTGGTCGTCGGTGGTGATGGGGACGGCCTGGGTGTTCGCCCGGCCGCCGGCGCCCCCGAAGGTCTCCGCCTTGCCGATCGGCTTGAAGCGTTCCTTGTGGAAGGTGGCCAGGTCGGCCATCACCGACTTGATCTTCTGCCCGGTGATGTACTGGGCCAGGTCCATCCAATGGGTGCCGATGTCGGCGATCGCCCGGAGGTTCGTGGCTCCGTCGGGCTCGACGCGCCAGTTGTAGTCCTCGGGGAGCAGGAGCCAGTCCTGGGTGTACGAGCCGGTGACGCTCAGGACCCGGCCGATGTCGCCCCGAGCGACCCGATCGCGCATCTCGTGGCAGAGGGGATAGAAGCGGATGTTGTAGTTGACCGCGGCCGCCTGACCGGGGCGACTGCGGGCTAGGTCGCGGAGGGCGGCGGTCTCCTTCGAGGTATTGGCGAGCGGCTTCTCGCAGACCACGTGCTTGCCGGCCTCGAGCACGCGCTTCGCCTGTTCGTAGTGGGCGAAGTTCGGCGAGGCGATGTGGACGGTGTCGACGGCGGAGTCGGCGAGAAGCTCATCGAGGGTGTTGTAGACCTTCGACACGCCGACCTTCGCGGCGGCCGCCCGGGCGAGTTCCGGGGTCGCGTCCAGCAGCCCGATGACCTCGACGCCGATCCGGCGGAGGGCTTCGGCGTGGACGGGGCCGATGAATCCGCCCCCGATCAGGGCTGCGCGATATGGCCTGGGAAGGACTTCGGGGGCCCCCATGATGACCGACTCCTTTCCGCTTGCGCGGTTGGCGAGACTTCCGGAGAGTGGCGGTCGAGGCGGCCGGCCTCGCCGCGGACGTTCTTGCGTTCGATCAGATCCCGACGCGACCGAGCAGCATGCCCACCAGCAATCCCGCCAGGTGGGCGCCGTTGGCCATCGGCATGATGCCCGTGAATCCGAGCAGGAGCCAGAGGAGCATCACGCGGACCGAGGAATCCGAGATGATCATGCCGTGCTCGGGCTCGAAGCGGCTCTTCATCCAAATGTAACCGAAGAGGGCGTAGAGCACGCCGGAGTAGCCCCCCCAGCGGATCAACTCGCCCTCGACCTCCATGCCGTAGACGAATTGACCGATGTTCGAGAGGACGGCGGAGACCAGGATGATGACCGCCAGCGTGCGCGTCCCCCGGGTGTACTCGATCGCCGTGCTCTCGATGGATGTCGCCCACATGTTGAAGATGAGGTGGACCAGGTTGACGTGCAGGAGCGACGGGGTGATCAGCCTCCAGTACTCGCCGCCGCGGATCGCCTCCAGGGCGCCGCCGAAATTCGTCGGCTCGCGGAGCGCGAGCAGCGGGAAGAAGCCGAGGCGGTCCCAGATCTGGACCTCCAGCGTCCGGGATAACTCCCCGACGAAGTAGATCCCGATGCAGATGACCATGCTCAGGGCGGTCAGCGGCCGACGGCGGAGGTTCCAGCCCTGCGAGGCCGTAGCCCGACGCATGTTCTTCTGGTAGGCGCGATCCTTCTGCCGCTCGACGTCGCGGATGGCCTTGGCCTTCTGCGTCGCCTCATCGAACCGGGGATCGTCGGGGTTCCCCGATAGGCTTCCGCCTCGCTGGCGGCCCTGACCCGATCCTCATCGTGGACCCAGACCGTCCAGCCGCCCGGGGCTTCGACGATCCGCGAGGTGACCCCGAGCGACAGGAGATAGTCGCCGAGGATCGTGGGGTCGTAAGACTTGGGGATGCTGCCGATCTCTCGCAAGGCCGATTCCTTCCGTCGATCGACAGGGCCGCGGACTCGACGGAACGCGCCCGGGGTTACTTGGCCGGTGCCGCCGTCAACAGCTCGAGGGCCCGCTTGACGAACTTCGAGGCGGCGATCAAGGACTCGTTCGGGGGGAGCCGGAGCGACTGGACGCGCTCGAAGTCGTGGATGTGCTGGGCGTCGACGAGCCCCTTCTTCACATACAGGGATTCGCAGGCCAGGAGCAGGCAGCGGAGCCCCGCCTCGCGGTACCCGTGGTAGTAGACCAGGGCCCGGAGCGTGTTGAACATCGCCTCGTAGCTGAGGAAGGTGGCGTCCGCCCCGTCCCCCTGGCCCGTGTTCAGGATGTTGGCCGCGGCCTCCAGCCGGTCGCCGGCCTTGAGCAGGAGCGAGCCGACACGCTTCGGGGCGTCCTCGTCCACGAACAGGTAGGGGCTATCGAGACACTTCTGGAGCGTGTTGACGATGGCCATCTCGGTCGATCTCTTCGCGGTGGTCGGGCGTCGCGGATACCGGCGTCGGCTTACGGGGCGACCGGGTGTCTGGGGGCGGTGTCACTTGGCCGCGGGGGCCTCGGCGGCGGCGGAGGGGGCACCCGCGTTCGGCCCGGGAGCCCCCGGGATCGGCATGGCGCTGCCCGTCGTCCCGAACATCCCCATCGTTCTCGACGGGGCGGCCCTCGGCGCGGGGGGCGGGTTGATCGGCGTCGTGACGGTCGACTGCCCGATCGCCGAGCTCTCGGCGAGCATCGGCACCGCGGCGGCCCGCATGACGTTGATCACGGGGGCGGGCGAGATGCCCATGGCGAGCGTCACGGCCGTCCCCAGTAGGATCGTGAACGCGACGGCCGTTGGCGGGGGGTTCATCGCCGGGCCGGACGGGTCGCGGAGGAACATCGCCTTCAGCACTCGGACGTAATAGAAGGCCGAGACGACGCTGTTGAGCAACCCGATCGCCACCAGCCAGATCAGCGTGATCCGCCCCTGCTGGTTCTGGTCGAGGGCTTCCATGAACATGTAAAGCTTGCCGAAGAACCCGGCCAGGGGCGGCAGGCCGATCAGCGAGAGCATCAGCAGCAGGATGCAGCAGGCGAGCACCGGGTAGCGATACGCAAGGCCGTTCAGGTCCGAGATCTCCTCGGTCCCCTTGTCGCGGGCGAGCCAGGCCGCCACGGCGAAGGCCCCCAGGTTCGCGAACGAGTAGGCCAGCAGGTAGAAGAGGACCGCACCCGCCGATTCCTCGTCCTTCACGGAGACGCCCGCCGCGACCACGCCGACCAGCATGTAACCCGCGTGGGCGATCGACGAATACGCCAGCATGCGCTTCAGGTTCGTCTGCGCCAGGGCGGCGAAGTTGCCGTAGGTCATCGAGACCGCCGAGAGGATCGCGACGATCCCGATCCAGCCGGGGGAGAGGAAGTCACCCGTGCCGTTGGACCAGGGGCCCACCGCGTTGAGCAGCACCTTCAGCAAGGCGACGAAGCTGGCGATCTTCGAACCGGTCGCCACCCAGGCGGTGACCGGGGCAGGGGCCCCCTCGTAGGCGTCGGGCGCCCACATGTGGAACGGGACCGCCGCGATCTTGAATCCGAATCCGACGAGGATCAGCAGGAGGGCCGTCGCCCCGGCGATGTTTCCGGCCAGCCCCGGCAGGGTCCCTTCGACCGGCTCCAGGGCCTGGCGGACCGCGAAGAAGTGCGTGCTGCCCGTCAGCCCGTAGATCATGCTCAGGCCGAAGAGGAACAGCGCCGAGGAGACCGACCCGTAGACGAAGTACTTCAGGGCCCCTTCCGCCGAGCGCTGCTTCGTGGTTTCGAGCGCCGTGGCGAGGTAGAGGCAGATCGTCATCGTCTCAAGGGTCAGGAAGAGCGTCAGGAACTCCTCGGAGGCGGTGAGGAGCATCATTCCGACGGTCGACCAGAACATCAGGGCGTAGTATTCGCCCCAGTCCTCGGTAAACAGCCAGGTCGGGGAGAACCAGGTGACGAGCAGGAGCAGCCCCGTGAAGACGATCTTGAAGATGTCGCACATCAGGTCATTGGCGACCATCCCGAAGAACAGGTAGGGGTCGGGGTCGCTCAGATAATCGATCCCGGCGAAGTTCAGCTTGGCCTGGAGGTCGAACAGGTTGAACCGAACCGCGAGTTGCAGGGTCGCGATCGCGAAGCTGATGAGCGCGCCGGCGACGGCGAACCGCCCGACCGCCCGGCTCCTGGCCTCGGGCTGGCGGAACCGGAAGACCAGGACGTCGGCCAGCAAGACCACCAGGCCCATGAGGGCGAGGCAGATCTCGGGGGCGAAGGCGAAGAAGTCGCGGGGATGGAACGAGCCGAGATTCGCGGGCATCAGTCGGGCCCTTGGCGGTGGCCCCCGGCGACAGCCGAGGGGCCTGGGAGGCGTGGTCGTCTAGACGTTCGAGGGAACGAGGGTCGTCAGGCCGGCTCAACCCGAAAGCGTGTCGAACCGGTCGATGTCCGAGGCCTGCCAGCGGCGATAGCAGAGGATGATCAGGCCGATGCCGACGGCGACCTCGGCCGCCGCGATCGTGATGACGAAGAGGGCGAACATCACGCCCGTCAGAGGCCCTTCCGACGCCGGCGGGGTGCCGTAACGCCAGAAGGCCACCAGGTTGACGTTCGCCGCGTTCAACATGATCTCGATCGCCATCAGCAGCGCGATGGCGTTTCGCCGCAGGAGGACGCCGAGCAGACCGACGCAGAAGGAAGCCGCCGCGAAGTAGAGGAACCAGTTCAGTGGGATGTCGTCGCTCATCGGTGTCTCTCGGCGGATGCGATCGTGGGGTGTCTCGGGCGTCAGTGGGCCGCGGCGGAGGTCGGCTCGGGCGTGGCGTCGGTCGCTCGGTCGACCCGCGACCCGCCGGCGCGGCGCTTGCTGGTGTCTTCGATCGGGGTCTCGCGGTGGGCGATCGCGATCGCGCCGACCATCGCGGCGGTCAGCAGCAGGCCGGCGACCTCGAACGCGAGGGCATAACGCGTGAGCATCTGCTGGCCGACCTCGCGCCCGAGGTCGTTGATCACGGTGGAACGCGCCGGGGATCGTTCATCCGTGGTCAGGGGGCTGTTCAGCGTCGGGCGCCTGGCCGAGGCGCTCCAGTCACTCTGACCCTTCAGGCCGACGTGATTGTTGATCCCGAAGACGAGCACGACGAACATACAGAGCCCGACCCCAATGGCTGGCCAGGTCCAGCCGACGGGCACCGTGGTGGTCACGTCGCCCTGGACGTTCCGCGTCAGCATGATGCCGAACATCAGGAGGATCGCGACCGCTCCGATGTAGATCAGCACCTGGATCGCCGCGAGGAACTCGGCTTCGAGGAGGACGAACTGGCAGGCCACGATGAAGAAGAAGGCCACCAGGAAGAGGGCCGCGTGCACGAGGTTCCGGGCGAGCACGGTGCCGAGCGCCGCCAGGATTCCGAGCACCGAGATGACCAGGAACAGCACTTGGATCACGACCGTGAACCCCCGCCCTCGAACGGCCGGGCGACCTCAACGGGCCGCCACGACCTCAACACCCGCCGTCCCCGCCCCGTCGACCGCTGACGGGGCAGACTCTCGATCACGACACTTCAGCGAACCGAGGACACGCCGGCCGCCGGGGTCCTGCTGTGCATGACGATCGGCTTCTCGTCGTCGGCCGATCCGACCCGCCGGTTGAACGCGATGACCAGCAGCACGAGGAACAACGTGAGCGGGCCGGTCACCGCCCATCCGACCAGCCAGTTCGCCAGGCCGCCCGACAGCGATCCCAGGAATCCCGCCGTGAACGGTTTCCCGGGCCGGAGGACGAGTTCGTACCAGATGGCCGCGATCATCACGTTGGCGATGCTCAGCGGCACGAGGTACTTCCAGGCGAAATTCATCAGGCGGTCGACACGCATCCGGGGCAGCGTGGCCCGGACCCAGAACATCACGAAGATCAGCAGGCTCACCTTGACCAGGAACCCGGCGAACAGGCCCAGGTTGACCAGCATGTACGAGAAGGTCGTCGTCCCGAGGATGCTCACGGGGAAGTCGCTGATCGGGAGCGGCAGCCCCCCGCCCAGGTAGAGGACGGTGACCAGGCAGCAGACCCCGAACACGCTCATGTATTCCGCGAGGAAGAAGAGCCCGAACCGCATCCCCGAGTACTCGGTGTGGTAGCCGGCGATGATCTCCGACTCGGCTTCCGGGAGGTCGAACGGGGTCCGGTTCACCTCGGCGATGCTGGCGATCAGGAGGATCGAGAAGCCGAGGAGGCCGGGCGGCGAAAGAAGGAACCAGCCGTGCTCGACCTGCTTGTCGAAGATCGCGACCAGGCTGAGGCTCCCGGTCCAGAGCACGACGGGGATCGTCGAGAGGACCTGCGGAATCTCGTAGGAGACGAGCTGGGCAACCGACCGCATGGCACCGAGCAGAGAGTACTTGTTGCGGCTCGCCCAGCCGGCGAGGAAGATCCCCAGCGGCGAGAGGCTCGACACGGCCATCAGGTAGACGATCCCCGAGGGGACGTTGACCGGGGCCATCTCGACGCCGAACGGGATCACCGCCAGGACGAGCATCGCCGAGACGAGGATGATCACCGGCGCGAGGAGGTGGACCCACTGGTCGGCCTCGCGGGGGACGATGCTCTCCTTCGTCAGCAGCTTGATCGCGTCGGCGATCGGCTGGAGCAGGCCGAGCGGGCCGACGCGGTTCGGGCCGATCCGGTCCTGGAAGCGGGCGGCGACCTTACGTTCCGCCCAGACCATGTAGGCGACGATCCCGGGGAAGACCCCGAAGAAACCGACCGCGATCCAGAGGGCCCACTTGATCCAGGTCCACCTCTCGAGCGTGACGAGGCTGGTCTGGCTCTGCGCCCAGAGTGAGAGGCTCGACATCTCCCCCCCGAGCACCGACATCCAAACGGTCGCGGCGTTCACGAACGGCCCCCCATCGCCAGCACTCCCGACACCGACGTCCACGGCCCGATCCCCGTCGATCCCCGGCTCAGACCCACCGGAGCACACCCTTCGCCCAGGCGTAAACCAGGCCCATGAAGAGGATGACCAGGAAGATGATCATCTCGATGAGGGCGAAGGTGCCGAGCCCCAGGTAGCTGACCGCCCAGGGATAGAGGAAGACCGTCTCGACGTCGAAGATCACGAACATCAAGGCGTAAATGTAGTATTGAATTCGGAATCGGACCCAGGTCTCGCCGATGGTCCGCACGCCGCACTCGTAGATGTCGGACTTCGCCAGCGACCGCCTCCGGGGCGCCAGGAGGAAGACGACGATCAGGGGGGCCAGGGCGAAGCCGACGGCGGCCAGGAGCAGCAATCCGATGAAGATGTAATTGTGCAAGACCATCAGGCACCTTCCGGCCCGGCGGGCCCTGGCGACAGTTCTTCGACCTGGCTGTCCGCGTCGATGCTGACGACGGTAATCGTCCCGTCGGCGCCGCGGAGCCGGAGGGTCGGCTGGAGGCAGTAGCTGGCCTTGGCCCCCATCTCCATCCCGCCGACGGGGCGGATGCCCTCGGCCTCGACGCGGCCCTCGACGCTGGTCGTCCAGCGGCGGTGACCCACGCGGACTTCCTGCGTCACCCGGACCCGGGTGCCGGGAGCATACCTGGGCTTCGGGGGTGTGGGGATCATGACGATACCAATGTTGTGACGCCCGTGTCCCCCTGGGCGACCCGAGGGACAATCGACAGGGCTGACGGAGGCCAAATCATCATTCGGCGGGGCGGAGTCGAGGCGACATCTTAAGGGCAGGGGGCGGGGTCGGCAAGGGCCTACCCCCGCCCGATCGGCCGGACCGCGGGCGTTCAGGCCTTGCCGGCCGCGGCCGGCTTGGCGGCCGTCGCGCCCAGGGCCTTCTGGAGCCGCTGGTCCTTCTTCTTGGCCACCTTACCGCGCTCGTCGATCTGCTCCTTCGAGGACCACGCCTCGGGGTGGGTCTTCGCGTAGTACTCGCTGGAGACGAGCAGGTCCTGGAGGCTGTAGATGTGCGTCTGGTGCCGCTCGTAGTTCGACAACTCGAAGTTCTGGTCCATCTTGATCGCGTCGAACGGGCAGTACTCCGCGCAGAGGCCGCAGTTCATGCAGACATCCATGTCGATGAAGAACTCCGCGGGCATCGTCACGACGCCCTTGGGGCCCTTGGCCTGCGTCATCCAGATGCACTGGGGCGGGCAGACCTTCGCGCAGATGTTGCAGCAGGTGCAGCGGACGTTCCCGTCCTCGTCGTCGTAGACCAGGACCGGGAGGACCCGGAACCGTTCCCGGGTCGGGAGGCGTTCGTCGGGGTACTCGACGGTGAAGAGGCCCTCGGTCTTGTCGTCCTGCTCGATGACGGGTTCCTTGCCCCGGGCGGGCCAGAACCAGAAGAAGTCGAGGGGCTGATGGCCGCCGCCGCGCCGGGAGAACCCCTTCCCGGACTTGATGTCCGCCCAGAAGGTCAGCAGGAACCGCCGAAGCGTGACGAGATGGCCGACGACGATCCCTTTTCCGTATCCCATCGTTCAAAGAACCTCACGGTGCGAATGATTCCTGGATCGGTTCTCACTGCGGCGGTCGTCCGAGGCGGGCTCGACCGGGCCCGTTGAGGCCGGATCGGGGCCCTCGACGATGTGGGCGTCCGCGATCCTCCGGTAGAGCTCATCGAGGGTCGCGAAGGCCCCCTGGGCCAGACGATACCAGTCGGGATGGCTGAGGCAGGCGGGGTGGCCCAGCAGCCATTCCTCGACCGAGTTCGCCAGCAGGGCGGTCCGGTCGAGGAGTTCGTGGCAGCCGAAGCTCCCCGGGACGAATCGGTCTCGGGATTCCGGGGCCCCCAGGTCTTCGAACTCCGCGAGACGGGCCAGGCGTTCGGCCTCCACCTCGTCGTTCGGGTCGGACGTCGGCCTGTCGGCGGGGCTGTCCAAGGGTTGCGTCTCGTCGGAGAGTCCGGAGTCGGCCTCGTTCGATCGGTCAACGGTCGACTTCACCGAGCACGATGTCGAGGCTGCCGAGGAGCCCGACGACGTCGGCGATCGTGTGCCCGACGCACATCGGCTCCAGCGCGGTCAGGTTGATGAAGCTCGGGCTCCGGACGTGATACCGGTAGGCGGTCGGCGACCCGTCGGCGACGACGTAGTACCCGAGCTCGCCCTTCGGATTCTCGACGCGGGAGTACGCCTCGCCGGCCGGCACCTTGATCTGGTAGCTCTTCTTGCCGGGGAGGATCGGCCCGTCGGGGATGTCGCGGAGGGCCTGCTTCAGGATCTTGACGCTCTCGCGCATCTCCTGGAGCCGGACGTAGTACCGATCGTAGAGGTCGCCATTCTTGCCGGTGATGACGTCGAAGTCGAACCGGTCGTAGATGCTGTAAGGGGCGGCCTTGCGGATGTCGTAGGGGACATTCGAGGCCCGGAGCACCGGCCCGGCGGTCGACAGGTTGACGGCCTGCGCGGGCTGAGCACGCCGACCCCGATGCAGCGGTCGAGTACGATCTCGTTGCCGGAGAGGTAGCGCGGTCGAGCTGAGCCAGATCTTGCCGTCGAGCCGGGTGTTCACGATGGCCCGGGCAGCGTGGTCAGCTCGGGAGGTCGAAGGCGACGCCGCCGAACCGGAAGTAGCTGCACATCATCCGGCTGCCGGATGCCCATTCGAAGAGGTCGAGGATCGGCCGCGCTCCTCGATGGCGTAGAGCGCCGGGGTGAAGAAGCGCCCAGGTCGTTCAGGAGGAACGCCGATCGACCACATGTGGCTGGCGACGCGGCTGCTCGGCCGTTGATCACGCGGATGTACTCGGCGCGTTCGGGGGGCTTGGCGTCGTCCCCCATGAGCTGCTCGACGGCCAAGGCGTAGCCGAAGTTGTTCCCCATGCTGGTGAGGTAGTCGAGGCGATCGGTGAACGGGAAGTTCATCAGGAACGTGTTCCGTTCCCCGATCTTCTCGTGATTGCGGTGCATGTAGCCCATGACGGGCTTCAGCCCCACGACCGTCTCGCCGTCGACCCGGAGGTTCATCCGGAAGACGCCGTGGGTGCCGGGGCGCCGCGGCCCCATGCTGATGATGAACTGGTCGGTGCTCAGTTCGGCGACGTCGACGCCCCCGGGGATCGAGTTCTTCCCCTTCGTGTCGTCGTCGGAGGCGAGCTTGGCCCAGTCGTTGTAGCCCTGCGGGATCTTCTAGATTCGTGCCGTGGGGGTTGAACTCCTCGGCCCGGAAATGCCGGCCGAAGCCCTCCTCGACCCGGCTGTCGAAGACCTTCGACGGGCCTTCGTAGTAGGGTTCGAGGAAGTCCTTCCTGAGCGGGTAGTAGGCGGCACCGTCCGGCGATCAGGATGCGGTTGAGGTTGGGGTGCCCGGTGAACCGGACGCCCACCATGTCGTAGACCTCGCGCTCCTGGAAATCGGCCCCTTCCCAGACGGAGACGACCGAGGGCACCTCTCGCCTTCGCCTCGGCCTCGCGGTCCGGACCCGCACCTCGATGAGTTTGCCGGGGTCCTCGGTGCTGTCGAGGTGGTAGTTGACCTCGATGCAATCCTCGTAGTGGACGCTCTGGAGGCTCGCGAGGTAGTCGTACTTGATCGGGTTCTCGTCGAGGTACTGGCAGACGGGGACCAGCTTCGCGGTCTCGATCAGGAGGCCGGCCTGGATGATCCGGGCGGTGCCGGCCCCGAACTTCTGATTGATCCGGTCGGCGAGTTCCTTGAGTGGCCCTCGGCCCCGAGCCAGACGAGGCTGGGGCGTTCCTCGGCACGCTTGACCTTCTTCGCGGGCTTGGCGGCCGGCTTCGGCGGCCGGGGCCTCCGCGTCGCCGGCGGCTGGGCGGCCTCGCCCTTGGCCTTCGCCCGGATCAGGTCGATCTTGCTGGGGGCCTTGCAGCGCGGCCTCGGCGGCCGGAGCGGGGGCCTCGGGCTCCTCGGGCTGGGGCGCGGGGATCTTGGCGGCTTCGAAGGTCGGCCTCGCGCTGCTCGATGAGGCCCTGCGGAGCGGGTCCGCTCGGCAGACCTCGACTGTCCGAGGTCGATCAGGTCGGGGCCGAGCACCCGGATGGGTACGTCACGGTCGGATGTGCCGACGCCTCCGTACCAGGGCACGTTCCCCCCTTCCTGATGGCGGGGATCTGGACTCGCTCGCCGTCGATCTTTCCCGGAGGACGATCAGGCCGTTGAGGAGGGCCTGGGGGTCGGCGGGCAGCCGGGGATGTAGACGTCGACGGGCAGGTATTTGTCGATCCCGGAGACGACGTTGTAGCCTTCCTTGAACGGGCCGCCGCCCGAGGCACAGCGCCTATGGAAGACGTACTTCGGCTCCGGCATCTGGTCATAAAGCCGGGCGATCATCGGCATCATCGTCTTGGTGACGGTGCCGGAGACGATCATCATGTCGGCCTGCCTGGGCGAGCCTCGGAACACCTCCGCCCCGAACCTGGCGATGTCGAACCGGCTCGACGCCGTGCAGATCATCTCGATGCAGCGCAACAGGCCAGGCCGAAGCCGAGCGGCCAGAGGCTCGACCGTCGGCCCCAGTTGTACACGGTGTCGATCATCCCGAGGAGCTTGTCCCGCTTCGTCACGAAGACATGCTGTTCCAGTTCCTTCTGGAGTACCGGATCGATGACCGTGCACCATTCCGGCCGGATGATCGTCGATGGAGTCGCCATGGTATCCCGTCTGTCTCGGCTCGGCTTGTGATGGAGATGGGGATGGCCGGCGTGGGCGAGGAACGGCCAGTCGGCCTGGCTGGGCGGGTTCGCGCGGCGTGGCCCCCCTTTTGCATTTCGGCGTTATGGTAAACACACCTCAGTGATGTTTCCAGGGGGCACCCCGGTCGCCGGGACCGGGTTTCCCGGCGCGGCGTCCTTCCCTGTTCGAGGTATTGCGGGGTGTCCATAATATCCCCATGGAACAATCGCGACTCCAGATCAGCGTCGCGGGCCTGCTCGGCCTCGTGGCCTGCGTGGCGGTGAACATCTGGCTCTTCCGCCTGTCGGTCCTGGCGGGGATCATCGGCCTGAATGTGACCAAGCATGTCGTCATCGCGTACCTCTGCCAGGTCCTGGGGTTTGGACCGAAAGCCCACGACGATCGGTGCCTTGCCCCGGAACTCGTCGAGGACGGGGTGAAGCCTCTGCGCCGAGCGACTTGCCGGCCCCGAGCTGGCGTGGGCGCTTCCGCCGGGTCGGGCTAGGATGTCGCTCGCCGGCCGGCCCCGACCCCCCGGATGGAGGGGGCCCGGCCGAGCACCCAACGCCCCAGGAGGTCGCTACGGGATGGTCTGCGACGGGGGACGTTGCCGGTCGTCGAAGACGAGGATCGGCTTCGCGACCTGGTGGTCCAATTCCTCAAGAGCGTCGGATACAGCGTCGTCGAGGCCACGGACGGCGCCGAGGGCGTCGACCGTTTCCGCGAGTCCGGGCCGTTCGACCTGGCCCTGGTCGACCTCAATCTACCGGTCTTCTCCGGCGTCGAGGTTTGCCGGCGG
The DNA here is from genome assembly GCA_046349995.1 of Isosphaeraceae bacterium. GTDB lineage: Bacteria > Planctomycetota > Planctomycetia > Isosphaerales > Isosphaeraceae > Aquisphaera. Next base: position 1,625 of record JAXMBE010000095.1, on the reverse strand, counting down.
ATCAAGGCGATCAACCCCGCCCAGAAACTGCTCATTTGTAGCGGGGCGATCCTCGGCGACCACGAGACCGCGCTGGCGGCCGTCGGCGTCGACCACTTCCTGACCAAGCCCTATCATCCCCTGGAATTGCTGGACCACATCGCCAGTGAACTCAGCCAGGCCGAGTGCGACCCGCTCCCGATCGGCTAGCGGCAGGCCACCGATGTTCAGGAAGGTGATCTTCCCGAAGTGTTTGCGAGCATAGCCGTTCCGTGGGGCATGAGTCAGCCCGACTGGCAATTGTCAGGCGGCTCGATTACGATTCGGAAGTGGACGGCCCGCGAAAGCAGATCCAGCGCCTAGCGGGCCTTGGTCACCCTCGTTCTCCACTCGCGAAGGACGGCTTCATGGCTGGGAAACCGCTGAATCGGCTCGAGCTTCGACGTCAGCACGACGCGGCGGAGCCGCTCGATCCCATGGAGGATGAGTCGGAAGATATCGTCGACGAGGTCGATGACGACGAGGCTACAGAGCGGAAAACCCGGAAGAAGCCCCGCCCCGCCGCGAAGTCGAGGGCCAAGACGACCAAGGCCGCCAAGCCCGCGGCCCGCATGCGGATCGTCTGGGTCGTCATGAACGACGCGTTCAAGCCGATCGCGACCTTCGAATACACCCAGAAAGAGGCCGCCGAGGCCAAGGCCGCCGAGATGACGGCCAAGGGCAAGGGCGTCCACTTCGTCCAGAAGTCCAAGGAACCCATGCCGGACGACGCCCCTGGCCTGGGCGCCGCGATTCCTCGTTCGGAACTCCAACCCGCCGTGAAGGCCGTCAAGGAGACGGCGGTTGCGGAGGAAGAAGAGGAAGTGGAGGAGGACGAGGAAGAAGAGGCGGAGATCGAGGACGATTCCGAAGATGAATGACGGAATCGTTCAGATCTATGGGCGCACGAGGATTCGAACCTCGGACCTCACCCTTATCAGGGGTGCGCTCTAGCCGTCTGAGCTATGCGCCCGGAATCGCAACCGGGATGGGTATCATACCGGCTCTCCGCGGAACGTCAACACCCTAGCCCGGCTGTCCGACCGAACTCGGGTTGAGGCCGCTGAGCAAAGCGCACGGAGACGCGGCGAATCCGCCAGGATCTCGCCGCGTCTCGGCTTATTGACTTGCCCGGTTCAGTCGGGCTCGGGGGCGTGCCGGTTGGCGACCGCGACGGCAACCTTGAAGAGCAGAAGTCGCAACTCGCCCGGCTCCACGACCTCGACTTCATCGCCGTAACCCTGGACCCACTTGAGGATCTCGTCGAGCCCGTCGACGATGAACTCGAGCTCGACGGCGCCCCCGGCGAGGGCCGTCCGGCGGAGCGCCCGGTGGCGATGCGTCTCCTCCGCGACCGGGGCGGCTCGGGCGCTGAATCGGAGCCGAACCCGATAACGGTGGGGACTTCGTTCCACGCCCCAGGCCTGGGCGAGGAATCGCTCGAGGTCGAACCGAGGCGGGATCCGATACGGGTCATCTGTGGACTCCGCCCGCGAGATCCAGGGGACTCCGATCACATCCACCCGCCTGTGGAAGCTCGAACGTCCTACCAGAAACCAGTGGTGGTCGTGCACGAGGAGCCGATAGACGGCGAACTTGGTGCATTC